>JBKECN010000019.1:0-193150 GCA_047974565.1 Actinomycetales bacterium
CGCAACTGCCACCGTCGATCGCTGCGATCCCGTGAGCAGCCTCATCAGCCCGCCCGCGCCCGGCACCGCACTCGCCGTGTCGTACCTGCGGGTGTCCACCCGCGAGCAAGCCGAACGGGGCGGCACCGACGAAGGGTTCTCGATCCCCGCGCAGCGTGAGGCCAACCTGCGCAAAGCCCAAGCGCTCGGAGCGACGATCATCGAGGAGTTCGTCGACGCCGGGGCCTCGGCGAAGTCCGCCGATCGGCCCGAGCTGACGCGGATGATCCAGTTCGTCAAGGCCAACCGGGTGGCCTACTGCATCGTGCACAAGGTCGATCGCCTCGCCCGTAACCGCGCCGACGACGTGACGATCCACCTCGCGCTCCAAGACGCCGGTGTGATGCTCGTGTCGGCGACGGAGAACATCGACGAGACGCCCTCGGGGATGCTGCTGCACGGCATCATGTCCTCCATCGCGGAGTTCTACTCCAAGAACCTCGCATCCGAGGTCAGCAAGGGCCTGAACCAGAAGTTCGAGACCGGCGGAACCCCGATACGAGCACCGATCGGCTACCTCAACGTCCGCAAGCGTGACGAGCAAGGCCGCGAGTACCGTACCGTCGAGATCGACGCAAAGCGCGCCCCGCTGGTGCGGTGGGTGTTCGAGCAGTACGCAACCGGCGAGCACACCCTCGTCAGCCTACTCACCGAGGCCACTGCGCGCGAACTCACGACCGTACCCATGCCGAAGCGCCCGTCCGGGCCGGTGGGCCGTTCCACGTGCTTCTCGATGCTGCGCAACCCGTACTACATCGGCATCGTGCGCTACAAGGGAGCCGAGCAGTCCGGCACCCACGAACCGCTGGTCGATGTTGAGACATGGCATCGAGTCCAGCGGCTACTCGACTCCCGCAAGATCGCCGCCGAGCGCCGCCGCACGCGCGACCACTACCTGAAGGGCTCCCTGTTCTGTGGCAAGTGCGGGTCACGGATGCAACTGGACTACCCAGCCAACAAGCAAGGCGTGCGCTATGCCTACTACGTGTGCTCGGTCGGGCCTCCAAACGGAAGAACTGCACCCGGCGGGCCGTGCCGGTTGGTATCGCCGAGCAGTTGATCGCGGACTGCTACCGAGACATCTCGATCACCGAAGAGCAGTACGCCGCGCTCGCGGCACAGGTCGAGGCAGCGTTCGATGAACGGCTCGCCTCTCGCTCACAGGAACTGGCCGAGCTGACAGAGAACCGCAAGCGCCTGGCGAACGAGAGCGACAAGCTGCTCGCCGCACACTTCGCCGACGCCATCGACCTGGAAACCCTCAAACGGCACCAAGACCGCATCCGAGCCGGGCTTGCTGACATCGACCGCCGCCTCGCCAGCGAACACGACCAGCACGAGGGTTCACGCAAGCACCTCAGCACCGCGCTCAGCCTGCTCGTCGACTGCGCGACCCTGTACGCGCGCACCAACGATCAAGGCAAGCGACTGGCGAACCAAGCGTTCACCAAGGCATCGAGATCAGCGAAGACGAGAGCGCGACGATCAAACTCGCTGAGCCGTTCGCCGCACTCGCGCCAACACTGGCTTCCACCGATGTCAGGAGTTCTAGTACGTCTTCGATTGTGGAGCTGAGGGGACTCGAACCCCTGACCCCCTCCATGCCATGGAGGTGCGCTACCAGCTGCGCTACAGCCCCGTGCCGCGAAGGCAACTCCAGAATCATAGGGCACCGGCCCGGGCGAGCCAAACCGGTTCAGGGCATGGCGGGGTTGGCTGCGGTGAGCTCGGGTCCGAGGTTCCAGCCGTCCAGGGAGAACGTCCCGGACGCACCCCGGATGAGCACCGCCCAGTGCGCATTGCGCATCGTCCGCAGGGCCCGGCCGGGAGCCTCTTGCAGCCCGAGCAGCACCAGCACCGCCATCCGGATCGCCCCGCCATGGCTCACCACGACGAGAGTGCCGTCGGTCTCGGTGACGAGTTCGGTGAGCCGGCGGGCCACCCGGGCCCCTGCCTCGCTCATCCGTTCGGCACCACCGATGGCCACGTCGTGCCCGGCCTTCCACGCGGCCAGGTCGTCCGGCCACTGCGCGTGGATCTCGGCCCGCCCCAGGCCCTCCCAAGCCCCGGCGTTCACCTCCCGCAACTGCGGGTCCAGCTCGACCTGCAGCCCCCAGGCTGCGGCCATCGGCGCGGCCGTGGCCATCGCCCGCTTCAGGTCCGAGGACACGATCCGTGAGGGCTGCTCCAGCGGACACAGCGCCGTCGCGGCCGAATGCGATTCGTTGTGCCCGACCTCGTCCAGGGGAGTGTCCAGGTGCCCCTGCCACACTCCCGCTGCATTGGATGCGGTGCGTCCGTGGCGGACGAGGATCAGCCGATCCGCGGCCATCAGCGCCGCTCCGCCGTCACCGACTCGGGCAGCTCGATGGCCGGGCAGTCCTTCCACAGCCGCTCGAGCGCGTAGAACTCACGATCCTCGGCGTGCTGAACGTGCACGACGATGTCGTCGTAGTCGAGCAACACCCACCGCGCGTCCTTCAGGCCCTCCCGGCGCACCGGCTTGGCACCCAGCAACCTCAGCCGGTCCTCGATGGCGTCGACCACACCCCGCACCTGGCGATCGTTCTCGGCGGCGGTGAGTACGAAGACATCGGTGATGACGAGTTGCTCGCTGACATCAAGGGCGAGGATCTCGGTGGCGAGTTTGTCCGCGGCCGCCTCGGCGGCGGCGACAGCAAGTTCGACGGCACGCGGCGAAGCGGTCACGACACTCCTTGGTTGAGTCCGGTCGCGCTCAGACGACTGAGCGCGGGCACGTTCGGCACCCCGTAGCCTCTCATGAGCCCGCCACCTTCTCATGAGCCTGGTGACGTGACGATCGACCCTCCTGGCTGGGTACCCGACCAAGCCCCGCCTGCGCTGCCCCGACACGACCGGACAACGACGGGTGGCCCCCGCCGCAGGTACTACCCGCCCGCTCCCGGATCTCCAGCGGCTGGGTCGGCTGCTGCTGGGTCGGCTGCGGCTGGGTCGGCTGCTGCTGGATCACCGGCGGCCGGGTCTGCTCCAGGTTCGGCCGGGCTCGGCTCGGTACCCGCACCCGCAGCTGGGTCGCCAGCAGCCGGGTCACTTGCAGCCGGGTCACCAGCGGCCGGGTCACCAGCAGCGGGATCAGTGGCCGCCCCCTCACCCGACTCGGCACCCAGGTCGTCACCCGAGCCCGCTGCCTCCTGGGCTGCTGCCGCGTCCTGCGCGGACACCGCGAAGAAGTCCTCACCCAGCAGCACGAAGGCCGTTCCCCCGGTGGGCACCAGCGCCGAGGCGACCACTTGCGCGTCCGGCAGGCCAAGCGTGGTGGCAACCCGTCGCCCGGCCGCGAGATCATCCGAGGCGTTGGTGGGGACCATGACGATCGTGGTGGCCATCGTCGGCTGGGCCAAGCCGCGCCAGCCGAAGTCGTAGCCGGCGTCGATGAGCCGGCGGCGCGCGGCCAATTCCATGTCCGTGACACCGGTGGCGTTCTGCAGGCTGACCCGCCCGGCCACCCCAGGCTGGAACAACTCCAGCCCCTGCAGTCTGCTCGACACGAGTTGCGCCAAGGTCGTCCGGTCCACGGCCAGGCCGTCCGGCACATCCGGACGCGGAGCGTCCACAGTAGGCAACAGGGCGGCCGCGAAGTCGTCCTGCGCCAGGGATGCCCGCACCTCTAGCAGTTGTTCGGCCAGGTCGGCGGCGGACACGGTGGTGCTGCCTGGCACCCCCGCCAACAGGGCCTCGATACCGGCCCGATCCTGCGGCAGCGCGGCCAACATCGCACTGCTCACCTCGCTGAGCCGGGCGTCCTGCGCAGCGCCGGACTCACCGGTGGCGGTCCACGTGGCAAAGGTCAGGGCCTGCGGTCCGGTGAGTTTCTGCTCCGGTCCGGCGGTGAGCGTCACGTCACCGGCCTGCACCGGCACGTCCACATCCACCGTGACACCTCCCTCGCTGTCGATGATGGACGCCATCGCGTCCATCGAGAGAGTCCACGACGTGTCGACCCGCAGACCGGTGGCGTCGGAGACCACGAGGCCGGGGATCTCGGTTCCCAGCGGCAGGGCGGCGGACAGTGGCGCGCTGCCCATGGTGGGAACGTCGGCGATGAGGGTGCCGGGCGTCACCACGGACGTAGCGTCCGGGCCGTCCACGTACAGCAGCCCGTCCACCAGCTGGTTGTCGTTGGTGGCCACGGAGACGAACAGGCTGTGCCTTTCGGGCGCCGGAGCCGGTGCCGGCGCGGCTTGCGGCTCGCTGCGCTGGGTCCACCACACTCCCCCGGCCGCAGCGGCCACGGCCACCACGAGCACCCCGGTCACCAGCGGCCACAGCCTGCGGTGCGCGCGGTGCGGCACATCGGGGACGAGATCGCCAGGATCATGGTCCGAGGCGTCCGGATCGTGCCCATCCTCGTCTGAGTCGTCCCCGTCTAGGTCGTCCACGTCCACGTCGTCGACGACCTCGCCGTGCTCGTCCATGTCGTTGACGGCAGGGTCGTCAGCGGCAGGGTGGCCGCGCTCGTGGGCAGCCCCGTCGGCAGGGTGCAGATCGTCGTGACCGCCGTAATGCTGCCGGGCGATCGCGCCGGTGCCCTCGGCTGCCTCGGGGTGCGGGTCGGCCCCCAGATCGGGGCTGGACGCAGAGTGGTCGTGTCGGGACGTCACGCTCGGGTCATCGGCGGACAACTGGCCTGACTTGACCGGATTCGTGACAGCACGGGGTGGTGCGCCTCACGCCTGTACTTGGCTGTCCCCCCACGGGACCTTCGCTCAACTCAACCCCGACTCCTCACGCCGGTAGAGCTGTACTTGGCTGTCCTCCCACGGGACCTTCGCTCAGCTCAGCCCCGGCTCCTCACGCCGGTAGAGCCTGTACTTGGCTATGTACTGCACCACGCCGTCCGGCACCAGGTACCAGACCGGCTGACCGGCGGCCACCCGCGACCGGCAATCCGTGGACGAGATCGCCATCGCCGGCACCTCCATGAGCGAAACCCGGTCGGCGGGCAACCCCGAGTCCGACAGAGTGTGCCCGGGACGCGTCACCCCGACGAAATGCGCCAGATCCCACAACTCGGTGACGTCCTTCCAGGACAGGATCTGAGCCAGGGCGTCGGCGCCGGTGATGAAGAACAACTCGTCATCAGGACGCTGGGAGTGCAGATCTCGCAAGGTGTCGATGGTGAACGTGGGGCCTTCGCGGTCGACATCGACCCGGCTCACCGTGAACCGAGGATTGGAGGCGGTGGCGATCACCGTCATCAGATAACGGTGCTCGGGCTCGGTGACCTGCGAACCCGCCTTCTGCCAGGGTCGGCCGGTAGGCACGAAGACGACCTCGGACAACCGATAGCGCGCGGCGACCTCGCTGGCCGCCACCAGGTGGCCGTGATGGATCGGGTCGAAGGTGCCGCCCATCACCCCGATCCGGCGCACCTCAGTCGTGCCGGGTGCCGACGCTACGGAACGACCAGGCGAGGGCGAGCAGTGCCGCCCACAGCACGAGCGCGAGAATGCCGAAGGCCGCCGGTGGGAACGGCAACTCGTTGACCACGTGGGTCTCGGCCTCGGTGGTCGCGGCGGTGAACACCGCAGCCAAGGTGTGAGACATCAGTACCTCCGCTGGCTCGGACGGGCCGTGCCGTACTCGACGGGCTACGCGACCGGATCTGCACGCAGCACCGGGCACGCGAGGGAAACAACGCCACACGGTATCGCGTCACGGTCGGCGAAGGCGGACCACACCCCGCACGCCCTTGACGGCTCCCGCGTCGTGGTCAGTCCGTCGCCGGGCGGGGCAGCACGTCATACATCCACAGCCCGTCCTCGATCTCGCGGCTCACCTCGGCCCGAGTCTGCAGAACGTCGAGATGGGCCTTGGTTTCCATCACCGCCAGGCCCGCGTCGAAGACGCCCAGTTCGTCGAAGGCCCGCTGCCGTCCCGTCCACGGCAGGGTTCGCGCCACCTCGAATGGTGTGCGGCTCCCCGCGCGCACAGCCTGCAGGGACAGGGCAAGGCGCACCTCATGGTGAGCGAGCAACTCGTCGATCCGGCGGTGGGTGCTGCCACCGACGTCTCCATGCGCGGGGAGCAGACGAAGGTCCGCCAGCGCCCGGACCGTGGCGAGCGAGGCGAGATAGTCCACCAGCGGCAGGGTGTCCGGTGCGCCGTCGAAACCCACCGACGGTGTGATCGTGGGCAGCACATGATCGCCGGCAAAGAGCACCCCGGCCTGGTGATCGGCGAAGACGAAGTGACCCGCGGTGTGTCCGGGCGTCGGGACGGCCTGCAGGGTGCGCGAACCGACCGTCAGGGTCTGCTCACCATCGAGCCAACGGTCGGGAGGCTGCCAATCGGCTGCCACCGGCCGGTTCTCCCCCGCCCACTCGCCCCAGGTGCGCGCCACGTCGAACGCCCCGCACGCGCGCAGGCGCGCGTCGTACGGGAAATCCGCTCCGCTGGAGGCAAGATCGATGGTGGGCTTGTCGCCGGTGCCCAACGACACGACCGCTCGCCCGAACTCCCGGCGGATACTCACCGCCTGGGTGTAATGGTCGCGGTGGGAGTGCGTGACGAGGAACGAGGTGATGTCCCGGGGGTGTCTGCCGATCGAGGCCAGCGCCCGCTCCAGGTCGCGGCGAGCGGGCTCGATGGCCCAGCCACCGTCGATGAGGGTCAGGCCGTGCTCGGTCTCCATGCAGTAGACGTTCACCGCGCGCAGGCCGTCGGTCGGCAAGGGCAGCGGGATCCGGTGGACGCCGGGCGAGACTTCGTAGGCGCCGGGCGCCGTCCAGTCGAGTCCCGAAGCGTCAGCCATGAGAAGTCACCCTAGATGAGGCGGACGGCGGCTACCGGGCGGCCCGCAGCACGGCGACGAGGAAGTCACTGGCCGCGGCGGACCCCTCCACGGTCGTGAACGGCTGCAGGTCCCAGGTGGCAAACCGGTGATCCACGGCCAGTCCCGCGGCGGTCACGTCCGTCTCGAACTCCGCGAACGGGTATCCCCGGCCGCTGCCGAAGCCGACCACCAGCCGGCCCGCCGGGCTCTCCTGGCCGCCGGGGCGCAGGTGCGCCGCCAGCCGCGTCAACACTGCCCGTCGGGTGCTGGGAGCCACAAAGGTCATGACGTTCCCGGCGCACACGATGGCGTCGAAGAACTCGCCCAACTCCAGCGTGCTCAGATCGGCCACCTGCCAGCGCGGCCCTGGATGGTCCTGGCGGGCTGCCTCGATGAGTGCCGGGTCGACGTCCACCCCGACGACGTGGTGCCCCGCCGTGTGCAGGTACCCGCCCAGGCGTCCCGGGCCACAGCCGGCGTCCAGCACCCGCGAGCCACGCGGGATCATCGCATCGATCAGCCGGGCCTCCCCGACGATGTCCACCCCGTCTGCGGCCAGGCCACGGAACCGCTCGATGTACCACTGCGAATGCCCCGGATCCTTGGCCACCTGACGCTCCCACAGGCTGGGCTCGCGGGCGTCCGCCTCCGGGCCGGTCACGGACGCACGTGCCCGTCGCCGCGCACCACCCACCGGGTGGTGGTCAATTCGGCCAACCCCATCGGGCCGCGGGCGTGCAGCTTCTGCGTGGAGATGCCGATCTCGGCGCCGAGTCCCAGCATCCCCCCGTCGGTGAACCTGGTGGAGGCGTTGACCATGATGGCGGCCGAGTCGGCCTCGGCGGCGAACCGGTCCGCCGCATCGAGATCGCGAGTGACGATCGCCTCGGTGTGACCGCTGGAGTACCGGCCGATGTGGGCGAGCGCAGCGTCCAGGGAATCCACCACCCGCACCGCCACCTCCATCGCCAGATACTCGGTCTCCCAGTCGTGTTCGGTGGCCGGCTCGGCAGACACCCCGGCCGCCTCGGCGACGCCGGCGGTGAGCGGATCGGCGTGGATCCGCACCCCGGCCGCGCTCAGATCGGTCAGCACGTCGGCGAGCAGGCCGTCCTCGACGTGATCGATGTGGACGAGCACCGTCTCGGCGGCATTACACACGCCGACCCGGTGGGTCTTGGAGTTCAGCACGATGTCGCGGGCCATCTGGGCCGGCGCAGTGGCGTCCAGATAGACGTGGCAGTTACCCACGCCGGTCTCGATCACCGGTACCAGCGAGTCGTTGACCACGGCCTGGATCAGGCCGGAACCGCCGCGGGGAATGAGCACGTCCACCAGGCCGCGGGCCCGCATCAGCGCGGTGGCCCCAGCCCGGCCGTAGGCGTCCACCGTGGCCACCAGGTCGCCGGGCAGGCCCACCTGCTCCAGGGCCCGGCGCAGCACCCGCACGATCACCCGGTTGGTGGCCTCGGCCGCGGACCCACCGCGCAGCAGCACCGCATTGCCCGACTTCAGCGCCAGGCAGGCGGCGTCCACGGTGACATTCGGGCGAGCCTCATAGATCATCCCGACCACGCCCATCGGCACCCGAACCTGATTGAGCCGCAACCCATTCGGCAGGCGTTGACCACGCAGCACCTCCCCCACCGGGTCCGGCAGGGCGGCCACCTCCCGGACCGCGTCGGCGATGCCGGCCACGCGCTGCGGGTCCAGGGTGAGCCGGTCGAGCAGGCCCGGGCTCATCCCGGCGGCACGTTCGCGTTCGACGTCGACGGCGTTCGCGGCGACGATCTCGTCGGTGGCGCCCACCAGGGCGTCGGCGATCGCCAGCAGCGACTCGTTCTTGCGGGCGGCGGTGGCGGTGGCCAGCGCCTTGCTGGCGGCCCGGGCGCTGATCGCGAGCCCGCGGACCCCCGCCTCGGCGGACTCGGAGGTGGCCGGGCTCGCCGGCTCGCCGCCTGCCGCTGCGCTCACCGTTGCATCGCCCGGTTCCGCCGCGACCTGAGGTGCCGCGCCGGTCTCACCGGCCTGAGATGACGACGGCGCGGGTGGTGCTGCTGCGGACGTGGCTGGCGAGGAACTCATGGACACCGGGCCAGCCTACGGCAGCACGACGAGCCGCCTATGGCAACTGTGACCCGTGCTCGGCACCAATCACCTCGGACCGTGGTTGCCCGCGCCGGCGACGGATCAGAACGGACGGATATCTCCGGTCACGGCCACCGTCGGCTCGGGAGCGCCGCGGGCGACGTAGGTCTGCCGGTCCAGCACCTCCAGGCCGATCGGCTTCCAGTCCGGCAGTCCGGCGGAGTCACGGTGATCCAGCCACAGCCGCAGGGCCATCGCGGCGGCGTCCTCGAGCACGTCCGCCTCGTCCCAGTAGGTGATCCGGGCATGGCGCGTGTCGTAGCGGATCGCGGCCAGGAAGGGTGACTGGTGGTCGAGCCGGGCCATCGCCTCGGCCACCTCGTCCAGGCTGCGAACCTCGCCTGCCACGGTCAGGCACACCCGCCAGAGGCCGACCGCACGTGGGCGCCGACCACGACCGTGCAGCGGCGTCGGTTCCGGCACGATCCCATCCTCCTCGGCTTGTGGGTGGTCACCCAGGTTCAGTGCGCGAGCACCGCCATCACGTCACGGTGGACGAGCTCGCGCCCGTACCCAGACCCGAGGTCGGCAGCCAGCTCAGCGCTGGACCGGCCCAGCATCTCCGGCACATCGTCCGAGGAATAGTTGACCAGCCCCCGGGCCACGATGTGACCGCTTTCGTCGCACAGGTCCACCGGATCTCCCTCGTCGAAGGAACCCTCGGCCCGAATCACCCCGGCGGCCAGCAGCGAGGCGCCCTTTCGAGTGATGGCGCGTACCGCACCGGGGTCCAGCACCAACCGGGCCCGCGGTTCGGCCGCGTGCCGCAGCCACAGCAACCTGGTGGGCACTCGCCGGCCGGTGCGATCGAACCACGTGCCCACGGGCCCCCCGCCCAAGGCGGCCTCGGCCAGTGCGGTGCTGGTGAGCATCGTCGGGATCCCCGAGCCGGTGGCCATCCTGGCCGCCTGCACCTTGGTGACCATTCCGCCGGTGCCCACCCCGGCGGCCCCGGTCGTCCCGATCTGCACCCCCTGCAGGTCTTCGTCACCGCGGATCCGCTCGATCCTGCTGCTGCCCGGCTTGGACGGGGGCCCGTCGTAGAGGGCGTCGACGTCGGACAGCAGCACCAGCGCGTCGGCGTGCACGAGGTGGGCCACCAGTGCGGCGAGCCGGTCGTTGTCACCGAGCCGGATCTCCTGGGTGGCCACCGTGTCGTTCTCGTTGACGATCGGCACCACCCCCAACTGCAGCAACCGATACAGCGTCCGCTGGGCGTTGCGGTAGTTCTGTCGCCTGACCATGTCGTCCGCGGTCAGCAGCACCTGCCCCACCCGCAATGACCGCTCGGCGAAGGCTCGGGTGTAGTTGGCCAGCAGCAGCCCCTGCCCGACGCTGGCAGCGGCCTGCTGGGTGGCCAGGTCGGTGGGTCGGCGAGCCAACCCGAGTGGGGCTAGGCCCGCGGCGATCGCCCCGGACGAGACCAGCACGACCTCCTTGCCTCCCGCCCGTCGACGCGCCAGCAGGTCCACCAGGGCGCTGAGCCGGTCGATGTCGATGCCGCCCGCCGCGCTGGTCAGCGAGGACGAGCCGACCTTGACCACGACCCGTTCGGCTGCCGCCAACTCACCCCCCGGGTCGGGGCTCAACGCGGGCGGGTTCACCGACGCCACCCCCGCGCCAGCTGGTCGGGGCGTGACCGGCGCGATCCCCGCCGGAACGCGGACCGGACCACCTCACCCGTTGCCGGGATGCCGCGTCGCTCGGCCACCGGGGCGAGCGGCGCCCGTGCGTTCATGGCTGCTCGTCTCCCGGCTCGCCCGACTCGACGCTCGTGTGCGGCTGCTGCGATCCGGAGTCGTCCGGGTCCGCCGAATCCTCGTGCAGTTCGGGATCGGTCCACAGGCCGGCCCGTCGCTCGGCGGCCAGTTCGTCACGGGCGGCGTCCTTGGCGGCCCGCCGGTCGAGGTGATCGGCGCGGCGCTCGGCCCGGGAGGCACGGTGTTGTTCGGCCAGCCGGGGGTCACTGCCCCGGGGCCCGCCGAGCAGCTCGGCCCCGGACACCAGGGTCGGCTCCCAATCGAAGACGACGGCGTTCTCCGGCGGGCCGATGAGCACCGTGGAGCCGACGACCGCCCCGGACCTCAGCAGTTCCTCCTCGATGCCGAGCCGGGCCAGCCGGTCGGCGAGGTACCCCACGGCCTCGTCGTTGCTGAAGTCGGTCTGCCGCACCCACCGCTCGGGCTTGACCCCACGCACTCGGAAAGCCTTCTCCCCCGGGCGTTCCGGGTCACCCTCGACCTTGATCGTGAAACCGGTGTCGTCGACTGCGGTGGGCCGCAAGACGATCGGGGCCGGCTCCAGGACGGGTGCCGCCTGACGGGCCTGCTGGACCAGGTCGGCCATCGCGAAGGTCAGTGGGCGCAGGCCCTCGCGGGTGCGGGTGGAGATCTCGAAGACCTGGTATCCGCGCTCCTGCAGGATCGGGCGGACCAGATCGGCCAGGTCCTTGGCGTCCGGCACGTCGATCTTGTTGAGCGCGACCAGCTGGGGCCGCTCGGTCAGCGGCACGGCCTCGCCGGAGGCGTCCGGATCCACCGGATAGGCGGCCAGTTCGGCGTCCAGGGCCTCCAGGTCGCTGATCGGGTCGCGCCCGGGTTCGAGCGTGGCGCAATCGAGCACGTGCACGATCCCGGCGCACCGTTCCACGTGCCGCAGGAACTCCAGACCCAGGCCCTTGCCCTCGGACGCTCCCGGGATGAGGCCCGGTACGTCGGCGACGGTGAAGCGCACGTCGCCGGCCTCGACCACGCCGAGATTCGGCACTAGGGTGGTGAAGGGGTAGTCGGCGATCTTCGGCCGGGCCGCGGAGATGACCGCGATGAGGGAGGACTTGCCTGCGCTGGGGAAGCCGACCAGGGCGATGTCAGCGATGGACTTCAGCTCCAGGACGACGTCGCGTTCCTCGCCCGGCTCGCCGAGCAGCGCGAAGCCCGGAGCCTTGCGCCGCTGGCTGGCGAGGGCGGCATTGCCGAGGCCGCCGCGGCCGCCATGAGCGATGACCAGCCGGGTGCCGGCGCCGATCAGGTCGGCGAGCACTTCCCCGTCGCGGGATTTCACGATGGTGCCGCTGGGCACCTTCAACTCGACGTCGTCGCCGTTGCGGCCGTGCCGCAGACCCCCCTCGCCCTGGTTGCCGCGCTGGGCTCGCCGGTGCGGGCCGTGGTGGTACTCCAGCAGGGTCGTGGTGGACGGGTCGACGACGAGGACGACGTCCCCGCCGCGTCCGCCGTTGCCGCCGTCCGGGCCGCCAAGGGGTTTGAACTTCTCCCGGTGAACCGAGGCGCAGCCGTTGCCGCCGTCGCCGCCGACGACGTTCAGGCTCACCCTGTCGACGAATCGAGACATGTTTCCTTCTGGTGGCGTGCACTGCCCGTGGTCGGGCAGCGATGAGGAATGCGAAATGGGGTGAGCCCTCGTGGACTCACCCCATTGTGTCGCGACGGGCGCGCGGCGCCTCGCGGTCAGTCGACGGCTACGACGTTCACCGTGCGGCGACCCCGGCGGGTACCGAACTCCACGGTTCCCTCGGCCAGCGCGAACAGGGTGTCGTCCTTGCCCCGGCCGACGTTGACACCGGGGTGGTGGTGGGTGCCGCGCTGACGGACGATGATCTCGCCGGCCTTGACGAGCTGGCCCCCGTATCGCTTGACACCGAGCCGCTGCGCGTTGGAGTCCCGGCCGTTACGGGTCGAGCTCGCGCCCTTCTTGTGTGCCATCTCGAATGTCTCCTCGAAAGTTAGTCGCGGGCGCCGGTCAGGCGTCGATGCCGGTGACCTTGATGCGGGTCAGCTTGGCCCGGTGGCCCTGACGCCGACGGTAACCGGTCTTGTTCTTGTAACGCAGGATGGTGATCTTGGGTCCCTTGGTCTCTTCAACGACCTCGGCACTGACCTTGACCTTGGCAAGTTCTGCCACGTCGCTGGTCACCTTCTCACCGTCGACGAGGAGCACTGGAGTGAGCTCGACGGTGCTACCCGCATCGCCGGCCACCCGGTCTACCGTGAGCACGTCACCGACGGCCACCTTCTCCTGCCGGCCACCCGCCCGGACGATCGCGTACACGCTTGTAACCACCTTCGTAGTGTGAAACCTGGATGTGCGCGCGGAGACGAACCGTCGTGGTTCACCCGAGGGCGCACAGCGATGGCGCGCTGGCACGCCGACCCTCAAGGTTACGGATCAACCTGGTTCCAGGTCAAACTGACTCGCGGTCGGCGTCATGCTGGTCGGTCGGCGCTTCCTGCGCGTCCACCGCCGGGTCCTGAGCCGAGGTCACGTGGTCAGCGCCCTGCTCATCGGACTCATCGGAGCGCGCGTCCTGCGCCTCGACCGCCGAGTCCTCCGTCGGCGTGACGCGGTCGGCGTCGTGCGAGTCAGGCTCGTCCCCCGGGGCAGGCTCGCGTCCCGGTGAACCCTGCTCGTCGGTCGTCTGGACGCCCCGCTCAGCGCCATCCCCGTCGGGGGCGTGCGACCCCTGTGAGTCGTCCGTCGAGCCGTCCGTCCCCGAATCAGCCGTTGAGCCGTCGGTGTCGGAGCCGTCTGCCGTCGAGACCTCGACCACCACGTCGTCCGAGCTTGAGTCGTCCGGGCTTGAGTCGTCCGGGCTCGGGGCGTGTCGGCCATCTCCCGCGTCTTGCGCCGAAACCGGCGCCTGCGCATCTGCCTCGCCGACAGAAGTCTCACCCTCAAGTTGAGGTTTATCGTCTGACTTGGCCGCCGCGCGTTCCTTTGCCTTACGGGCGGCCTCGGCGACGAGTTGGGCCTCGTTGTGCCGCCGGTGCTCGTTCTTGGCCGGCTTCGGATCGAGGTCCGACAGGACCACGCCGCGTCCGCTGCAGGCCTCGCACGGCTCGCTGTAGGACTCCAACAGTCCCTGGCCCACTCGCTTGCGCGTCATCTGCACCAGGCCGAGCGAGGTCACCTCGGCCACCTGGTGCTTGGTGCGGTCGCGCCCCAGGCACTCCACCAGGCGGCGCAGCACCAGGTCCCGGTTGGACTCGAGCACCATGTCGATGAAGTCCACGACGATGATCCCGCCGATGTCGCGCAACCTCAGCTGGCGGACGATCTCCTCGGCGGCCTCGAGGTTGTTCCGGGTGACCGTCTCCTCCAGGTTGCCTCCCGAGCCGACGAAGCGGCCGGTGTTGACGTCGACGACGGTCATCGCCTCGGTGCGATCGATCACCAGGGACCCACCCGAGGGCAGCCACACCTTGCGCTCGAGCCCCTTGGCGAGCTGCTCATTCACCCGGTGGGCGTCGAAGATGTCGCTGTCCTCGTCCCACTGCGTGGTCCGCTCGCTGAGGTCGGGCGCCACCTGGTCGACATACTTCTTGATCGTCGACCAGGCCTGATCACCGGAGACGACCAACGAGGAGAAGTCCTCGTTGAAGACGTCGCGCACGACCTTGACCATCAAGTCGGGCTCGCCGTGCAGCAGACTCGCCGGGCTGGCGGAGCGGGACTTCTTCTCCACGTCCTCCCACAGCCGCTGCAGCCGCTCCACGTCACGCTTGAGCTCGTCCTCGCTGGCACCCTCGGCCGCCGTCCGGACGATGACCCCGGCATCCTCGGGCACCACGGCCCGCAGGATCTTCTTCAGCCGGTTCCGTTCGGTGTCGGGCAGCTTGCGGCTGATCCCGGTCAGCGACGATCCGGGGACGTAGACGAGGTAGCGCCCGGGCAGCGAGATCTGGCTGGTCAGGCGCGCGCCCTTGTGCCCGATCGGGTCCTTGCTGACCTGCACGAGCACCGAGTCGCCGGCCTTGAGCGCCAACTCGATCCGGCGCTGGGCACCGCCCTGCAATCCGGCCGCGTCCCAGTTGACCTCACCGGCATACAGCACCGCGTTGCGGCCCCGGCCGATGTCGACGAAGGCCGCCTCCATCGAGGGCAGCACGTTCTGCACTCGGCCGAGGTAGATGTTGCCGATCATCGATGTGGCCGACTTTCGCGCCACATAGTGCTCGACGAGGACGTCGTCCTCCAGGACCACGGTCTGGGTGCGGCCGTCGCGCTCGCGCACCAGCATGGTGCGCTGCACCGACTCGCGGCGGGCCAGGAACTCCGCCTCGGTGATGATCGGGCGCCGACGCCCGGATTCGCGACCCTCCCGACGACGCTGGCGCTTGGCTTCCAGCCGCGTCGAGCCCTTGACGCCGGTGACCTCGTCGCTGCGTCGCGACTTGGCCGGCGCCGCGTCGTCCCCGTCGTCCGAACGGCGGCGGCGACGGCGACGCCGACGGCTGCCTCCGCCCTCGGGCTCGTCGTCGGAGTCCTTCGCCGGTGCGGCCTCGCCGTCAGACCGCTTGGTCGATCCGTCCTTACCGGCCGGCGAGTCGTCCCCGGAGCCGCCCTCACGGGCCTTGCCGGCCGCGGCGCGCTCGCCAGATGCCTTCGCCTCGGCGGGTCCGGAATCATCGGTGTCGTCCGAGGACTGCTGACCCGAGCCGGAATCAGTCTGCTCGTCGGAGCGGCGACGACGTCCCCGACCGCCCCGGCGGCGCCGGCGACGGGGGCCGGCTTCGTCGTCGTCGGCGCGGTCCTCACCTGCCGGGGAGGACTCCGCGTCCAGGTTCTGCTCGTCCGCGTTCTGCTCGCCGGCGTCCTGGGGCGCCGCGTCTGCGGTCGAAGAGACCCCGTCGCCGGGTGCCTCGCCATCGGCAGGGTGAGCCGCCCCCGAATCGGTGTCCGCGACGGCAGGTTCGTCCCTGCTGCCGGCGCCCTGGCGCACCGTCGACTGGGCGGAGTCGGTCGGCTCGGTGTCGTCCGCACGGCGGCGACGCCGGGTGGTGCGATTCCGACGCGGAGCCTCCTCCTGCTCGGCCTCGGTGTGCGGGGCCGACTCCGTGGCACCCTGGGTGCCCGGCTCGGGGGCAAGGAAAACCGAGGGCTGCGGGGGGCCGGCCGGTCGGCTCGCCGCGCGTCGGCGCCGCGGGGTGGGCGGCTGGAAGAGCACCGCCAGACCGCTGGGCACCGGCGCGGTGTCCTCGTCGGCATCGTCGGGGGCGGGCTCGGCCGCCTCGTCCGCCGAGACCTCAGAGGGGGCCTTGCCCACCTCGTCGGGATGCGTGGTGGATGCCTGAGCCGGGGCAGCATCCTCGGCTGATTCTGCTTGCGGCCGGTCTGAGTCTGCCTGCGGCCGGTCTGAGTCTGCTTGCGGCTGGTCTGAGTCTGTTGCGGACCCGGCGGGGTCTGGCTGCGAGGCGTCGCCCGTCTCGGCGGCGTCGCCCGTCTCGGCGGGGTCGCCCCCAACCGACTCGCGGCCTGAGGTGGTGGACTGCGCGTCAGCGGGCGCCGGCGACCTCAGAGACGAGGCGTCCTGACCTGTGGAGCCGTCCTGCTCGACGCCGTCGGCCTCGGCGCTGGAGGGCGAATCGCCGTCCCCTGGCGCAGATGCCTGGTCGTCGGCCTGTTCCGGGTGCTGCTCACCCGCGGACGCTGCGTTCTCCGCGTCACTCGCCGGGGTGAGGTCGCCTTCCGCCGCGGCCTGCGTCGAGTCGGCCTCCGGCGAGGGCGCGGGGGCGTCGGTGGCGGGGGCGCCGGCGGCGATGTCCTCAACGGCTGGGATCTCGCCGGCGGCGGGAGTCTCGGCCGGGGGCGGAGTGCCCTGGGGCGCGGACGCTGCTCGCTTGGCCCGGCGCCGCCGGGGAAGCTGCCCATCCGGCGTGCTGGTGTCGGGCTCGACCGTGGCGTCGAAGGTGGCCAGGCGAGCGGCCGCCACCTTCTTCGCGCGCCGGCGCCGGGTGACCGGCGGATCGGCACTGGCGGCATCCGTGCGCGGCGGATCGGCCGCCTGGGTGGCCTCAGCGGTATCGAGCCAGGCGAGGACGGCCTCGCCGAGGGTGGGATCTTGGCCTGCGGCTTCGGCCGCCTCGTCCGATTGGTCGGCTGAGCCTGCGGAGGTCTCGCCCTCCGGCGGCTCCGACGTGCCGGACGTCGGCGCAGCCTCACCGGGCGACGCCACGGTGGTGGCGTCCACGGCCGAGGTTAGGTCGTCGGCGGTGGAGTCCAGCTCGCCTGCCCGACTGGACTGGTCCGTCGACGCGGGGTCGGCGGACGACTCGTCGTCAACGGTTGAAGTGGCGCGGTCAACGTCATTCACGGGAACTCCCGTCGACCAGGATTCGCCCACACCTGTCGCGAAGCTGGTCGGGTCAGCGTCTACGGCACTTTGCCGCGACGGAAGTCGGCCTCAGCCTGAAGACTGCGCGTCGCTGTCGAGCTCGCGTCGTCCCAGGCCCACAACGGCGTCATGGTCGGCTCGCAGCGGGTCTGCCACGCTGCAATCTCGCTCATCCAACGGTCCCTGCGCCAACCGCGTCACCAGAGGTGGTGCCGCAGGCGCGAGGCCAACCGTCGAACGCATCGCCGTCACAATGTCGTCGGGCCGCACGGACGGTGTGGTGTGCCGTACGACCAGGTGCAGTATCGCACACCGCTCGCCCCCTCCCGTGCTTTCCGGTGAAAAGCTCGCCGTGTCTGGCACCGCAACCGGCTTGGCCACCATGTCGGCCCCAGGGGTGGCCTGAGCGGAACCAGTCCCTGTCGCGAGTTCGCCAACCTCGGCGGCGAGCACCGCGGCACGGGCATCCACCTCCCGCGGGCCGGACTTGGTGCGTTTGGTGATGGGCGCCTGCGGCAGGGCGAGGAACCCCTCCACGGCCTCGCTGAGTTCCGCCGCGGTCACTCCGGTCAGCTCGATCCGCCACACACTCGCCTGCAGCAGGTCCGCCAACGCGCCGCCGGGAGAAACCACCGCGTCGACGATGTCGAGGCCGGTCGGCAGCGCGGCGTCCAGCCAGGCTCGCACCTGCTCGGGATCGCAGGGCTGCACGAGGCCAATCTCGACGTACTCGGCCTCACTCGCGGCTCCCGTGGGAGCCGCCCCTGCGTAGGAGATCTTCGGGTGCGGGGTGAAACCGGCGGAGTAGGCCATCGGCACCTCGCAGCGTCGCAGGGCGCGCTCCAAGGCCCGCTGGAAGTCCCGGTGGCTGGAGAATCGCAACCGGCCACGCTTGGCGTAGCGCAGGCGCAGTCGCTGGACGGTGGGTGGCGGCGGCGGACCATCGGGGCGGGGCGGCACCCGCTGAGGATAGTCGCGCCCGGGCCCGGCTCGTGCCACGGCCACGGCCACGGCCACGGCCACGATCCCGCCCGGCCGCAGCGCTCCGGCGGGCATCCGGCGGCGTCCTCGACTGACGGGGCCCTGCCGCGGGCCGGCTCGTTCCACCTCCGCGTACTGCGCCAACCCTCTCAGCACGCCTGAGTGCGGCACGCCTGACTCACCGGACGCGCCCCGGTCACCGGTACCGGGCCAGTGCCCGCATGGCCGAGGCCCCGTAACCGCCTCCGAACAGGATCGCGTGGACGAGCAGAGGCGGAACCTGGTACCAGTCGACACGTTCCTGCCACCCGGGCGCCAGCGCAAAGGCCTCGTCGTAGGCGGCAAAGCACTCGGGCCCGAAGCCACCGAACAAATGCATCATCGCCAGGTCATACTCTCGATGTCCCCAATGGCAGGCCGGGTCGATCAGCCAGTTCACTCCCCCGGAGTCGACCAGGCGATTCCCCGCCCACAGGTCGCCGTGCAGCAGAGCCGGGCGCTCGGGCGGGCCGCACAGTTCGTCCGCTCGGACGGCCAGCCGCTCGGCCAGTGCCAGCGCGTCGGGGTTGATGCGCCCCATCTCGACCGCGCGCGCGACCAAGGGCAGTACCCGGCGGTGCACGAAGAACTCCGACCAGGTCGTGGTGGGGGTCAGATCGACCGGTGCCGATCCGAGGTAGCCGGCGAGCGAGGAATCCACGGCACCGAAGGTCTCGTTGCTGGCGCGATGCAAACCGGCCAGGCCACGACCCAGTTCAGCCTCGGTGGCGTCCGAACGCGGGCCCTGCGGGATCCACTCGAGCACGAGGCCCTGCCGGTGCTCGCGCACCACACGGGGTACCCGCAGGTTCTGCGGTCGATGTGCCGCCAGCACCCGCAGTCCCGACGCCTCGCGCTCGAACAGGCCTGGGCTGGGGTTGGCGAGCCATTTGAGGAAGAGCGGTCCGTCGGCAGTCTCCAGGCGTAGCGCGGTGGCGATATCACCGCCGTGCACCGGGCTTGTCGCACATACGCCGAGGCCGTCCACCAGGTCGGCCGGCAGGCCTGCGATCGAAGGGCTCATCGCGCCATTGTGCTCATCGCGCCATTGTCATGGGTGGGGTCGTTGTCGTCCGTCGCGCGGTGCCGGGGTCACTCCGCGACGCGAGCGGGATAGCGGGTCCGCCCGAGGATGAGCGCCGGCCGGCGCCACTCAGTCAGCGCGTGAATTAATCCCAACAATGACGATATTTCCGGATAATCGCGTCGAGATGTGGATCACGCCGGTGAGGGTGCGGTTGGATACTGACATGGCACGCGGACTGGGCATTGACATCGGCGGATCGGGCATCAAGGGCGCTCCAGTTGATCTGGAGACCGGAGAGTTCGCCGACGAGCGGTTGCGGATCCCGACGCCGGACCCGTCTACCCCCGAGGCGGTCGCGAAGGTGGTTCGCGAGATCCTCGACCACTTCGACTGGCAGGACAGTTTCGGGTGCACCTTCCCCGCGGTGGTGCAGAACGGAGTGGTACGCACGGCGGCCAACGTCGACGACTCCTGGATCGGCACCGATGCGCACTCGCTGTTCCACGAGGTGACCGGACGACGGCCGATGCTGGTCAACGATGCCGACGCCGCCGGATTCGCCGAGACCCGATTCGGCGCCGCCAAGGACCGGTCCGGAATGATCTTCGTGGCCACCCTCGGCACCGGGATCGGCACCGCCATCATTCACAACGGGCACCTGGTGCCCAATACCGAGTTGGGCCACGTTGAACTGCACGGGCACGACGCCGAAAGCAAGGCCGCCGAATCCGCCCGCGAGCGTGAGGACCTCAGCTGGAAGCACTGGGCCAAGCGCCTCACCCACTACTTCGGGCACGTGGAGAACCTCTTGTGGCCGGACCTGATCGTCGTAGGTGGCGGTGTGAGCAAGAAGGCGCACAAGTGGATGCCGCACGTGAAGATCCGCACTGAGATGGTCCCGGCCGAGTTGATGAATCGTGCCGGCATCGTTGGCGCCGCCCTGCTGGCCAGCGATCCGCGACAGTGACCTGTGGGCCCATCTGGCACCCGGGGTTCGAGCACCCGTCGTGGTCAGCATTGTCACCGTGCCCGATACTTCCCGTTTATCCTGTTCAGCCGCCCCAAGTTCCCGATCAGAGGGCACGCTTGTGTAACGGTTAGGAATAGTGCAAGATGTGGCGAGCGATCCTCGTGTAATCGCGCGTTTCGCGTGATACTACTGGATAGTGCCCCACACCAAGGGGCCCCACGAACGCCCCCGGCTGCCCCTCCCCCCCGGTCAGCCGGGGGCTCGTGTGTTTCCGGGGCCGTCCCACTGCCGACGCAGGCACCTGGGGCCCGCCCGAGCTAGGCGTCAGGCGTCGGCGGCGGTGGGTGCCCACGTCTTGGGGGCCACGGTCAACGGCAGCAGCGTCCGCCCGGTCGGACCGATCTGGATGTTGGTGTCGAGTTGCGGACACACCCCACAGTCGAAGCACGGGGTCCACCGGCAGTCGTCCACCTCGACCTCGGCGATGGCGTCCTGCCAGTCCTCCCACAGCCAGTCCTTGTCCAGCCCGGAGTCAAGGTGATCCCAGGGCAGGACCTCGGAGAAGGCACGCTCGCGGGTGGTGAACCAGTCGACGTCCACTCCGAACGGGGCCAGGGCGGACTCCGCGCATCGCATCCAGCGATCGAAGGAGAAGTGCTCGCTCCAGCCGTCGAAACGGCCGCCGTCGCGCCACACGGCCTCGATGACGCGCCCGACCCGTCGGTCACCTCGCGAGAGCAGGCCTTCCACGATCCCGGGCTTGCCGTCGTGGTAGCGCATTCCGATCGCCCGCCCGTACTGGCGGTCCGCCCGGATGGCGTCCTTGAGTTTGGCGAGCCGGGCGTCGGTGGTCTCGTGGTCGAGTTGGGCCGCCCATTGGAACGGGGTGTGCGGCTTGGGCACGAAGCCACCGATGCTCACCGTGCAGCGGATGTCCTTTCGTCCACTCACCTGACGGCCGGTGGCGATCACCCGGGACGCCAGCGAGGCGATCTGCACCACGTCCTCATCGGTCTCGGTGGGCAGCCCACACATGAAGTAGAGCTTCACCTGACGCCAGCCGTTGCCGTAGGCCGTGGCCACCGTGGTGATCAGGTCGTCCTCGGTGACCATCTTGTTGATCACCTTGCGGATGCGTTCGGATCCCCCTTCGGGTGCGAAGGTGAGCCCGGACCGGCGCCCGTTTCGGGACAGTTCGTTGGCCAGATCGATGTTGAAGGCATCCACCCGGGTGGACGGCAGCGACAACCCCACCTTGGACTCTTCGTACCTGTCGGCCAATTGCTTGGTCACCTGGGCGATCTCGGAATGATCCGCACTCGACAGGCTGAGCAGCCCGACTTCTTCGAAACCGGGTGCGGCCAGGCCCTTCTCGACCATCGAACCGATTCCTTGCAGCGACCGCTCGCGCACCGGCCGGGTGATCATGCCGGCCTGGCAGAACCGGCAGCCGCGGGTGCAGCCCCGGAAGATCTCCACACTCATCCGCTCGTGCACAGATTCGGCCAGCGGGACGAGCGGTTGCTTGGGGTAGGGCCACTCGTCCAGGTCCATCACGGTGTGCTTGCTCACCCGCCACGGCACTCCCGGGCGGTTGGGAGCCACCGCCCGGATCCGTCCGTCCGGCAGGTAGTCGACGTCGTAGAAGGCGGGCACGTACACCCCGCCGCCGCGAGCCAGCCGGTGCAGGAGCTCGGTGCGCCCACCCGGTGACCCCTCCTGCTTGTGCTCGCGGATCAGGTCCGTGACTGCGAGCACCGCCTGCTCGCCGTCCCCGACCACGGCCGCGTCGATGAAATCGGCGATCGGCTCGGGGTTGAAGGCGGCGTGGCCGCCGACCAGGACGATCGGGTGCGTGTCGTCGCGATCGGTCGCCCGCACCGGGATGCCGGCCAGGTCGAGCGTGGTGAGCAGGTTCGTGTAGCCGAGTTCGGTGGACAGGCTGACCCCGAGCACGTCGAAGTCGACGATCGGACGGTGCGCATCGACGGTGAGCTGAGGCACCTGATGCTCACGCAGCAGCGCCTCCAGATCCGGCCACACGGCGTAGGCCCGCTCGGCCAGGGCATCCTCGCGCTCGTTGAGCACCTCGTACAGGATCATCACGCCCTGGTTGGGTACCCCCACCTCATAGGCGTCGGGGTACAGCAGCGCCCACCGCACCGTGGCCGGGCCGGCACACTCCCAGTCCTTGACCGTGGCGTTGAGTTCGCCGCCCACGTACTGGATCGGTTTGGCGACCTGGGTCAGCAGCGGTTCGAGATCGTCGAACCGGGACTCGCCGAGAATGCGGTCGGGCATGAGGACCTTTCGGGACGGAGGTGGCGCCCGTCCAGGGTACGCGCTCGGCCAGGGTCGGCGACCCGGCTCGGAGCGTGACCGGCGGCATCCGGCCGCAGCGCAGTGCCCGCCGACACGCGCCGGACGTCACCCGGGCGACGAAGAGCAGCCCCCTAGGTCCCCGGGGCGAGCAGATGTCGTTTCGGAGGAAGCGCGCGCTCCAGGGCGTCCAGTACCTCGTCCACGCCCGGCTCCACCACGACCGCCGCCAGATCCTCCGGCCGGATCAAGCCGATGTCTCCGATGAGGTCGAGCGTGTCCAGCAGGGGACGCCAGAATCCGGACGGGCCCAGCGAGACGTCGAGGAATCCGACCGGCTTGGCGTGAAACCCGAGCTGACGCCATGTCCACACCTCGAAGATCTCCTCCAGGGTGCCCAAACCACCCGGGAGCGCGAGGAAGGCGTCCGCGAGGTCAGCCATGATCGCCTTGCGTTCATGCATGGATTCGCAGATCCGGAGTTCATGCAAGTCGCGCCGGCCCCACTCCCGCTCGACCATCAGCCGCGGAATGACGCCGATCACCTCGCCACCGGCGTCCAAAGCACCCTGGGACACCGCGCCCATCAGTCCGCTGCCGCCGGCTCCGTACACCAGCCGGACGCCGCGCTCGGCCAGCGTGCGACCGGTCCGGTAGGCGACCTCGCCAAGCGCGGGGTCGAAACCACTGGCCGCCCCGGCGAAGACCGCGACGCTCGTGAGGCTCACGCCAGCCGACCATACCGGTCGGGGCCTGCGGATGAGGCCACTCCGGGAGAGCCCGGCCAGCGAGAGGTCAGATGACGCCCCAGGCCTCGTCGAAGGATTCCACGGACAACGAATCCAGGTCGCGATGCACCAGCGCCAGCGTCGAGGCGATCTGCGCACCGGTGACGGAGATCTCGACCCGCTCGGCGCCATTGCGCAGGTCGATGACGACGATGTCCGCGACGACTCCGACGGGCGCGACCGCCGGCTCGTCTGAGCGGCCACCAGTCCACCGAGACAGCCAGACCGGCCAGGAGCGGGAGTGCCCGGAGTGATGCTCACGCGGAACGATCTCGGCCTCGTAGACCTCGCCGGCCAACCTCATGACGCCTCCTTCGACCCCGAGTCGTCAGATGAACCCCACACATGGTGATGGATGCCCAGCCGTCAGCGCCATCGCCCGATCGGGCACTGTCTGCTGCACCTGGTGACAGAACGTCACGACGGGGGGCCATGAGTCTGAAGAAGTCAGCCGTGCCCACCAGCCATCAACCGACCGATCTCCTGACGGTCGGCCGCCTCCGCGGGCATCTCGGCGACCACCTGGCCGTCGTGGATCACCGCCACCCGGTCGGCCAGGGCCAGCACCTCATCGAGCTCGGCCGAGACCAGCAGCACGGCCATCCCGTCGTCCCGGGCCGCCACGATCTGCCGGTGGATGAACTCGATGGAGCCGACGTCCACCCCGCGGGTGGGTTGGGCGGCCAGCAGCAGCCGGGGCTTGGCGTCCAGTTCTCGCGCCACCACGACCTTCTGCTTGTTGCCCCCGGACAGGCTCGAGGCGGTGGACTCGATGCCGGCCGCGCGGATGTCGTATTCGTCCACCAACCGGCCCGCGTGGGAGGCGATGGCGTCGCGCCGCCGGATCCCGGACCGCGCGAAGGGTGCCTCGTCGACACAGTTGAGCACCAGGTTGTCCGCGATGCTGTACGTGCCGACGAGCCCGTGCTTCTCCCGATCCTCCGGGATGTGCGAAACCCCACGTGAGCGCACCTTGCGCGCCGGCGCGCGGGTCAGGTTCACCGGGGCCGAGCCGACGGCGTCCAGGTGGATGGAACCGCCGTCCACGGATCGCATACCGGCGATGGCCTCCACCAACTCCCGCTGCCCATTGCCCTCGACCCCGGCCAGCCCGACGATCTCACCGGCCCGCACGCTCAGGGTCAGGCCTCGCACGGCTGGGAGCCGCCGGTCGTCCCTGACCGCGAGATCTTCGACCCGGAGCACCACCGGCCCGGGAGATGCGGGCGGCTTGTCCACCCGAAGGACCACGCTGCGTCCCACCATCAGCCGAGCCAGCTCGGCCTCGTCGGTGTCGGCGGCCCGCACCTCGCCGACCACCTCACCGTGCCGCAGGGCGTACACCCGGTCGGCCACGGCGAGCACTTCACGCAACTTGTGGGTGATGAAGACGATGGACGTGCCGCCGGCGGCGAGCTCTCTCATCACCCGCAGCAGTTCGTCGGTCTCCTGCGGCGTGAGCACCGCGGTCGGCTCGTCCAGGATGAGCAGATCGACCCGGCGAGAGAGCGCCTTGAGGATCTCCACGCGCTGCTGGGTCCCGACGGCCAGATCCTCCACGGCGGTGTCGGGATCGACGCCCAGGCCGTACCGATCAGACAACTCGCGCACCATCGTCCGGGCTGAGGCTCGGTCCACCCGCAGGGGCGAGCCCGGCTCGTTGCCGAGAATGATGTTCTCGGCCACCGTCATCACCGGCACCAGCTGGAAGTGCTGATGCACCATGCCGATTCCCCGGCGGATGGCGTCCTTCGGGTCGCGAATCGCGCGCTCGTCCCCCTTGACCACGATGCTGCCGGAGTCGGGTGAGATGAGGCCGAAGATCTGCTTGACGAGGGTCGACTTGCCGGCGCCGTTCTCACCGAGCAGGGCGACGATCTCCCCCCGATCGACGTGCAGGGTGATGTCGCGGTTGGCCCGCACCGGCCCGAACGACTTGGTCACCCCGGTGAGTTGCAGCAGACGCTCGGCCGCTCCCGCGTCGGCCCCGGCCGGGGACTTCGAGGCCGAGGCCCCGGCCGCGGCGGCGCCCTTGGACACCTCGCCCATCAGTCACTGCCCTTCGTGAATGGTTGGCCCACCGCGGCCGGTGGGCGGACCCGGCCGGCGAAGACCGCCAGGATGACCAGGGTGAGCACATAGGGCAGCAGGTTGACGAACTGCTGTGGAATGGCCACGACATTGCTGGCCTGCAGTTGGGAAGCCAATGCGGTGGCGAAGCCGAAGAAGAGCGCGGCGGCGAAGGCCCGAGCCGGATACCAGGCCCCGAAGATCATGATCGCCAGCGCCAGGAAGCCGCGTCCGGCGGTGAATCCACGCTCGAAGCTGGAGGTCGCCTCCATGGACAGGTACGCCCCGGCCGCGCCGGCCAGGATGCCCGCCAGGCTGACGTTGATCAGCCGCATCGCGATGACGTTGATGCCGGCGGTGTCCGCCGCCTGCGGATGCTCGCCGATCGAGCGAGTGCGCAGCCCCCACCGGCTGTAGAAGAGGGCGTAGTGCACCACGGCCACCACCACCAGGGTGGCGAGGGCGAAGAAGCCCCGGTGGAAGAAGACCGGCCCGATCAGCGGAATCTGAGAGAGCACCGGAACCTCGAAGGTCGGCATCGCCCTGGGCAGGGTGGCGCCCTGCCGGTAGTAGAACGAGGTGATTCCTGCCGCGACGATGTTGAGCACCACCCCGGCGATGATCTGGTCCATCTGCCAGCGCACCGTCGTCCAGGCCAGGAACATGCCCATCGCCAGGCCGGTGCCCAGCCCGGCGATCACCCCGACGACCAGCGAGCCGGAGATGGCCGCGCCGAAGAAGGCCGCGAAGGCGGAGGTGAGCATCTGGCCCTCGATGCCGATGTTCACCACGCCCGAGCGTTCGCCGATCACCCCGACCATCGCGGCCAGGACGAGCGGGATCGCGTAGGTCCAGGCGAAAGACAGCATGGACGTGGCCACATTGGGATTGATGAACCAGTACCCGTACAGCGCGACCACGCAGGCCACCACGGCGATCGGGAAGCCGTACCGTCCCATCTCAGGACCCCCATCCGCTGGTCACCGACACCCCGCCCTCGGCGCGGCGCCGGAACAACAGCTTGGCCAGCACCGGGATGGACACCAGCAGCAGAGTCACGGCCAGCAGCATGTCGACCACCTCGGGTTGGATGCCGGTATCGAACTGCAGGGTGGGTGCCCCCGAACGCAGCGTCCCCACCAGCAGAGCGGCCGGGATGGTGGCGATCGGATTGGCCCGGGCCAGCAGTGCGATGGTGATGCCGTCGAAGCCCAGGCCCGCCGACAGACCGGCCTCGAACCGATGCGAGACGCCGAGCGTCTCCACCACCCCGCCCAGCCCGGCCAGCGCTCCGGAGAACACCATCGCGACGGTGATGATGACCGGGATCCGCATCCCCGCATACTCGGCGGCGAACCGGTTGGCCCCCACCGTGTCGAACCGGAAGCCCAGCGTGGTGCGTTTGAGCACCCAGGCCACCACCGCCGCCAGCACCAGGGCGACGATGAAACCGACAGGGACGAAGCCGATGTCGCCCAGCATGGCGTTCTCGCCGATCCGTGGCGTGCGTGGGATGGCCTGCCCCTGCTCCTTCAGCGGGCCGGAGACCAGGTAGTCGATGATTCCGGCCGCGATCGAGTTGAGCATGATCGTCGAGATCACCTCGTGGACGCCGCGGGTCGCCTTGAGCAGGCCTGCGATGGCCGCCCAGGCGGCGCCGGCCAGTACGCCCAGCGCCACGCACAACGGGATGAGCGCAACTGCCGGCAGCCCGGCGAAGGCGTATCCGGCCCAGGCCGCGGCGACCGAGCCCATCAACAACTGGCCTTGGGCGCCGATATTGAAGAGCCCGGCGCGCAACGCCACCGCCACCGCCAGCCCGGCCAGCACCAGCGGTGTCGCCTTCTGCAGGGTGCGCAACAGTCCCTCCGGGCTGCCCAGTGCGGCGGTGAACAGCGAGGTGTAGGCGTAGGTGGGGTTGACGCCTTGGAGCCGGATCAGGATCGCTCCCACCCCGAAAGCCACGGCCAGCGCTACCAGGGGCACCACGACGCCCTGGAAGTGCACGATCCAGTCCCACAGGGTGCGTCTGTTGGCGGGCAGATCCGGCGGCGGCGGGACCGCCGGTGGGGGGGCGATGTCGGTACTGGTCACGCGGCCTCCTGATGCGCGATCCGGGCAGACAGGGATGAGGATCGGGACCGGTGCGGGGGCGCCTGGTGCGCGGGTGGGCGTCCAACGGCGCGGGCCGACGTCGAAGCGGGCCACCCTCGCAGGGCGACCCGCCTCGTCGCTGTCACACCCGCCTGCCGACGCCCGGCCACCCCTGCGGCTGGTGAGGCCGGCGGGGGTCAGCCAGGGTGCTCGACGATGGGAGCAAGGTCAGCGGTGAACTCAGGGGATCCGGGATCCGCTGGGGCTCAGAGCGTCACACCGGTCTGAATGGACCCGTCCTCGAGCCCGGTGACGACATCCTGCACCTTGGCCTTGACGTCCGCGGGGATCGTGGAGTCGAAGTCGTGGTACGGGGCCAGGCCGGTGGTGCCGACGAAGTTGCCGCCGGTGGCGGTGCCGTCGTGCACCTGGGTGAGGATCTCGGTGACACCGACGGAGATGTTCTTCATCGCGGAGGTGACCAGGCACTTGCGGGCATCGGTCACGGTCTCCCACTGGTCGGTGTCCACCCCGATGCAGTACACGCTCTCACCGGCGGCCGGGGCCTTGGCCACCTGACCGAGAGCGCCATTGCCGGTCTTGCCGCCAGCGCCGAAGAGCACGTCCACACCCTGGTCGAGCTGCTTCTGGGCCTCGGCCGCGCCCCACGCCGGGTCGGTGAAGGCGTTGTCGCCGGCCGGGTGGTACACCGAGGTGACCGAGACGTCAGGCTTGGCGGCTGCCGCACCGGCCTGGTAGCCCATCGCGAACTTCTGCACCGGGGGGATCTCCTGGCCCAGCACCATGCCGATCTTGTTGGACTGGCTCAGCAGCGCGGCGAGGTAGCCGGCCGCGTACCCGGCCTGGTCCTCGGGGAAGATCAGCCCGGTGAGGTTGGGCAGTTCCTCGGACTGGGCCTGGTCGACGCCGATGAAGTGGGTGTCCGGGGACTCCTGGGCGGCGGTGACGGTGGCCTCCTGCATGAGGAAGCCGACGGTGACGACGACGTCGTAGTCGTTGTCGGTGAACTGCTTGATGTTGTTGGCGTAGTCCTTGGTGTCGGTGGTCTCGACGACCTTGGACTCTCCGCCGAGTTGGGCGATGGCGGCCTCGACCCCGTCGTGGGCGGACTGGTTGAAGGACTTGTCATCCACCTTGCCCAGGTCGGTCACCAGACCGACGCAGAAGATCTCCTCGCTGGCGCATCCACCGGATGCGCTGCTGTCGCCGGAGTCGCTGCTTCCGGTGCTGCCGCCACAGGCGGACAGGACGAGAGTTCCGGCGGCCAGGGCGACCAGACCAGCTTGCTTGCGAGTGGTGATGCGAGTCATGGGTGGCTCCTCCGCCGATCTCGGGTGCGCTTGCCGGGCGGCCCGGCAATGTGCGGTGAGGCTAGCGCAGCGTCTCAGTTGCCGCTGACCGCCCAGGAGAGTCTTGAGGCAATCGTTGCCAGCATGTGACGATCAATCGGCGGTTGCCGCCTATCGGTCCGGCATGTGCCGCTTGCGTTTCCGGGCTGGTTTGGCGGCCTCTGAGCAGTCCGCGCCGCTGCCTCAACGCGTCAGCGCGGCGATCGTGTCGGCCGCTTCGGGGAAGGCACCGGTGAGTTCGTCGCGTTCGGCGAAGGTGCAGGCCTCGTCGGTGTACCCGGGGGCGCACCAGCAACTGACCAGCGTCCAGGCGCCGAGCGTGGTGGCGCCCTGCCAGGTCGTCGCAGGCACCACCAGTGTGCGCTGCGCGGTGAGCCGGTGGCGGCGCACTCCGTGATCGTCCAGGAGGGTGAGCTCGGCGGCCGCGCCGGCCAGCCATTGCCATCCCTCGGTGCACGAAAGACGATGCAGTGCGGAGAATCCCGCTGGATCCGAGGTGAGCAGGAAGAGGATGCTGCTCAGGGCCTCGCTGCGGCCCTGGGGGCGCCAGTGGCCCCCTTCGACGGGAAGGGGTTCCAGGCCGAGCGCCGCGATCACGTCGGCCGCGGGGGTGTGCGAAGGTGGCCACCGGACGGCTTCGTGAAGAGTCATCGCGGGCGAACTCAGGTCTGGGCGCCCAGGGCGCGCACCTCGGCGAGCAGCTCCGCCTCGTCCAGGCGGGTGCTGCGGCGGTCCGCCAGGACGAGGTGCCCGTCGACGAGGACGTCCACGACGTCGGATCGTCCGGCAGCGAAGACGAGCAGCGCTGGCAGGTCGTGGATGGGCACCAGGTGGGGTGCGTTCAGGTCGAGCAGGGTCAGGTCGGCACGCTTGCCTACCTCGACGCTGCCGATCAGGTCTGCCAGGCCGAGGGCTCGCGCGCCCTCGATGGTGGCCGCGCGCAACACGGCGGTGGCCTGGCCGGCGGTCGGGTCCGCGGCGGTGAGCCGGGCCAGCAGCGCGGCCTGGCGCATCACCTGCCACAGGTCCAGGTCGTTGGAGGACGAGCAGCCGTCTGTCCCCAGGCCGAGCCGGACCCCCCGAGCCCGCAGTTCTTCCCAGTTCAGTGCACCGGAGGCGAGCTTGAGGTTGGAACCCGGGCAGTGGGCGATGGCGGTGTCGTGCGCGAGCACGGTGTTGAGGTCGTGTTCGTCCAGGTGGACCCCGTGACCGAGCACGGTGCGGGTCTGCAGCAGGCCGGCAGCGGCCAGGAGGCCGACCGGGGTGGCTCCGAAACGGGTGAGCACGTCGACGTTCTCGGCTGTGGTCTCGCTGGCGTGCACGGTGATGAGGTCTGCAGCGGTGTCGGCGGCCAGGGCCGCCAGCTCACTGAGGTGTTCGGGTGAGTTGGTGTACGTGCCGTGCGGCATGAGCGTGAAGGGCACGTACGGGCCACCGACCTCGGCCAGTTCGGCCCGCCAGCCGGCGGCCTCGGTCAGGCGCTGTGGCCAGGTCAGCCCGTCCGGCCCGGGACCGTCGAAGAAGACCGGGCCGGCGATGTGACGCAGCCCGGTGGCGGCGGCACCCCGGTGGGCGGCCCCGGGAAACAGATACATGTCGAGGGTGGTGGTGACCCCGGCCGCCAAGGACTCCCACCCGGCCAGCCGGGCTCCGGTCTCCACGGTCTCGGGGTTCATCAGCCGGGCCTCGGCCGCCCACACCTTTTCCAGGAAGCCGGCAAGGTTGACGCCCTCAGCGATGCCACGCAGCAGGGTCATCGGGGTGTGCGTGTGCAAGTTGATCAGCCCCGGCAGCAGCAGCCGACCCGAGCCGTCCCGGGTGACGACCCCCGGTGGGGCCTGCAGGCTGGGGCCGATCTCTGTGATCACCCCGTCGACCACCAGCACGTCCACTCCGTGCCGCACGGTGTCGTCCTCGTCGCAGGTGAGGACGTGGTCGAGGCCGCGCAGCAGCACGGACCCGCCGGAGCCGGTCGCGATGGTCACAGGCTGGGGAACCAGATGCCGATCTCGCGGGAGGCGGATTCGGGTGAGTCCGAGCCGTGGACGATGTTCGCGGTCACCTTCTCGCCCCAGTCGCGTCCCAGATCGCCGCGGATCGTGCCGGGCAACGCCTTGGTCGGGTCGGTGGCCCCGGCCAGCGACCGGAAACCCTCGATGCAGCGGTGGCCCTCGATCACCACCGCGAGAACCGGTCCGGAGGACATGAACTCCAGCAGCGGCGCGAAGAACGGCTTGCCCTCGTGCTCGGCGTAGTGCCGGCTGAGCAGGGTGGCGTCCACGGTGCGCAGTTCGACCGCGACGAGGGTGTAGCCCTTGGACTCGACCCGGCGCAGCACCTCCCCGCACAGCGAACGGCGCACGCCGTCGGGCTTGACCAGGACCAGGCTGCGTTCGATGTCAGTCACGGCGCACACCCTACCGACGGCCACCGACGACAGGGCGGTGCGAACCCCCGGCGGATCAACTCACCCGGCCGACGGACATCGAGGCCGCTGCGGGTGCCTGATCGAGCAGTGCCGCCAGATCGTCGGCTCCGGAGAGCCGGTCCCGGTGGATCACCGGAAGTTGCTTGTCCGCGGCCAGCCTGAGCAGTTCGGTGCGCACGCGGTGGATCTCCATCGGGGTGACCACCGGACGGTGACCGCCCGCCTGCCGGTCCCGGCAACGTTGCACGAGCACGTCCAGGTCGTCCATCAGCAGGATCGACCAGAGTTCGGCACCTGCGGACTCGGCCACCCGGTAGAGCCGGTCGAGGTCCGACTCGCGCAGCGCCATCTGCGGCAGAACCACATCGCCGCGCTCCAGGTAGCACCTGGCGGCCGCTTGCGCCATCTCCCGCGCCGCGTCGGTGGCCTCGGCACTCTCAGCCGCCCACCCGGAGACGAGTTCTCGCAGCTCGTCCGGGTCCAGGCGCACGGTGCCGCTGTGCGACTGGGCGTACCGGCGGGCCAGCGTGGACTTGCCAACCCCCGGCGGACCGTTGAGGTGGATCAATCGGGCAACCATGCCAGCCAGTGTGGGCGCGTCGCCGCTTCTCGGCGTGGCGACAGGCCGTAGTCACGATGGATGGAATGGGCGGGACGTACAGATTCCCTCGTTTGGGCTACCGGCTGTGTCAGCGTGCGCGGCCAGGCCCTGCCGGCTCAGGTCGGGACGGCGCGAGCCGCGTCCATCTTCTGACCGATCCAGGCCAGCCAGACCCAGAGCGCCACGAAGACCGCGCCCATCCCCCACATGCCCGGGACGACCAGGCCGGTGAGCAGCATCGCGACCTGCAGCGCTCCACCGACTGCCATGCCACCCGGACGCCGCAACAGCCCGCAGGCCAGCACGCACGCCGCACTCAGTGCCAGGCCGCCACCCCAGGTGAGCGCGCCGGGCAGGTCGGAGAGCCGGGAGGCCACCAACGTGGCGAAGAAGAGCAGCAGCGCCTCCAGGCACAGCATCAGCGTGGCCATTCGCGCGGTCATCCGCCCGGGTGCCGTCACCAGCCAGCTCATCGCGGTTCCTGGGCGTCGCCGGCTCGCCCGTGGCAGGACGGCGCGACCGGGATCGCACGCCGAGTCCAGGCCCCGAGGGGCCGGGCCGACCCTGCCCGTACGGCATCGGGTCCGCTCACAGCGGCTCCTCCTCCTGGGGGGAGGTCGGTTCGGCGTCCACCGCGGGTGCCCGCAGCAGCAGCCGGGCCTCGGCCGCCACCGTCACCGACCCGGCGATCAGCACCCCGGTCTCGATGTCGCCCTCGGCCTCGGCCAGGTTGATCGCCCGCACGATCGCATCGTCCAGCCGGTGCTCCACGTGCACCCGGTCTTCGCCGAAGACCTCTCGGGCCACGTCGGCCAGGTCGTCGACATCGATTGCCCGCGGCGATGTCGAGCGGGTGATCACCACCTCGTCCAGGATCGGCTCCAGGACTCCGAGGATCGACTCGGCGTCCTTGTCCGCGAGCACGCCGACCACCCCGACCAAGTGCCGCAGGGTGAAGGCGTCCTCGACGGCGGCCACCAGCGCCTGGGCCCCGGCGACGTTGTGCGCGGCGTCGACCATCACCAAGGGGTTGGGCCGGAGCAGTTCCAGACGCCCCGGCGAGGTCAGTTCTCCGACGGCCTCGTGCAGCACCGCCGGAACGATCCGCTGAGTTCCGTTGCCCAGGAATGCCTCACAGGCAGCGACCGCCACTGCGAGATTGTGCGCCTGGTGCTCGCCGTGCAGCGGCAGGAAGACCTCCGCGTAGTCGCCCGCGAGCCCACGAATGCTCACCAGCTGCCCGCCGACGGCCTGCCTGCGTTGCACCACCCCGAAATCCAGCCCCTCCCGGGAGACGGTTGACCCGGACTCGATCGCCCTGCGCAGCAGCACCTCGGCGGCCGAGTCGGGCTGGTCGGCGAGCACCACGTGGCTGCCCTCGGTGAAGATCCCGGACTTCTCCAACGCGATCTGGGCCACCGTCTCGCCCAGCAGGTGGGTGTGGTCCAGCGAGATGGGCGTCATCACCGCCACCGTCGCGTCGGCGACATTGGTAGCGTCCCACTGCCCACCCAGGCCCACCTCGAGCACCGCGACATCCACCGGGGCGTCGGCGAAGGCGGCGAAGGCCAGCACCGTGAGCAGTTCGAAGTAGGTGAGCGGGACCTCCCCGGCATCGACCAACTTGGCATCCACGATGGCGATCAGCGGCGCGATCTCCTGGTAGCAGCGCACCAGATCCGCCGCCGGGATGGCTTGGCCATTGAGCGTGATCCGCTCGGTCACCGAATGCAGGTGGGGGCTGGTGTACCGGCCGGTGCGCAGGTTGTGCTCGCGCAGGATGGCCTCGACCATCCGGGCCGTCGAGGTCTTGCCGTTCGTGCCCGCGATGTGGATCACCGGATAAGCGCGTTGCGGGTCTCCCAGCAGATCGCAGGCCGCCTGCACCGGCGCCAGCCGCGGCTGCATGTTGGACTCCGGTGTGCGAGAGAGCAATTCGGCGTACAGCGCGTCCAGCAGGGCGTGGGCGTCCGGATCGGTGGCCGGCCGGTCGCCGCCCGCGGCCCCCTGCTCCTGGTTGCCGCTCACAGCTTCTCGACCTTCACCCGCACGGCCAGGCCGCTGCCCACGGTTGCCTCGGTGACGCCCTCGCCGGGGGTCAGCAGATCCAGGTCATTGCTGGCCCCCACCGAATCCGCGAGAGTCTCGCGCACCAGCAGGTCCTGATGGTGCACGGCCGCCTCCCACACCGGCTGCTCCCCGACCACGGTGAGCCGGATCCGGTCCGAGATCGCCAGGCCGGCCTCGCGGCGGGCCTGCTGCACCACCCGGACCAGGTCGTTGGCGATGCCGGCCGCGGCCAGTTCCGGGGTCACCTCGGTGTCCAGGACGACGAAGCCTCCCGAGGCCAGCACCCCGACCACTCGCGCGCCCCCGGAGCCGGCGGAGGTCTCGTCCGCGGCGACGACGGTCTCCACGACATATTCGCCCTCGACCAGCGCCACCCCGCCCGCGCTGACGCTGCCGTCGTCGGCCTGGGTCCACTCCCCCGACTTGGCGGCCTTGATGACCGCCTGCACCTGCTTGCCAAGGCGCGGGCCGGCGGCCCGGGCGTTGACCACGAGCCGGCGCTCGATGCCGAAGTCCGCCTCGCCCACGTCGGCCAGGTCCAGCAGCCGCACCTCGCGCACGTTGACCTCGGAGGTGATCAGGTCCGCGTACTCGGCCAGGTCGGCCGCCCCGGCCACCACGACCGTCAGAGCGTTCAGCGGCAGTCGCACCCGCAGGCCCTCGGCCTTGCGCAGGCCGAGCGCCGTGGAGCAGACCGCGCGCACGGTGCCCATCCGAGCCACCAGCGCGTCGTCACGCGGCAGGTCGTCGGCGTCGGGGTAGTCGGTCAGGTGCACACTGCGCCCGCCGGTCAACCCCCGCCAGATCTCCTCGGTGACCAGTGGCGCCAGCGGGGCGGCCACCCGGCACAGCACCTCCAGCGCTGTGTACAGGGTGTTGAAGGCCTCTTCGTCCTCTCGCCAGAAGCGCTGCCGGGATCGGCGCACGTACCAGTTCGTCAGGGTGTCGACGTACCCGCGCACCTGGTCGCAGGCGCCGGCGATGTCGTACCGGTCCATGGCCTGGGCAACCTCGTCCACCAGCCGGCCGGTGACGGCCAGCAGGTATCGGTCCAGCAGGGTGGACGAGGAGGTGGACCAGGTCGCTCGGTAGCCGGCGCCATCGTGACAGGCGTTGGCGTACAGGGCGAAGAAGTGCCAGGCGTTCCACATCGGCAGCAGGGCCTGCCGCACTCCGTCCCGGATGCCCTGCTCGGTGACCACGAGGTTTCCCCCGCGCAGGATCGGCGAGGACATCAGGAACCAGCGCATCGCGTCCGCACCGTCGCGGTCGAAGACCTCGGTGACGTCCGGGTAGTTGCGCAGCGACTTGGACATCTTCTGCCCGTCGTTGCCCAGGACGATGCCGTGCGAGATGCACGAGGAGAAGGCCGGCCGGTCGAACAGCGCGGTGGCCAGGATGTGCAGGGTGTAGAACCAGCCGCGGGTCTGCCCGATGTACTCGACGATGAAGTCGCCCGGGAAGTGATGCTCGAACCAGGCACCTGTCTCGCCGGCCCGCATCGCCGCGGTGTCACGCACCGGGGACGGCCAGGACGCCGATTCCGCGGAGTTCTCGAACGGATAATGCACCTGGGCGAAGCTCATCGAGCCGGAGTCGAACCACACGTCCAGCACGTCCGGCACTCGGCGCATCGTGGAGCGACCGGTGGGGTCGTCGGGGTTCGGCCTGGTGAGTTCGTCGATGTACGGGCGGTGCACGTCGATCTCGCCGGTGGTCGGATTCATCGGCAGCCGCCCGAAGGCCTCTTCCAGTTCGGCGAGCGAGCCATAGGCCTCCACCCGCGGGTGGTTCGGATCGTCGCTCACCCAGACCGGAATCGGGCTGCCCCAGAATCGGTTCCGGCTGATGGACCAGTCACGCGCATTGCTCAGCCAGGTGCCGAACTGGCCGTCCTTGACGTGCTCGGGCACCCAGGAGATCTCCTGGTTGAGTTCGACCATCCGGTCACGGAAGGCGGTGACCTGGACGAACCACGACGAGACAGCCTTGTAGATCAACGGGTTTCGGCAGCGCCAGCAGTGTGGGTAGGAGTGGTCGTAGGTGGCCGAGCGCACCAGCTGGCCGTGGTCGCGGAGCCAGGCGATGATCTTCGGATTGGCCTCGAAGACCTGCAATCCTTCGAAGTCGGGTACCACGGAGGTGAATCGCGCCCGCTCGTCGACGGTGAGAACCGTTGGGATTCCGTTGCTCTCGCAGATCTGCTGGTCCACCTCACCGTAGGCCGAGGCCATGTGCACCGCACCGGTACCGTCGGTGGTGGTGACCTCGTCCCCACCGTCGAGTACCCGGAAGGCGGCACCGGTGCCGAAACGCTCGACGTCGGTGAGGTAGTCGAACAACGGGGTGTAGCCCCGCCCGATGAGGTCGCTGCCCCGGTAGCGGGCGGTGATCCGGTCGGCGGCGTCCTCACCGAGTTCGCGGGCGTAGGCGGCCAGCCGCGCCTCGGCGATCAAGTAGGTGTGCCCGTCCTCGTGGGGCACCGCGACGTACCCGATGTCCGGCCCGACGGCCACCGCCAGGTTCGAGGGCAGCGTCCACGGGGTGGTCGTCCACACCATGAGCCGCTCACCGGTGTCGAGCTCGACGAAGACGGTGACCGACGGATCCTGACGCTGCTGATAGACCTCGGCATCCATCCGAAGTTCGTGGTTCGACAGCGGGGTCTCGTCCACCCAGCAGTAGGGCAGCACTCGGAAGCCCTCGTACACCAGGCCCTTGTCGAACAGGCTCTTGAAGGCCCACAGCACCGACTCCATGAAGCTGACGTTGAGCGTCTTGTAGTCGTTGTCGAAGTCGACCCACCGGGCCTGCCGGTTGACGTAGGCCCGCCATTCGTCGGTGTACTTCAGCACCGATGCCCGGCAGGCGTCGTTGAAGGTGCCGATCCCCAGCTCGAGGATCTCCCCGCGACCCTTGATGCCCAGCTGCCGCTCGGCCTCGAGCTCGGCCGGCAGTCCGTGGGTGTCCCAGCCGAAGCGGCGCTCCACCCGGCGCCCGCGCATCGTGAAGTAGCGCGGCACCACATCCTTGACGTATCCGGTGAGCAGGTGGCCGTAGTGCGGCAGGCCGTTGGCAAAGGGTGGCCCGTCGTAGAAGACGAACTCGTTCTCGCCGTTCTCCCCCGGCGGCCGGTTGTCGATGCTGGCCTGGAAGGTGCCGTCGCCTTCCCAGTACGCCAGAACGGCCTTCTCGATGCTCGGGAAGGCGGGAGAAGCCGCCACGGGCGAATCTCCACTGGTGCTTGCCCGGGGGTAACGGCCGTGCTTGTCGCTCACTCGTCTCGCTCCACGTCACCGCCAGCATGCCGGCGTCTGGTCGTGTTGCAGGGACGAAACCCGCCACTGGTGGACGGGTACCGCGGTACCACCCCGCTTGTCGTCCCGATGCTGCTGGGACGGCCACTCATATGCCGGTGCGATGACGGGCCGGTTCCGTCCGGTTCTACTGAGGGCCCCGGTCGACGGGGCCCGGTTCTTCCGGAGGCTCGCCGGTGATGGCCGGGTCGATGCCTGTGCAGCGAGTCTAGCGGTCACCAGCGCCCACACCGAACCGAATCGGCGGTGTCGGCACGGTCGCGGGTCGGGCGTCACTCGCCGACGTCCAGAGCCATGCCTCGTCCGCTGCACCCACGCCTGCGTCGACGATCTTGCGGGGGCGCGGTTCGACCCGCGGGGCCTGCCCGGCCCGGCGGCGACGCACACCACCGATCCGAAGCATCCATTGCCAAACTGGATATATCCGTCGCATCCATGTGTGGCGGAAACATCGGACCAACGGAGGAAACCGATATGCGCGCCGCCAGGTACTACGGAAACAGCGACATCCGGATCGAGCAGGTGGACGAGCCCGTGGTGGGTCCCGGGGAGGTGGGCATCACGGTGGCCTGGTGCGGGATCTGCGGCAGCGACCTGCACGAGTACAAGGACGGCCCGATCTTCTGTCCCACGCCGGACACCCCACACCCCACGTCCGGGGAGACCGCCCCGATCACCCTCGGGCACGAGATGTCCGGGGTGGTGTATGAGGTAGGCGAGGGCGTGGACGACCTGGAGGTGGGTCAGCACGTCGTGGTCGAGCCCTACATCCTGCCCGACGACGTCGACACCGGCCCGAACAGCGACGACTACCACCTCAGCCCCGGCATGGGCTTCATCGGGCTGTGCGGTCGCGGGGGTGGGCTCGGGGAGAAACTGTCGGTGCGACGACGCTGGGTGCACCCGATCAGCGATGACATCCCGCTCGACCAGGCAGCCCTGATCGAGCCGCTCTCGGTGGCCTATCACGCCTTCCAGCGCAGCGGGGCCCGGGCCGGCGACTTCGCCCTGGTCGGTGGCGCCGGCCCGATCGGCCTGCTCACCGCCGCGGTGCTCAAGGCCGAGGGCCTCACGGTGGCGATCTCCGAGCCCAGCGAACTGCGCCGGATCAAGGCCGCCGAATCCGGTGTGGATCATGTCTTCGATCCCCGCGAGACGGACGTGGCCGAGGCGGTGCGGGCCCTGACCGACGGCGCGGGGGCCCGGGTGGCCTTCGAGTGCACCTCCGTGCAGCCTGCGATGGACACCCTGGTGGACGCGCTGGCCCCCCGCGGGGTGCTCGTGGTGGTCTCCATCTGGGGGACCCGGGGCTCCTTCGACATGCAGCAGCTGGTGCTCAAGGAGATCGACATCCGGGGCACCATCGCCTACGTGAACTCCCACCCGGCCACCATCGCGCTGGTGGAGGACGGCAAGATCGAACTGGGCCAGTTCATCACCGGCAAGATCGCCCTCGACGGGCTGGTCGAGGAGGGCCTGGACACGCTGATCAACCGCAACGAGACGGCGGTGAAGATTCTCGTCTCCCCGACCGGTCAGGGATTGCCCGTCGGGTAGGCGCGGATCTGGGGGTGCCGCTCGACGGCAGGGCTACCGGTCCTGCCACGGCACGGCACGTGCAAGCACGCGAAGGCCGACGCACGCGAAGTTCACGATCCGCGAGCTTCGAGGGCCGCGAGCTTCGAGGCCGCGAACTTCAAGGCTCGCGGACAACCACACAACGAAACGGACCCGACGGCATGTTCGCCGTCGGGTCCGTCTCTGTCGGGCCGGCCCGGGTAGTGCCCGGGTCAGGTGATCGGCAGGCTCAGTGCGCGTCCACCATCTTGATCTCGCCGCTCTTGACCCGGTTGTAGTAACCGAGGATCTCGGTGCGGATGACCTTGGCCATGAAGTACAGCCCGACGATGTTCGCCAGTCCGAGCAGGAAGATCATGCTGTCGGAGAAGTCGATCACCGGGCCGAGCGCAGCGGCCGAGCCGATGACGGTGAAGATGCAGAAGACGACCTTGAAGACGTTCTCCGCCACGGCGCTGTCGCCGAAGAGGTAGGCGGTGGCCTTCATGCCGTAGTACGACCAGCTGATCATCGTGGAGAAGGCGAACATCACCACGGCGAAGGCCAGCACGGTCGGGAACCAGGGAAGCACCGACTCGAAGGCCCGCGAAGTGAGCTTGACCCCACCGATCTCGCCGGCATCCGGGTCGTTCCAGGCGCCGGAGATGACGATGGTCAGCGCGGTCATGGTGCAGATCACCACGGTGTCGATGAACGGCTCGAGCGAGGCCACGAAGCCCTCGGTCGCCGGCTCCTTGGTCTTGACCGCGGAGTGCGCCACCGCCGCCGACCCCAGGCCGGCCTCGTTGGAGAAGGCCGCCCGCTGGAAGCCGACGATCAGCGCACCGATGACACCACCGACGGCACCGGTGCCGGTGAAGGCGCCGGAGAAGATCTCACCGAAGGCGGTCGGCACCGAGCCGATGTTGCCGAAGATCACGATGAGGCAGGCGGTCACGTACAGCACGGCCATGAACGGGACGATCTTCTCGGTGACCTTGGCGATCGACTTGATGCCGCCGATGATCACCGCACCGACCAGGACGGCGAAGACCAGCCCGATGGCCCAGGAGTAGTTGCCCAGCGGGCCGTCGGCGCCACCGGTGACCTCGATCACCTGAGCGGCAGCCTGGTTGGACTGGAACATGTTCCCGCCACCAAGGGAGCCACCGATCATGCAGATCGCGAAGAAGATGGCCAGGCCACGGCCTAGACCAGGCCGGCCCAGCGCCTTCATCCCGTCGGTGAGGTAGTACATCGGGCCACCGGAGACGCTGCCGTCCTTGTGGTAGCGCCGGTACTTCACGCCGAGCATGCACTCGGCCATCTTGGTGCTCATCCCGAGGAAGCCGCAGATGATCATCCAGAACGTGGCACCGGGCCCGCCGATCGAGATGGCCACCGCGACACCGGCGATGTTGCCCAGGCCGACCGTTCCCGAGACGGCGGTGGCGAGCGCCTGGAAGTGGCTGACCTCGCCGGCGTCGTTGGGGTCGGAGTACTTGCCGCGCACCAGGTTGATCGCGAGCTTGAAGCCCCGCACGTTCATGAAGCCGAGCCACACGGTGAAGAAGGCACCGGCGACGACGAGCCAGCACACGATCAGCGGCAGATCGGCGCCACCGATGCTGACCGAGTAGAAGACGACCGAGGTGATCCAGCCCGAGAGGGTCTCAAAGCCACTGACGACGGCACCCATCACGGCACCACCGTCACCGGGACGCGGCTGTTCTGCACCAGCCGCTGGGCAACGCTGCCGAAGAGCGTCTCGCGCAGGCCGGAGTCGCCGGTGCGCCCGACGATGACGTGCGCCGCGCTGTGCTCGTGCGCGATGTCGAGCAGGGTCTCGGACGGGCTACCGTGCCGGACCACGCTGGTCGGCGTACGCCCCCCTGCGGTGACCAGGTCGGTCATCGGCTTCACCACCTGTTCTTGCGCGGCCTCCAGCTCGAGCTCGCGCCGACGGGGCCGCTCCTCGTTCTCCGTGGGAGTGTTGAACGAGTAGGGCGACCAGTTGATGACGTGGACGATGACGATCTCCACGTCGGACGGGACGAACTTGAGTGCGAACTCGATGGCACGAGTGGATGCGGACCCGTTGTCCACACCCACGACGACACTCGGCATAGGAACCTCCTCCGGACTTCGCAAGATCGTCCGGGCGGGGCCATTCGACCGCAAGCCTAAGCCCTCGAACCAGGGCAGATGTCATTCAAATGTTATGAGTCGGGGCGAGAAATCGGACAATCATTCGGGGAAAAGCGCTCCTGGGTTGAAAACGTTCTCGGGGTCGAGCGCCCGCTTGATGCGGCGGTTCAGGTCCATCACCTCATCGCCGAGCATCACCGGCAGCATCGCCGACTTGAACCGCCCCACCCCGTGCTCGCCGGTGATGGTTCCGCCGAGACCGATTGCCAGGCGCATGATCTCGTCGAAAGCGTGGTACGCGCGCTCCACCGACACGGGGTCCGACTGGTCGAAGACGACGATGGGGTGGGTGTTGCCGTCGCCGGCGTGCGCAACGACCGGAATTCGCAGCTCGACCTCGGCTGCGATCTTCGTGACACCATTCACCAACTCGGGCAACCTCGGCACCGGCACCCCGACGTCCTCCAACAGGACCGCGCCTTGGGCCTCGACCGCAGGAAGCACGCTGCGCCGGGCCATGGTGAACATCTCCGCCTCCTCGGCGTCGTGGGTCTGGAAGATCTCGCTGGCCCCCGCGGCGGCGAACTCGGCTGCGAGCGAATCGAGTTCGACGATCCGCGCGTCACCCGGCGCATCGGACTGGGCCAGCACGAGAGCGCCGGCGCTTCGGTCCAGGCCGAAGGAGCGATAGTCCTCCACCGCGTTGATGGTGGCGTTGTCCATGAGTTCGAGCATTGCGGGCCGCACCCTGGCGCACGCCCTGACCACCCCGTGGGCCGCCGCCTCCGGAGTGGCGAAGAGCGCCACCAGGGTGGCCGGTTCGGCGGGGGTCGGCACCAGGCGCAGCACCGCCGAGGTGAAGATGCCGAGCGTGCCCTCGCTGCCCACGAAGAGTTTGATCAGCGGCAGGCCGGCCACGTCCTTGAGGTTGCGCCCGCCGAGCCTGACCAGGCTCCCGTCGGCCAGGACCACGTCCAACCCGAGCACGTAGTCGGTGGTAACGCCGTACTTGACGCAGCACAGGCCACCCGCGTTCGTCGCGAGATTCCCTCCGATGGAACACATCTCGAACGACGACGGATCGGGTGGATAGGTAAGGCCGTGTTCGGCGGCGGCGCGCTTGACGTCCACGTTCAGGGCGCCGGGCTCGACCGTGGCGGTGCGGGTAGCGGGGTCGATCCGCACCTGGGTCATCCGGTCCAGGCTGATCGTCAGGCCGCCCTCGATCGCATTGGACCCGGCGGACAACCCGCTGCCGGCACCGCGCGGCACGATGGGGATGCCGTGCCGGCTCGCCCAGCGCACCCCGGCCTGGACGTGGGCTGCGGTGCGGGCCCGCAACACCGCCAGCGGCATGCCCGCCTCCCCCGCCTTGCACCAGTCGCGCCGGTAGGCCTGCATGGTGTCCGGGTCGGTGCACACCTGCTCGGAGCCGACCTCGGCGACTAGCTCGGCCAGGTGGGACGGATCGCTGTCCATGACAGCCCACGCTACTGTCCGAACCTGGGGCCGTCGCGACAGCATCGCCGGGGCAGTTCGGAGCCCCGAGCCTAGGGTTCGCGACCGGCGGCGGCGATGGCCTCGGCGGCGGCGTGAACACTGTCGGGGGTGAGGGTGGCGGTGCCGACGCTGAGATACCCCACCCCGGGGTCATGACCGGCCGCGGGCGTCACCCTGGCCGGCACCCCGAGCACCCGCAGCCTCGCCTGCGCCTGGTGAGCGTGGTGCGCATCCAGGCGCAGACACACCGACAGACCCGTTTGCGAGGTGTCCATCGGGGTGAGTCCGTGCCGGTCCAGGGCGGCGATGAGACTGGCTCTGCGCGCGGCGTACCGCCGCCGCACCCGGCCGAGATGCCGGTCGTAGGCGCCACTGTCGATGAAGTGCGCGAAGGCAGCCTGGTCGATCACCGGGGTGGACAGATCACCGGTGAGCCGGGCCCGGACCAGATCCTCCCGCCACCCGGTCGGCGCCACGATCCACCCGAGCCGCAAACCGGGCGCCAACGCCTTGGACACGCTGCCGACCAGCACCACCCGATCCGGTGCGATGCCCTGCAGAACGCTGACCCGGTCGCGGGCCAGCGGCAGATCACCGTCGAAGTCGTCCTCCACGATGGTGGCTCCGGCTCCGGTGGCCACCCGCAGCAGGGCCCGGCGGCGCTCGGGCGACAGCCTGACCCCGGTGGGTGCCTGTCGGGCCGGGGTGACCAAGACCATCGAAGGCCGGTCGATCCCGTCCGGGATCAGGCCCTGCCCGTCCACCGCAAGCGGCTCGATCCGGACCCGGTTTCGCGCCAGATGACCCCGCTGTTCGGGCGACTGCGGATCCTCTACGAACCAGGTGCCCAGGTGGCGATCGAGCGAGACCGCCGCCAGCAGGGACAGCGCCTGGGAGACCCCGTTGACCACGAGCAGGTTGGCCGGGTCGACCTCGGCGCCCCGGGTCCGGCGCAGGTACCCGGCCAGGCACTCGCGCAGCGGACGATGGCCCAGCGCGCTGCCATACCCCAGTTCGTCGTTGCTCAGCGTCGCCAGGGCATGGCGCACTGCCGACAACCAGGCACCGCGCGGGAAGGCGGCCAGGTCGCCCACCCCGGGGCTCGGCGCAGTCCGGGCCAGGGCCGGACGAGGAGGACGGCTGGCCCCGGCGGGCAGGTGCGCCACGACATAGCCGCTGCGGGCTTGCGCGGTGAGCAGTCCCTCGTCGCACAGCCGGTCCAAAGCGGCCGTGACGGTTCCCCGTGCCACACCGAGTGCCTCGGCCAGCGTCCGGGCCCCCGGGAGCCGCCCACCTGCGGGCAGGTCCGCACGCACGATGGCCTGGTGCAGGCCGCGCCGCAGCCACTCGGTGCGCCCGGCCGCCGGCCGGGTGCCGAGCGCCAAGAGGATCGCGTCCAGTTCGACGACCGGTTGAGTGAGCGTTGCCTGAGGCACTGGACCAGTAAAGGGCGCGACTCCTGGCCCTGTCCAGTGATCCAGTTGGGCACGAATCTGGGAGCCATGAGTAGCGCCCTGCCCTTTACCCTGGCCTCGCTCGTGGTCATCGCCACGCCCGGTATCGGGGCCACCTATGCCGTCGCCACGGCTCTGTCCCGCGGCCTACGGGCCGGACTGGTGGCCTCGCTGGCGCTGGCGGTGGCCACCCTGCCGCACGCCCTGCTGGCCATCACCGGCCTGGCCGCGCTGTTGCACGCCACTCCCACGCTGTTCCGCATCCTGACCTACCTCGGCGCGGCCTTCCTGGTCTACCTAGCCTGGGGGATGTGGCGGGACACCGGGGGTCTGGATGGCGAGCCGAGGGCCTCGTCCGCGGCGGGAGTGCTGCGTGAGGTGCTGGCCATGAACCTGCTCAACCCGAAACTCACCCTCTTCTTCGTCGCCTTCCTGCCGCAGTTCGTACCGGCGGGTGCGCCCCGCACGACGATGACCCTGACGATGCTGAGCCTGGCGTTCATGGCGCTGACCGCACTGGTCTACGCCGGGTATGTGCTGCTCGCCGCCCGGCTGCGCGACCAGATCGCGCGCCGCCCTGACCTGCTCGTGGTGATCCGACGGGTTTTCGCGGTGACCTTCGTCGCACTGGGAGCACTGACCGTCCTCACTGGACAGACACCCGGGTGACGTGCGCCTACTCGGTTGCGCGAGTGCGGCTAGGTTGCGGCGGTGAGCGAACGTCGTCCCCCGCTGTGGCCGTTGTACATCGGCGGCTTCCTCGGCCCCTTCGGTGCTCCGGTCGTGACGACCATGTTGCCGGAGATGCAGCAGGACCTCGGCGGCAGCATCACCCAGCTGAGCACGACCCTGTCGGCTTACCTGTTCCCGTTCGCCCTGTGCATGCTGTTCTCGGGCACCCTGGCCGAGCGGTTCGGTCGTCGCCGAACCGTGCGCGCCGGGTACCTGGTGTACACGCTGGCCGCGATCGCCTGCGCCCTGGCCCCCACGCTGGAGACGTTCACGCTGGCCCGGGTGGTGCAGGGGGCGGCCAACGCCTTCACCACACCGGTGCTGGTGGCTGCGATCTCCGACGCGGTACCGGCCAGTCGGCTCGGCCGCTCACTCGGGCTGTTCGGTTCGATGCAGGCCACCGGGCAGGCGATGGCTCCGCTGATCGGCGGCCTGGCCGCCGATGTGGATTGGCGGCTAGCGTTCTGGGGCACCGCGCTGGTGTCGGCCATGCTCGCCACCATGCCGCCCCAGGACTCCGAGCAGACCAGTGTCGCCGGGTTGGAGCGGTGGAAGGCGCTGGCGAACCGGCAACTGGGGCTGGCCAGCCTCACCGCCGCGCTGGCCTTCCTCACCACGATGGCGATGGCCGTGGTCGCGGCGCTGTACGTGCGCGATGTCTTCGGTCTGAGCGCCAGCGTCAGCGGTCTCATCGTCGCGGTGTTCGGACTGTCCGGCCTGGCCACCGGACGACAGACCGGAGGGCTGCTGGATCGCTTCGGTCGGGTGCGGGCCGGGGGCTACCTGCACCTGATCCTGGGGATCTTCTGCGCGGTCACCGGCATCGTCGGCACCCTGGCGCTGCCGTCCCCGATCCCGCTCATCCTGGTCGTGGTGAGCATCGCGATCGCCGGTGCGGCCGCCACCGGCACCCGCACGGTGGTGCAGGGGCTGGCGGTGACCTCGGCACCGACGAACCGGTCGGGGGCCACCTCGGTGATGCTTGCCTGCCAGTTCTCCGGTGCCGCGCTGGCGCCCCTGTTGTGGGTGCCGATCTACGAATCCCAGCCGGTTCCGGACGGCGGCATCGCCCTCGTCGTGGCGGGCTCGACGGCTGTCATCGCCGGGCTCATCCTGCTCCTGGTGCACCGCACGGGGTGGCTTCGTACCTCCTCGTGAGCCGGCCGGTTGCCAGTCGGACCCCCCACCAATCCAGGCCATCGGCACGACGCCCCGACCGGGCAGGCGCTGTCCGCGTCGAGTTCGGGTCGTGCATGGCTCCCCGACGCGTGCGCGAGGCGTCAGGCGTTGACCGGCTCCTGCTCCTGCTGGGCAGCCAGCGGCCACAACCCGAAGTAGTCGCCGTAGAACGCCAGGAACGGGAAGGTCACCGCCAACAGGCTGTTCGCCAGCCAGAGCTCGGCGGCGAAGTTCCCGTCCGGGCCGGCCGGCAGGTCACCGGACAGCACCGGCATCAGGGCCCGGTAGCCCAGGGCGAGCAGATTGCCCGCCACGAGAGCCACCAGCGCCGCGGCCAGACCCCTGGCCGGTTGCCTCAGCCCGGCGAAGAGCGACCCCCCGAGCATGTTGAACACCAGGATCTCCCCGAAGAGGAAGGGAATCGGCACGCTCACCAGGAAGGTCGGGGCCGGTAGGCCCGTCACGGCGAGGCCGACCTGGTAGACGACCACGGCGAGGACGAAACAGGTCAGCGTCCAGACCAGCGCGAGCCGCAGCGGGTGCTCGCGCAGCATCGCCGACCGGGTCAGCGGCCACAGGTCGACCAGCAGGAACCCGAACATCAGGCTCAGGGCGGTGACCATCACCACGACCACCGACCAGGCGTCGAAGGGCCCGCCGGGGTCGAGTGCCTGGGCGAAGGGCGCGCCGGCCAGGAAGTCGAAGCGCATGAACTGGAAGATCACCGCGTTGACCAGATAGCAGCCCACCAGCAGGGCCAGGCCGGCCACCAGTCGGTTCCGGATCAGTGAGAACGGCCACCCGCCCCACACGATCACCAGGAAGAAGGTGGTCACCACCGACGTGATGATCGTCATCACGGCCATCGGCACGGGTGGGGAGATGCCGCCACCGCGCAGGGACCAGTGGATCACCCCGACGATCCCGGCCACCACCGCGGCCAACGCCAGGTAGCCCAGACCGCGAGCGGGCTGGCGGAGCCGAGCCACCGCCGCGGGCTCGCTGCCCCGCCAGAAGGCACCGACGATGACGGTGAACGGGATCGCGCACATGAGCAGATACGACCCCCAGCCCATGAACAGGTCGACCCCCAGGAGCCAGATGACCACGAGCGAGACGACGATGACGGCGGCGCTGGCGACCACGCCCAGAGTTGGTTGCCTCATCCCCGGTCACCATCGCGGCCGGGCCGGGCGCTCTGCTCTTCAGCTGCCTCAGGCTGGTGGGTGGTCTCGCCACGGCCCGTTCCGGACGGCGCCGACGCCTGCTCGCTCTTGAGCGTGGTGCCGACGGCCCACCGGGTGGCGGGCACCTCGTGCACGACGACCCGGACGGTCTCCAGCGGAGCGCGCAGGCTGTCGCTGACCGTGCGGGCGACCGTGCGTATGCAGTCCTGGACGAGGGCTTCGTCCCGGCCCTCGACGATGGTGATCTGGACGAGTGGCATTACTGGCCTTCCGGTTGTCGGGTGGATGCGGACGATGCGGGGGATCGCGGCAGGCCCCGAGCCTTCACGCTGCCGCCGGGTTCACTCACCCCGGGTTGGCGGCCACCTGGAGGTCCAGGCCCGGGTCCAGTGCCGCGCTGGACACCTTGCGGGTGTTGCCTTCGGCGACTCCCGGGAACTCGGTCGGCACCGGGGTCCGGTGGTGCGCGGCAAGGAGTTCACCGCCCAGGTCGTGATCGAAATCGCGCAGCACCGAATGGATGTGGTCGCCCTCGGAGATGGAGTTGACCAGTTCGATGAGGAACCGCTCGGTGTGGATCCGGAAGTAGTGGGGGGTCCGTGGCCGGGTGCCGCCGGCCCAGGCGAAGTACACCCGGTCCAGCCCGCGCTGACGTACCTCCCGCTGCAGCCGGTCGGCGATGGGACGCGGGTGCCGCTCGAGGAACCGGTCGATGATCAGCAGCAGGTTCTGTTGCTGATCGGCGTCCAGGTCGCTGCCGGGGATGCCTGCCGGCTGCTCGCGCACGAACCGGTTGGCGTGCCGGTCGGCGTCGGTGAGCCGGTAGTGCGGCATGCCGAGGTCGATGACATCGGGATACTCGATTGCGCCGATCCGTGGCACGTACCGGGTGGCGAAGTCGGCCGGGGACACGTGGTGGATGATCGCCTGCCTGCGCTGTGCGCCACTAAGCGAGTCGATGATCGCGAAGGCGGCCCCCTCCTCGTCCGCCAGGGGTTTGTTGGTCCCGTCGTAGACGACAGGCTGCTGCCCCATCGCGGACGGGCCCGCGGTGATCCACCGCTCCTTGATCACGGTGAGGTTGATGCCGAGATGGTGTCCGTAGAACCGGAAGGCCCAGCTGTCCTCGAAACCTGGCCGCCCGAAGATCGTCGTGTAGTAGTTGTTCGGGTCGCGCCAGGCGCCGAGCGCCCGTCCGAGGAAGTCGGCCTCGTAGTCGCGCAGCACGTGCTCCAGCTGAGGCACCTGGGTGCTCTGGGTGAAGGTGCGCACCGGCAGTGCGGCGGCGAGCAGGTCCCAGACGAGGGTCTTCTGGCTGCGGGAGAGGTCGTGCAGCGACAGTCCGGTCTTCTCCGGCCGCGGGATGATGTCCCAGTCCATCCGCTGGGGAGCGTCCATGGGTAGCACGAGGTACTGCCGCTGGGCGGTGGTGAGCGTTTCCACCAGTCCCATCGCGGCCACCAGCATCGCGCTGGCCACCTCCGGGGCTTCGTAAACATCGGTGGGCAGGGCAGGTCGGGCGTTCATCGATCCTCCAGGGGGTGTGCGGGTACGTCCGTTCACCGGGCGTCGAGTGGCGTCGAGTACGCGGACGCGCGGTCCATGGGAATGCGTGGTGAGGTTGTCGGGCCGGGCCGGGCTGGGACGGGCCGGGATGGGATGGTTGGGCGGTCCGGCGAGTCAGGGCGATGCCGCAGTGAGCACCAGGTTCGGGAAGTTCTCGGCCAGGAGCAGGGCCGAGGCGAGTTCTGCGGTACTCGTGCCGGCGGGCAACAGCCCGTCCGCCTGCCGTAACCGGTACGTCACCGTGTTGCGGTGCGTGTGAATCTGCGTGGCGGTCTTGTTGACGTTGCCCGCATTCGCGTGGTGGGCGGCCAGCGTGGACCTCAGCACGTCCATCTTGGGATCGTCAACCGCCAACGGGCCCAATCTCTCTCGAGCCAGGCAGACGGCCCGGTCGATGTCGACGGCGAGCAGCGAGACGAGTTCGACGTCCCGGTAGCGGGTGACCTTGTCGCCACGTCCGCGCAACCGGGCCACTCGGCAGGTGGCGCCGGCCTGGTGATGGGTGACCCGGAACCCGTTGAGCCCTGCGCCGGGTTCGCCGACCGCGATGACCACCCCGACCGGCCACTGTGCCTGGGCCGCCACCTCGTCGATGTCCAACGCCGGATCAGGGAACCACACGTCGGCCCGGGCATGTCCGCGACCCACCACCAGCGGCGCGGTGCTGCAGCTGGCGTCCGCAGCCAGTCGGGCGGCCAGCGTCAGGACGTTCACGTCGACGGCCGCGACCTCGGTGTCCACCCGCAACACGGCCGCCACATGTCGCGTACCGAGCGGATAGCCAAGTTTGCGTCCGGCGTCCTCGACGCTGATCCGGCTGGCGTCGAGCACCCGGCTGACGATCTGCAACCGCAGACCCATCTCGCTGTGCGTCCACCGTTCATGCTCCTGCGCATAGCTGAGGGCGACCGCATGAACGAAGGCGTCCCACAGCGCCGCGACCTGGCGGGTCGCCTCGATGGAGGTCGCCATCCGGTGCTCCGGGGCCACAAGTGCGTCGATCGCCGCGAGGAGCTCCACGACGAGGAAGGACTGGCTGGTGTGCAGGGCGCGGATCACGTGATCCACCGAGATGCCGCGCCGGACGTAGTAGCGCACCACGTCGGCCGGGTTGGCGCTGGCGGACAGGTCCGGTGAGGCCGGATCGGCCAGCCCGGTCAGCGTCGCGATGGTGAGCGCTTCGGTGGTGCGGACGAGTTCATCCAGCTCCAGCCCGGAATGGTCGGCCGGCCAGTCCTGCGCGTCGGCGACCACCTGCTCGGCGATCAGATGACCGGTTCGCACTGCCCAGGCCACCGCCCCCGCGCCGATCAGAGTTTCGGCCCGACGGCGGGTGAGCTGGCTCGTGGCCGCCGTGGCCGACCGCTGCGGGCCACCGGGCAGGTCCCGGATCCACGAGCCGCTGCGGGCCGTCTCAACGCTGAGCATGAATCGAGTATGCATGCTGCCCAGCCGAACTCGGTGCAACGGGTGCGGAGTCTGTGCAAACGCACACCCCACACCCGGCGGTTGTGCAACGGGCCCAATCGGGTGGCGGCGGCCTGAGACGGGTGTCCTGGCGGGCCGGCCGGCTCGCTGGCCCGCGAGCCGACCCAGGCGCGCGACCTGCGCTGCCCGGTGACGGCGCCGCAGGCGGAGGGCGCCCTCAGCGGCCCAGACGGGCGACCTTGGCTGCCCCATGGGCGACCCCGCAGGTGGTGGCGCCGTTCAGCGCCCCAGACGCGCGACCTTCGACATTCGGCGTTCCACCCGGCCCTCGGATGGCTGCGCGGCGGCGATGGCGAGTTCGGCCTCGATCGCCGCGACCATGGCAGCAAGGAACCCCTTCGGGTCCTGTGCCGGGTCCACCGGCTCGGGGACGATCCGGTCCACCAGGCCCACCGACACCAGGTCGCGGGCGCCGATTCGCTGGGCCTGCGCCGCCTGAGGGGCTGCGGCCACCGTGCCGTGCAGCAGCGATGCCGAACCTTCCGGCGGCAGCGGCGCCAGCCAGGCGTTCTCCGCGGCGATCACCCGGTCCGCGGGCAGCAGCGCCAGCGCCCCGCCCCCGGTACCCTCGCCCAGCAGCACCGACACACTCGGGCCCGGCAGGGACAGCAGATTGTCCAGGCTGCGGGCGATCTCGGCGGCCAGGCCCCCTTGCTCGGCCGCCACCGACAGGGCGGCTCCGGAGGTGTCGATGAGGCACACCACCGGCAGCGAGAGTTCGGCGGCCAACCCCACCCCGCGCCGGGCCGCGCGCAACGCGCCCGGGCCCATGCCGTGCCCCACCGGCCCCGACATCCGCCGGTGCCCCAGCACGATGCACCGGGACTGCCCGAACCGGGCCAGGGCCAACAGGATTCCCGGGTCGTTCTCCCCTTCGGCAGTGCCGCTGAGCCCGACCGACACCGCGGCACCGAGGTTCACCAGGTCTTCGGCTCCCGGCCGGCCCAGGTCACGGGTGGCCACTACCCGGGGCCACACCGGGCCGTCGCCGAGTCCCTCGCCGAGTCCCGATTCGGCTGTGTCAGGTTGAGCAGCGCCAACTTTCGCCGTGCCAGATTCAGTGGCCGCGCGCGGACCCACAGCCTCCTGCGCACCGACTGGCCCGGGTACCACCGAGCCCGAGGCACCGACCGGCTGAAGGATGTCCAAGGTGCGGTCGATCACCTCGCCCATCTCCTGGGGTGGACGTACCGCGTCGATCAGGCCGTGCCGAAACAGGTTCTCCGCCTGTTGAACTCCCGTGGGAAAGTCATCTCCGGTGAGTGCCGCGTAGACCCGCGGGCCCAGGAACCCCAGCAGCGCACCGGGTTCGGCGGCGGTGAGGTGACCCAGCGAACCCCAGGAGGCCATCACCCCGCCCGTGGTCGGGTGTCGCAGGTACACCAGGTACGGCAGGCCCGCGTCGCGGTGCCGGCGCACCGCCGCGGTCACCCGCAGCATCGCCAGGAAGGCGGGGGTCCCCTCCTGCATCCGGGTGCCCCCAGAGGCCGGGCTGGCCAGCAGAGGAAGCCCCTCGCGGGTCGCGCGGGCCACCGCGGAGGTGATCCGGTCTGCCGCGGCTGCACCGATCGAGCCGGCCAGGAAACCGAACTCGGAGACCACCAGCACCAGCGGACGGCCACGTACCAGCGCCAGCCCGGTGACCACCGACTCGCTCTCGCCGGAGGCCTCGGCGGCCCGCTTGAGGTCCTGGGCGTACTCCTCGCCGAGGTCCGGCTGCTGGGGATAGTTGTCCCAGGAGGTGAACGTGCCTGGATCGGTGATCGCCTGGATCACCGCGCGGGCGTTCAGTGGCCGAGCCATCGGCGGATCTCCGATCCGTGTTCGTCGAGCATGGGTGGGGCCGCGTGCCGCGTGCGAGTGCGTTCGACGCCCTCGTCGTCGAGGGCGAAGAAACGCAGTGGTGGTCCGGGCAGACGCACCGGGCCCACCGCGGAGTGGTCCACGTCGATGACCAGGCCCTGCGAATGCACCTGCTCCCAGGCATACACCTCGTCCAGTGGGCGCACGATGCCCGCGGGGACGCCGGCCTTCTCCAGGACCGCGAGCAGGTCGGGCGCGCTGTAGGAGGCGAAGACCCCCTCGACGATGCCGACCAGTTCAGCGTGGTTGCGGACTCGTTCGCCGTTGGTGGCCAGTCCCGGCTCGTCGGGGTCGAGGCCGAACGTGGCGCAGAACGTCTTCCATAGTTTCTCGCTGCCAACCGAGATCTGCACGTACCCGCCGTCGCACGCGAACAGACCGTACGGAGCGATCGACGGATGGTGGTTGCCGCGGGCCGCAGGCACCTCACCGGCGACCGTCACCCGGGTGCCCTGGAAGGCGTGCACGCCCACGATCGCGGCCAGCAGCGAGGTGCGTACGTGAGCGCCCTGGCCGGAACGCTCGCGCTCCAGCAGGGCGGCCAGCACCCCGAATGCGCCGTACATGCCGGCCAGCAGATCGGCGATCGGCACTCCCACCTTCTGCGGGTCGTCCGGAGCCGAACCGGTGATCGACATCAGGCCTGCCTCGCCCTGCAGGATCTGGTCATAGCCACTGCGATTCGCCTCGGGACCGTCGTGCCCGAAACCCGAGATCGACAGGACGACCAACCGCGGGTTGATCTCGGCGAGCCGCTCGGGCGGTAGGCCCAGCCGGTCCAGCACACCCGGGCGGAAGTTCTCCAGCAGCACATCGGCGCGGGCGAGCAGGTCCACCAGTACGGCGAGATCCTCGGCGTCCTTGAGATTGAGTGCGATCGACTCCTTGTCTCGGTTGCAGGACAGGAAGTACGTGGAGACATGCTCTGCGCCGACGAAAGGCGGTCCCCAGCCGCGGGTGTCGTCGCCGTGACCGGGAGCCTCGACCTTGATCACCCGGGCCCCGAGGTCACCCATCATCATTCCGGCATGCGGACCGGCCAGGGCGCGGGTGAGGTCGATGACGAGGGTGCCGCTGAGCGGCCCGTGCGACCGGTCGTCGCTCACGCGTCCACCTGACCCGGGGCCAGCCAATCGGTCAGCACGGCGAGCGCGGCGCGGGTGCAGGCGTCCAGACCGCCATCCAGTTGCGGCGCGAAGTACGGCGAGTGGTTCATCGCCGGAGCCTCCTCCTGCGGATCGCTGACGCCGACGAACCAGTACACCCCGGGCACCCCGATGCTGTCCCAGAGCTGGCCGGCGTCCTCACTGCCCATGATCGGGGTGTCGACCAGCTTCGCGCCCTCGCCGAACTCGCCGGCCAGGACCTGGCAGACGCGGGCGGCCTGCTCCGGATGGTTGACGCACTGGGGGAAGCTGTTGAACACCTCGACATCGGCTTCTGGAGCGTTCGAGGCCGCGGCCTCGGCGGCCACCATCCGGTTGATGGCGGACAACACCGTGTCTCGGGTGGGCGGGGACATCGTGCGCACGTTGACGGTGAGTTCGGCCCGGTCCGGGATGATGTTCTCCTTCAGCCCCGCATGGAACGTCCCGACGGTGACCACGGCCGGGTCGAGTGGGTCGGTCTCGCGCGAGACGATGCCCTGCAGCCGGGTCACCAGATGCGCGCCGAGCAGCACCGGGTCCACTCCGCGTTGGGGCTGGGAACCGTGGGTCTGCTTCCCGTGCAACGTGATCCGCAACGAGTCGGCCATCGCCATGGCCGTGCTCCGGGGGACCTGGACGCTGCCCAATGGGTCGGGGAAGACATGCTGACCGAACACCACCTGCGGTCGGGGGGCTCGCGTCCACAGGCCGTCCTCGAGCATCGCCCGGGCGCCGGCGGCGGTCTCCTCGCCCGGTTGGAAGATCAGCACCAGGGTGCCTGCCCAGCTGTCCCGGTCGGCGTTCATCGCCGCTGCCACGCCGAGCAGCACCGCGGTGTGCATGTCGTGGCCACACCCGTGCATCACCGGCACCTCGGTGCCGTCCGGCAGTGTGCCGGTCGCGGTACTGGCGTACTCCAGGCCGGTGGCCTCGGCGATGGGCAGGGCGTCGGTGTCCGCGCGGAAGGCCACCACCGGGCCGTCGCCCGCGCCGACGTTCTCCAGGATGCCGACGACTCCCGTTCCGCCACAACGGAAGAAGGGGATGCCGAGGTCGTCCAGGGCTGCCTCGATGTACTCAGCGGTGGCCTGCTCGGCCATCGACAGTTCTGGGTGGGCGTGCAGGTGTAGGTACTGCTCGCGCATCCGCGCGAAGATCGTCTTGTCCATGGTGACTCCATCGATGGTCGTTCGGCTCACAGTGCTCTGTCCTTTCCCGGCCCAGGTCGCCAAGCCGACACCCGCAGCCGTCGATCTGGTGCGCTCACCATGAGCTCACAGTTCTGATTCCTCCACTGCCTCGACAGCATCGGCCTCGGTGTAGCCCATGGACTTGTCCCGCACCAGCCAGGCAATTGCCACGGTAGTGAAGACCGCCACGGCAGTGGCGTAGAAGGTCGTCGCGGGGAAGAGCCGCACCAGCCCGAAGATCACCGCCGCGGCCACCACGAGGGCGACCACGGTGGTGCGCGGCTGGCGCATCGTGACGATCGCCTGGACCAGCACCGCACCCATCACGGCGGGCACGATGTACAGCCGGGCCACGGCGATCACGTCCGCAGGGATGATCGAGATGAGGTACGTGCCGAAGAAGCCGACGAAGATCAGCAGGGACGTCAGGTGCACCATCGCGGCGCCACAGATCGCCATCACCGAGGCCAGATCGCCTCGCCGAGTGCCGGGCTTGGCGTCGATCGAATTCTGCGCGACGACCGCCGCGGGCAGCAGCTTGTTGGAGATGTTGCCGATCATGAAGGCCTGGTACATCGCGGCCGGGCCGAGAATCGGGTAGTACGTGAGGGGTTCGAGAACCCAGAACACCCCGAAGGCGCCCGCGACGGCGAGGAAGGCGGCCAGCACCTGGGTGGTGGTGACCCCGACATCGGCGACGGACAGCAGATACACCGGGCCGGTGATGGAGAGGATGAGCCCGCCGATCATGGTGAGCCGGCCCCACCGTGAGGTGGTGGCATCGAAACCCGCCATGGCCCGGTCGGCGATGGACAGCGTGGACGTGGACATGGTCACAGCTCCTGGTGGTCTACGGTCTGTCGCTCAGGCGACCGGGGGGTGGATGGCGAAGGCGACACCGAGGCCGACGAGGATGGCGAATCCCAGTGCCCACTCGCGAAGCCAGTGGATCTTGAAGTGGATGGCCACCCACAGCAGGACGGCCATCACCGCCGCAGAGGCGAGCACCACGACCGCGTGCACGTTCGACTTGGGGATCTCGCCGACGGCGATGGCACCGAAGGCGGCCAGCAGTGCGGCGGCCGGGATGATGACCATGGCGGCGGGGCTGGCCGAACGCAACCGGGTGCTGCCCCGTTTGAGTGCCGGGGTCAGGAGCAGGGTCGCGATCATCCACATCGCTCCGGACAGGGACATCGCGGTGAAGGCGATGACGAAGACCGCCTGGGTGTAGTCGGGTCCGCCGAGAGTGGCACCCATCGTGGAGGCGGCGATGTTCGCCGAGGCGACCTCGGTTCCGGCCGAGCCGATCAGCCCGATCCGGACCAGGACCGCCGGGGTACCGAACAGGGCCAGCAAGGCGATCGCCACCAGCACCACGGCCAGAGACGGCCCGATCGAGGCGACCGCGCCCGCCCGTAGGGCTCCGTTGAGTTCGTGACGGCTGATCCCGACGTCGGGACCGGCGGCGCGCGCGGCCCGGATGTAGATGAAGGACTGCACGAAGATGACGGCGAAGACGCCGATCGCGCAGAACCAGAGGATGGGTGAGTTGGCGATGGCCAGGATGTCGGTCGACTCTCCTGCGGCCACGACGGGGACGGACGCGGTCATCTGGGTTCCTCCGGGTTTCGGCGCCAATGACGATGACGCGGAGCGACGCCACAACGATGTACTCTCGCCATCGGCAATTCAATAGGTGGTGGAATCGGCCACTTGACTGGCAATATTCCGTGAATCTGGCCGTTTCAGCCGAGGGGTGTTCACCTTCGAGACAGGCTCGCCGCATACTCGGCGACATCGCCGTCGATGCCACCGGAGGGTTCCCATGAGTGATCTGCACGACTTCACCGCACGCGAGTTGGTCAACGCCCTACGGACCCGGCAGGTCTCGGCCCGTGAGGCGGTGGAGTCTCACCTGCACCGGATCCAGGAGGTGGATCAGGCCATCAACGCGGTGGTGACCCTGGACGCCGAGACCGCCCTGGCCCGGGCAGCGCAGGCCGATGAGCTGGCTGCATCCGGTGCCGACTTGCCGCCGATGCACGGGCTCCCGATGACCCACAAGGACACCGCGATGGTGGCGGGCATGCGCTCGACGATGGGCTCGCCCGCGCTGGCCGAGAACGTCCCGGACGTGGACGACCTGCTCATCGGTCGGCTTCGGGCAGCCGGGGTGATCGCCACCGGCAAGACGAACGTTCCGGAGTTCGGCGCCGGGTCGCACACGTTCAATGAGGTCTTCGGCACCACGACGAACCCCTACGCCACCGACCGCAGCGCCGGTGGCTCGTCGGGCGGAGTGGCGGCGGCGGTGGCGGCGCGGATCCAGCCCGTCGGTGATGGGTCCGACATGGGTGGCTCGCTCCGGAACCCGGCTGCCTTCTGCAATGTGGTCGGTTTCCGGCCCTCGCAGGCGGTGATCCCGGCGCCGTCCGCGTCCAACAACCACTCCTGGCTGGGCCGGACCGGGCCGATCGGGCGCACCGTGGACGACATCGCCTTCTTCATGGCCGTCACAGCGGGGCCCGACTCGCTCGTGCAACCACCCGCGCCGGTCGTGGGGGCGGACTTCGCGGCCGTGCACCCGGGGGCTCGTCCGGGCGACCTGCGCGGGCTGCGGATCGGCTGGAGCCCGGACTATGGCCTCGGGCTGCCCGTGGAGCCGGAGATCGTGGCTGTCATCCGCCGACTGCTGCCGATGCTGGAGCAGGCCGGGGCGATCGTCGAGGAGGTGGCACCGGACCTGTCCGATGCCGACCAGGTGTTCTCCGTGACCCGGGCCGTGGACTTCGCCACCACGCTCGGCGAGCTCGTTCGCACCCGGCCGGAGATCGTCAAGCCGGAGGTGATCTGGAACGTCGAGCTCGGCTGGTCGTACTCCAGCCAGGATCTGATCGATGCGGCAGCCGCGCGCACCCGCCTCGACACCGCGACCCGGGACTTCTTCACCGGCTACGACCTCTTCCTGGCCCCCACCACCCAGGTGGTGCCCTTCGACGCCACCTGGCGGTACCCGGAAGTGATCGCGGGGACGCCCGCCACGACCTACCTGGACTGGATGCGGTCGGTGTGCCTCATCTCGGCCGCCGGGCTTCCGGCCCTGTCGTTGCCGGCCGGCTTCACCGAGGCCGGCCTGCCGGTCGGCGTCCAGCTGGTGTCCGATCACTACCGCGACGTGGATCTGTTGCGCTGGGCCGGTGCGATCGAGCAGCTCAACCCGCAGATGGACGTGCAGCCGACCTTCGGCCCGCAGCGCCGCGGCTGAGTGCGCCGAGCGAGTGCGCAGTGACCCTTGACCGCCTCTGATGATCGACGACCATTGCGGCAGGTGAGGATCGTTCAGCCCCGGCGCAGGATCAGCCCACCGCGCTTACGGGCGGCCAGCAGCAGTGACGCCTCGACCGAATGGATGTCACCGGCCCACGCCTCGTCGCAGATGAAGGCATACAACGAGGCCATGTCGGGGACGGTGACGTCCGCGACCAGCTGGTGCGGGCCGGCGGTGGCTGCGGCATAACGCACTTGCGGCCTGGCCGCCAGGCACTGACCGACCCGATTGACCATGCCCGGCGAGGTGGTGAGCCACAGCATCGCCTCGACCGGCAGGCCGAGCACCGCGGGTTCGACGATGGCGCGGATCTCCACCCGGTGCTGCCGGAGCACGAACTCGAGTCGGCGCGCGGCCGTCGTCTCGGACACCCCCACCCGGCGGGCGATCGCTTCCAGGCTGGCCCGCCCGTCCTCGATCAGGACGCCGATGAGCGTGGTGTCCTGAGGGGCGACCGGGCCGAAGTCCAGGTCCGCCTCACGGTCACCGGTGAGGTCGGTGTGCATCGCGGCGGCCTCCGCCTGGGTCAACGCTCCGGCCGACCATCCCCGAACGGTGCGGAAGTAGTGCAGCACCGGCAGACTCACCAGTTGCACGAGGCCGGTGGTGGCCGGCAGTTCGGTCCCCAGGGCGTGCGCGAATCGATCGCTGTCGGAAGCCAACTCGCCCACCACGTCGGCGCCCCCGGTCATCACGTAACTGAAGGTGGTGTCCGGCCGCTGAGCCAGGGCTTCGGCCGCCGTCGTGCTCATCCCGGGTTGGCAGCGCAACCGCAGCACCGCGGTGGACGGGCGCGGCCGGATCCCCACCACCGAGACCACTCCCCGGGCCAGCAGGTCCCCGCCGCGACGGGCGACGCTGCGCTCCGGTTCGCCGATGACGGCGGCGATCTTGCGCCACGGCGCTCGCCCGTCGATCTGCAGGGCGCACACGATTCTGCGATCCAGATCGTCGAGGACCTCGTCGGCGGGCACGCAGCAACCCTAGGTGCCCGCCAGCAGATTGGTGCTGCGTGTCGCTTCGGAGGGTCGGGCGCGCTCCACTGAACACAAACACGTCCCAGCGACGCATTTGTGTACACCAGGGGGCGGCGCACCCCGGAGCACCGTGCCGCACACCAGCGGCCTCGAGCCGCACCTGCCCACCGTCGACCGGACATCAGGTCATAAGGTGACGCCGTGACCACCCAACAGAGCCGGTGGGCGTACCTGGCGGTGCTCACTCCGTTGATCTGGGCGACCACGTACTACCTGACCACGGAGTTCCTGCCACCCGGGCGACCCTGGCTGGCCTCGCTGGTCCGCTCACTGCCCACCGGACTCGTGCTGGTGATCGGCAGCCGGCCGCCCACCGGGCGGTGGTGGTCGCGGCTGTTGCTGCTCTCGGTGCTCTACAGCAGTGGCTTCTTCCCGCTGCTCTTCCTGGCCGCCTACCGGCTGCCCGGGGGCGTCGCCTCGGTGATCAACTCGCTCGGCCCGATCCTGGTGGTGCTGCTCAGCGTCAAGCTGCTCGATGTGCCGATCAAGGGCATCGACCTGATCGCCGGGGCGGTGGGGGTGACCGGGGTGGCACTACTGGTCCTCACCGACCAGGCACGTCTGGATCCCCTGGGTATCGCGGCGATGGTGACGTGTGTGGTGATGATCTCCCTGGGCAACGTGCTGGCCAAGCGATGGGGTACCCCACCGGGGATGACGAGCCTGCATCTGACCGGCTGGCTGTTCCTGCTGGGCGGGCTGACCTTGTTGCCGGCCACGCTGCTCTTCGAGGGGCTGCCCACCGACCTGTCGACTCGCAACTGGCTCGGGTATGCGTACCTGGTGATCTTCGGCGGCATCGTCTCGTATGCCCTGTGGTTCTGGGCCTTGCGGCGGCTCACCGCCAGCGCGGTCACCTTCCTGGGTCTGCTGAATCCGGTGGCGGCGGCGCTGATCGGCTGGGTGCTGTTGGATCAGCGGCTGTCCACCGGTCAACTGATCGGAGCGGCCCTGGTGGTGGTGAGCGTCCTGCTCGGCCAGGTGACCGCGATGACGAGGTCCCCGGTGGCACGCCCGGGGTGAACGCGGGGTGAGCGCGCGCCGGGTTGGGCTCACACGGGGGCGGGCGCCGGGTGCGGCGCATCGGGTGCCTCGGGTCTGGGAAGATGTCCCCCATGACCCATGGCGCTTCCCAGACCTCACGTGTGCCCGACAAGCCGTCCCTGGAAGGCTTGGAGGACAAGTGGAGCGCGGTATGGGAGCAGGAGCAGACCTACGCCTTCGACCGCACGGCCGAGCGCGCCCAGGTCTTCTCCATCGACACTCCCCCACCCACGGTGAGCGGGTCGTTGCACGTGGGCCACGTCTTCAGTTACACCCACACCGACCTCATCGCGCGGTTCCAGCGGATGACGGGCAAGGCCGTGTACTACCCGATGGGCTGGGACGACAACGGCTTGCCCACCGAACGCCGGGTGCAGAACTTCTTCGGGGTCTCCTGCGACCCGCGCCTGCCCTACGACCCTGATTTCACCCCGCCGGACAAGCCCGACCCCAAGCGTCAGCTACCCATCTCGCGGCGCAACTTCATCCACCTGTGTGAGCAGCTGACTGTCGAGGACGAGCGGACCTTCGAGCAGTTGTGGCGTCACCTGGGGCTGTCCGTGGACTGGTCGCAGGTGTACACCACGATCGGGCACGACGCCCGCCGGGTGGCACAGCTGGCCTTCCTACGCAACCTGGCCCGGGACGAGGCCTACTCGGCCGAGGCGCCGAGCCTGTGGGACGTGACCTTCCAGACCGCGGTGGCCCAGGCCGAGTTGGAGGGCCGGGAGACCGACGGGCACTACCACCGGATCGCCTTCCACCGCACGGACGCGGATCGCTCACCGGTGTACATCGAGACCACCCGCCCCGAACTGGTGTGTTCGGTGGTGGCACTCATCGCGCACCCGGACGACGAGCGGTCCCAGCCGCTGTTCGGGACCACGGTGACGTCGCCGTTGTTCGGGGTGGAGATCCCGGTGCTTGCCCACCCTGCGGCCGAGATGGACAAGGGCGCCGGCATCGCGATGTGCTGCACCTTCGGCGACCTGACCGACGTGACGTGGTGGCGTGAGCTGGATCTGCCCACCCGCACGGTGATCGGCCGCGACGGTCGGTTGGCCCGCGACACCCCCGGCTGGCTCGCCGACGGGCCCGGGGCGGGGCTCTATGCCGAGCGGTTGGCCGGCAAGACGGCGTTCTCCGCACGGGCCGCGGTGGTCGAGGCGCTGCGCGAGAGCGCAGACCTGGACGGCGAACCCACGCCCACCCGCCGGATCGTCAACTACTTCGAGAAAGGCGACAAGCCACTGGAGATCGTCTCCAGCCGGCAGTGGTACATCCGCAACGGGGGTCGTGACGCCCACCTGCGGGAGGTGTTCATCGACCGCGGTCGCGAGATCACCTGGGTTCCGGACTACATGCGCCACCGGTACGAGAACTGGGTGGGCGGTCTCAACGGTGACTGGCTGATCAGCCGGCAACGCTTCTTCGGCGTGCCCTTCCCGGTGTGGTATCCCCTGGACTCCGACGGTGCCCCCCGCTACGACGAGCCCATCGTGCCGGCCGAGGCCGACCTCCCGGTGGACCCGTCCTCGCAGTCTGCTCCCGGTTTCGGCGAGGAGCAGCGTGACGTCCCAGGCGGTTTCACCGCTGATCCGGACGTGATGGACACCTGGGCCACGTCCTCGTTGTCCCCGCAGATCGTCTGCGGATGGGAGCGTGATGCCGATCTCTTCGAGCGCACCTTCCCGATGGACATGCGTCCGCAGGCGCACGAGATCATCCGCACCTGGCTGTTCGCCACCGTGGTGCGGGCTCACTTCGAGAACGACACGGTCCCCTGGACGACGGCTGCCATCTCGGGCTTCGTCGTGGACCCGGACCGAAAGAAGCTCTCCAAGAGCAAGGGCAATGCGATCGTTCCCGATCAGGTGCTGGCCCGGTTCGGAGCCGATGCCGTGCGCTGGCGGGCGGCGATGGCCCGCCCGGGTACCGATTCGCCGTTCGATGAGACCCAGATGAAGGTCGGACGGCGGCTGGCCATCAAGATCCTCAACGCCAGCAAGTTCGTTCTCGGGGTCGGGCTCGACACCGACGCCCAGTCTGCGGTGAGTGAGCCTGTCGATCAGTCCATGCTGGCCGCGCTGGCCGCGGTCGTGACCGAGGCCACCGCCGCCTACGAGTCCTTCGACTACACCCGCGGCCTGGAGACCACCGAACGCTTCTTCTGGACGTTCTGCGACGACTACGTCGAGTTGGTCAAGGAGCGGGCCTATGGCACCGGCCCGGCCGCCGCCTCGGCGAAAGCGGCTCTGGCGCTGGCCTTGTCGGTTCAGTTGCGTTTGCTGGCCCCGGTGCTGCCGTACGCCACGGAGGAAGCCTGGTCGTGGTGGCAGGCGGGTTCGGTGCACCGGGCGGGCTGGCCCACCGCGGCCGAGTGCGGCCAGGGCTCCGGCGACCCGGCGGTGCTTGAGGCGGTGGCCAGCGCCTTGGCCGGGATCCGCGGGGTGAAGTCTCAGGCCAAGGTGTCCCAGCGCACGGAGGTCTCCACCGTGACGGTGGCCGCCCCCCAGGCGTCGTTGCCGCTGGTCAGGCTCGGCGAGGACGACCTGCGCGCGGCCGGGCGAGTGACCGGGAGCATCGACTACCGCGAGGAGGGCGAGGAGATCCGCGTCGTCGACGTGGAGATCGCCGAGGCCGCCGCCGCGCGGTGACCGCACCGGTGCCCGCAGTGCCCGGCGAGGAACTCGCCGGTGCCCGGCGAGGGCCTCACGGCGCGCCCGGCGAGGGCCTCAGGGCGCGGAGTCCAGTAGCCGCACCGCGGTGGCCGGTGCCGTGCGGCGGTAGGAAGTCTCGACGAGTTCGGCCACCTCCGTCCAGTCGACCCCGGTGCCTCCGGCATCGTCCAGCGGTAGGGCGAGCCACCCGTAGGCTCCCTCATAGCCGGGTACCACGAAACGTCCGTCCTCCAGCAGGGCGGGGCGCTCCCCGTCCTCGGGCAGGAAGACCAGCGCCCTGGCCAGCAGGTCGCTGGTGTGATCGCCCTTGACCACTCCCCCGAAGATCGCGAAGACCTTGCGGGTGTAGAAGGTCGGCCGACCGTGCGAGATCTTCTCGGCGGAACCGGGTAGCGCCAGGCACACCTGCCGCAGCCGGGCAAGCAACGGGTCGGTCTCGTCGAAGCGCAGCGGATGACTCACCCTGGCACTCTATGCACCTCGGCTCGCGGCGCGCGTCTCGCAGTCAGGGACGCCGAACGCGAATGGCGAGCGTCCCGGTGACCGGTGCCCTGGCCATTCCGGCGATGCGGCTCACCCGGGTCCAGCGCGTCATGTTTGGGGCTCACCTGGCCGCAACGCCGCGCCGGGCGCGGCGTGCTCCGGCCTACTCCGGCACCCGCACAGCACGACACCCCCCTGGCAGACGTGCTGCGAGGGGGGTGTGTGCTCAGGTGGCGAGCCGGCGTACCGGCTGGGCCTCAGGCGGTGCCGGCGGCAGCCTCCTGCTCCGCCTTTCGCAGATTGAGTTCCTGCTCGGCATCCTCGTGATCCCGGTCGGCCTGACCGAGCGTCGCCTCGTCGAAGGGGCGCTGTCCGGCTAGGACGGCCCGGGCCTGGTCGATGTCCAGCGAGCCGGTCCACCGGCCGACCAGGACGGTGGCCACCGCGTTCCCGGCGAAGTTGGTCAGGGCGCGGGCCTCGCTCATCATCCGGTCGATGCCGACGATGAAGCCGACACCGTCGACCAGGTCGGGGCGGTGGGTCTGCAGGCCACCGGCCAGGGTGGCCAGGCCGGCGCCGGTGACCCCGGCAGCGCCCTTGGAGGCGATCATCATGAACACCAGCAGCGAGATCTGCTCGCCCAGGGTGAATGGCTTGTCCATCGCCTCGGCGATGAACAGGGCGGCCATCGTCAGGTAGATCGCGGTGCCGTCCAGGTTGAATGAATAGCCGGTGGGCACGGTGATGCCGACCGTGGATCGCTGCACGCCGAGGTGCTCCATCTTGGCGATCAGCCGGGGCAACGCCGACTCCGATGAGGACGTGGACAGGATGAGCAGGAACTCCCGGGCCAGGTACTTCAGCAGCGAGAAGATGCTCAGGCCGGTGATCACCTTGAGCAGGGTGCCCAGCACGATGATGACGAACAGGAAACAGGTGGCGTAGAAGGCGATCATGATCAGGCCGAGGCTCTTCAGTGCGGCCAGACCGGTAGCGCCGATCACCGCGGCCATGGCGCCGAAGGCACCGATCGGGGCGAGCACCATGATCATCGACATGAGCCGGAAGAGCAGGCCTTCGACGATCTTGATCGCGGTGAGGATCGGTTCACCCTTGCGGCCCATCTTCTGCAGGGCGAAGCCGACGAGCAGAGCGATCAGCAGAGCCTGCAGCACCGATCCCTCGGTGAGCGCGGACACCAGCGTGGTCGGGATGATCGACAGGATGAAGGCACTCGTGCCGCCCGAGTGCTCGGCCGAATCCGCTTGAGCAGCGCCGGCATTGGCGAGTTCGCTGGTCAGGTGCAGGCCATCGCCCGGCTTGATGATGTTGCCGACCAGCAACCCGATGCCCAACGCAACCGTGGACATGGTGATGAAGTAGGCCAGAGCCAGACCACCCACCTTGCCGACTTGAGCTGCGGCTTTGACCGAGCCGATGCCCAGCACGATGGTGCAGAAGATGATCGGTGCGATCATCATCTTGATGAGATTGACGAACATCGTGCCGAGCCATTTGAGCGAGATCCCGATCTCGGGCCAGATCGCCCCGACCGCAATTCCTGCCACCATGGCGATGATGACGCTGATGTACAGGTAATGCGAGCGGTCTTTCACGGCCTTGCCGGCGCCCTGCGGCGGTGACTGCACGCTCATGTGAGCTCCTCCCACTATCGGATGCCACCGACCCTGGTGGCGATGCGCACCACTGTGTCGCCACGCCCCCCGCGGCCACATCCTTGTGTTCATTGAGTTCACGGAGCAGAGTGTGCGGCGAACACCGGCGGCGCTGTTCGGCGCGCCCGAGGCGGAGAGGCGGACCGTGGGTCGATGACCAGGCGTGCGAGTTTGGCCCGTCAGGTGCTGGCGGTGCAGGTCATCATCGGACTCGTGGTGGTCGCGGTGGCCTCCGCGATGGCGTACCGGCTGGCCGACCAGCAGGTGCGCCGCTCGACCCGGGCCGAGGTGCTGGACGTCGCCCATGCCTTCGCGGCCACCGACGACGTCCGCCAGGGCCTGGAGTCGGCGGATCCGGCCGCCGCGCTGGGACCGCTGGCCGAGCGGGTGCGACGCGAGACGGGCACGGATTTCGTCGTAGTGCTCTCTCCCCAGGGAATCCGCTACACCCACCCCGATCCGGACATGGTCGGCGGGACGTTCGTGGGCACATTCGCCCCCGCCGCCGCGGGCGGCACGATCGTGGAGGACTACACCGGAACCCTGGGACCGTCCACCCGGGCCGTCGTGCCCGTGGTCGACGACAACCGGGTGATCGGGATGGTCGCTGTCGGGGTGAGATTGACCAGAACAGAGCAGGCGGTGCGTGACCTGCTACCCGCCCTGGCGGCCATGCTGATCGTGATCGGCACCCTGTCCGGGCTGGGCGCGTTCTGGCTGGCCAGGCGGGTGCGCAGCCAGACGTTGGGCTTGAATACCGTTGAGCTGCAACGAATGCACGACCACCACGAAGCGGTGCTGCACGCGGTGCGAGAAGGCCTGATCATCGTGGGCGTGGACGGCCGACTCCAAGTCACCAATGACGAGGCCTGCCGGCTGTTGAGCATTCACTCCTGGGACGTGGGTCGCCCGATCGAGGACCTGGACCTGTCCAACTCTCTGGTGGACGCCCTGGTCTCCCCGGTGCGGCGCACCGACGAACTGCACGCCAGCGGAGGCCGCATTCTTGTTGTGTCGACAGATTTGGTCAGGCGTGGTGACCGGCATGTGGCGACGTTGATGACGCTGCGCGATCGCACCGAGTTGGAGGAGTTGACCGGGCAACTGAGCACCGTGCAGGAGCTTGCCGACGCCTTGCACGCTCAGGCCCATGAGTCGATGAACCGGCTGCACACGGTGGTGACGATGGTGGAGCTGGGTCGAGGCGCGGACGCGGTCCGTTTCGCCACGGACGAGTTGCATTCCAGCCAGCAGCTGAACGACTCGGTGGTGGCATCGGTGGACGATCCCGCGGTCGCGGCCCTGCTCTTGGGCAAGATCGCCCAGGCCGGTGAACGAGGGGTCCGTCTCGAACTCGACCCGGAGGCGCACCTCCCCGGGGCGTTGCCCACCCGGGACGTCCTGACCGTGCTGGGCAATCTCCTCGACAACGCGATCGATGCCGTCGCCCCGCCCGCCGAACTCGACGACCGAACCGTGGTGGTGGACGCCAGCGTGGACAACGGCGAGGTGGTGCTCACGGTGGCAGATTCCGGCCCGGGACTCGCCTCGTACGAGGTCCGTGAGGCGTTCCGGCGAGGCTGGTCCAGCAAATCCAGCCAGGCCCCCGGTGGGCGCGGGCTGGGCCTGGCCCTGGTCCAGCAGACCGTGCGACGCCTGGGCGGAGCCATCACCGTCAGCCAACCGCCGGGCGCCGTCTTCACGATCCGGATCCCGCTGCCGGACAACTCACTCCAGGGTGAGGGGTTGCCGCAGGAGGACCCCGATTCGGCGGAGCCGCAGCCACGAGGCCGCTTCGATACGGCGGATATCCGTTCGGGGAGGTCGCGTTGAGCGAGTCGATCCGGGTGCTGGTGGTCGAGGACGAGCCGATGATGGCCGATGCCCACGCCTCCTATGTGGGCCGGGTTCCCGGCTTCGAGGTGGTGCGGGTGGCGGTCACGCTGCGCGAGGCGGTGCAGTCGGTGATCAGGGACCGAGTGCAGTTGGTGCTGCTCGACCTCAACCTGCCGGACGGGCACGGGCTGGATCTGGTCCGCAGCATCCGTGGCTCCGGCCGCGAGGTGGACATTCTGGCTATCACCGCCGCCCGCGAGACGCACCTGGTACGCGCCGCCATCTCGCTGGGTGTCGTGGGGTATGTGCTCAAACCCTTCACGTTCGCCCACCTCAAGGAACGGCTCCAGTCGTACGCCGACTTCCGCAACCAGGTCAGCGGCGAACAGGCCACCACCCAGCTGGAGGTGGATCGGATGCTGCAAGACCTGCACCGTCCGCCGGGGCCGGCGGCGATGCCCAAGGGCCTTACCTCTCAGGTGCTCTGCGATGTCGAACAGGTGCTGCGTGAACCGGCGTGGGCCGACGGTGCGTCCGCCTCGCAGGTGGCCGAGGCGATCGGGGCGTCCCGGGTGACGGCTCGCCGGTACCTGGAACACCTGGTTGCCGGTGGGGCGGTCGAGCGCGGGCAGCGGCTCGGTCGCACCGGGCGCCCCGAGGTGACCTTCCGATGGCTGTTCACGTGAGCGTTGCCGTCCGGGTCAGCGTGGCCGCGGCACCCGCGTCGGCGGCACCACCGTTCGGGGCAGGTGCCCGATTCCCGGTGCGCCGGGCCGGTGTTCACCGCTTCCGGCCACCGTGAACACAAAGAACACATTGTTGTCCCCCACCCCTTGATCAGACAGGCTGTGACCATGAGGAACCCCGCATACGATCTCGACCCCGACGCCATCAACGGCACCATCAAGATCCGTGCCCGAGGGCGCGACGTACTCAACACGCCGATGATCAACCGGGGCACCGCATTCACCATCGACGAACGAAGGCAACTGGGCCTCAACGGCCTGCTGCCCAGCGGTGTGACCACCCTGGACAATCAGTTGCGCCGGGTCTATGAGCAGTTCCGCCGCTCGCCGTCCCCGCTGGCCAAGAACATCTACCTGGCCGGCCTGCGCGACCGCAACGAGGTGCTCTTCTATCGACTGCTGACCGACCACATCGAGGAGATGATGCCGATCGTCTACACGCCGACCATCGGCGAGGCGATCGAGCGGTACTCCCATGAGTACAACCGGTCCAAAGGCGTGTTCCTGTCCATCGATCAGCCGGACCTCATCGAGGAATCCCTGCAGAACTACCGGCTCAACCCCGACGACGTCGACCTCATCGTGGCCACCGACTCCGAGGGCATCCTGGGCATCGGCGATCAGGGCGTCGGTGGGGTGCAGATCGCCATCGGCAAGCTGGCGGTCTACATCGCCGCCGCCGGCATCCACCCGCAGCGGGTGGTGCCGGTGGTGCTGGACACCGGCACCGACAACCTGGGGCTGCTCAACAGCGAGATGTACATCGGTGAGCGGCACGGACGCGTGCGCGGCGAACGGTACAACGCCTTCCTGGACCAGTTCGTCGAGACGGTGTCGCGGGTCTTCCCCAACGCGATGCTGCACTGGGAGGACTTCGGCTCGCACAATGCCCACCCGGTGCTGCAGCGCTACCGCGACAAGGTGTGCACCTTCAACGACGACATCCAGGGCACTGCTGCGGTCGCCTTGGCCGCCGTGCTGGCCGGAGTGCATGTGTCGACCACGCCGCTGAAGAACCACCGGGTGGTCATCTTCGGCGCCGGGACCGCGGGGGTGGGGATCGCCGACCTGCTGCGCGACACGATGGTCGAGCAGGGCCTGAGCGCGCAGGAGGCCAGCAACCGGTTCTACGCCCTGGGCCGCAACGGGCTGCTCTTCGACGACATGAAGCTGCTCGACTACCAGACCCCCTATGCGCGTTCGCGATCCGAGATCTCCCACTGGGAACTGGAGGACCCCAACCGGGTGAGCCTGGAGGACGTGGTGCGTGAGGTGAAGCCGACGATTCTGATCGGGACCTCCACGGTCGGCGGCGCGTTCACCGAGGAGATCGTGCGGCAGATGGCTGCCCACTGCGAGCGCCCGATCATCATGCCGATGTCGAACCCGACGCCGCGGGCCGAGGCCACTCCGGCGAACCTGCTGGCCTGGACCGACGGCAAGGCCCTGGTCGCCACGGGGAGCCCTTTCGACCCGGTCCGGCTGGGCAACGTGCAGTACCAGATCGCGCAAGCCAACAACGCTCTGATCTTCCCCGGCCTCGGCCTCGGGGTGGCGGCCAGCGGTGCGTCGAGAGTGACGGACCGGATGATCAGCGCGTCGGCGCAGGCATTGGCCGGCCTCACCAAGGCCTACCGGCCCGGTGCCGCGCTGCTGCCGGGGGTGGGGGAACTACGGCTGGTCTCGGCCACTGTCGCGATCGCCGTCGCCCAGGCGGCCGAGCAGGACGGGGTGGCCAAGCGGATGCTCGAGGATCCCGTCGGGGAGATCTACGCGCGGATGTGGCAGCCGGTCTACCCGAGGTTCGAACCCATCTGAGCGGGTGCCGGTCGGCGTGGCGGGTGCGAGCCCCCCACGTCGACCGGGGCCTTGCTGAGACAGCCCGGACCCTGACTGGATGCTGGGTGAGTCAGGAGTCTCGATGGGACCCGGCGTTCCCGGATCAGGCGGACTTGCGCTTGCGGGTGGGCCGGGTCTCGCGAGGCACCAGGGTGGGCAGGACGTTCTTGGCGACGACTTCGGCGTTGACCACCACTCGCGCGACATCGGAGCGGGACGGCACGTCGAACATCACCGGCAGCAGCACTTCCTCCATGATGGCCCGCAATCCGCGGGCTCCGGTGCCGCGCAGAATCGCCTGGTCGGCCACGGCCTCGATGGCATCGTCGGTGAACTCGAGTTCGACCCCGTCGAGGTCGAACATCTTCTGGTACTGCTTGATGAGGGCGTTGCGCGGCTCGGTGAGAATGCGCACGAGCGCGGCGTTGTCCAACGGTGAGACGGTGGTGATCACCGGGAGCCGGCCGATGAACTCCGGGATGAGCCCGAACTTGATCAGGTCTTCGGGCATGACCTCGCCGTACACGTCCTCGATCGCCATCGGAGTGTGCAGGTTGGCGCCGAATCCGATGCCGTTCTTGCCCTTTCGGCTCTGGATGAGGTCGTCCAAGCCGGCGAAGGCGCCGCCGACGATGAAGAGCACGTTGGTGGTGTCGATCTGGATGAACTCCTGGTGCGGATGTTTGCGCCCGCCCTGGGGTGGCACGCTCGCGGTGGAGCCCTCGAGGATCTTCAGCAGTGCCTGTTGCACGCCCTCTCCGGAGACGTCCCTGGTGATGGACGGGTTCTCCGACTTGCGGGCGATCTTGTCGACCTCGTCGATATAGATGAGGCCGGTCTCGGCCTTCTTGACGTCGTAGTCGGCGGCCTGGATGAGCTTGAGCAGGATGTTCTCGACGTCCTCGCCGACGTATCCCGCCTCGGTGAGCGCGGTGGCGTCGGCGATCGCGAAGGGGACGTTGAGCATCTTGGCCAGCGTCTGGGCGAGGTAGGTCTTGCCGCAGCCGGTGGGGCCGATCAGCAGGATGTTGGACTTGGCGATGTCGACGCCGTCGTCACCCTTCTTGGCGGCTTCCCCGGCCTGGATGCGCTTGTAGTGGTTGTAGACGGCGACGGCCAGGGAGCGCTTGGCGTCGTCCTGGCCGATGATGTACTGCTGGAGGAAGTCGAAGATCTCCCGCGGCTTGGGGAGTTCGACCAGCCCGAGTTCGGAACTCTCGTTGAGTTCCTCCTCGATGATCTCGTTGCACAGGTCGATGCACTCGTCGCAGATGTACACCCCGGGCCCGGCGATGAGCTTCTTCACCTGCTTCTGGCTCTTGCCGCAGAACGAGCACTTGAGCAGGTCTGCCCCATCGGACATGCGTGGCGCCACGGCAAGCTACCTTCCCTCGTTCTGCGGAGCACTCAGAAGACCATTTGACACTACCCCGGGGTGACTTGTCAGCGCCGTTACGCGGCGTGTCCACCCGGACAGGCTGCGCACCCGGCTACCGAAACGGTTCGCCGGGTGCGCCACAGCCCGATACGTCAGCAGATCGCTACTCGCCGTCTCGCTTGCGGCTGACCAGGATCTGGTCGACCAGGCCGTACTCGAGCGCCTGCTCGGCGGTGAGGATCTTGTCGCGCTCGATGTCGCTGCGGACGTCCTCCACCGACCTGGTCGAGTGCTGGGCGATCGTCTCCTCCAGCCAGGTCCGCATCCGCAGCGCCTCGTTGGCGTGAATCTCGATGTCGGAGGCCTGGGCGTAGTTGCCGCCGCCTCCGAATGCGGGCTGGTGGATGAGCACTCGGGCGTTGGGCAGCGCCAGCCGCTTGCCGGGAGTTCCCGCGGCCAGCAGCACCGCCGCCGCCGAGGCCGCCTGACCCAGGCACACGGTCTGCACGTGCGAGCGAATGAACTGCATCGTGTCGTAGATCGCCGTCAACGCGGTGAACGAGCCGCCCGGCGAGTTGATGTACATGATGATGTCGCGATCCGGATCCTGGCTCTCCAGCACGAGCAGCTGGGCCATGATGTCGTCCGCGGAGGCGTCGTCCACCTGCACACCGAGGAAGATGATCCGGTCCTCGAAGAGCTTGGTGTACGGATCCTGCCGCTTGAAGCCGTAGGCGGTGCGCTCCTCGAACTGGGGCAGGATGTACCGGCTGCCGGGCAGCTGGTGGCCGTAACCGGCGGGCAGCCGCATGTCGGCATGTGAATTGATCATCGTCATTGTCTCCCTGTCTTCGCCCGCTCAGGCGTCCGTGCCGCCGCCGCCGGCCACATCGGCGGCGTGCCGGACGACGTGGTCGATGAAGCCATACTCCTTGGCCTCTTCCGCGGTGAACCATCGGTCCCGGTCATTGTCCTGGGAGATCTGGTCCGCACTCTGACCGGTCTGCTCAGCGGTGAGCTGGGTGAGCGTCTTCTTCATGTTGTTGATGAGTTCGGCCTGGATCCGGATGTCGGTCACGGTGCCGCCGAAACCACCGGACGGCTGGTGCATCATCACCCGGGCGTGCGGGGTGGCGTAACGCTTGCCCTTGGCCCCCGAGGTGAGCAGGAACTGACCCATCGACGCCGCCAGGCCCATCGCCACAGTCGCGACGTCGGGCTTGACGTACTGCATGGTGTCGTAAATGGCCATCCCTGCGGTGACCGAGCCACCGGGTGAGTTGATGTAGAGCCAGATGTCCTTGTCCGGGTCTTCGGCGGCCAACAGCAGCATCTGCGCGCAGATGGCGTTGGCATTGTCGTCACGCACGTCCGAACCGAGCCAGATGATGCGTTCGCGCAGCAGGCGCTGATAGATGTGGTCGTCCAGACCCGTAGGGCTGGAGGGGGACCGACCGGTGATCTCGGCACCGGGCAGACCTCCGCTGAAAATGTCAGCCACCAAAACCTCCGTAGTAGTTGGGCCGGGGTGCTCGTCAGTGGGCCTCGCCGAACAGGTCGAACGAGCCTAACCAGGTCGGTTGCCGGACGCGGCGGCGGCCCGTAGGTGGCCATCCGCGCACCGTGCCCGACACTCAGGGCGTCTTGACGTTCACGCTTGCAGCGACCCTAACGCGGGGCACCGACAGCGCACTCCCGCATCGACTGACTGTTCGCTGTCGGCGCAGATCAGACCGGGCGGGCGTCGCCGATGTTCTTACCCGGCTGGACCTGCGTTCTTACCCGGCTGGACCGGCGCATGTCCGCAGCTGACCGAGACGTGTCGCTGTCCGGCCTGGGGGCCATCGCCTCGATGGCTCGAGCCGGACCATGTCACGACGCACGACAGCGGGCCGGATGCGACGTTCCGACCCGCTGCGTTGCCGTGTCTGGCGTCCGGGAAAGGCGACCGTGACCGGCTACCCCTGCCCTGACACTCCTGCCCTGACTATTCCTTGCTCTGGCCGCCCTCGGCGTCGTCGCCGGTTGCGTCGTCCCCGGCCGGGTTGTCCCCGGCCAACTCGTACTCGACGACCTGCGCAGCCGGCTGATCCTGCGGCTCGGCCTCGTCTGACTGCACGGAAGCGTCGGCGTCCGCCTCGAGATCGTCGGCGTCCTCATCGAGCAACTCGTCGTCCGGCTGGATCGGGCGGGGAAGCAGTTCGTCGATGGTGATCGAGTTGCCGTCGGCGTCCACGATGGCCGCCTCTTCGAGCACCTCGGCCAGGGCCTTGCGACGCCGGATCTCTCCGAACATCGCCGGCATCTGACCGGCCTCGCTGACCTGCCCGGCGAAGTCCTGCGGGGACACGCCATACATCTGGGCCTGCTGCACGAGGTACTCGATGAGTTCCTGCTGGTCGACCGAGATCTCCCGAGCGTCGGCGATCTTGTCCAGCACGAGTTGGGTCCGCAGCGACTTGCTCGTCTCCTCGGTGACCTCGGCGCGGTGCTCGTCGTCCTCGGCCCGGTCCTCCTGCTCCAGGTGCGCCTGCACCTCCTGCTCGACGAGGTTCTCCGGCACCGGTACCTGGCTGGCTTCGAGCAGGGCGTCGAGCACCTTGTCGCGTGCGCCCAGGCCGACCTCGAACCGCTTGTGCGACTCGGCCTGCTGCCGCAGATCTGCCATCAGCTCGTCCATGGTCTCGAACTCCGAGGCGAGTTCGGCGAACTCGTCGTCCGCCTCGGGGAGCTCACGCTCCTTCACCGAGTTCAGGGTGACCTTGATCAAGGCAGTCTGGCCCGCGTGCTCACCACCGGCCAGTGGCGCCTCGAAGGTGGTCTCCTCCCCTGCGGAGAGTCCCAGCAGGGCCTCGTCCATGCCCTCGAGCATGGAGCCCGAGCCGATCTCGTAACTCAGGCCGGTGGCGGAGTCGATCTCCTCGTCGCCGATCCGGGCCTCGAGGTCGATCGATGCGAAGTCGCCCTGGCCGGCGGCCCGGTCGACTCCGACGAGCGTGCCGAAGCGCGCCCGCAGGTCGTCCAGGCGGCTCTGCACGTCCTCGTCAGTGACCTCGAAACTGTCCAGCTGCACCTGCAGGCTGGAGAACTCGGGAAGGTCGAAGGCGGGGACGACGTCGATCTCGGCGGTGAACCGCAAGTCCCCACCCTCGGCCGGGTCGGGGACGTCGGTGATGTCCACCGACGGCTGGGCCAGTGGCTGAACCTCGTTCTCGGTGACGGCCGCCGAGTACAGCCGGGGCATCGCCTCGTTGATCGCCTCCTGCAGCACGGCGCCGCGCCCGACCCGGGAGTCGATGATGCGCGGGGGCACCTTGCCCTTGCGGAAGCCCGGGATCGAGATCTGCTGGCCGATGGAGCGGTAGGCCGCGTCCATGTCGCCCTTGAGCTCCTCGAACGGAACCTCGACGGTCAACTTCACCCTGGTGGGGCTGAGGGTCTCGACCTCGCTCTTCACGCACTGCTCCAATGACTTGCGGCTGGGTATTCTCGGTGGCTGGGCAACGCGCTGGGCGTCGCCACCGACGACGACAGGACAACAGCCGCCCATCCTAACCGGGCGAGGGCTCTGGGCACGAACCCCGGGGTCGGCCAGTGCCTTCTGCCGCACGTCCCGGAAACGCACCAGCCCACTCAGGCACCAGCAGGGATGCTCGAGGCAGCCAAAACGAGTGTTGGGCTGGCACGCGCCGCCCGTATAGTGGAGCCGGCTCAGCCTGGCGGTGCGAGGCGGGAGACCACGGGGTGTGGCGCAGCTTGGTAGCGCGTCCGCTTTGGGAGCGGAAGGCCCCCGGTTCGAATCCGGGTACCCCGACGCGAATCCACATCGCCGACAGGCGTCGGTGGTTCGTCGGGTGTGGCGCTGCTTGCATGGGGGCGGTGCTAGAGTCCGTCGGGCAGCAGGTGTGCGGCGTGAGCCGCGACCACACGTGCGCGGGTGTAGCTCAATGGTAGAGCCCCAGCCTTCCAAGCTGGTCATGCGGGTTCGATTCCCGTCACCCGCTCCAGTTGTTGTGCAGGTCAGTGCCCATATGCCTCACCCTGAGGCGCTCTGGCTGTGGCTTCGAGACCCCCGGGCGTGCACCTAAACGCGCCAGGCACAAATAGGATATTTCGGGCTGGTCTCCAGCTCGAGGGTGCTCGCCCTCGCCGTGGGTGGGGTGGCCACCGATGGGGACGAGGGCTGGCACTTTCGAGGACGAGGGCGGTAAGGCCACACCTACATGTCGGCCTACGACCACGCCATGGAACACTTGCCCGAACCGGCTCGGGTTCGCGACGTCCGGACGACGTATGGCACCGTTCGGGCGTACTACCCCTGGACGACGACCTCGTCGTCGTGGCCGACCGCATCGACGCTGCCGAGGGTCGGCGCGCGACCGCAGCGCTCGTCGAAAACAGCGACTGCACTGCGATCGTAGGGTTCAACGACCTGGTGACCTTCGGGTGCTCAAAGGAGCTGCGGCAGCGAAACATCCACTGCCTCGAGCAGAGGAGCGTCGTGGGGTACAGCGACGCGCCTACGGCTGACCTGGTCGTCCCGCCGTTGACGACGGTGGCCGTCGACCACTACGAGATGGGTGCCGAGGCCGCCCGGCTGCTGCTGGAGATGCTGGCCGATCCGACCCGACAGGCGTCGATCCAGTTTCCTGTGCAGCTCGTCGTTCGTGAGTCGACCGCGCGCCCGCTCCCGACAGTGATCGGGCGGTGTCGGCCGCGGATCGCTGGAGTGCAGACCGCTTGCTTATTCCGGATGATCCAGGCGTGGCTGACAGGTTCGCTGAGGTGCGTAGGGGGCCGTGATGAACGGCCCCGGCGGATTGCTCGGTCTTGTTGGGGCCGATGACGCTTCCAGGGGCGTTGTCGTGCGAGATTCGGGAGTTCATAGGACCACGCCCCATCGCAGACAGGTTCGATGCCGCGCAACAGCAGCGGGTCGTCGGCAGCTGGATTGGCTGTAAAGCCAGAGCACCTGACCGGGCGCGCCAAAGTAACCCGTGGATGTCCCCAAGGACCCGGAGTGCTCCGCATACCTCGACGCACGGTTGATGTGGGCGCTGCTGCGTGAGGTGACCGACCGGTATCCGCCCGCTCTGTGGCCCGAAACGGTGGCACGGCAGGGGACGCTGGGAGACCTGTCACCTCACCCGGTCATCCCCCATGACGCCATGCCCTGAGTCAGCCGAAACTGGCACCACCATTGACCAGAATCGTCTGCCCGGTGATGAACGCCGCCTCAGGGCTGGCCAGAAATGTCACAGTTCCCGCAATGTCGGCAGGAGAGCCCAAGCGTTTGACGCCCTGCCGTTCGATTGTCTTGGCGCGGAATTCATCGCTCAATCCTTGCTCGGCCATAGGGGTGGCTGTGACGCCGGGGCTGACCACGTTCAGAGTGATTCCATCGCGACCGAGTTCGGTGGACAGCGCACGGGTCATCCCGATTACGCCCATTTTCGATGCCCGATAGGCGATTGAGCCTCGCATGGAGTTCAGGACCGACCCCGAACCGAGGTTGATAATGCGCCCATAGCCCCTTCTACGCATCATCGGTACGCATGCGCTGATCATCAGGAATGCACCGTCAAGGTTGACGGACATGATTTGACGCCATCGGTCGTAAGTTAGTTCGTCAAAGCCCACAGCATCGTTGACACCAGCGTTATTGACGAGAATGTCGACATCACCGAGACCATCTTCGAGCTCTGTCACGAGGCAGAGAACGCTCTCGGCCTCTGTAATGTCGATACTGCGCGAGGTCCATGACGCTCCCGTTTGACGCATCAGTTCAGTGGTGCCGTGCTGAGGTGATCGGTCCACCCCGATCACCGCGGCACCGGCACGGCCCAATCCCAGGGCGATCTCCTGTCCGATGCCTTGCGCGCTGCCGGTGACGATGGCGGTTCGACCCTCCAGCGTGCGGACATGTCTTTCCGATCTCACGTGCTACTCCAATCGGGTCTTCATCTGGGCCGCAGAGGACCCGAGCTGGAGTCCCCGGCTCCACTCGGGCCCCCGGCCTGTGCCGCTCAGACCAACGGCTGTTCGGCCTGTGCCTGTCGTTCTTCGCTCAGGTCTCGTCCGCGGGATTCCTTCGCTGTCAATACCGCAAGCGCCGCCATGACCGCGAAGAAGGCCACCATGATGGCAACGGCGAAGATGTTCTGCCCGCCGCCTGTGGCCAAGAGGGCGCTGGACGCCAGCGGCGCAACGCCAGCTATGACGGTGCCGCCCTGGTAGGCGATGGAGATGCCCGTATAGCGAATTTCGGTCGGGAACATCTCCGACAGGATCGCCGCCATCACGCCGCTCATGGCCACTGTGATCACAGCAAACGCGATCGAGAAGGCCGCGAACATGAGAACCGTGGAGTCTGAACCGATCGCGAGGAACAACGGATAGACCAGAAGCGCCATCGAAATGGCCGCCCCGACGAAAATGGGTCTGCGGCCGATTGCGTCCGACAGGCGCCCGTACACGACGGTGGCCACGATCGCGACGGCCCAGGCCAGGGACAAGGCCGCTAGAACGGTCGGACGGGCGTGACCGGCTTCCACGGCGTAGGCAATGGCGAAGCTCCCGAATACCGTGGAGGCCATGACCGGCGGAACGGTCAGGGCCATTCCGCGAAGCAGTTCGCCGCTGTGACCGGCCAGGGATGCCTTCTTGCTCGCGCGCTCGTGCTCGTCCTCCTGCAGTGCCTTGAAAAGGGGGCTCTCACTGATCTTCATCCGGGTGTAGAGGCCAACGGCGAGCAGCAGGAAGCTCAGTAGGAACGGGATCCGCCAGCCCCAGGAGAACAACTGCTCGTCGGGCAGCAGCGTGACGAGCGTGATGGCGATCGTGGAAAGCAGACCGCCGGACGAGAGGCCGGACTGTGCGATGGCAGTGTAGAAGCCTCGGCTCTTCGCCGGAGCATGTTCGGCGGCCATCAGAGCGGCACCACCCCACTCACCACCGACGGCGATTCCCTGGATGATGCGCAGAATCAGTAGTGCCACGGGCGCGCCGACCCCGATCTGCTCGTACGTTGGCAGCAAGCCCATGGAGCCGCTGGCCAGGCCCATGATGAGCATGGTCGAGAGCAAGGCCGACTTGCGCCCCACCCTGTCACCCATCGCTCCGAAGAAGATGCCTCCCAGTGGACGAGCGATGTAGCCCGCTCCGAAGGTGGCGAAGGACGCCATTGTCGCCATTGCCGGGCTCAAGTTGGAGAAGAAGAGCGGCCCGAAGATCACCGCCGCAGATGCTCCGTACAGGATGAAGTCGTAGTACTCGATCGTGTTTCCGAGGTAGCTCGACAGAGCGACGCGTCTGACGTCGCTCTCGGGGGGTTGTGGCGACGCGGGGTGGACCTTGTCCGTCGATGCAGCCATGGGCTTCCTCCGTGATTCTCGTGGGTGTTTTGCGCTGCCGCCGCGGTTCCCTGCTCTGCGTCGGCTGAGCTGCGGATGGCCGTTGCCATCCACATCGACCATCGCGTCGGTGCCGGCGCCTAACTCGCTGGTCGGGCCTGACGGACTCCGTTCGAGGCGTTGACACTCACCTTATACGGAAGTACGCTTCCATGGAAGACGGATTCCAAGGAAGTTTCCGTGGGTACTCACTTGAAGGAGTTGCGTGATGCTGACCGCCGAAGAGAACAGCACACTGACCGAAGTCGGCCCGAACACCCCGATGGGGCGCATGATGAGGCGCTTCTGGGTGCCGATCTGCACCTCAGCCCAGGTCGCGGAGAATGACTCGGATCCGCTGCGGGCGCCACTGCTCGGCGAGAACTTCATCGTCTTCCGCGACACGAAAGGTCGCGTCGGCGTGATGGACGAAGGATGCATGCACCGCGGTGTCTCCCTTGCACTGGGACGCGTGGAGGACTGCGGGATCCGGTGCCTCTACCACGGCTGGAAGTTCGCGGTCGACGGCACGATCATGGAGACCCCCAACAACTCCAGCGAGAAGTTCCTCAAGCGGCAGAAGGCGCCGGCCTACCCGGCCCGCGAGGCCGGCGGCCTGATCTGGACCTACATCGGCCCAAAGACCCAGGAACCACCCTTCCCGCACTGGGATTTCATGAACGGCCCCGACGAGAACCGCGCGGTCATCCGCCTGAACACCCAGGCGAACTACCTGCAGCTCTTCGAGGGCGGTTGCGACAGTTCACATGTCGGCGTGCTGCACAGCAACCAGGCCAACCCGACCTGGATGCACGGCGAGTTCTCCAGCAAGGACGAGGATTTCAACCCAGGTGCGCTGGCCTCCGCCGACAACGCTCCGACGCTGGAGATCGAGGACACCGCATTCGGGTATCACTACGCGGCCAAGCGCAAGCTGACGGATGGCGGGCAAAGCGTGCGCGTCATGCCGGTCATCCTCCCCTTTGTCAGGGTCATCCCTGCCGCTGCATACCAGTTCTTCGCCTTCGAGGTTCCCAGGGACACCAACTCCACCAGCACCTATCTGGTGGCGCACGGTACAAAGCCGATCGACCGCGACGAAATCATCCGGATCATGGGCCTCACCGACACGCGCTTCTGGAACGACGACGACTGCAACTTCACCGTGGACTGGTCGAACCGGATGGGCCAGGACCGGGCCAGGATGGCGACCGACTGGACCGGCTTCGACGGAATCGAACAGGAGGACGCGGTTCTCGCGGTCAGCTGTGGTCCTGTCGTCGACCGCACCAAAGAGCACATGGTCGCCGCCGACCGCGCCGTCATCCACCTCAGAGCGCGGCTGCTGGAGTCGGTGCGTCGTAACGAGGAGGATGGGGATCCGATCTGCGTGGAGATCGCCAACCTTGACGACATTCGTTGCGCCCCGGACACTCCTGTCGAAGAGGGTCAGCACTGGCGGGAATTGGTGCCCGGCAACGCCTCTCACCTCAGCGCGCCGTACGCTCCCTCCGGAGCAGGCAAGTGACCGCCGGGTCGCGCCACGCGGTGCGCGTACGGGAGGCCCAGAACGTCGCCGTCGGAGTGAAATCGCTCGAGTTCGAACTGGTTGACGGTGGCCGGCTGCCGGCTGCCATCGCTGGCCAGTTCATCAACGTAGTGCTTGACGAGGGGCTCACCCGCAGCTACTCCCTCATCAATCCCACGTCGAGAGCCCCTCGCAGCTACTCCATTGCGGTCGGTCTGGCCGAGAACAGCCGCGGCGGGTCTCTTCGGGTGCACGAGGTGATTGAGGCCGGTCACACGCTGACCATTTCCGGGCCTGACGGCAAGTTCGTGCTCGCCGACCCCACAGCACATTCGGTGTTCATCGCCGGCGGAATCGGCATCACCCCGATCTACGCGATGATCCGCGAGCTTGATGCCGCCGGCGGTTCATGGGAACTGCACTACGCGGTGCGCTCTCGCGACCGCGCCGCGTTCCTGCCGGAGCTGGCCAGCTTCGACCAAGATGACTCCAAGGTGCACCTGTATGTCGACGATGAGGTAGGCCCGCTGACCCTGCCAATAAATGACATCGTCAACGGGGCCGCGCAGACCACTCACCTCTACTGTTGCGGCCCAGCACCTATGATCGACGCATTCCTCAGCGCTGGCCGGTCACGGCCGTCCAGCACGGTGCACACCGAGCGGTTCACGAGCGAGGTCGAGGGAGCCACAGGTGGTTTCACCATTGAGCTCGCCAAGTCGGGGATGGCCCTGCAGGTACCCGAGAACGCGTCCATCCTCGATGTCGTGCTCGACGCCGGGATCGACATCGAGTTCTCGTGCGAGGAAGGCATTTGCGGCAGCTGTCGCACCGAGGTTCTCCATGGCCAGCCCGACCATCGGGATGCCATCCTCACCGAAGCCGAACGCGATGCCGGGGATACGATGTTCATCTGTTGCTCCGGCTCAAAGGGAGGGTGCCTTGTCCTCAACCTCTAGCGACGACCCGTCATCTTCATCGCCAACGTCCCGCCGCAGGGCGACCCGCGCGGATCCGGTAGATCTCACCGAGGTCGCCAGTCGGTGGTCCGGCGAATTACCGGAGGCCGATCTCTTGCCTTTCGTGATCATGGCGGGCGTGCAACGGATCTCTCACCACGTCGAACGTGAGTTCAGCGCATTGGCGCGGCGCTACGGCCTCGGCCCGGGCGATCTTCGCATTCTGCTGGTGCTCGCCCGCTCGGCTCCCGACTACGCGCTTCGCCCCACAGAGATCTACCAGCAGCTACTCATCACGTCCGGCGCCGTCACCAAGCAGGTGGATCGTCTCGTCGCATTCGGTCTGGTTCGACGCACGGTGCACCCTGACGACGTCCGCATCCTCCTGATCGCCCTGGAGGAACGCGGACACGTGATCGCGCGGGAGGCGATGATGGCCGTCACCACATCCTTCTGCGGCATACAGGATCTCAACGCTACCCAGAAGGCAGATGTTGCAGGCGCCTTGGACCTGCTCTTGAAAACCGCCCAGAACGCGTCCGCGTCGCCGGCCATTCCGAAAGGCTCCGAGCCATGACCGCTCAACCCTGGATCAACCACATCCTCAATGACGCGAGCCAGCGCATCCTCGACCTCGAGCAGGACGGTGAGTCCGCCTCCGAACTGCGCGTCCACCCAAGCGTCGCGCGAACCTTCGAACGGCTGAGGGCCCGCGAGATGTCCGATGGCATGCCGATCCTTGTGTTGGGCGCGGAGGTCGTCGCAGACCACAGCCTCGGCATCTGCGACGTATCGGTCGTCCCCTGACCAGGATGCATCAGTTTCGCCCATCGCCCCGCGTCACCGGAAGGAGGGGGAATGCACAACGCTGTCTCACCCGCCGTCGAACTCAGCATCGGCCGGTTGCGTGGACGCCTCTGCGGCGCGGCCGTCGAGGAGTATCTGGGCATCCCCTTCTGCGCTCCGCCCATCGGGGCGAGGCGATTCCAACCGCCGGAACCACCGACCGGCTGGCACGGCATCAGGGACGCCACCCGCTGTGGCCCGGCCTCGTTGCAGCCCGGAAGTGCCCGGGCCCGCCTCCTCCAGGGTGACCCCGGCCCGACCGATGAAGACTGCCTGACCCTCAACGTCTGGACCCCGACCGAGCGAGCAGCCCCCTTGCCCGTTCTGGTGTGGGTACACGGCGGGGCCTTCACCAACGGAGCCGGCTCGATCCCGGTCGTGTGCGGCGCACGCCTCGCCGAGATCGCATCGTGCGTCGTCGTCACGCTCAACTACCGCCTCGGAGCGCTCGGCTTCGCCCACCACGATGACATCACCGCCGACTCGCCCAACCGAGGGCTCCTAGACGTGGTCGCCGCCTTGGAGTGGGTTCGCGACCACATCGCGGCGTTCGGCGGCGACACAGCCCGGGTCACCCTCGGCGGCGAATCCGCCGGTTCGATGTGCGTCGCCCTACTCTCCTTACAACCGGAACTTCGGTGCCTGTTCCGTCAGGTCATCCTGCACAGCGGAATCCCGACGCTCCAGTCACCCGAGGCCGCGCGACGGGCCGTCGAGGCCCTTGCCCAACGGGTGGACACCACCGTGTCGGGCCTGCGCACGGTTCCAGCACCCATACTCGTCGAGGGAACCCGGGAAATCACGCGGCATCGGTTCTGGCCGGTGGCCATCGGACCGTTCAGCGACCCCTTGTCGATCCTGACCCAGCACGCTCCCTCACGGCCGACCTTGATCTCCACCACAGCCGACGAGGGCAGTTTCTTCCTCATCGATGATGAGTGGCCTGAGGGCATCACCGATGAGAAGATCCTCGCCGCCCTGGTGACCACCCTCGGCGCTCAGGTCGCACACGAGGTGGCGAGCGATGCAGGGTCCGGTCGTCTCCACGAGAGCACGATCCAAGCCATCACGAACCAGCTCTACACCAAGCCGGCCGACCAATGGGCGACCAGCTTGACCGCCGGTGCCTCTGCTGTGTTCAGAGCCGAATTCGTGCACCCCGTTCAGTCCTGGGGTGGCGTGCTGGGAGCCACCCACACCATCGACATCCCCCTACTCTTCGACACACACGATTCCCCAGAACTGGCCAAGCTATACGCCGACGACGATCAAACCGAACGCCTGGCCGCAACACTCCAGCAGCGCTGGGCTCGGTTCTTGCACACCGGATCCCCGGCTCGATCAGATGACCCGTGGCCCAGCTGGACACGGGATAACCCCTTCACCCAGCGACTCAGCTGAGCCCGCCCGGGATAGACCGCGCACCTCTGCTACCGACCCAACACGCCAGTGTCGTGCGTGCGCCAGTAGTTCCCGACCCCGAATCACCACACCAAAGGAGTACCTGTATCCGCCATGCCCGCTCATCACGACATCCCCAACTACAAGTCCATGGCCCATCTGGACGGCCACCGCGTCGTCGTCCTTGGCGGCGGTGCCGGAATTGGGCGACAGACGGTGCATGCCCTCACCCAGTTGGGCGCAAGGGTGTTGGTCGTCGACCGCGACCAGGCCGCCGCCCATGCTGTCGCCACCGAGGCCGGCGCTACCCCGGCCACCTGCGATGTCCTCGACGAGGATGCCCTGCGTCACTGCCTGAAGGCCGCTGGAGAGGCCCTCGGTGGAACCCCGACATCCATCGTCGACATCATCGGAACCGCCTGGCTGGGAAGGCTTCGCGACATGTCCGCTCAGGATTGGAAGACGCAGTTCGACCTCAACCTTCAACATGCCATCACCGTGTGCATGGCGATCCACGAACTCGACGCACTGCCCTCGTCTCTGGTGTTTGTCGGCTCAATCTCGGGTCATGTGCACGTGCCCCACGAGTCCGCTTACGGCGTCACCAAGGCGGCCCTGCATCAGCTCGTACGGGCGATGGGCGAGGAACTGGCAGCCGAAGGAGTACGGGTGAACGCCATCGCCCCGGGATGGACCCGCACCCCCCGCCTGATCGAGAAGTTCGGCGACACGAAGTGGAAGATCGTCGACGACGCGATGCCGCGCGGCCGCGCCGGAGACGCATCCGAAGTAGCCGGTCCGATCACCTTTCTCGTTTCAGGGCTTTCTTCCTACATCACCGGACAGGTGATCGTCGCAGACGGAGGCCTGACCAATTGCATGCTCACCCCACGGATCTTCTGATCCAGATCGCTGCCGTTCAAGCGATCGAACGGACCAGTTTTGCCTTCCATAACCACTGTCGGCCGGGCCGACCCGATTCCTGGAGTGAGCATGACGCCCTTGGTGCTCGTGCACGGTGCATGGCACACGTCACTGAGTTGGAGATTCGTGAAGGATGAGTTGACGAAAGCCGGAGCCTCGGCCACGGCGGTCGACCTTCCAGGCCGAGACAACCCCACGGTCGCGGCGACCGCTAGCCTCGACGATGTCGTGGGAGTGGTGCTCGACACGATCACCGGTGTGGGCGAGCCGGTGGTCCTGGTAGGGCACAGCCTGAGCGGAGTGGTGATCGACCATGTCGCTCAGCGCCTGCCCCAACAGGTGGCGCAACTCGTCCACATCGCCTCATTCGTGCCGCCCCCAGGACAGCGAGTGCTGGACGTTGCCTCTTGGTCCAGTTTCGCGCGCTCGATGGCCCTTCTCCAACAGATCGACTTCGAGCAGGGGACCTCGAGCTTCCCCTCGCAATCGGCAGCAGCGGCCTTCTACGGGGAGCTCGACGCGACCGAGGCGGCTGAGGCCGCAGCCCAATTGGTCACCGACGGTCTCGCCGTCAGCGCCTGCACCGCAGCCGCTCCCGTACCGGGCATGGAACGGACCTATGTCGAGTGCCTGCGTGACCGGGCCATTCCGATTGAAGCGCAACGCGAAATGTGCCGGACGGGTGCGATCACGCGGGTGATCACCATGGACACTGATCATTCTCCCTTCTTGTCGCGCCCACATCAACTGACGGGCCATCTGCTCGAGGTCGCGGGTGGGCCGGCATGATCGGCCCGGACATGTTGAGTATCTTCACCATTGGTGATCTCAGATCTATTGACACCGAACGCATTCATTCCGGAGATAACCTTGTCCCCTCATAGCAGAGCCTGGCGTCCCGCAGTCACTTCAGACAGCTTTAGTTGGCGCATCCCGGAGACGTTCAATATCGGCACGGACTGCACCGCGTCCCGGCCAGAAGACCCGGCGATCATTGTGGATCGGGAGTCCGGGGAGCCGTTCATTCTCAGTTTTGGCGAACTACGGGACCGCAGCCTCCGGCTCATCACACTGCTCCGGGCTCGCGGGGTTCGACAAAGCGATCGGGTGTCCGTCATGTGCGCCCAGTCGGCGGAGACCGCGATTGCTCACATGGCGATCTACCGGATGGGCGCCATCGCCGTGCCGCTGTCGGTCAAGTTCGGGCCCGAGGCGGCCCTCTTCCGCATCCGCGATGCCGGCGTCGTGGCCGGAGTCTTCGACGCAGCGTGCCACGCCCGACTGGCCGATGATCTTCCTGGTCTCAGTGACCTGAGCACAGTGCTGGTCACCGGGTCCGACGTCGAGGCCACGAACCGCATTCAGCCTTTCAATGTCATCGATGAGTACGAGCCGGCTAGGGACCTGCCCGACACCACTCCCGACGACCCGGCCCTGCTCATCTACACCTCGGGCACCACCGGGCAGCCCAAGGGCACCCTCCACGCTCACCGGGTGGTCCTGGCACACCTACCTGGGGTCAGCCGTTCCCAGGACCAATTCCCGCAGGACGGTGACGTGTTCTGGACGCCAGCCGACTGGGCTTGGGCCGGTGGACTGCTGGACGTGCTGCTCCCAAGTCTCTATTACGGCGTCCCGGTCATTGCTTCGACTGCCAAGCCAGTGGCCGACACGGTCGAAAGGATCCTGCGGGAGCACAGGGTCACGTGCGCGTTCCTGCCGCCGACAATCCTCAAGCAGATGCGGGCGTCCGGGGTGGACTTCTCGCAAACCCGGCTGCGCGCAGCGTGCGCCGGCGGTGAGGCACTCGGGGAATCCGTCGCGGCATGGGCGCGAGAGTCTCTGGGTATCAAGATCAACGAAATCTACGGGCAGACCGAGATCAACCTCATCATCGGCACATGTCACGCGGCGTTCTCGAGTCCGCCAGGCTCCATGGGTACCCCGACTCCAGGTTTCGACCTGGTGATGCTCGATCCCATGGGGCAGGAGGCGTCGCCAGGCGAAGTCGGCGAGGTCTGCATCCGGCTCCCGTCCCCCGGCGGCTTCCTTGGCTACTGGAATCAGCCTGCCAAGACCGAGGAGAAGATGGCCGGCGGCGTGATCCACACGGGCGACCTCGCCCGACGAGACGCTGACGGCTTCCTCTGGTTCGAAGGCCGCAGCGACGACGTGATCTCCTCGGCCGGTTACCGGGTCGGGCCAGGCGAAATCGAGGAACAGATCATCCGCCACCCGTCAGTCCAGCTGGTTGCCGTAATCGGCGTGCCCGACGACTTGCGGGGGGAGGCAATCGTCGCCTATGTCGTACCGGCAGACGGGGTCGCGGGCACCGATCAGCTCGCCCGCGAGATCCAGGAATTCGTCAAACAGCGGTTGGCCTTCTATCAGTACCCCCGGCAGGTGTTGTTCTGCGACAGCCTCCCTACAAGTACCACCGGCAAGATTCGGCGAGCTGATCTGCGATCCCGACACGGAAAAAGGGGATCACGATGAGCGAAAGCACGGCTCCCGTGCTGGTAGAGCGACGCAAGCGGGTACTCCTGGTCACCATCAACCGGCCGCAGGCCAAGAACGCGCCGAACGCCACAGCGGAGGTCATCGCCGCGAACGGCCCTCTTGCCCTGCAGGTGAGCAAGCGGATCGCTCGGCACAGCGATGAATGGAGCCCGGTGAGTGGCTGGGCGGAGCACGACGCGGAGGCTTCTGTAGCGCTCGCCTCGGCGGACGCCGCGGAGGGTGCCACTGCCTTTGTCGAGCGCCGCGCTCCCTTGTGGACGGGGCGGTGAGGTCACTCTGAGTGGCGCGGCACTCAGCCGCCCGGTCGTAGAACGCGAGTTTCAGTCAAATGTCAACCAACAGGGGTGCTTTCACAGCAAGGGGAGCGATCAATGAATCAGACCACCACGACCCCGGCAGGCCGCGCGGCTGCCACCAAAGGTCCGCTACCCGGTGCTGATCAAACCGTCCGCGGGCGGTGGCGGCAAGGCCATGCGCCTCGTTGAGCGTCGTAACGACCTGCAAGCGGCCCTGCAATCAGCCCGGCGAGAGGCCGCCGGGGCATTCGGCGACGACACCTGTTTCTGGAACGCTTCGTTGACACCCCCGGCACATCGAACTGCAGGTGCTGGCCGACCGGTGTGGAAACGTGGTTCACCTGGGCCAGCGGGAGTGTTCGCTCAGCGGCGCCACCAGAGGGTGATCGAGGAAGCCCCCAGCCCCCTGATGGACGAGAAGACCCGCAACCGCATCGGTGAGGCCGCGTGCGATGCCGCCCGATCGGTCCGTTACCTGGGGTGCCGGGACGGTGAAGTTCATCGTCCCGGCGGCGGCTCCGGACGAATTCTTCTTCATGGAGATGAACACTCGACTGCAGGTCGAGCACCCTGTCACCGAGATGGTCACCGGCGTCGACATGGTGAACTGGCAAGTACGGATCGCCGACGGTGAGCCGCTAACGCTCCGGCAGGAGGACATCACCCCTCACTCTCTATGCGATCGAGGCGCGGGTCTACGCCGAGGACCCCGGCCGCGGATCCTCCCGACCGGCGGCACCATCCTTGCCCGCTTCGAGCCGTCCCGCATTGGCATCGGAGTGGACTCCGGATTGCGGGTCGGCATCGTCGTGGGCAGCGACGACGACCCGATCCTGGCCAAGGTGATCGCGCACGGAGACACCCGTCGAGAGGCGATCGCCTGGCTCGACCGGCGCTGGCCCACACTCACTTTCTGGGCGTCCGCACCGACATCGACTTCTGCCGCTTCCTGCTGGGGCAACCTGGGTGCCCAACGGCGACCTGGACACCGGGCTCTTGGAGCGCACCCTGGGCAACACGCTCCACCGACACCCAGTCCCGGCGCGCACGTGGCAGTCGCCATGGCCAGCACCGCAGAACGCTGGCGTGCCGTGCCTGCCGACCGCCGGGGCCGTGGGACGTCCCGAACGGCTGGCGGCTCGGCGGTCGTAACGAGATGTTGACCCGGCTCGACCACGGCCCGGGAACGCAGGCGGTCACTGTGCGTCCGCCTGGGACGCCTCGGCGGGCCCAGGTGGACTCTTACCGACGCAACCATCGGTGGTCTGCGCGATTCCGTCGGACTTGATACTCACGCGGCACGGATGAGCCACGATCGGAGATGGCTTCGGCTGGCCCGGGATGGCGATCAGCAGCGCTGGCCAGTGATCCGGGACTGGGATACGTTCTGGGTTGGCGGAGAGGGCCGGACGATGGTGTTGAGGCAGTTACCGCTGATCGACTCGCGAATCCACAACGATTGGGCCGCCGACCGCCAGATCACCAGCCCGATGCCCGGGTCCATCACCGCCTGCTTCACCTTGGACGGCGATCACGTCGAGGCTGGAACCCCGGTTCTCGCGATGCAGGCGATGAAGATGGAGCACACCCTCACCGCACTGGTGACCGGCCGGGTGAGCTTGTCGGTGACGGTCGACGATCAGGTCACGGACGAGCAACTGCTGGCCGAGGTGACCCCTGAGGACACTGAGGCCGGTCGGGCCACCGCTGATCGCGGTCCGGCAACTCAGTGGTGACTTCGGTCAAGGACCGTTGCGAGCCTGACACCCCCATGGCACGTTCACGCCCACAGAGGAAGCCTTGGAGTGCGCGGCCCAACTGACGGGCAGTCCGGCGGCGGGAGACCCGCCGCCAGTTTTCAGCACCCCATGGGCGTGCCCCTGACGTGCACCCAGCGTGCATCGAGCCAAGGTCTGTCACGGTCACGAGCAGGCTCACGCGGTCGCCGCGTTTGTACCCTGTTCCCGCCCGTCAAGGCCGGTTTCATGGCGTGACCTGCGGTGACGCGTCCGGGTGGTGGTTGTGCTTCCAGGCTGGTCATGCAGGTTTGATTCCCGTCACCCGCTCAGATCATCCATCGAAGCGTCGAGTCCGTGCAGCGTCAGCTCCGATAGTGGGCCTGGTCACTGGCTTCTCGGATCTTTGGCGTCCGCGCTCACCCGCAGCCTGGTCCTTGGCGGCCCGGCCACATCCCGTGAACTCGTGCGTCTACACCATCAAACTCGTGATCAGGTCTTGCGCACCCGACCCGCGGGCCCGGCCCCTCGCTCCGCGCTGACACGACGAAGCCCCCTCGGCAGGCGAGGGGGCTTCGTGACGTGAGCCGGGGCCGGTGAACCGTCCCGCGCCATCGGCGTGATGGCGGTGACGGCCGGTGTCATCGGGGCCGAACCCGGCAGTGGCGGCGGCCGAACCGAACCCTCCAGATCCTCGCTCCGGTGAGCCGGACCTGGAGATCGGTTGAGCCGACCTGAGGTCAGATCAGTTCAGGGGGCAGCCCAGGTTGTTCATCGCGTCCAGTTCCTCGGCCAGGGCGAGCATCGTGGCCCGGTCTCCACTGGCGATGGCGGCGTTGATCGCGGGCACCATGTCCTTGCGGCGGTCGGGGTAACCCAGGCCTTCGTTGGCGGCGTTCAGCCAGGCCGCGACGGCGGCCCGCATCAGGTTGCGCTCGGCTCCCTCAAGCCCAGGCCCGCCCTTGAAGTTCAAGGCGTCGAGGAAGGTGTCGGGGGCTCCGTCACCGTTCAGGTCGTTCGTGGTGTTGACGAACGGACCGATGTTGGGGCTGTTGTGGTCGAAGGTGAGGAGAGTGTCCGGGTGGGCCTCTTCCCAGGTGTCGAAGTGCTGTGACTGCTTCCAGTACCCGGGAGTGCAACCCTGCTCGCCGACGAGAGTCGCCGAGGCCGAGCCGGCGCCCAGGCCGATGACGAGCGCCACACCCGCAGCGCTGGCAAGAATCCGTCGCATCGTTGAAGCCCCCTAGCTCGCCGCGTTCCGCAGCGAAGTCGATTGATCTGGTAACTCAGCGTCACCAGACACTGCGAGATTAGGCGGACAAGGCCGGTGTGGCAACGGCAACCTGAGCGGAACAGGCGAGATGTCTCGTAACCAAGGGTGCGCATCCACCCGATCGGCCCACGCTGGTCGGGCAGCCCCTTACCCGCCCTTACCCCGGACAGCCGCCCAAGACGGCGGTCCGGTCCCGCAACTGCCATGCACTCAAACCACACCTCCACCGCACCGCCCAACTACGGCCGCTCCCCGACGATCACCGCTGCGCCACTTGTGGCTCCACTCGCGCTTCCCTGTTCCACGCTCTCCGGTGCTGCCCCCAGCCCTCAGGTGCTGCGTCAGCGCACGGTGGTTCCTCAATACGGGCGGTCCGCGAATACAGGCGGTCCGCGCGACGACAAGCGGTGTCTCAAGGATCCCGGGTAGGCTTCCAGCCGTGAGGGTGGCACATGCCTGACTTTCGCGCGGACCGCTCGGCGTTCACCCCGGACGGGCGAGCCCGACCACGTTCGGTGGCCGCCCTGTGCCTGTCCAGCGCCCCACCATTTCTCGGCACCTACGCGGGCCAGCGACTCGCCGATGAGACCTTCGGTCACCTGTCCGCTTGGAACCCACTGCTCACCCTCACCGGAGCGCTGCTGGGCGCGCTGGTCAGCGTGGCGCTCGTCGTGTCGTCCGGTGTGCTGGCAGATATCAAGGCTCACGAGGTATGGCTCGCCATCCGCAGCCGGTACTACGAGAAAGACGAACGCCCCAACCCGGAATGACCGGGTTGGGGCGCGCACGCCGGGCACCGTCAGGGGGCGACGGTGCAGTCCTCATTCCATCCTGAGTCGACCGAGTCGAGCCACGAAGCCACCGAGGCGTCGGCGGTGAAGCAGCCGTTGCCCCCACCCGGGTAGTCACCCAGGCGGACGGAGATGCGTTCTGCCACGCCCTCGTTGGCCATGATCGCCGAAGCCACCGGCGTCACGTCTCCAGAAAGGCTGTTCTCTTCCACATTGAGATTGGTCAGACTGGTGAGGTTGCCCAGCTCAGCGGGAATTGTGCCGGAGAGATTGTTGATGGACAGGTCCAGTGTCTGAAGGCTGGTTGCGTTCCCCAATTCTGCGGGGATCGCGCCCGTGAAGCCGTTCTCTTCCAGCCGCAGAGTGGTCAGATTGGTGAGCCCGCCTAGTTCAGTCGGGAGCGACCCATCGAGGAGGTTGCGGCCCAGATCCAGCACCTGCAGTTGGCTGAGGTTGCCCCATTCCGAGGGGATCGGGCCGGTCAGCTGGTTGCTTGACAGATTCAATGTCGTGAGGCTGGTGAGGTTGCCGATCTCAGCCGGAAGGTCGCCGCTGAGCATGTCGGCGACGGGGTCGTTCCGCCAGTCGCTGACGACAACCAGCGAGGTGAGGTTCGTCAGGTCGCCAATCTCTGGAGGCAGTGAACCCCCGAGTCGGTTGTAACGAAGATCCAGCCCACTTACCCCATTGCCGTCGCAGGCAACGCCGAACCAGGTGCACGGGTCGGTGGCCGTCCCCCAGCCTGCGTTGTTAACCCAGTTCGGCCCATCCGTCGCGTCATAGAGCGCCATGAGCGCGTCGCACTCACTCTGCGAGACAACAGTATTCACCGCAGTGCCGCCGACCACGCACCCGCACGAAGACGCCGAGAGCGCGGCTACATCGAATCGCTGACCAACCAGCGCCAAGTCCTCATGTGAGCCCAGCCGACGCTGGCCAGCCATGCCCAATACCTGCCCGAGCTTTCGTCCGCGCTCACCCACCTGAGCGGGTGGCACGTGATCAGCGCGCACATAGACAGCGGACACTCCGGGGTAATCCGCTGCCGTAATTGTGAACTCATACACGTCGCCGTGAACGAAAGGCGCTCGCAGTCGGGCCGTTCCGCCGTCGTAGACGATAGACATCGCCGAGATGGGGCGGGCGGCACTTCCGTCGGCCAGTTGCTGCGAACGAATAGTCACCACATCTGCATCGCAGGAGACTGCGGCGTCCAGGACCGCTCCCCCGGACTCGGTTGCCACAGCGCTCGCACTCATGCCCGTGAAACCCAGCACGGACAGCACGAGCGCCACCGCAGCCGACAGCGCCACCTGCCGGCCCTTATCCACCCTTCGTCGCCGCATGAAAAACACCCCTCCGTGATTACTTTACGTAGACTTGATCAGCCGCCACGGGTCTCGGATCGCCCGCAATCGGGTGAACGCATTGCAGACTGTGACCGCCACTGGTCACCTTGCCACAATTCAGTGCGACACGCACAGGGATCACCCATTCGCGCCACATCTGCCGGACGCGGTCACGGACGTCGCTGAGCCACCCGCAGGCCGGGAAGCGTGCCGAAGGCGGCAAGCAGTCGTCCGGACGCGGCGGCGATCGCCTGCACCCCGGCTGCGGCCGGCACCGAGCGCACCGCAAGGCCTCCGGTTGAGGACCGCTCGGTGAGCCTGCCCGCGGCATCGACGGCCAGCACCACGGCCTCACCCGCCGTCCCCGGTCCGAGCGCGTAATCCGCCGCTGATCGCTGGCTCTGCCGGCTCGGCGCCCGCGCCGCATCTCCACCGGGAGCCCGCGTCCGTCCATCGGAGGGCACCGCCAGGACCCCGTCCACGAAGAGTCCGTCGACCAGCCCCGTCGGCGCACCGCTGGGCAGATCGAACACCGCCAGCCGGGTCGAGTCGGCGAGGAGGACGAGGCCGCCCAGCACGCTCACCCTCGTCGGGGGGACCAACCCTGGCAAGGTGACCAGCAGCGTGCCGTCCAGGTCGTACACCGTGGGTTGACGATGCCCGAGCACGACCACGCCGTCGTCGCAGCACACCGTGTCCGGTGGACGGTCGGACCCTTCCCACAGAGTGCCTCGTCGGCCGGTGGCCTGGTCGACCAGCCAGCACGCGGCGGGCGACTGCGGGCCCCGCTCTGCCAGGCGAGCACCGGCCAGCACCGCATACCTGCCATCGGCGGACCAGGCATGCGCGGTGAGCCGGTATCCGGTGGCCACGTCCACGAGTGGGTCGGGCCCGCTCACGCGGCCGTCCCCGATCCCGATGCGGTACGGCCCCCAGAGCACAGTGCCTGAGCTCGGATCGCCAGTGCCTGAGCCGGGATCGCCAGTGCCTGAACTCGGATCGCCAGTGCCTGAATTTGGATCGTCCGTGCCGGGCCTCGGATCACCCGTGCCTGACGGTGAGATCCCTGACGCATCCGGGCCGAGCAGGACGCGGGGTGAGGCGGGATTGGCGGTGCCCACCTCCCTGACGCCGAGGAGTTGCTCGGCGCCCCACCAGCGGATCCGGCCCGACTCGGCCGCCACACAGACCTGACCGGCGATCGCCAGCCTGGTTCCCACCCCGTGCGGCAGCGTCCGCCAACGCCACTGGCCACCAGGGCCTCCCAGGCCGTCCGGCCCGGGGTCGACATCATCCGGCCCGGGGCTCATGGCGGCGAGATCAGGGTTCGCAGGATGAATCCGAGCCGGCCGTTCCGGTCGATCGCCGCCCAGTTATGGGTGAAGCCTGCCACGTCCAGGGCGTCGCCGAGATGGACGATGGCGAAACTACGTCCGTGCATACCCGGCAGGGTACGGACGTGGGCCGCCCCAACGCTCACCGTGGCTCGGTACGAATGAGGCTCGACCCGGACTTCGTTACCGCGCCCGCGGCGAACCTGAGCGTTGGCCGCCGGCAAGGCGGGCGCGCCGGGCACCCCGGGTGCCACGGGCGCGGTCGCTATCACCCCGAGCGCGGTCAGCACCTCGTCCTGCGAGATGCCACCCAACTCTGCTCGAACCGTGGCCGCGAGTTCGGGGCCGGTGGCCGGACGCACCACCTGAGCCGACAGGAATGCCTGCACGTCCGGGTTTCCCGGATCAGCGTGCAGCCACGCCAGCGCGAGCCGGATCCGCCCCGAGGTCGGTACCGCCCCGGCGGGGAACAAGGCCGAGGACTGAGCCTGAACAGCGAACGCGTCGAGCCTGCTCCCGATCCACCCGGTGTCGGCGGTCGCGGTGCCGTCCAGCCAGCCGATCAGGGCACCGGCCCGGGCCCCGCCCTGCGCCAACCAGGCCTGCTCGATGACCATCCGGGCATTGCGTCCCGCGGCGTTGGTCGGTGCGGTGAACAGCGACTGGCCGCCGAGTTGGGCGTAGAGGGCTCCGGCCTCGGGGTGCGGGTTGACGTCCCGGACCAGCGTTCCCACGGTGCGCCCGTGACCGTCCTCGGAGTTGCCCACCAGGAAGGGCGGCCCGACCATGTGCGCCAGCCGGTTCAGCCGGTCGATCGGCACCCCGGTGCCGGGGCCGACTCCCGCCAAGCCGACAGTGATGGCCGAGACGATCACCTGATCGAACCAGCCGTGCCCAGGGTCGGCCCCGGCCGCCAGTCGGGTGCGTAGCTGGGTCTCGGCGACCACCGGGCCGGAGGCCGCCGCCACCTCGACGGCGGAACGGAACAGGCCCTCCGGCTCGTGACCGGTGGCCACATAGGTCAGCGCACTCCCGTAGGCGGTGGGGTCGAAGTCGTACTGGATGGCCATCCCGCCGGAGGCGTCCATCAGGGACGAGGATGCGCCCAAGGCCACGGAGGCTCGAGCGCCCTGGACCCGTCCGGCGGGAATCCCCGCTGCGGCAGCACGCTGCTCGGTGAAGGCGGCCAGGTTGGGGTTGGCCGCGATGTGTCCGGCGATCGCCGGGCCGGCGGTGCCCACCGGCACCGGGTTGGAGCCGACCAGGCATCCGGCGTACACCACCCGGGCGGTGGCCGGGTCCATGCTCGTCATCAGGGCGTCCAGCAGGGCCTGGCTCTGCGCGCGGCGGACGGGGTCTGCGGGGTCGATATCGAGATCGTCGTTCTGAGCCAGAGACACCGAGGTGGCCTCCCCATGTCCGGCGAGCATCACCTGGGCGATCCGAGGCGTTCCACCGCCGTCCCGTTTGCCGTGACTGGCCGCGATCGCGGGTACCCGGGTGGTCAGGTTGGCGATGGTGTCCGCCCCCTCGACCACCAGGTGCAGGTTGCGTGGATCGGCCACCAGCGACGCGAACAGTCCCATGCTGTCCTGGAACGCGCCTGCGGCGTCTCGGCTGCCCATGATGATGAGGTGCACCGGCCGGCCCCGGGACCTGTCGGCGACATTGGCGACGAGGTTGACCAGCATCGGGATGGGAAACCGGTGCAGATCCCGGATCCATCCCGACAGGGTGCCGAACGGCGCCGTACCGGGGCCACGAAGCAGGTCAAGCAGGTTCTGGAACTCCCGTGGACGCGCACCGGCGACCGGCTCGTATCGCATTTCGAGATTCGGATCGAATGCCGCCACGTAGGCGCTGATCGCGGGCACCAGTGCCGTGGCCTGTACATCCAGGAGCTGCGCCTCGGACACCGAGTCGCCGATCCGGGCTCGCGGCAAGGCCGCCTTGAGGTCGATCATCGTTGCGCCGAGCCTGATCCGGTCGGTCAGCGGCCGTGGAGCGGGGTCGATGAGGCGCACCGTATCGCCGGTGTTGCGGCGTCCACGCCCGTATTCGGCCAGTGCCGGCCAGTCGCCGGCCGCGACTCCGCGTAGTTCGCTGAGTAACAGGTCGCCGACGCCGGCGAGGATGTGCGGGCCCTCGCGGGTACGTGCGAGCAGGGCGTGCAGGTCGGCCCGGTCGGCTGCGGTCAGGCTCGGTTCGGCGAACCAGTCGGCCTGCACCTCCAGGGACCGCTCGAAGTCGTTGAGCGTGGTGCCCGGCGGGTCGAACAGCTCCGTGCGTGTGTGCCGGTGTACCGGGGTTCCCGCGACGGCATGCCGCTGCACCAGCGTGGCGGTGGCCGCGTTGCCGGCGGTCCGCTGCAGGGCGGTGAGTTCCGCCGCGGAACGGGCGTCGGCCGGGGACGCGCCCGCCCGCGCGGTTGCAGGGAGGCGACGGGTCCTCGGGTGGGCGCCCGGCTCCTGCGCCGAGCGGCCGGGCTCAACCGTGCGCATGCTTGACCCCCTGCGTGGCGGCGCGACGTGCGGACGAGTCCCGCAGCAGCACGTCGCCGCGGGCTCGAACCGAGGCCCCTACAACCAAGCCAGGCGTTCAACCAAGCCAGGCGTTTGACCAACACAGACGCTCGATCCTGATTCCGAGGCGAGTCGTGCCCGACAATTCTGCGTCCTCGTCGACAGCGCCGACAGTGCCCGACGAACGGTCCGCGGGGCAGCGCGACCTGCCCGTTCGGGCAACGGCGGCGGGCCGCGACCCCGCCCCAGCCCGTTAGTCAGTCGAAGATCGGGCCCTCGTCCCGGGTGCGCTTGAGTTCGTAGAAGCCGGGCGTCCCGGCAACCAGGAGCACCCCGTCCCACAGCCTGCCGGCAGCCTCGCCCTTCGGGGCGGGCGTCACCACCGGCCCGAAGAAGGCGGTACCGGCCGTCGCGATGACCGGGGTTCCCACGTCCTGACCGACCCGACCGATGCCCTCGGCGTGGCTGGCCCGCAACTGCTCGTCGAAGCGCCCCGATTCGGCAGCCTCGACGAGTTCGGGGGGCAGACCGACCTCGGCCACCGCCTCGGCCACCACCGCGGGCAACTCTTGGCCCCGGCCTCCCGGGTGGATCCGGGTGCCGATCGCGTCGTACAACGGCTTGACCACGCCCTGGCCGTGCTCGGCCAGCGCCGCGGTGACCACCCGAGCCGGCAACCACGCCGCGTCCATCAGCGCTGTGTACTCCTCGTTGAGCTCACGCCCCTCGTTGAGCACCGACAGGCTCATCGGATGCCACACCACGTGGACGTCCCGCACCTTCTCCACTTCACCCATCCACCGGGACGTCATCCATGCCCACGGACATACGCAGTCGAACCAGAAATCAACGCGCTCGCTCACCGAGCCTCCTTCGTCGTGTCTGAACCTCATACCAACCGAATAGTCCGATGCCGCGCAGCGGACCACGACCCCATCCGCCGCCCTGCCCGTGCACCGTCAGGCACTGGCGGGGCGATAGGCTCGCACCAGCCGTCGGGAGTCTTTCACGCCCGTGGGGTAGCGACCCGGGGCACATGGCTGTGGCGGCACTCGGCGGACGGCAGGACATCTTCGCAGATGGCAACGGAAAGGCTTGCAGGCGTGGGCGAGACCAACCTCACCAGAGACGAGGCCCGCGAGCGTGCCCGTCTGCTCCGGGTAGACCGCTACGAGGTCTACCTCGACCTCGACAGCGGTGAGGACACCTTCACCACCAGCACCACGGTGCGTTTCTCCTGCTCCGAGCCGGGCTCCGACACGTTCATCGACCTGATCGCCCCCTCGGTGCAGGGGGTCACCCTGAACGGCCGCGAACTCGTGGTCGGCGAGATCTTCGACGGCGCCCGGATTCGTCTTGAAGGCCTGGCCGCCGAGAACGAGTTGACGGTGGACGCCCAGGGTGCCTATATGAACACCGGCGAAGGCCTCCACCGGTTCGTCGATCCGGTGGACGACGAGGTGTACCTGTACTCCCAGTTCGAGGTGGCGGACGCCCGACGGGTCTACGCCTGCTTCGACCAGCCGGACCTCAAAGCAAGCTTCGCTCTCACGGTCCGGGCTCGTGAGCATTGGATGGTGATCTCCAACTCCCCCACTCCCAAGCCGGAGCCGCTGGGATACTCGGGCACCAATCAATGGCGGTTCTCCCCGACGCCGCGGATCTCCACGTACATCACTGCGATCATCGCCGGCCCCTATACCGGTGCCACCGGGACGGTGAGCAGCCGTAGCCGCAACAAGATCCCGCTCGGGGTCTATTGCCGAGCTTCCCTGGCCCAACATCTGGACGCCACCGAAGTCATGCAGGTGACCAAGCAGGGCTTCGCGCACTTCGAGAAGCTCTTCGCCAAGACGTATCCCTTCGAGAAGTACGACCAGGTCTTCGTCCCCGAGTACAACGCGGGGGCGATGGAGAACGCCGGTGCGGTGACCCTCACCGAAAGCTACGTCTTCCGGTCCACCCCCACCGACGCCACGGTCGAGCGGCGTGCCCTGACAGTGCTGCACGAGTTGGCGCACATGTGGTTCGGCGATCTGGTGACCATGCGCTGGTGGAACGACCTGTGGCTCAACGAGTCCTTCGCCGAGTATGCCTCGACGGCCTGCATGGCCGAGGCGACCCGGTGGAAGAGCGCGTGGGCCACGTTCGCCACCCTGGAGAAGGCCTGGGCCTACCGGCAGGATCAGTTGCCCTCCACCCATCCCATCGTCGCCGACATCCGCGACCTGGACGACGTGGAGGTCAACTTCGACGGCATCACGTACGCCAAGGGCGCCAGCGTGCTCAAGCAGTTGGTGCACTACGTCGGCCGCGATGCCTTCGACGAGGGCATCCGGCGCTACTTCGTCGAGCACGCCTGGGACAACACCGAGCTCGAGGACCTGATGTCCACCCTGAGCCGGACCTCCGGCCGCGACCTGAGCGAGTGGACGAGCTCGTGGCTGGAGACCGCCGGGGTCAACACCCTGCGGCCGGCGCTGACCGCGACCGACGGGGTGATCGACTCCCTGGAGATTCTGCAGACGGCGGTACCCGAGCATCCCGTGCTGCGAACCCACCGACTGGCCGTGGCCGGGTATCAGATCGTCGACGAGTCGGCCAAAGGACCACGCGCAGAACGCATCTGGCGAGCCGAACTGGACGTGCACGGCGAGTCCACGCCGGTGACCGAGGCGGTCGGTAGACCGGTTCCCGACCTCTTGCTGGTCAACGACGAGGACCTCACCTACGCCAAGATCCGCTTGGACGAGGCCTCGCTGCGCACCGCCGTCACCTCGTTGAGCGCCTTCCACGATCCGCTGCCGCGGGCCCTGCTGTGGGGGGCCGCCTGGGACATGACCCGGGATGCGGAGATGCCCGCCGGGGAGTACGTGAGCCTGGTGCTGCGCAACGCATGCTCGGAGACGGACTCCTCGGTGCTCATGTCCCTGCTGCGTCAGATGCAGTCGGCCAGTGCCCTGTACGTGCCGCCCGCGCGTCGCACCACGGTGCGGGACGAGGCAGCCGACGCCCTCATCGACCTCGCCGCGGGTGCCGCCGCCGGCAGCGACCAGCAACTGCAGTTGGTCAAGTCCGCTGCCACCTTCGTCCGGACCCCGGCGCACTGCCGGTGGGCCCGGGACCTGTTCGACGGCACGCTGACCCTCGACCGGCTCAAGGTCGACACCGACCTGCGGTGGGACCTGCTGATCGGCCTGGCAGCCGCGGGCGCGGCCACCGAGGGTGAGATCGACGCCGAACTCACCCGCGACAGCACCGCCAGCGGCCGCCAGCGCGCGGCAACCGCCCGGGCCTGCATCCCCACCCCCGAGGCCAAGGCCCGCGCCTGGGCTCTGGTGATGGACTCCGATGACCTGCCCAACGCCACCCAGCAGGCGATTCTGCTCGGCTTCACCCGGGTGCACGACCTGGCACTCCTGGAGCCCTTCGTCGACCCCTACTTCGAGGCCCTGCGCACCATCTGGGACACCCGCACCAGCGAGATGGCTCAGCAACTGGTGATCGGGCTGTTCCCGACCAGGCTCACCTACGATTGGGTGCTCAAGCGCGCCGAGACCTGGCTGAGCGAGAACACCGACCAGCCCGCGCCGCTGATCCGGCTGGTCACCGAGGCCACCGACGAGATGCGCCGAGCGATCCGGATACAGGCCCTCGACGCCTGAAGAGGCGCCCTCCCGCTCCCAGGACACCCGGATGCGGGTACCCGGGCGTCGGGCTTGCTGCCGAGCGCCTCGGCTGGCAGGGGCACTCGCGTCAGGCGCGGCAGACGATAGCGGCCAGGGACGCCACCCGCGCCGAGGCCCGCAAGTCCTCCACCAGAACAGGGGTACCAGCCCCGTCGGCCAGGGGAATCCGCCAGTTCGGGTACTCCTGATCGGTGCCGGGCTGGTTCTGGGTGCTGCGCTGACCCACCGCGTCGGTGAGCATCACCCCGACGAGCCGGCTCGGGGCATCGGTCAGCAGCCGGTGCAGGGCCTCGATCACCGCCTGCTCGTCGGCCCCGTCGTCGATCAACCCCCGGCTACGCAACAGGTGCATGACGCTCTCGCGTTCGGCGGCGTCCACCGCGCGCTCCTCGGCCAACGGGCGGGTCAGCAGCCCCAGTTCCTCGCGCAGAGTGACGTGGTCGCCGTGCAGGTACCCCGCGGTCGGAGGTAGGTCATGAGTGGTGACCGTGGCCAGGCAGAGCTCGCGGTACTCCTCCGGCGGCAGCGGCTCACCGTTTTCTCGTCGCTCGAACCACAACACCGAGGTGCCGAGGACGCCTCGGGCGGAGAGGATCTCACGCACGCGAGGCTCGACGACACCGAGGTCCTCGCCCACCAGGAAGGCCCCGGCCCGTTCGGCCTCCAAACACATGATGCCCAGTAGGGCCTCGTCGTCGTAGTGCACATACGTGCCCTGGCCTGGGTCGGCCCCGTCGGGGATCCACCACAGCCGGAACAGCCCCATGACGTGATCGACCCGCAGTCCGCCGGCATGGCGCAGCACGGTGCGCAGCATGTCCCGATAGGGGGCGTAGGCGGACTCGGCGAGGGTGTCCGGCCGCCAGGGGGGCTGAGACCAGTTCTGGCCCTGCTGGTTGAAGGCGTCCGGCGGCGCCCCGACGCTCACCCCGGCGGCCAGGGCAGAGCCCAAGGCCCAGGTGTCCGCTCCATCGGGATGCACGCCCACGGCCAGATCCAGGACGAGACCACAGGTCATCCCGGCATCGCGGGCCTCGGCCTGAGCGGCGCCGAGCTGTTCGTCGGCGACCCACTGGAGCCACTGCTGGAACTTGATCCGCTCGGCCAGGCTGGCGGTCAGGTCGGCGGTCTCGGCAGAGTTCGGGTCGCGCAGTTCCGCCGGCCACTCCTTCGCCGGCAGGCCCAGATGTTCGGCCATCGCGCACCAGGTGGCGAAGCTGGTCAGCCCGTCGCCCTCGGCGTGCCGATACTCGGCGAAGGCCGCTTCCCGCGAGGCCGTCCGCGGAACCTGGTAGATCACTTCCAGGGCAGCCAGTTTGGCCGCCCAGCAGACGTCCCGGTCGATCAGCGCGGCGTCGGTGTCGCGGTCCGCGACCGGCTCCCTGGCATCCTCGACCAGCGTGCGCTGCTCGACACTGAGATACCCCGCTTCGCGGATGTCCTCGACCCGGATGTAGATCGGGTTGACGAACCGGCGGGTGGTGGGCAGGTAGGGAGAGTTGGCCATCGGAGGCACCGGCTCTGCCGCATGCAGCGGGTTGACCAGGAGGAAGTCCGCGGCCAGATCGCGCCCCGACCAGGCCACCAGCTCGCGCAGGTCGGCGAAGTCGCCGATCCCCCAGGACTGCCGCGAGCGCACCGAGTACAGCTGAGCCATGAAACCCCAGCGCTGGCTGCCCCAGACCGGCTCCGGCAGCGGCATCCGTGCAGGAGTGACGATCAGCTGACAACTGTGTTCCCCCGAGGGGGTGTTCACCACGATCCAATGCCACCCCAGCGGGAGGTCCCCCCCGATCCGGAAGGTGGCCTCCCCGACCAGCCGGCCGTCCACCTCACGCGGTGGCACCCACCGGTCGAGCTGGTCGATCTCGTGCCGGCGGCCCTGCTCGTCGCGCACGTGCGCGCGTACCGGGTCGCCGTCCGGGACGTGGACGAAGAACTGGGTGGGGTTGCCCTGGGTCATCACCACCACCGGCGGCAGCAGCCGGCGCCAGGGCTCGTCGTCGACGGCGGCCAGGCTGGCCTCAACCTCCTCGGCGGTGCCGGCCGGGCGCCCCATCGCGGCCAGGACGGCGTGGATGGTGGCGTCCTCGACGCGCACGTGCCTGCCCTGCCAGTCCCAGTACTCGGTCGCCACCCCGCAGCGGTCGGCCAACTCGTACAGTCGAGCGGACGCGCTCACTCGTGATCCCCTCGGTCGCGGACAAACTGTGGTCGGGCGTGCGGGGCATATCTTGCCAGCCGTTGGCCTGGGCTCACGCCCGATCCCGCAGGCCGGACACCGAACCACGCAAACCGATCACATCGGGTGGCCCCAGGCCCGCGTGGCCACGCGCGGCGATGCCGCTGCGCCCCATCGGGGATGGCAGCGTCCCCGGTCCTGCCGGAGCCCTGCCGAGCGAGAGTCCAGGTCGCCGGGACGCCGCCGGCGCCGGGCCTCAGGCGAGTTGAGCGACGACGTCGGCCACCAGCGGATACACCCCGTCGTCGGCGGTGGACGGTCCGAGGCTGAGCAGGACCGTGTTCACTCCCACCTCGCCGAGGCGACCGTAGCGTTCCACCGCCTCGGCCACCGAGGTGGTGGGGCGGCCGTCGGCGTTCTTGCGTCCGCTGCGGGACAGCGAGAGCCCGCTCAGCACGCTGACATCGATCTCCTTGCGCTCGCGGCCCACGTCCGCACAGTGCCGGTCCAGGACGGCGATCTTGGCCGCGACGGCGTCCGGGCCGGTGTCGAACAGGTTGCAGGCGTCGGCGTAGGTGGCCACCAGCCGCAGCGTCTTCTTCTCCCCGGAGCCGCCGACCAGGATGGGTGGCCGACGCAGTGGAGCGGGCGAGTTCATCGGCCGCTCGAGGTTGAAGTGCGTGCCTTCGAAGGGGCTCTCGTCCCCGGCGAACATCTGCTGGGCCAGCTGCAGGGTCTCCTCCAGCTGCTCGAATCGCGTGGCCAGGGGCGGGTAGGGCACGCCGAGGCCACGGTGCTCCTGCTCGTTCCACGCGGCCCCGATGCCCAGCCAGGCCCGCCCGCCGGAGAGCACGTCGAGCGTGGTGACCGTCTTCAGCAGCAGGCCGGGGTGACGGTACGTGACGCCGGTGACCAGGGTGCCCAACTCGATTCGCTCGGTGATGCCGGCCACGTAGGCGAGCGTGGAGTAGCCCTCGAGCATCTCCATCTCGGGTGGGCCCACCACCGAGATCTGGAAGAAGTGATCCATCACCCAGAAGCTGACCAGGTTCGCCGCTTCGGCATTACGAGCAATCCGAGCCACGGTGTGCCCGATCTCGGGCGGTCCTTCGGGCCAGGTGAAAGAGGAGACTTGAAGTCCGAATCGCATATACCCATCATGATCGCCATCCCGGCCCCGTAGCGTCGTACGTCAGCCCATCGTCGGCGGTTCGCGCGTTCGGTCAGCGAGTCGCACGGGCTGGGTCCTGCGCTGCGTAGGCGTCGGCGATACGGACGCAGAGTGGACTGCCCGGCGGCGCAGGTAGCGCACCTGGGGCTCACCGTCGACCCGGGTCACGCTCATCGGCACGTCGAAGACCGAGGTGAGCACGTTGTCGCGGATGACCGTGTCTGCCGGCCCATCGGCTATCACCTGCCCGCCTCGCATCGCGACCACGTGATCGGCGAAGACCGCGGCGGCAGCCAGGTCATGCACGACTATGACCACGGTGCGTGCCCACTCGTCGCAGATTCGCCGCAACAAACGCATGATCTCCACGCAATGCCGCGGGTCCAGATTGTTGAGGGGCTCGTCCAGCAGGACGTACTCGGTGTCTTGGGCGAGCACCATGGCGATGAAGGCGCGCTGCCGCTGCCCGCCAGAGAGCTGATCAAGGTACCGGCCGGACAGATCCTCCAGTCCGAGCCAGTTGATCGCGCGCTCGACCTGCTCGTGATCGTGGGCACGCAGCCGTCCCCGGCTGTGCGGGAAGCGGCCGAAGCGCACTAGATCCAACACGCTGAGGCGGGCAGCGAGATGGTTCTCTTGGCGCAGGATCGACAGCCGACGCGAGATCTCGCGGTCGGGCGTGCGAGCCAGATCGACTCCGCCCACCTCGATTCGGCCGGATCGTGGCCGCAACAGCCGGCCCCCCAGGCACAACAGGGTGGACTTGCCAGCACCGTTGGGGCCCACCAGTGCCGTGAGTTGACCTCGGGGGACGGTGAGATCGACTCCGTCGACGACGGGCGCGGCGTGGTACCCGAAGGTGACTGCCTCCATGGTGATCATCCGCGGCGCCCCGCTCGCATCAGCAGCATCAGGACGTAGCAGCCGCCCGCCAGATTGACCACCACGCTCAGGGTGGTCGCGTAGCCGAAGAGTCGCACCACGACGAACTGCCCTGTCACGGTGCAGATCACCCCCACCAGGGCTCCGGCCGGGATCAGCAGCCGATGCCGGGCGGTCGGCATGACAGCCCGCGCCAGGCAGGCCACGATGAGTCCCAGAAAGGTCATCGGGCCGACCAGGGCGGTGGAGGTCGCCACCAGGACGGTGACCAGACCGAGGGTGGCCAGCACCGTTGACCGGTACCCGACGCCCAGGCTCACCGACAGATCATGGCCCAACTCCACGACGTCGAGCCGCGCGGACAACGGGAACAACGCTGCGACCGCGAGGGTCGTGACCAGGCCGGTCAGCAACAGCAGGCCGGTGTCGGGTGCGGCAAAGCTGGCGAACATCACGTCCTGCAAGGTGAGGTAGTCGTCCGGGGTCAGGATGCGGGATGCGAGGCTGGTGAGCGAGGCGAAGACGGTGCCGAGCACCATGCCGACGAGCACGAGGACGAACAGGTCCCGGCTGCCTCGCCGCAGGAGCAGCCCGAACAAGGCGGCGCCGAATCCAGTCAGGGCCAGGACGTTGAGCGCGAATGCCGCAGGCGAGTCGATCGCCAGGAAGGCACCGGTGCCCAGCACCACGATGAGCACGGTCTGGATCAAGAGATAGAGGGAGTCGAAGCCCATCACGCCGGGGGTGAGCACCCGATTGCCCGCTACGGTCTGGAAGACCAGGCTGGACGCCCCGACCGCGACTCCCACGACGACCAGCGCTCCTACCTGACGGGAGCGCAACTGCAGGGCGTACTGCCAGTTGCCGCGCAGGTCGAACAGACAGAAGAACAGCACGCCGGCCAGGGCCATTAGCAGCAAGACGGCCAGGACGGCACCCGGTCGGAGTTGTCCGGCGCCGACCGCCATGATCGCCGATCGCGGCCGCATTACCGAGACTCGCAGGGGTGGGGCGCCGTTCTTCGTCGGAGACGACGGCCCGGTCCCGGCCGCGGGCCCGGTGCCAATGGCGGACCTAGTGCCGGGCCGGGTGGGCGTCGTGGCCGCGGTGTCCGCCGTGGCGCCGGCCAGCGGGCCGCCAGCTCGATGGACGGGCTCGCCGGTCCTGCTCATGCCTGCCGTCCGCGGGCCGTGGCCAGCACCAGCCAGATGAAGACGATCCCGCCGATACTGCCGGCGATCGTGGCCACCGGGATCTCGTAGGGGTGATTGAGAACGCGGCCCAGCACGTCGCATGCGAGCACGAAACCCGCACCTACCAGGGCAGTTACCGGCAGCACGTGTCGCAGGTTGTCACCCATGGCCAGGGACACCAGGTTCGGGACGATGAGCCCGAGGAAGGGGATCACCCCGACCACCACGACGACCACGGCCGACATCACGCAGGCCACGAAGAGGCCCAGGTAGAGGATCCGCCGATAACTCAGGCCAAGGCTCACCGCCACATCCCGGCCCATCCCCACGACCGTGAACCGGTCGGCGAACACATAGCCGACCACCCCGACGGCGAGCACCAGGTACAACGGCTCGTACCGGCCGCTCAGCACCCCGGAGAAGGAGCCGGTCGTCCAGATCTCGATGAACTGCACCAAGTCGGCACGCAAGGCCAGGAACATCGTCACGGCACCGATCACTCCCCCGTACATGAGCCCGACGAGGGCGACGATGATCGGATCGCGGTAGTGGACGGCGTCCAGCAGCCGCATGAAGATCGCCCCGGCCACGATGGAGCAGACGATCCCGCTGACCATCGTGGTTTGCAGCGAGGGGCTGTCGACGAGCATGGTGGCGACCAGCACGCCGAGCACCGCCGCCTCCACCGATCCGGAGGTTGAGGGCGAGACGAACCGATTCTGGGTGAGCCGTTGCATGATCAGGCCGGCCACACTCAGGGCCGAGCCGGCAAGCAGGATGGCCGCCAGCCGCGGTATCCGCGAACTGGTGATCACCTGCCATTGCCCGGGATCGGGCCGGAGCAGGTCGGACAGCGTCAGATCGGCGGCGCCCACCGACAAGGACAGGTACGACCCCACGACGAGGGCGAGCGCCCCCATCGCCTGCCAGGCCCGCCCCCGATGCCGGGCCTGACCTACCCGCCCTGGGGTGTCCTCGAGCGCCCGCAGGCTCGTCCGGCTCGCCGGGCTCACCGGGCCCGGGGGGTTCACAGCGAGGCGCGCACGTCGGACGAGATCTGGGTCAGCGAGGTGGGCGCGGCCGGGGCGATGTACCAGGAGAAACCGTCGACCACCTGGATCCGATCGTTGCGGGCCGCGTCGGTGGTGGTGACCAGGTCATTGTCCAGCACCTGCATGGCGCTCGCCTCGCCCTCTGACCCGATGGTGGCGGCCCGGTCCAGGACCAGCAGGGCGCCCGGGTTGTATTGCTGGAAGAACTCCTGGCTCACCTCGGCCCCGTGATCGGCGGTGGGGTCGACCGCAGCGCCGGTGTCGCGGTAGCCGAAGACGTCGTAGACGATCCCGAATCGCGAACCGGGACCATAGGCGCTGACGGTGCCCCCGGAGACCTGCACGAAGGCGGCCGTGGAGCCGTCGGCGGTGACCTGCTCGGCCGTGGCGGCGACGTCGGTGTCGACGGCATCCATCAGGTCGATCGCGTCGTCGTGCTTGTCGAAGATCTCGCCGAGCTGCTCCACCCTGGTGCGGGTGGCGGGAATCTGCTCGGTGGTGGCGTCGAACCGAGTGGACAGGTCCACCACGTGTGGAGTGATCTTCTCCATCTCGGCTACCACCTCGGGTGTGCCGGTGCGGGATCCGACGATGATCAGGTCCGGTTCCAGCGCGTTGATGGCCTCGTAGTCCGGCTCGAAGAGGGTGCCGACGATGGCCGCCTGCCCACCATCGGCGTACTGCTGCAGGTCCTCTGGTAGCGCCCCCGGGCTCTGCGGCACGGCGTCCACCTCGATCCCGAGATCGGTAAGAGTGCGGATGACGCTCCAGTCGGTCGCCACCACAACCTCGGGGTTCACCGGCACCTCCACCGTGCGGCCTTGAGCGTCGCTGACGGTGACGGTGGCGGCCGGTTGGGTTGACTCGGCCGCGGCCTGAGCCTGATCGCTTGCCCCGCATCCGGCGAGACTGGCGACCAAGACGGAAAGGACGAGGCCGGGGAGTGCTATGCGCTGCATCGGAAGGCTCCTTGGGTCGTCGACACGGGTCGATCGAGTTAGGTAATCCTAAGTTAGGACAGCCTTACCTTATGGGGCAGAAGAATCGGTGCCAATCGGGCAGCCTGTGGCCTCGGTCACAGTGCCAGTACGCAGCAGGGTGCCCCCGGACGGTGGCTCAATGCGCGACGGTGGCCTCGGCCTCGGCGTCGGCCATCTTGCTCCGGATCCATGGCGTCAGAGCCATCAGGATCGCGGCGAAGACCAGGGTCATCACCCCGTTGACCAGGTAGTACTGGGCGTTCGTCAGGTTGTCCATGGCGCTGATCAACTGGGCGGCGATGGCCTGTCCGGCCGCGCTGGCCAGGAACCACAAGGCCAGCGACTGGCTCATGAAGGCCTGCGGGGCCAGCCGAGTGGTGGCAGACAGGCCGACCGGTGAGAGCGCGAGTTCTCCGAAGGTCTGCACGGTGAAGGCGACGATGAGGATCGTCACCGGGGCGGTGTTGTCGGGGAACCTGGCGAAGGCCCAGGACATGAACAGCGCCATCACCCCGGCCAGCAGCACGCCGATCGCGAACTTCGCCGGCGTCGAGGGGAACTTGCCTGCCCGCTTGGTCCAGATCCACCCGAAGATGGGCGCGAACAGGATGATCGTCAACGGCCCGACCGACTGGAACCACTCGGGGTTGACCGTCACGCCACCCACCCGGGTCACGGTGTTCTCCTGGGCGAAGAGCGCCATCTTTCCGGCCGCCTGCTCGGCGATCATCCAGAACAGCATCGCGCCGATCCACAACGGCAGGTAGGCGGCGAGGTGGCTCCGCTCGCGGGTGGTGACCCGCTCGCTGCGGAACATCACGGTGAAGTAGATCACCGGTGCCCCGAGCGAGAGGATGGTGATCGCGTCGATCACCTGCAGCAGGAAGGTGTCCCGCCAGAGTCCGGTGACCAGGACGAGGGCGGCGAAGGCGATGAGCGCCCCGACCACCAGGAGCGGCAGCCTGCCCCGGTCCCGCTCGGACAGCGGGTTGGGGATCGAGTCCCCGGCACCGCGCAGGTGCTTTCGTCCTGCGAAGTAGAACCCGAGGGCGATGCCCATGCCGACCGCGGCGGCCGAGAAGCCTGCGTGGTACCCCCAGTTCGAGCGCAACCAGCCGACCACCAGCGGGGAGACGAAGGCACCGATATTGATCGCCATGTAGAAGACGGAGAACCCGGCGTCCCGGCGCGGGTCGTGGGAGGCGTACAACTCCCCGACCATCGTGGAGACGTTGGGTTTGAGCAGGCCGGTGCCCAGGGCTACCAGCACGATGCCGAACCAGGCGGTCGCGGCGGCCGGGATCGCCAGGAAGATGTGCCCGGCCATGATCACCACGCCGCCGTACAGCACCGAACGACGTGCGCCCACCACCCGGTCGGCGGCGAACCCACCGACGATGGACAGCAGGTACACCGCGGAGCCGTAGATCGACACCACCGCGGTTCCGTTGCTCTCGCTGAGCCCCAACCCACCGTTCTGCACGGTGTCGATGAGGAAGTAGAGCAGGATCGCGCGCATCCCGTAGTAGCTGAACCGCTCCCACAGTTCGATGAAGAACAGGGTGGACAGCCCTCGCGGGTGTCCGAAGAAGGCCCGGTCATGCAGCGCGTCCTCGTCGGTGAGGTGGGTCTCGGCCATCTGCCTCATCCTCCCGCGCCACGCCTGCCCAGAGCCCCGACGGCCGTTGGCGCACCTTCTGGTGGCGACCACGTCAATCGTGGCGCAAACTCAGCCGGAATGGGCCGAACGCCAGCAGTGATTTCGCATTTTCGGGCTGCCCACGGCAAGCCCACCGTGCCCGTCCTGCTGGAGCGCAGCACCGACGCAGGGTCCGGCGGCGTTGTCCTGGACGCGATGTGGGTCCGCCGGGTCCCCGTGCGCTGCCGCGCCGATACGGCCTCGGCCCCCCGGGCGACCGGCCTGGAGCGCCCCGCTACAGCCGCGTCGGTCGGGTAGCCCCTCGGCCCCCCGGGCGACCGGCCTGGAGTCGGGGGCAGACACCCTAGGCTGACCGGCGTGGATCACTACCCCCCGGCCCATCGCGAGGACATCGTCGAACTGCTACCCGCCGACGACCCGGTCGTCGAGGTCGCCGACCCCTACCGGTGGCTGGAGGACGCCGACTCTGCGAACAGCGAACGCTGGTACCGCGACCAGGACGAGCTGTTCCGGGCCACGGCCTCTCACTGGTCGACCAGGGCGGCTTTCGAGGCGCGGATCCGCGAACTTCTCGACGTGGGTTACCAGGGTGGGCCGACGTTCCGTCAGGCCACCGACCGGGTGTTCTCGATGCGCCGGATGCCGGGCGAGGAACACGGCCGGCTCCTGGTGCGCGAGGGCCAGGACGAACCCCGGGTGCTCGTGGACCCGATGCAGCTGGACCCCACCGGGGCAACGACCCTGGACTCCTACCGCCCCAGCCACGACGGGCGGCTGCTGGCCTACCAGCTCTCCACCGGCGGTGACGAGGAGTCGCTGCTGCGGGTGATGGATGTGGCGACCGGCGAGATCGTCGACGGCCCGATCGACCGATGCCGGTACTCCCCGATCGCCTGGCTGGGCGACAACGACGCCTTCTATTACGTCCGTCGCCTGGATCCGGCACTGCTGCCGGAGAACGAGCGCGCCTACCACCGCCGGGTCTACCTGCACCGCCTCGGCACCTCGCCGCTGGAGGACGTGGAGATCTTCGGCGCCGGCCGGGCGATCACCTCGTACTACGGCGTCGGAGTCTCCTTCGACGGCCGCTGGATGACGCTCTCCGCCGCCGAGGGCACCGACCCGCGCAACGACCTGTGGCTGGCGGATCTGCGTGACGCCGACCCCGCGGATCCCCCGCTGCGCGCGGTGGTCGAGGGTCAGGACGCGCAGACCTCACCACACCCGGGCCGGGACGGTTTCCTCTACCTGGCCACCGATCTGGAGGCTCCGCGCGGACGACTCGTGGTCACCGAATTGGCCCACCCCACCCGGCAGCACTGGCGCACCCTGATCCCCGAACGGGCCGACGAGGTGCTGGAGGACTTCGTCCTGCTGGACGGCGGCCGGCTCGCCCAGGCCCCGGTGCTGGTGGCCTCGTGGACCAGGCATGCCACCGCCCGGATCACCACCCACGACCCGGCCACCGGAGCACAGACCGGGGAGATCTCCTTGCCGGGGGTGGGAACCATCGGGGCCCTGTCGGGCCGTCCCGGGGGCGGGGACGAATGCTGGTTCGCCTACACCGACTACGCCACCCCGACCCGAATCCTGCATCTGGACGGGACCACCGGCGTGGTGAGCGAATGGGCCCGGCCCCCAGGCGAGGTCGACCTGCCCGACGTGGCGACCACGCAGCTGGACTTCCCCAGCCGGGACGGCACGACGGTGCGGATGTTCGTGGTGGCCCGCCAGGACCTGCTCGACCAGAACGCAGCTCCGCGCGAGGCTCGACCCTGCATCCTCTACGGATACGGCGGCTTCGGCCACACCATGTCGCCGGGGTACTCGGCGTCCATTCTCAGCTGGGTGGAGGCCGGCGGGGTGTACGCGGTCGCCGGCCTGCGCGGCGGCAACGAGGAAGGCGAGGCCTGGCATCGGGATGGAATGCTGGCCAACAAGCAGCACGTCTTCGATGACTTCCTCGCCGCAGCAGACGCTCTCGTGGAGACCGGGTGGACCAGCGTCGATCGGCTGGGCATCAGTGGCGGCTCCAACGGCGGCCTGCTGGTGGGGGCAGCCCTGACCCAGCGACCGGACGCCTTCGCCGCCGTGGTCTGTTCCGCGCCCCTGCTGGACATGGTGCGTTACCAGTTGCACGGGCTGGGCGTGTCGTGGACGGGTGAGTACGGCGACGCCGCCAAGCTCGAGGAACTGCGCTGGTTGCTCGCCTACTCGCCGTACCATCACGTCACCCACGGGGTGCGGTACCCGGCGACGTTGTTCACGGTCTTCGCCGGGGACACCCGGGTGGACCCGCTGCACGCGGCCAAACTCGCCGCCGCTCTGCAGCACGCCACGGCCTCCCCGATCGACGAGGCCCCGATTCTGGTGCGCCGCGAGGTCGGCGTCGGTCATGGAGCCCGAGCGGTGAGCCGGTCGGTGAACCTGTCCGCGGACACGATGGCCTTCCTTGCCCACCACACCGGCCTGGAATCGGCGACAGCCGAGACCGACCCCGCGCTGACCGACGAAACGGACTGAGCCGCAACGCCCTACGCTGCCGATGGGCCGGTGCTCAGCCGGCCAGGAAGCCGTCGATCTGGTTGATCGAGAGCGTCGCGCCTTCCTCCATGCCCATCTCGAGCACCGTGCGCAGGTCGTCCGCAGAGGCGTACGTAGAGGTGTACGTGGCCAGCGTGCCGGTGGCCGTGGCGGCGAAGGCGAACACGTTCTGCGAGACGGGCAGGTCCGGATTCGGGGAGAAGTCGTCGAGCGCGAAGCCATCCTCGAAGGCGAACCTGCGGCCGGGCTCGACCTCGGTGATCAGCCAGTAGCCGCGGAACTTCTCCCCCTCCGGGCTGGTCATGTAGTACGTCACCCGGCTGCCCACCGACAGGTCATGGTCGACGAAGGTGGCCGGGTAGGTCGGCGGACCCCAGATCTTCTCGAGTTGGCGCGGGTCGGCGTAGATCTGCCAGACCCGCTCCACCGGAGCCGCGAACTCGGCGGTGATGGTGAGGGTGCGGTTGTCCAGGTCCTTGGTGATTGCGGTGACGGGCATGTCATTCCTCCTCGAGCAGTAGGTCGATGCGTTCGATCCGGCCGCGCCAGACCGCCTCGAACTCGTCCAGCAGGGACGAGACCGAGCGAATAGCGGCGACATCGCCGCTGGCCAGTTGCTCGCGGCCCTGGCGGCGCTTGGTGAGCAGGCCGGCTCGTTCGAGCACGGCGACGTGCTTCTGTACGGCGGCGAAACTCATCTCGTACGACGCCGCCAGCGTGCTGACCGAGTGCTCCCCGGCCAGGACCCGACGCAGGATGTCTCGCCGGGTGCGGTCGGCCAGCGCGTGGAACAAGGCATCAGCCCGGTCCTCACTGCTGTCGACCACTCCGCAAACATACAACCATTTAGTTGTATGTCAAGCCCGGTGGTGATCGCTGCCGCAGGTCACGATCGCAGTTCCTCGCTGCCGACCCCCGCCTGTCCGCACCCGGGTGCGCAGACCCCCACGTCAATCCACGCGAGAGTCCGATCAGGCCGAAAGAGCACGCTGGCGGGTGACCCGGCGGGTACGGTTGATGCCACGTTTTGTGCCGATCGGACGACGTTCGGGTCCCGCCACGCACGAGGAGAGTCTGCAGATGGGAGCAACGAGAATGCTCGCTCGACCACTCCGTAGGGGTGCCACGACTCGCGCACGGTGGGCGCGGCTGCGGGTGGCGCCGGTGATCGCCGTGTTGGCGGTGGCCTCCGCCTGCTCCGGGCAGACCGAGTCCGCTTCGCCCAGCAGCGACTCCTCCACACCCGAATCCTCCGCCACCTCGACCGGCGCCCAGTCCGCTGCGGTGGCCAGTGCCCCGCTGGACGTCAGCCATATCCATGCGGCAGTTCGCAATCCCACCGATCAGCGACTGCTGATCGCCAGCCACGAGGGTCTGTTCGTCCAAGGCGAGTCCGGCTTCTCCCGGCAGGGCCCGGTGATGGACCTGATGGGCTTCGCCGTCGCCCCGGACGGGGTGTACTACGCCTCCGGTCACGCCGGCCCGGGCAGCGATCTGCCCGAGCCCCTGGGGCTGCTCACCTCGACCGACTCCGGGCAGACCTGGACCGTGCGATCGCGGGGTGGGGAGTCCGACTTCCACGCTCTGGCGGCCGGTCCGGGGCTGATCGCCGGTTTCGACGGCACGCTGCGGATCAGCACGGACGGCGAGAACTGGCAGAGCGGGTCGATCTCAGCGCCCCCCTATGCCGTGGCGGTGACGCCGGGCGGGCGGATCCTGGCCACGACCTCCGCCGGCCTGCTGTCCAGCACCGACCAGGCAGCGACGTGGAGCCTCGTGCAGACCCCCGCCACCCTGCTCACCGTGGCGGCAGTGAACGAGGACACGCTGGCCGCCGCCACCACCGAGGGCACCCTGGCGCTCAGCCGGGACGGCGGCACCTCATGGACCACCGGCCCACGCTCCCTCGGGCAGGTCAGCGCCGTATCGGCCACCGAGGCCGCGGACCAGGTCGAGATCGTGGCGGTGGTTGGCACCGATGTCTTCACCACCACCGACCTCGGGGCCAGCACCACCCACGTCGTCGGCTAGACCACCCTCCTTGGCACCGGACGAGCCGATCCGCGCCCCGGCCCGGCGGGTCGTTCTCGGTGAGAATTCCGTGCGTGTACGGTGCCCGGCGTGTGCCGTGACCACCTTCATAACCGCCACGCTGGCGCAGCGGCGCTGCGCACGGCACGGTAGTTCCGATGTCCATCTCATCCCTTGCTGTCGTCACTCTGGCTAACCTGCTTCCCCGGCCCGGTTGGGCGCCGCCGGCTCTGCTGTCGAGCGCGTCGGCCACCGCGACGTCGACACCCAGTTCCAGCCCCACCAGCACGCTCATCGAGCAGGCCGAGCAGGCATGCGCCACCGGGTCCGCACTGTGCGATGTGGTGACCGAGGCCACCGGGTCACAACGGGCGGGGGCGTGGACCGAGGTGTTGGTCGGCACGCCGCTGCGGATCCTGATGATCCTCGTGGTGGCGGGAGTGCTGCGCTGGTTCCTGCACCGGCTGATCAACCAGGTCGTCGAGCAGATCGCCACCGGCGGCCAGGCCGACTCCGGGCGCAAGGGGAGCCGAAGCTGGTTCAGCGAGAAGGCCGCGGCGATCATCCAGACCTCACCGCAGGCCAGCCAACGGCGGGCGCAGCGGGCCCGCACTCTCGGCACCGTGCTGCGCAGCACGGCCACCGGGGTGATCGGTGCGGTGGCCATCCTCATGGTCCTCTCCGAGCTCGGCCTGAACATCGCCCCGCTGCTGGCCTCAGCCGGAATCGTCGGGGTGGCAATCGGTTTCGGCGCCCAGTCGCTGGTGAAGGATTTCTTGTCCGGGATGATCATGATCGTCGAGGACCAGTACGGGGTCGGCGACCTGGTCAATCTCGGGGACGCGGTTGGCACGGTGGAGTCGGTCGGTTTGCGGGTCACCCAGGTCCGCGACGTGAACGGCACCCTGTGGTACGTGCCGAACGGGCAGATCACCCGGGTGGGCAACCTGTCCCAGGGCTGGTCGCGGGCATTGGTGGACATCACCATCGGCTACGGCCAGAACGTGGCCGAGGCAAGTTCCATCATGCTCGAGCAGGCCAAGGCGATGCGCGAGGACCCGGACTGGTCGGCCAAGATCGTCGACGAACCCGAGGTGTGGGGCGTGGAGCAGATGTCCGCCTCCGGCGTGGTGCTGCGAGTCGTGGTCAAGACCGCACCCACCGAGCAGTTCTCGGTGGCGCGTGAACTTCGGTCCAGGATCACCACCGCCTTCGAGGAGGCCGGGATCGTCTTCCCGTTCAAGAACACCGACAAGGCGACTCCGATCCAGCGCCTGGCCGCCACCGACGAGGGCAACCCCGAGAAGTCCTGACCTCAACTCGACGACCATGGCCCACTCGACGACCATGGCCACTCGGCGACGACGGCCGCTCGGTGACCATGGCCACTCGGTGACGATGGCCACTCGGTGAGAAGTGCCCAGCCGCGCGGGAATAGCCGACGAGTGCGCGGGAGTTGAGTGGCCGTGACCCGCCTGCACCCCGGCGCCTATGCCGATCACCTTTCCCGAGCGCTGCCCCTGAGCGAGAAGCAACCCCTATGGAGTGACGGCGATGGGACGCTGCCCGCCCTCTACTTCGGCCACGGGGCTCCCCCATTGCTGGACGACCCGCTGTGGCTCGGCCAACTCTTCGACTGGGTGCTCGGGCTCCCCAAGCCCCGGGCCGTCCTGATCGTCAGCGCGCACTGGGAGGCTGCACCGCTGTCGTTGTCCGCCTCGGAGGCGGGTACGCCCCTGGTCTATGACTTCGGCGGGTTCGAGCAGCGCTTCTACGAGGTGCAGTACCCGACTCCCGACGCGAGCGCGCTGGCGGCCGAGGTGGCGGCGCTGATGCCCGACAACGAGCCGGTGCACCAGCACACCTCCCGGGGACTCGACCATGGCGCCTTCGTGCCGCTGATGGCGATGTACCCGATGGCGGACGTCCCGGTGCTGCAACTCAGTCTGCCGACGCACGATCCGGAGACGCTGCTGGCCGTCGGTAGGCGGCTGCGCCCGCTGCGCGAGCAGGGTGTGCTGGTGATGGGCTCGGGCTTCCTCACCCACGGCCTGCCCTTCCTGAGCCGGGAGCACTGGGTGAACCCGGACTCCACCCCGCCCGGCTGGTCACAGGACTTCGACTCCTGGGCGGGCGAACTGCTCGCCCGCGGAGACGTCGGCGAACTCATGCGTTATGCGAGCGTGGCACCCGGCATGCCCTACGCCCACCCGACGGTAGAGCACCTGTCGCCGTTGTTCGTCACCCTCGGGGCCGCGACCGACCCCGAGCAGCCGGTCGGCGCGGTGATCGACGGCTTCTGGATGGGCCTGAGCAAGCGGGCTCTGCAGGTCGCCTGACCCGCCCAGCCACCGCGGTGACGGATCAGGTCGGCAGGGCCGTCAACCACATCGACTGGTAGGCGCCGAGGGTGACCCCCTCGTCGGTACGGATCTCACCGATCGCCAGATTGTCCTGCATGGCGGTGGGTTCCAGGCCCTGTTCGCGAATCCAGTGGGCCGGCACCCACCTGGCCTGCTCGGTGACATTGTGCAGCGCGAGGAAGACTCCGGCGGGCTGACGCTGCACCACCGCGAACACCCCGGGATCACTGCACTCCACCGGCTCCGAGGCGTACCGGGAGTGCAGCAGCGGCAGACCGCCGCGGATGTGCACGAGCCGGCGCAGACCGTCCCACACCCGCTGCTGCGGACTGGGCGTGGCCTCGGGATGCTCGACGGCGGACACCTCGGCCCAGTCGATCCTGGGCCGGTGCGCCCACCGGTTGTCCAGCGCGTGCGCCGGCTCGTCGGCCCAGGCCGCGTCGTTCAGCGCGGCGATCTCGTCACCGGACCAGATCATCGGGATGCCACCGAAACTCATGATGATCGCGTAGGCCAGCAGGATCCGGCGCACCGCCAGGTTCACCAGGTCGGGGTCGGCCCGGCCCAGCGCCTCCTCCAGACCGGCCAGGCTGGCGGTGGTGCCGCTGATCCGGCGATCCCCGGTCAACGGGTTGTACTGGAAGACCAGACCGTCGGCGAAGGAGTCGGCGAAGTTGCCCGAGTAGAAGTCCGACAGGAAGCCGCGGTGCCCGTGCCCGGTCAGGCCGACCGCGCCGGCGTCCTGGTCGTCGATCGCCCAGCCGATGTCGTCGTGGCATCGCACGTAGGTGATCCAGGTGGTGGACGCGGGCACGTGCGGGATCCGGGCCAGTGCCCGCGCGGCCATGGTGGCGTCCCGGCTGGCCAGCATCGACCAGATGTGCACCATGAGGGAGTTGTGGTAGGCGATGTCGCTGACCTTGCCGTAGTGCTCGCCCTGCCCGAGGTAGGCGGCCAGGTCGTCCGGGCCGACGATCGCCTCGGCCTTGAAGATCACTGCCGGGCAGGCGATCCGGGTGATGGTGCGCAGCGCCTGGGTGATCGCGTGCACCTCCGGCTGGTTCTGGCAGTTGGTGCCGACCCGTTTGAAGATGAAGGCGATCGCGTCCAGGCGCAGCACCTCCACCCCGAGGTTGGCCAGGAAGCAGATCACCTCGGCCATCTCCACGAAGACGTCGGGATTGGCCCACGCCAGGTCCCACTGGTAGTCGTTGAAGGTCGTCCAGACCCACCCCTGCAGGTCCTCGTCCCAGGTGAAATTGCCTGGGGCGAAGTCGGGGAAGACCTCCGGCAGGGTGGCCTCGTACCGGTCCGGCTCGGCCCGGTCGGGATAGACATAGAAGTAGTCCCGGTAGTGCGGGTCGCCCGCGCGGGCGGCCACCGCCCACTCGTGTTCGCGGGCCACATGGTTCAGGACGAGGTCCACGCAGGTGCTGATCCCGCTCTCGCGCAGGGTTCTGGTCAGGGCGCGCAGATCCTCGGTGGTGCCCAGATCGCTGCGTACCGAACGGTAGTCGGCCACCGCGTACCCGCCGTCGCTGGGTTCGGGGCGGGGCTGCAGCAGCGGCATGAGGTGCAGGTAGGTGACACCGAGTCGGCGCAGATGCTCGGCCTTGTCGGCCACCCCGACCAGGCCGGTGCCCGGCTCGGCGAATCGCTCGGCGTAGCAGGCGTACCCCACCATCCTCGGCTGCTCGAACCAGTCCGGTTCCAGGGCCCGCATCGCGTCCAGGGTGTGCAGATCGTGCGGCCGGGCCGCATAGGCCTGGACGGCAACCAACAGGGCCCGCCCGGCCGTGGCCGCGGGGTCGGGATACACCTCGGCGATCGCGGAGTACAGGTCCCCCCACCAGCGCTGGATTCGCAGGTTCAGCTGTTCGCGCAGATGCGGCGCCAGCTCCGCGATCACCGCCCGGATCCGGGCCCGCACCGGCTCGGGCACCACCGCCGGGACGAGGTCGTCCGACGCCTCGTCCACGATGGTGAGGCCAGGCGACTCTTCGGCGTCGGCCTCGGTCGTGAGCGGGTCCGGACCGGCCGGGGCGACCTGGCCGGCTGCTGAGGTCTGATCGTCGTGGGACACCCGTGTATCTCAGCACGAACGAGCGCTGTCGAGCACCCTTGCGCGCCGACGAATCACCCCACCGGCCCTGATCTGATTGCGTGCGAGGCACCAGAACCACGACACTCGGGCGGCAGACCGGCAGCTACTCACCCGGTCGAGGTGTGCGCCGGGGAGCCGGGCAGAATCACCGGGGTGAGCGGACGCGACGAGGTGCTGCTGGAGCCAACCCCACCCACGGCCAGGCTGGTGATCGATCGGCCGGCCAAACGCAATGCGATGACGCTGCCGATGTGGCGGCTGATCCACGAGCTGTGCGCCCAAGTCGCCGATGACCGGCGGATCCGTGCCCTGAACCTGAGCGGGGCGGGTCCGTCGTTCTGTGCCGGGGCCGATATCAGCGCCCTGGCCGGCGACGACGCTGAACTCAAGGACGCCGTCCGTCGGGCCGAGACCGCGCTGCGCGGCCTCCCGATCCCGACCGTGGCCACGATCCGCGGGCACTGCTGGGGCGGTGGGGTGCAGTTGGCGGTGGCCTGCGACCTGCGGATCGCCGCACGGGACGCCAGTTTCGCCTTGCCGCCCGCCCGGCTCGGCGTCGTCTACCCGGCCGAGTCGCTGCGCGCCATGACCGCGCTGATCGGACCCTCGGTGACCAAGCGGCTGATCTTCTCCGGCGAGCCCATCGCTGCGGACGAGGCGCTACGGGTCGGGTTGGTCGATGCGGTGGTGGCCGGTGACGACCTGGAACGGTTTGGGCAGGAATGGCTTTCGGGTTTCGGCCCACGGTCGCTGCTGTCCCAATCCGCTGCCAAGGCGATCATCAACGAGATCGTCGACGGCGGCGACGGCTCCAGCGGCTACCGGCGGTATCAACGCGCCTGGCGGAACAGCCCCGACGCCGGCGAGGGACCGGCAGCCTTCCTGGCCAAGCGTCGACCTGACTACACCTGGCATCCGGCTGATCTGGATTCCTGACCGAGTCTGTCGGCTGATCGGCGCACTCGCGGCTGCACCCAGCACGGCAGGGCAGGGCGATAGCGCGGCGCGGCGCGGGCGACCGGCACCACGGAGAGTTCGAGGTAAACCACATGCCGCGGCAAGGACCTTTCCGCGCGCAGTCCAGCCCCTGATCCTGGACCTATCCCGCGCGCCACGGGCGGACCTGTGCCGGCGGATCCGGCCGTCCATGGAGCGGTGCGTCCCCATCCTGGCCGGCCAGCGCCCACGGGGTCGTCCGGCACGCGACGCCTCTTGAGAGAATCACCCGGTGAGCAGTGGAGAACCCCAGACCTTCTACGACGCCGTCGGCGGGCACGAGACCTTCGTCAAGCTGGTGGCCCGGTTCTACGAAGGCGTCGCCGACGACCCCGAACTTCGCGCCATGTATCCCGAGGACGATCTCGGCCCCGCCGAGGTGCGGCTGCGGATGTTCCTGGAGCAGTACTGGGGCGGGCCCACCACGTACAGCGAGCAACGCGGACATCCGCGGCTACGGATGCGGCACATCCCGTACGCCATCACACCCACCATGCGCGACCATTGGCTCGCCCACATGCGGGTGGCCGTCGACGAGGTCGGTCTGCCCGAGCCGCTGGAGCGGATGCTGTGGACCTATCTGACCGGGGCCGCGCAGGCCATGGTGAACACCCTCGAGGAGCCCGCACCGCAGGCCTGACCTCACGCCGGCAGATCGTGCGCCTGCCCAGCCACACCGGGTACGCCAGGACAAGTGCCCGCAGTCCAGGGCCCGGGCTCGGCCCTGTCGGCAGCCCGGTTCCGGCGAAGTTTGCCCGCGGCCGGGGGGTTGGCCGTAGCCTCTCCCGGTGACTTCCTCTGCACCTGGTGCCGCTGCCGCAGACAACGACTCCGCCTGGTGGCGTAGCGCCGTCATCTACCAGATCTACCCCCGCTCCTTCGCCGACTCCAACGGCGACGGGATGGGCGACCTGCCCGGTATCACCGACAAGCTCGAGTATCTCGCCGAGCTCGGCGTGGACGCGGTCTGGCTGTCGCCCTTCTACGCCTCACCGCAGGCCGACGCCGGCTACGACGTGGCCGACTACCGGGACATCGACCCGACCTTCGGCACCCTCGCCGACGCCGACGCCCTCATCGAACGGGCTCACGGGCTCGGCCTGCGAGTCATCGTGGACCTGGTGCCCAACCACACCTCGGACGAGCACGAGTGGTTCCCCGCCGCCATCGCCGCCGGCCCGAACTCCCTCGAGCGCAACCGGTATCACTTCCGAGACGGCCGCGGAGCCGACGGTGACCAGCCCCCGAACAACTGGAAGTCGGTCTTCGGGGGGCCGGCCTGGGAGCGGATCACCGAGCCGGATGGTTCGCCAGGACAGTGGTACCTGCACCTGTTCGACGTCAAGCAGCCGGACCTGAACTGGGAGAACCCGCAGGTGCGTGAGGAGTTCCACGCGATCCTGCGGTTCTGGCTGGACCGCGGGGTGGACGGCTTCCGGGTGGACGTGGCCCACGGGCTGGTCAAGGCCGAGGGGCTGCCGGATTCCAAGACCGGGGACGACCCCGACCTGCTGCACGGCGACCATGACCCCTTCGAGCGCGAGCCCTTCTGGGACCAGGACGGGGTGCACGAGATCTACCGCGGCTGGAACGCGGTGCTGAGTGAGTACTCCGGCGACCGGATGATGGTTGCCGAGGCGTGGGTGCAACCGGCCGAGCGCCTGGCTCTGTACCTTCGTCACGACGAGTTCCACCAGGCGTTCAACTTCCCGTATCTGGAGTCTCGCTGGTCGCCGACCGTGCAGCGTTCGGTGATCGCCTCCTCCCTGGCTGCCGACGCGGTGGTCGGTTCCCCCACCACCTGGGTGCTGAGCAACCACGACGTGGTGCGTCACCGCACCCGGTTGGCGTTGCCTGCCGATGCGGGTCGCCCCAACGGGATCGGCCCGGACGACCCGCAGCCCGACCAGGAGTTGGGCCTGCGCCGGGCGCGCGCGGCGACGTTGATGATGCTGGCCCTGCCGGGATCGGCTTACGTGTACCAGGGCGAGGAACTGGGTCTGCCCGAACACACCACCCTGCCGGATGAGGCGCGGCAGGACCCGACCTTCTTCCGGCACCACGGCACCGTCAAGGGCCGCGACGGGTGCCGGGTCCCGATGCCCTGGCGATCCGGGGAGCCGGGCCTTGGTTTCGGTCCTTCCGACAAGACCTGGCTGCCGCAGCCGGCCTCGTACGCCCAGCTGGCCGCCGACGCCCAGGACGGGCAGGACGGATCGACCCTGGAGCTGTACCGGGCCGCTCTGCGGCTCAGGCGCGAATACCGGCTCGGCCTGGGCGATCTCCATTGGCGCGACGAGTTCGGCCCAGAGGTGGTCGCCTTCGACCGGGCACCGGTGAGTTCGCTGACGAACTTCGGCGCGACTGCGGTGGATCTGCCCGAGGGCGCCCGGGTCGTCCTGGCCTCGGGTGACCTGGTGGACGGCAAGGTTGGGCAGGACCAGACGGTCTGGTTCACCCGGGACTGATCTCAGGCCCCAGCTCGCTGACGGGCTGGGGTCGCCTCAGATCAGCGGCCGGCGGCTCAGGACGAATCCGCCTGGGCAACTGACGCGGGTCCACGCCCCGGCGGTGTGCACCGGCACCGGCTCCATCGGCCCAGGCCCGGTGGGCGAGCCGGGGCGCCCCGCCTGGCGGTCACCGGCACCGGGATCTGCTCCGACCGCCGGCGAGAGGAAGCCGAGCCGCTGGGCCGCCAGACCCACCGCCGCGGTCAGCGATGGCCGATCCGTGGCATCGGGGCCGGCGTCCGTCGGCTCGGGCACGGCCGCGTACGGCAGGTCGCGTCCCCACACCAAGGTCCGCAGCCGGGTCACCGCAGCGGAGCCGGAGCCTTCGGGCGCCCCGGAGGCCACCTCGGCGACCCCGTTGCGGGCCACCTCGTGCAACGTCCGCTGGTCGAGCAGACCCACCGGCCGCCAGCCCGATCTGGGTGGGAGCACCCCAGCCCACGGGGCCGTGATGGTCTGCGGAGGCACCGGCAAGGTCAGCCCGTTCTGCGGGTGGGCCAGCCGGTCGCTCACCGCGGAGATCGGGACCACCGCGTCCAGGGTGCTCGGCTCGGCCAGGGCGAGGGTGCGCAAGCCGAGCACGGTTACCGTCCCGGCCCCGTGAAAGGCGCAGACGTACACGGCCGCAACCTTTCCCACACCGACGATCCGGCAGGCCCCGCCCGGGTCGAGCTGACCTGCCCGGTGCAGGAAGGTGGCCAGGTCTCGCGCGGACTCGGGGTCGGCAAGCGTCCAGCCGGTCACTGGCTGACCTCGTGCCGGGCGCGCGCCGCACCCGACCGCACGCGCCGCGAGCCGCCCAGGCTGCTCACTGTGGTGCCTCGACCCGGGCCGCGCGCTGGCGACTGCGCAACGCCACGGGTTCGTCCCACCACTGCCGGAATTTCTCCCGGTCGCCGGGCCCAATCCGCTTGGGCCGCAACTTGTCCAGGTCGTAGGCGACCATGGTGGATTCGGCCCGGGCATACACCACGGGCGCGGCGCCCTCGTCGTCGGAGTCGTCGAGCACCTCGTAACACATCTCGAACGAGGCTCCCGCGACCGAACTGATCCACAGGTCGATCGCCACCGGCGCCGGCCGGTAGTGCAGCGGAACCAGGTAGTCGATCTCGTGCCGGGCGACGATCAGGCCGGTGGACAGCAGGTCTCCGCCGTCGTCGGCGTCGTGACCGTGGAAGGCGATGACCCGGGCGTCCTCCATCAGCCGCAGAAACTGGACATTGTTCACGTGCCCGTAGGCATCCATGTCCGACCACCGCAAGGGCGTCATGACGCGCCGTCGTGCCACCGTTCCTCCTTCTCCTCGGGCGCACCGTCCGGCATTGCCGGGGCGCGCCGTGCTGCGTCGGCGTCACCGGCGGGCAGTACCGGGTTGTGCTCATCACCGTCTCGGCCGACCTGACTCCCACCGGCCCCGCCGGGTGAGGGATTCGGATGCGGCGCCCGGCGACCTCGGTTCGGCAATCTATCGCGTCCCGCCGGCGCCTCAGAGTGCACCGGCCGACCCCCTCGCCCGTCACCGCCCGAGGTCCGAGCACCCCAGGAGCACGAGCACCCCAGGACCACCGGAGTCATGGTTGCGCCGACCGGAGCCGGTGCCTACGGTGGCTCGGCATGAGTGACCGGGCCACGCCTAACCTGCCAGCGCGCGACTTGACCGTCACCGCGACCTTCTACGCGGCGCTGGGCTTCGTGGAGGAGTACCGCGACTCCGGGTGGCTGATCATGACCCGTGGCGGTCTCACCCTGGAGTTCTTCCCGTTCGCCTCCCTCGACCCCGCCACCAGTTCGTTCGGGTGCTGCCTGCGCCTGGACGATGTCGATGAGTTCTATCAGGCCTGCCTGGCTGCCGGGATCCCGGAGAAGTCCACCGGGTGGCCTCGGTTGCATGCCGTGCAGACGGACACCTCGGGGCTGCGGATCGGGTCGCTCATCGACCCGGACTGCACGCTGCTGCGGCTCGTGCAGAACGATTGACCTGCCGGTGTATCTGCGCCGGCGGCGCTGGGCGCGGGCAGGTGTGCCGACCCGGGCCGGGAAGGTAGCCGCCGTCACGTCCCCAGCCAGGCCGACACCCGTGCGCCCGGCCAGACCGACGCCAGGGCAACCCAGGTCGCGCCGGCGAGGGCGGCGGCGAAGGTCATCGTCCAGACCGTCGCCGGGACGCCGGTGAGGTGGGCCAGGCGTGCCGCGTCGCTGCCTGCGGTGCGGGCCCTGGCGGCAGCGGCCAGGTGGCGCCAGGCACCCACGAGCAGGGTCGCCCCCACCACCCCGACGGCGCCCGCCTGCACGGCGTCGTCCCGCCACCACCACAGGGCGCCCACCGCGACAAGCGCGCTGCCGGTGACCGCCAGCGTCAGCAGCGACCGAACCCGGATCAGCACGACGAGCAGTACCAGCAGGGCTCCGGTGATCAGCGGTGCAGCCCAGCCGCGGACCGCCATCACGACCATCAGGGCGCCGAGCAGTCCGGGAGCCGGGTAGCCGGCCCAGGTGGTGGCGACCAGGGCCGGCCCGCGCGCGGGACCGGTGGTGACCGCGTGCCCGCTGGCGTCGGCGTTGAGGACGAACCCGTCGAAACGGCGGCCCAAGGCCACGCCGACCCCCGCATGGCCCAGCTCGTGCACGAGCGTGACAACCAGCCGGAGCCGACGCCAGAGCGGGCCGACTGCTGCCAACGCCAGTGCCGCCACCACCCACCACAACCAGGCGTCGGCACCCACCATCTGGCCGGTGGGAGCCGAGCGCTCGACGACACCCTGGATCCACGTCACCTCCCCACGGTACGGACCTGACCTGGACGGTTCCTGGATGCCACCCCGGGTGCCGCCCGGTCGGCCGATCAGCCGTCGGTCAACTGGCGCAGGGCACGTTCGATCCGCGGCACCGAGACCGGCCCCGAGGTGGGCATCCCGGGAGCCAGCAGCGAGACCCGCAACTCCTCCAGTTGCCAGCGCAGGTCGGCCAGTTCGACGCGGCGCGGGTCATCGGCCCGGGTTGCCTCCAGCAGGGTGCGCCACCGGTCTTGCACAGCCCGCACCTGGGCCAGCCCGGAGGCGTCGCGGCCCGGATCGGAGCCGGCCCGGTCCAGACGCCGCAGGGCCGCCTGCAGGTACCGCTGCAGGTCGGGCAGCCGGGCGATCCCCGCCGAGGTGACGAAGCCGGGACGGATCAGCCGGGTGAGGTGCTCACGTTCGTCGTGCGCGGCCGCCAGCGCCGACCGAGGGGCGTCCTTGATGGCCGCGTCGAGGGCGCGCGCGCTGGCCAGTACCCGGGCAACCAGGGGGAACACGGTGCGCAGCCGGGAGGCGAGACCGGCGTCCACCTGGGCCCGAAGTCGGGCGAAACCTGTTGCATCCCAGGCCGGACCACCGGATTCGGCGACGATCTCGTCGATCACCGCGCCCGCGACGTCGTGGACGAGGGCAGGCAGGGCGCCATGCGGGGCGGCGGTCAGGGCCAGGCGAGCCCCGGTGTCCCAGTCCTCGGTGAGCGAGCCCACCGTGGGCACCCGGACCAGACGCAATAGCAGGCGGCGGGTCCCGGCGCGCATGGCCTGCGCCTGCTCGGCCGGGCTGGCCAGCACCTGCACCTCGACCCGGCCACCCGCGTCCACCAGGGCCGGGAAGCCGGTGACCTGTCCGGCCGGGCCGGGCACGGTGAGTTCGCGGGGCAGGCCGTCGAGGCTCCAGTCGGTCAGCTCGCCGGTGGGCAGGCCGGCGGCCGACCCGGCCTGCGCGAGAGCCTGGCCGAGCGACTGGCGCGAGGCCTGGCTCACCGAGGCGACATCCTTGCCGGCTGCCACGGTCCGTCCCCGCTCCCCGGTGACGTTGACCCGGACTCGCAGGTGGGCAGGCACCTTCTCCCAGTCGAAGGCCTCGACCGGGATGGGGGTGCCGGCCAGCCGGCCGAGTTCGCGGGCCAGCGCCGGCAGCAAGGGTTCCCCTCCGGGGTGCACCCGCTCCAGGGCGCGGGTGGCGTTGTCCGGGGCCGGGGCCAGGTGCCGCCGGTACTGCTTGGGCAGCGACCGGATCAGCGCGGTGACCAACTCGTGCCGCAGACCGGGCACCTGCCATTCGAAGGAGGCCGAGTCCACCTGGTTGAGCACCGCGGCGGGCACCGTCACTGTCACCCCGTCCGCGCCGGACCCGGGATCGAAGCGGTACCCGACCGACAGATCCAGTCCCCCGACCCGCCAGGAGTCGGGGAAGTCGTCGCGGGAGACCTGTTCGGCGTCCTCGCGAACCAGGTCGTCCTCGGTGAAGGTGAGCAGGTCGGGCGAACGGTGCCGGGCCTTGCGCCACCATCGGTCGAAGTGAGCCCCGGACACCACGGTGTCAGGGATCCTGGCGTCGTAGAAAGCGAAGATCGTCTCGTCGTCCACGACGATGTCCCGGCGCCGGCTGCGGTGCTCGAGGTCGGCGACCCGTTCCAGGGTGGCCTTGTTGTCCCGGACGAAGTGGTGCCGGGTGCGCCAGTCGCCCTCGACCAGGGCCTGCCTGATGAACAGGTCCCGGGCGAGTTCGGGGTCGATCCGGCCCAGGCCGACGATCCGGTCCGCCACGATCGGCACCCCGTACAGGGTGACCTTCTCGTGGGCGATGGCACTGCCGCGCTTGGCCGACCAGGTGGGTTCGGAGTATGAGCGTTTGAGCAGGTGCTCCCCCACCTGCTCGACCCATTCGGTCTCGATCCCGGCGACGGTACGCGCCCACAGCCGACTGGTCTCCACCACCTCGGCGGCCATCAGCAACTCGGGGGGCTTCTTGGCCAGTGCCGAGCCCGGCCAGATGGCGAACCGGATGCCCCGGGCGCCCTGGTACTCGGTGAGGGGTCGTCGGCCGCGGGAGGCTTGGCGCTCTCGGTCGTCCCGGTGACCGACATAGGACAGCAGACCGGCCAGCAGGCTGCGATGCACCGCGGCCAGGTCGGGGGTGCCCTGGTCGGTGGAGGTGCGGGACAACGTGATCTTGGCTTCCTTGGCCGCCCGCCGCAGTTGCGCGACCAGATCCTGCCACTCGCGAATCCGTAGGAAGTGCAGATACTCTCGTCGACACATGCGGCGAAAGGCACTGGAGGACAAGTCTTTTTGTTGCTCACGCAAATAGCGCCAGAGGTTCAGGTAGGCGGCGAAATCTGAGGTGTCGTCGGCGAAGCGGGCGTGCGCCAGGTCGGCGGCCTGCTGGTGGTCGGCGGGGCGTTCGCGCGGGTCCTGGATGGATAGGGCGGCGACGACGACGATGACCTCCTCTACACAGCCCGCCTGGTCGGCGGCGAGCACCATCCTGGCCAGTCGCGGGTCCACCGGGATCCGCACCAGCCGGCGGCCGATCCGGGTCAGCCGCACCCCCGCGTCGTCGCGGCGGCCGGTGGATTCGATGGCGTGCAGTTCCTCCAGGAGGGCGACGCCGTCGCGGATCGCCCGCGGGTCGGGCTTGTCGATGAAGTCGAAGGCGGCGATGTCGCCGAGGCCGATATTGGCCATCTGCAGGATCACCGAGGCGAGGTTGGTGCGCAGGATCTCGGGGTCGGTGTACTCGGGCCGCGAGTCATAGTCGGTCTCCCCGTACAGCCGGATCGCCACCCCGTCGGCGGTCCGCCCACACCGCCCGGCCCGCTGGCGGGCAGAGGCCTGGGAGATCGGCTCGATCGGCAGTCGCTGCACCTTCGTGCGCGTCGAGTAGCGCGAGATCCTCGCCAGGCCGGTGTCGATGACGTACCGGATGCCCGGCACCGTCAGGGACGTCTCGGCCACGTTGGTGGCCAACACGATCCGCCGGCCCGCGTGCGGGGCGAACACCCGGTGCTGCTCGGCCGCCGACAGCCGGGCGAAGAGCGGTACGAGTTCGCTGTCGACAAGCCTGCCGCGGCGAATCGCGTCGGCGAGACCGTCGGTGGCGTCGCGGATCTCGCGTTCGCCGGAACAGAAGACCAGGATGTCGCCGAAGCCGATCCGCTGCAGTTCGGCGACGGCGTCCACGATCGCGCCGACCTGGTCGCGATCGGGATCGGCGTCGGGGTCATCCGGATCCACCACCGGGCGGTACCGGATCTCGACCGGGTAGGTGCGCCCGGAGACCTCGATCACAGGGGCCGGCCGGCCCTGCGCATCGGCGAAATGGGCTGCGAAACGCTCGGAGTCGATGGTCGCGGAGGTGATGATCAGCTTGAGATCGGGGCGCTTTCGCAGCAGCCCGTGCAGGTAGCCGAGCAGGAAGTCGATGTTCAGCGACCGCTCGTGCGCCTCGTCGACGATGATCGTGTCGTACTGGCGCAGCATCGGGTCGCGCTGGATCTGGGCCAGCAGGATGCCGTCGGTCATCACCCGCACCCGGGTCTGCCGACTGACCTGATCGGTGAAACGCACCGTGTAGCCGACGACGTCCCCTACCGCAGTGCCGAGTTCGTCCGCCACTCGCTCGGCCACTGCCCGGGCCGCAATCCGGCGAGGCTGGGTGTGCGCGATGGACTCTCGGCCCAGCCCGAGGCAGATCTTCGGTAGTTGGGTGGTCTTGCCGGACCCGGTCTCCCCCGCGACGATCACCACCTGGTGCTCCCGGATGGCCGCGGCGATATCGTCCCGCCGAGCGCTGACCGGCAACTCCGGGGGAAAGTCGATGGTCAGCGTCGCAGTCATGGCCGCACGATTGTAACGATCGCCGGGTTGGACCCGACGCCCGAACGTTGGGCGGGGGCACCCTGGGGGGTGTGGGCCCGGCGGGGTCGCGGCGACGGGTGGGGCACCGTGGTGTCGCCCTTCGCGCGGCAGGCGAGGTCTGTCCGGCAAAAAGGCCGCGAAGCAGAAGTCAGTCCTGCGCGCATCGACCGAGAATGCTCAGTCTCGTAACATTTTTGTGATCTTACTGACCGATTTGACCTCGAAAGTTAACGCTGCGTGAATTAGTCGCGAGTAGAATTACTGCTATCGGGTGACATATCCCAGACACTCCGTCGCTTACTGTGACGAGAGTCTCAAAAGGGTTACAAGTCGGACATTGCCTGGTTTGACTGGGTGCCGTTCATCGACTGCGACGTTGCAGGCACCACCACGCCCATCACGCAGGGGGATCACTTTGCGAACTGTTTCCTTCGTCCTGCCCGCCCTCAACGAAGAGGCCAACATCCCGACAGTCCTGTCGCTCATCCCGCACGAGGCTCTGGCCAGCCAGGGTTGGCGCAGCGAGGTTGTCGTCGTCGACAACGGATCGACCGACGCGACAGCCACTCTCGCCAAGGCGTACGGCGCGTCCGTCGTCCACCAACCTGAGCGTGGCTACGGCCGGGCCTATCAGGCCGGTTTCGCGGCAGCGGCGGGCGATGTCATCGTCACCGGAGACACCGACTGCACGTACCCGCTCGACCATGCGCCGAACCTGGTCGAAGCCCTGGAGGAGTCGAACGTGGACTTCCTCAGCACCAATCGGCTCCTGGCCGCCAACCGCGGTGCGATGTCGATGTCGCACCGACTGGCCAACCGGCTGTTGACGACCGTCAGCCGAGCCCTGATGCCCAGCCCGTTCTGCGACTCCCAGTCCGGCATGTGGGTGTTTCGGACTGCCATCCTCAACCATCTGCGACTCAACGAGCCGGGGATGGCGTTCTCTCAGGAGTTGAAGAACGAGGCGTTCCTGCGTGGCTTCCGCTGCGCCGAGGTGGAGATCGAGTACCGCACCCGTGGCGGCGATGTGAAACTTCAGGCCTGGTCGGACGGTGTGAAGAACCTGACCCAACTCGCCAGGCACAGGATTGGCCACGGAAGTGGACGACCGCGGACAATGCAGGAATGTCCGGCGCTGCCCGCTCGTCCTCTGGCCAGGCCGCACGTCGTCGACCTGCGGGACGTCGATCTGCGGGAAAGGGTCAACACCGCGCAGACGGCACATGCTCCGGAGTGAGCAGTGCGCTCGCGACTCGAGTCGACTCAGCACAGGACTCAGCACAGGACTCAGCACAGGACGAATCCAGTTCATCGCGCCCGGAGCAGTCCCAGAACCCGGAGCAGTCCCAGAACCCGCAGTCCCAGAACCCCGAGCAGTCCCAGAACGCGGTCACCCACGAGCCGGCAACCGGCGAGCCGGCGGCGTCGCGACTGCGGCTCCGGCCGCGTCATGCCAAGGTCTGGGTGGCTGTGCTGACCGTGCTCGTCGCCGGCCTCGGGGTCGCAGTGTCGACGCAGCCCGGACGAGAGTGGGTGCGCCAGTCCACGACTCGGATTCCGCAGAACGTGGTGGCGCTGTCCTTCGACGAGGGTGACGAGGCGGTCCAGGTCGCCCCGGACGGTACGGTGGTGACCTTCTCGGTGACCTCGACACACGAGAGCCGATCACTGGGCTACCGGGCCGAACTCGTGGATCCGAGCGGGCACACCCAGGCCGTCACCGGCACCGTCGAGGTGCCGGCGGACACCACGGTGCGCGAGAGGGTGACCTTCCCCGCCACGCAGTGGACCTCAGTGACGGTGAGCGCCGACCCGGGACCGCAGCGAATCCGGCTGACGCACCCGGCCTCCTCCTCCCCCGATACCCCGTGAACCGGAACACCCGAACTGCCGCACCCTGGCGCCAACCCGCCGACCTCAACCCGAAGGGAGGGCTCATGCCCGAGGCGAAGACACTCACCGTCACGACCAGTTGGGATGACGGCCATCCACTCGATCTGCGAGTCGCCGACCTGCTGGACAAGTACGCCGTGAAAGGCACGTTCTACGTCGCTCCGCGCAATATCGAGTTCCCGGCCTCGGGCCGAATCGATCCGGTCCAGCTCGCCGACCTCGCTGGCCGGCACGAGATCGGTGCGCACACGATGACACACCGTCGGCTCCCCCAACTGGACGACGCGACCGCCCACCGCGAGATCGCGGACAGTAAGTCCTACCTGGAGGACCAGCTGTCCACAGCGGTGCCGTCCTTCTGCTATCCGGGCGGGCAGTACCACCGCCGGCATCTGAAGATGGTGCTGGCGGCCGGGTTCCGGACCGCGCGCACGGTGCGCCGACACCACGTCGGGGACGTCGCCAACCGCTTGCAGATCCCCACCACGATGCACTGCTACCGGCACCTGTCGGACGCGCCGTGGTTGATGGGGTGGACCAGGGGACGCCTGCTGCGCGGAGCCAGGTACTACCTCGCCTGGGACGAACTGGCGATCGCGCTCTTCGAACGCAGCCTCGCCGCCGGTGGGGTCTACCACCTGTGGGGTCACAGCTGGGAACTGGACCGCTTCGGTGACTGGCACCGCCTCGAGCGAGTCCTGGCGCACCTCGCCCGCCGCACCGCCGAGGTGAACGCCGGGCCGGAATCCGAGGGCCGGATCCGGCACCGGACCAACGACGAGGCCTATCCCGAGGCCGGATGGTCAGGCCCTAGTCCGCAGGCCGGATGGTCAGGCCACAGTCCGCAGGCCGGATGGTCAGGCAACAGTCCGCAGGCCGGATGGTCAGGCAACAGTCCGGAGGCCGGATGGTGACGCCGCGTTCGGGGCACCGACTGGACCTTCCCGTCCTGGATCCGGGGCCGTCCGACCGGGCCGACCTCGACGAGACAAGCGGGCAGGCACGTCCGGCACCGGCCGGGCGTCGACGCGTCTGGCCGATCCTGGTGTTGTCGGCGGTGGCGATCCTGGGCTGGCACAGCGTGGGCGAGGCACCCCTGTGGTTGACCATCCCCGCCGGCCTGACCGTCCTGTTCGCGGCCCCCACCGTCCTGCTTCGGCGTCGGCTGACGTTCTACGCCCCCACCGGGCTTGAGCCGTGGTTGTTGGCACTCGCCGGGACGGTGTTCGGCCTGATGGTCATCCCCATGGCCTGGAACCTCGCCTTCCTCGCCCTCGGTGCGCGCACGCCGCTGAGCAGCGGCTGGCTGTTGGTGCTCGTGGCCGGCTGCCTAGTGGCCCTGTGGCGGTGGCCGGGCGGGCGCGAAGGATCGAGTCGTGCCGGGCTCCCGCCGCCGGTGCGCTACCTGAGCGTGACCGAGCAGGTGCTGCTGGCCGGGGCTGTGCTCCACCCCGTCCTGGCGGTGATCGGTGCGATTCGACTCAACAACGATCTGGGCAACGGGGTCGCGATCGCCGCCCTGTTCGTCGGTGGTCTGGTGTTGGCGCTGCTGCTGGCCCGGCTGCCTCGCGTCAGCGAGCCGGTGCTGCTTGTCGTGGTCTATGCCGTGGGTTTGGGGCTCCTGCTTGCCACCGCCTTGCGGGGCTGGGAGGTCACCGGCCACGACATCCAGCGTGAGTTCACGATGTTCCAACTCACCGTGGCGCAACAGCATTGGGTGCCCGGGGTACCGGAGAACGCCTACAACGCCTGCCTGTCGATCACGGTGCTGCCGACGGTCGTCCATCAACTCACCGGTATCCCCGAGCTCTACGTCTTCCGGGCCGTCTTCCAGCCGCTCTTCGCACTGTGTCCGGTGATCGTGTATCTGATCGGCCGGCAGGTCGCCACCCGGTTCATCTCGGTGATCGCGGCGATCCTGTTCATGATCTTCCCGACCTACCTGACGGACATGCCGTATCTCAATCGTCAGGAGATCGCTTTCCTGTTCCTCGGGCTGGCGGTGCTGGTCGTCGTCGGCGGTGGGCGAGACAGCCGTCACCCGGCCCGCACGGCCCGGCACGTGTCTGCGCACCGGGCCCGGATGATCTGGGCCGCGGCCATGGGGGCGGCGGTGATCCCATCGCACTACTCCACGACGTACGTCTTCCTGGTCGGCCTGGGGGTGGCCCTGGTGGCTCACGCGATCCTGGCCTGGAGTCGGCGCCGCAGGATCGCCGCGCCGGTCGCCAACCTCGACGACGTGGCCGGTGGACGGCCGGTGCTGCTCAACGCGCTGGTGTTGGCGCTGCTCGCCGCGGCCACCATCGGATGGACGAACTTCACCCACTCCGGCGGGCAGCTGGAGGAGACGATCGGGGCGTCGGTGCAGTCCTTCCGCGGGGACGGCGGAACCGCGAGTTCGGATGTGTCCTACAGCATCTTCTCCCGGGACGAGGGGCTCAGCCCGCAGGAGCGACTCGACGCCTACCGGGCCCAGACGATCGAGGAAAGCAGCGACCGTCGGGACGGGGAGTTGTACCCGCTGACGGTCCTGGCGGACTATCCCACCACCATCGAAGCCGTCTCGGATCAACCGCTCACGGCGCTCGGTCAGGGCCTGCAGAGACTCGGCGTGCCGGTGCACGGCGCAATCAGCGCCTCCCGCGCTGCCTCCTCCCTGGGCATGCAACTCAGCGTGCTGCTCGGACTCATCTTCATCGTCCTCGGGCGGTTTCGCGGCCCGCGGCTATCCCTGGAATACCTGGCCCTGGTGGTCGGTGGACTCGGCATCATCGCGACCCAGATCGCCGTGCCGTCCTTCACCGTCGACTACGGGGTGCTGCGGGCCTTCCAGCAGTCACTCTTCGTCTTCGCACCGATCATGGGAATCGGCATCTGGTGTCTGATCAGCACCGTCGCCTCGAGGTGGGCAGCCCTGCTCACCGGCACGATCGTCCTGTCGATGTACGCGACGCTGACCGGGCTGCTACCCGCCCTGCTGGGCGGCTATCCCGCGCAATTGCAGTTGGCGAACTCGGGTCAGTACTACGACAACTACTACGTGCACGACGGCGAGGTCGCGGGCATGGACTGGTTGCGCCAGCATGCGGTCGCCGCCCCGGGGTCTTCCACCGGCAGGGCCGAGATCCAGTCGGAGGTGGCCACGGACCGGTACGCTCGCGGCCGATCGGAGGCCTTGACCGGGCTCCCCTCGGCCGACGACGTATTCCCGACGCTGCTGCGTCCCACCGCCTACGTCTTCCTCGGCTATCCCGCCGTTCACCAGGGCCGGGTCAGTGTCTTCTACTCCGGAGATCTGCTCGCCTACCACTACCCCGTCGCGCTGCTCAACGACACCAAAGACCTTGTCTACTCCAACGGCTCCGCGGAGGTCTACCGATGACTGGACGCCACCTCGCGGGCACCAACCCCGCCCCGGACGAACACCTGCTCAGCTCACCGCCGACCGAATCGCGCGCCGCCGAATCGCGCGGGGGGAACCGGACCCGTCCTGCCGATCTGCTGGTGCGCAACTCGGCCCTGCTGATCGCCACCACGTGCGCCACTGCCGTCCTCGGATTCACCTTCTGGGTGGTGGCCGCTCGATTCTTCAGCGCCGCCGACGTCGGTGTGGCAAGCACCCTGTGGTCGGGACTGTCGTTGCTGGCCTATGTCAGCCTGGCCGGGCTCAACTCGACCCTCATCCGGCACCTGGGGACCGGGGAGTTGATGCGCACCCAGATCTCGCAGTCGCTGCTGGGCGTGGGTGTGGTCAGCCTCATCCTGGGTGCGGCATACGTCACCCTGGCACCCGTGCTGGCACCCAAGCTCGACGTACTGCGCGAGCCGCTGGCCGCCGGCATCTTCGTCGCCGCCGCGGTGCTGGCGGCGGTGAACCTGCTGACAGACTCCATCTTCGTGGGCCTGCGGTCCGCGGGCTACAACCTGGCCATCGACGGGCTTCTGCAATCCGGGGTCAAACTGCTCAGCCTGCTCCTGCTGATCGGCACCGGCGCGGTGGGCATCTTCGGCGCCTCGACCCTGGCTCTGCTGATAGCCACGGTGGCCTCCCTGGCAGCGCTGGTCGTTCGTTTCGGGTACCGGTGGCGTCTGGGAAGACACCTGGCCTTCAATCGTCAGCAGGCCTTCTTCTCGTTCGGCAGTTACGTGTCCTCGTGCCTGCACACCGCGCCACTGCTGCTGGTGCCGCTGATCGTGCTGCACTTCCACGGTGCCGAGCAGAGCGCCTACTACTTCACCGCCTTTCAGCTGGCCCTGATGCTCTACACCTTCGCCAACGCGGTGGGTGAGTCCAACTTCTCCGAGTCCAGAGCGCATCCGAAGCGGGCGGCCGAACTGAGGCGGCGGGCCGCTCGACTCAACGCGTTGATCGTGGTGCCGGGCACGCTCGGGCTCCTGGCGGTAGGCCCCTTCATCCTGCAGGCCTTCGGCTCCACCTACGCCACCGAAGGTCGTTCCCTGCTGATGGTCCTCGCGTTGGCAGCCATCCCGCAGTCCTTCTACGCCTGGGCCGGCTTCCTCAATCGGATCGCTGGTCATGTGCGGGCGATGATCGCCGCCGACGTCACGTACTTCGTCGTCGTGGTGGGACTGGCCTACTACTGGTCGAACGAGTCTCTCGCCCATGTCGGCTGGGCCTGGTTCCTCGGAAACGCCGCCGCAGGAGGGGTGGCCTTCGCCGGGTGGTACCGGCACCAGCGCAGATCCACCGCCCACCCCGAGACAGCGCACCTGGAACCCCGTTCCGGGACAGAGGTTGATGCCCGATGAACACCACGATCACGACCCAGGACGCGGTCCGAGCCGCCCGGTGGGCACGATGCCAAGCCGGTGCCGGCAAGGCGGTGAGCGAGTGAATCCGCGCACGGTCCTGCTGTGCTCGAGCTACTACCGCCCCGATTCCGGAGGCGTGGAGACCTACGTCGAGGCCCTGGCCCGCTCGCTCAGCGGTGAGCACGGCATCCGGGTGATCGTGGTCTGCTCGACCGCCGATCCGGCCATGGTGGGACGATCCGTCGAGGACGGCGTCGAGGTGCACCGGCTGCCGATCTCGTTCCGGATCCTGCACACCCCGGTCGGATTACGGTGGTGGCGACAGGTACGCGAGATCATCGACAGCACCAGGCCGGACGTCATCAACGTACACGCCCCGGTGGTCGGCCTCACCGATGTGGTGGGCTGGGCGGCCGGCGACATTCCGGTGGTCCTGACGTACCACACCGGCCACATGACCAAGCCCAACCCTGCCTGGTCCGCCCTGATCCAGCCGTACGAACGGATTGCGCTGCCCCAACTGGTCGGCAGGGCGGCCGAGGTGATCGTCTCCTCGGGCTGGGTGGCCGACCAGATGCTCGCGCCACTGGGACATCGCAGCACCGTGATCAGCCCGGGCCATGATCCCGCGATCTTCTCTCCCCTGGACGGCGACGCCGCGCCGCAGAGCGCTCGGACGCAGCACGTTCCGGCCGAGCGGGACCAGGCTCATCGGTTCCTTTCGGTGGGCGCTATCGACAGCACCAGCCGTTACAAGGCGCTGGACAACCTGCTGACCGCCTTCGCGGACCTGCGTCGCACCGAACCGAATATCCACCTTGATGTCGTCGGCACCGGAAACCTGCTGGGCTTCTATCGCGACGAGGTGCGCCGCCTGGGCATCACCGACTCGGTGACCTTCTGGGGGGCTTTGCACGGGGAGGCCCTCGTCGAGCGGTACCGCGCGGCCACGCTGGTGCACCCGAGCCGCTTCGACAGCTTCCCCACCGTCCTGGTGGAGGCCCTGGCATGTGGCCGGCCGGTGATCAGCACGACGGTCGGTGGCATCGGCGAACTCATCACCGACGGCGTCCACGGCCGGCTCGTCCCCCCGGACGACATCCCGGCGCTGACCGCTGCGATGGCGGAGGTGGTGCGACACCCGGAGCGGGCCGCTGCCTGGGCCCGCGCAGGCCGCCAACGGGTCAGCACCGAACGCACCTGGGCCGCGGTGACCAGGCAGACGCTCACGGTCTTCCGGCGTGCCGTCTCGGGACATTCCCCGGCCACCGTGGCTGTGGTGGCAGCGCACTACGCGCCCCGGATCGGGGGTGTCGAACGCTACGCCGGTCACGTGGTTTCGGCCCTGCGCGACGACCCGGCGCTTCGTCCGGTGGTGATCACCTCACGAGACCCGGGCCAGCGCCGGGTCGAGGTTGTCAACGGGGTGGAGGTCCGCCGCCTGCGTCCGCTGCTACGGATCTCCAACACACCTGTGAGTCCGATCTGGCCCGCCCAGCTCCGGTTCCTGCTCGCAGCCACCGGCGCCCGGGTGGTGACCGCCCATTCACCGGTGACGTTCATGCCCGACGTCGCGCTTGCGGTCCGGGGACGGCGACCCGGGATGCTGACCTTCCACTCCGGATCGATGCTCAAAGGGCCGGACGGACCCGGATCGGTAGCCGACCTGGTCAAGCGGCCTCTGGACGGCCTCATCGCCGCCTACGAGAAGCACCTACTACCAGCCCTGTTCACCAGGTGCGACGTGGTCGCGCGCTCGTCGCAGACCGCCCTGGGCCCCGTCGACTCCCCCGTGCTCAGCCCGGGAGTCGACCTGGCTCGCTTCGAACCCGCGGGGGTCGACCACCAGAGCGGACCTCCGCACGGCCCACCGGGGACGGCTGAGTTGTTGTTCGTCGGTCGGGTCGAGCGGTCCTCCCGGTGGAAGGGGCTGCAGGTGTTGATCGCTGCCCTTCCGGCCATCCTCGCCGAGATCCCGCAGGCCCGCGTGCGGGTGGTGGGCTCCGGCGATGCGATCAGCGGGATGCAAGCCCAGGCAGCGGGCCTCGGGGTCGAGCACGCGATCGAGTTCAGCGGAGGGCTGGCCCCCGATGAGGTGCCCGCGGCCTACCGTCGAGCCAGCGCCCTGGTGCTGCCCTCGCTCACCTCGGCCGAGTCCTTCGGCATGGTGGTTGCCGAGGCGATGGCATCCGGCTGCCCGGTGGTGGCCAGCCGCGTCGGCGGCATTCCTCACCTGGTGACCGATGAGGTCACCGGCCTGCTCGTCACCCCCGGAGATGTCGATGAACTGGCACAGGCCTGCGTCCGGATGCTGGCCGATGGCGGGCTCCGTTCCCGGCTGGCCGCGGCGGCGACTCGCCACGCTCGGGAGTCGTTCGCGTGGGATTCGACCGTGACCGCGTACCGGCAGATCTGTCGTCGCCTCATCGAGGCGCCCGCCGGGGCAGGCGTCTCATCCATCGTGGCAGGTGCACCCGAATGAGGATCCTCATCGTGAGCCACTATGTGGCACCGCATCTGGGCGGGATCGAGATGGTCGTCGCACAGCAGGCGGCCAGCCTGGTGGCACGTGGACATCAGGTCTGTGTGGTCAGTACCCGGGTCCCCCGGGACGCCCCAGCCCACGAGACGACCGACGCCGGCTACCGGATCGTCCGGCTCCCCGCCACGAACGTCGTCGAGGATCGCACCGGGGTCAGCTTCCCGATCCCCTCCCCGGCGTCCGCCCGCACCGTGGCCCGGTTGGTCGGCGAGCATGACGTCGTGCACGTGCACGACGTCTTCTATCTCACCTCGCAGTGGGCGGTGGCGGCCTGCCTGCGATACCGCAAGCCCTACTACGTCACTCAGCATGTGGCGCTGGTGGCACACCCCCATCCCGCGGTGATGGCGGCACAGCGGGCGGTCTACGCCCTGGGCGGCTCAGCCATCCTTCGCCGGGCGCGGCGCGTGGTCTGCTACAACCGCACCGTCGCTGCCTTCCTGCGGTCCGTCGGCGTGGACGAGACTCGGATTCTCCTCACCGACAACGGTATTGATCTGTCGAGGTTCCACCCCGCCGACGCCGAGCGGCAGCTCGAGTTGCGGGAACGTCACGGCTTGGACCCGGACCGGCCGGTGGTGCTCTATGTCGGGCGGATGGTACCCAAGAAGGGCTACGACCTGGTCGCGGCGATCGCCGACGAGCGGTGGCAGACGGTCATGGTCGGCGATCCCGGGGTGAGCCGAGCCGACACCTCCGACCTGCGCTGGGTGGGAGCCGCCACGCCCCAGCAGGTTCATCAGTGGTATGCCCTGGCCGACGTGGCCTGCCTACCCGCGGACGGCGAGGTGTTCACCCTGGTCATGCAGGAGGCGATGGCCTGCGGCGTGCCTGTCGTCGCCGCCGACAATCCCGGGTACCAGGACGATCCGGACCGCGCGGCCGTCCGACTCGTCGAACGCTCCCAGGCTCAGCTGCACGAGGCCGTGCTGAGCCTGGTGAGCGACGATCCGGAACGAAAGGCGTTGGCCCGGAATGCGCGTGAGGCCGCGGTGCGCCGGTTCAGCTGGGAGGCGAACTACGACAACGAGTACCGCATCTACGACGAGCTTCAGATCGACGACCAGGGTGGTCCCGAGGTGGATGGCAGTCCTGAGGTGGATGACAGTCCCGAGGTGAATGGCAGTCCGGAGGTGAAGGGCAGCCCGCTGGTGGCCCAGGTGGTCGCCTTCTACCCGCCGCAACTCGGCGGCATGGAACGGGTGGCCCAGGCCTTGGCCGAGGCCACCAGCGAGCACGCCGAGGTGGTCGTCCTGACCACCAATCACGGCGCGGGCGGACTGCCGCGGGTGGAACGCCGCGGAGCGCTGACGGTGCGGCGCAGCCGAACCCGCGTCGTGGCGCACACCCCCCTCTCACCCGGGCTGTTCTGGCGGCTGTTGCGCCTGCCGCGGGGAACGATCGTGCACGTGCACGTGGCGCAGGCGGTCCTGCCAGAGTCGGTGATGCTCACCAGCCTGCTGCGGCGCACTCCGTACGTGGTGCATTTCCACATGCATATCGACCCGTCCGGGCCGGCCGGATTCTTGTTGGCCCCTTATCAGCGCCTGGTGATGGGGCCGGTGCTGCGCCGCGCCGCCCGGCTGGTCGCCCTCAATCATGAGCAGGCCGAGTTCCTCCTCACCCGGTACGGCGTGGATCGGGACCGCGTCCTGGTGATGGCGAACGGCGTCTCTTCGGGAGTGCCACGCCCGCAGACTCCGGCGAGACGCCGGCCGGCCACGCCCTTGGAACTGCTCTTCGTCGGTCGGCTGGACGCGCAGAAGAACGTCAACAGACTGCTGGACGCCATGGCATTGGTCCGTGAGCCGGTCCGGTTGACCATCGTCGGCGAGGGTGAGCAGGGTGAGCAATTACGCGCCCGAGCTAGCGACGAGGGTTTGCGGTCAGTGCATTTCACCGGGGCACTGCACGGCCAGGACCTGTGGGGCGCCTACGCCCGGGCTGACGCGATGGTGCTGACCTCGGACCGGGAGGGTATGCCGCTGGTGCTCCTGGAGGCGATGGCAGCGGGTCTGCCGATCGTCGCGACGGATGTCGACGGCATCCGGTCCACGGTCGGCGACGCCGGGCTGGTGGTGGCTCGCGAGCCGGCGCGGATCGCGGCAGCGATCGATCTGCTCGCCCGCGACAGCGACGTCTTCGACGATCTGGCAGCCAGGAGTTTCGCCCGCGGTCAAGAGTTCACCTGGCCGGACAAGGTCACCCGGTTACTGGAGATCTACAAGGGGCTGCGCAGCGGGCACGTCGATTGCGCCGCAACCGATCTGGGGTCTGCCCGCTAGCACCTACCCGCTTTTGAGGTGGGCCCGCTCCCGGTGTGAGCCGGGTCCCGGTGTGCGCCCGTCGCTGAGTGGACTATGGGATCACCAGCAGCGAGGGAGCCGTGGCGTCCCGCCAGGATCCGTCAGCGTCCTGGTAGGCCAGCCAGTACCGGTAGGTGCCGGGGTCGAGCTGCTGGTAGCCCACGGAGAAGGTGGCCGGCGCCGCCAGGGTCGTGTCCCGAGTCAGCAGCACATCCCGGTTGCGATCCTGCGCGTCTCGCATGGCCACAATGAGGTGCTGGGCGACAACCGGTTTCGCAGCCGCCACGGTGGCCGTCGCCGAGGTCGCAGTCACCTCGAGCGCTCCCACCTCGAGCGCGGGAACACGTACCCGAACCCCGGCACTGCCCACGTTGCCGGCGGCGTCCTTGCCCAGCACAGTGATCGCGTTGACCTGGTCGGCGGTCAGCGCGCCATAGGGAACCGTGATCGCATAGGGCGCCTCGGTGTCCACCGCGATGGTGGTCCCGTTGACAAGAACCCTCATGTTCGCAACGGCCCGGTCGTCGCTGACCGTGGCAGTCACCCGGATGCCGCCCGGAGCTGGTAGCGCCTCGGGCTCCGGGCTGGTGATCGTCACGGCCGGCGGGGTGGTGTCGGTGCGGCGATTGAGCGCTGGCGCGTTGACCATTCGCTGAAGCATCGGATACCCCGGCTTGGCACTGCCGTCCTGATGCAGCAGACCGAAGTAGCCCTCGCGCGTGGGGTCGTCACTGTCGCGCAGCGTGTACCAGAACAGCGGTCCGGTGTTCGCGATGGCGTCCCAGGCGGCCTGGGTCTGGGGCATCAAGGTCGCGGCCGTGTCTTCACTGAGCGAGTTCTCGCCTCCGGTAGGCGCACCCACCTCGGTGCCCCACAGTTGCTTTGCGCCGTCTCCGTGAGCGTCCATCACCGCGCGAATCCGCTTGGCCTGGGCCATCTCCCCACTATCTGCGCTGAGCAGGCCGGTGTACGGGTGCGCCGCGATCCCGTCGACAACCCCGCTGGCGCCGGACGCGTAGAACTGCTCGTACCACTGGACCGAGTCGATGTCGAAGGACGCCGTGGGCCCGTACCAGGCGGCGCCGCCGGTGCCGCCGCTGAGCACCTTCGCCCGCGGATTACCCGCCTTGATGGCAGGCGCCGTGGCCAGCACGAGCCGGGCGTAGTCGCCGGGGTTGGGTCCCTGCTCCCAGAAGCTGAGGAGGTTGGGCTCGTTCCAGATCTCCCAGACGTCGATCCGTCCCGCATACCGGGCGGCCGCAGCCTGAGCGAAGGAGGCGAACGCGGCTTGCTCCGCCGCGGAGGTCGGTCCGTACCGCCAGGTCGAGCCGGCCGGCCTGGCCCACGGCGCCATCGTGGTGAGGATTCCCTCGACCTTCAGACCTCGCCCGGTGGCCGCATCTACCACCCGGTCGAGCCTGGCCCAGTCCGTCGAACCCGGTGCCGACTCCAGTTCACTCCAGGCCACGTCCATTCGCAGCCAGGTCACCCCGGCCCGTTTCACTGCATTGAGGTCCGTGTCGAGTTGGGCCTCGCTGAGCCACAGCAGTCGGTTGCCGGGGATGGAGATGCCGGTGTCGGCGGCATCCGCGGCCGCCGATCGCGGAATCGGGCCAGCCAATCGGAATCGGGCCTGGGCGGGCGAGGCCAGGCCGGTGACCAGAACCAGTCCCAGGAGGGCGACCAGCACCCGACGCAGCCGGGCGAACCCGCGCGCCTGAGCGGTGGGCGCAGAGGTGGACGATCGCCCGGATTGATTACGTGCAGAACGAGATCGCGCAGAGTCAGATCGCGCAGAGTCAGATCGTGCGGTGTGAGATCGTGCGGAGCGTTGGGGAGTGGACATGACGGGTCGTCTCCTGGATGGGGGATACCAGGCAGATCGACCGGCGCCACGTTCGGATGGATAAGCACAACGAATGACAATGAGTCACATTCAGATGACACAGTGTGATATTCGGTCGTTTCAGTCACATTCGGTTACGGATGGGGCCGGGCGAGTCGCCACCACCCGCGTCTGCGGTACACCACCTCTCCCGCCCGGCCACCGGATGCCAACCACGTCACGGTCCGCCGCTGCAGGCCGATCTCGATCTCGCTGTCGTCTCGACCGGCCCCCACCAGCCGGCCCACTGCCCAGTACGGTGAGTGAGGCGTCCGGTTCACCCCGCCCGGCAGGACCGCCAGTTCAGTCGAGCCTCACGCCGCCTTCCCGCAGCACGTCCCAGTCCAGAGCAGCGACCAGATGATCCAGAGCAGGAGACCAGATGACCGCCCAGTTCGGCACCCGACCCGCGTCCAGCCCGCTGCCCGGCACGCCGGCTCCCTTCTTCCTCGCCAAGGGCGAGGGCGAGCGGGCGCACATCTTCGATTCGCTGGTCACCGTGCTGCTCAGTGCCGACGAGACCGAAGGCCAGTTCGGCGTCTTCACCCTGGAAGCCCCTGCGGGGCAAGCGATCCCGACCCACTCCCACGACGCGGACAACGAGATCTTCTTCGTCCTGGACGGGGCGGTGCGGGTGTTCATCCAGGCCACGGACGGCCAGGTGCACTCCCGGCTGCTGCGGCCCGGAGACTTCGGGTACTGCCCGGCCAAACACCTGCACACCTTCCGGGTGGAGGAGCACGCCCGGATGCTCGGGGTGAACACCGGTGGCTTCGAACGCTTCTTCGCCGCCGCCGGCACGCCCACCGACTCCCGCGAACTGCCGGAGCCGCCCTACATCCCGACCCCGGAGCACCTTCAGGCCGCGGCCGAGCATTTCGGCAACCGCTTCGCCTTCGGCGTCCGGCTCGACGAGAGCTGAGTCCGTGCCGACCACGCACACCTTCGCCGGCCACGACGGCCTGGACCTGCAGCTGGACGTCTACTCCCCCACGGCAGTCGGCCCGCACCCGGGCGTGATCCTCATGCACGGGGGTGGCTGGCGAGTGGGCAACCGGGGCGAGTTCGGGTCCCTGGCCACCAGCCGTCCGCGCTTCTTCGCCGACCTGGCCGACGCCGGGCTGGTGGCGATCAGCGTCGATTACCGGCTCAGCACCCAGGCCACCTGGCCGGCCCAACTCGAGGACGTGCGCCTGGCCGCTCGGTGGGTGGCCGAGCACGCCGGCGCCCTCGGCGTGGACCCGTCCAGGATCGGGCTGTGGGGTGAGTCCGCGGGTGGTCACCTCGCCTCCATGCTCGCCCTGGCCGGGCAGTTCCCCGGGGAGCCACGGCTGGACGTACGCGCCGTCGTCGCCTGGTACGCCCCGGCGAACCTGGCCACGATGGGCGCCCAACGCCGCCCCGACGCCCTGGCCAATGCGGACGACGAGGACTCCCGCGAGGCGCAGTTGCTCGGGCGTGCTGTGCAGGACGACCTCGCGCTCACCTCGGCCGCCAGCCCGGTGCGTCACGTCGGCCCGGAGGCTCCCGCGTTCCTGCTAGTGCACGGCGACCACGACCGCCTCGTCCCCGTCGGCCAGAGCACCGAACTGGCGGCGGAGCTGACCGGTGCCGGCAACCCGGATGTCACCGTCGAGGTGGTGCCCGGCGCCGACCACCTGTGGCGTGGCGTGGCAGATCCGGGGGCGATCGTCGATCGGTCCAGGGACTGGTTGCTGGCCAGGCTGAGCTGAGGATGCGGCTGCGGTGAGAGAGTCGGATTCAGCTGAGCCGGAACCGATGAGCCAGACCGAGCCGCCCCGCGGCCCGGCCGCCGGGGTGACCATGGCGGTCGCCCGGCAGGTGCATCCTGGCCGCGAGGACGACTTCGCCGAGTGGGCGCGGCGGATGACCGAGGCGGCGGTCGAGGAGACCGAGGGTTTCCTCGGGTGGGGGCTGCTCCGGCCCGCCGGTCAGGATCGAATCTGGACCATCATCGTGCGATTCACCGACGAGCAGGAACTGGCCCGCTGGGATGCCTCGCCTCGGCGCGCCGCATTACTGGCCGAGGGCTCAGAGTTCATGTCCGAGGTGGCCACCGGCCGGGTGGACGGCCTGGACGCCTGGTTCGACCCGCCCCCTGAGTTGCCGGCGCCACCTCCGCGGTGGAAGACCTTCCTCATGACGGCCGTCGTCATTGTCGTGCTACAGACGGCGGTGAGCCTGCTGCTGCGTCCGCTCACCGGGGCGTGGGCTATGTTCCCCCGCACCGCACTGACCATCGTCGTCGTGGTGGCGCTGATGACCTGGCTGGTGATGCCCGGCCTCTCCCGGGCGTTGCGCGGTTGGTTGTATCGCCGACGGACGTAGCCGATGTGTGGTCGCTCCGCGACCTACGGCAAGGAGACCAGCGCTACGGACCCCGCCAGACGACGGGATGCGCCCACGCCGCCGGACGACCCTGGTGCGTCTGGCTGGCAGACATGTGGGACGCCGTGACGAGCGGGGCAGTGACCAGACGGCCACACTGGCCCGCAGACCCGGCGGGGGCGCCGCACGAGACGACCTGGGCACTCGGGAGACGGGTTTGCGCAGGTGTACCCGCCGGATGACTTCCCGGTCAGCCGGGGTCGCAGTTCGCCGGGACGTAGTCGCCGGCGTGTTCGAACTCGTCGCAGGTCACCAACCGGTCGTTGTTCGCGCCGGCGAACCCGGCGAGCACGGTGACCGCGAGAATGATCACCACGGAGAGGATCTTGTCCTTGCGGTTCAGCCGGAAGAAGTCCAGGGCGAGGATGCGAGCGAGCGTGAACAGGATCAGCGGCAGCATCAGCACGAGCAGGATGACCGACACGATGTCCACCGCCAGCGCGTAGCCACGCAACCAGATCGCTGCCACGACGTAGCCGATGGGCGCCAGCAGGGCCAGCCGGATCCGCCAGTTGGTGACCAGGGTGCGGGGATGGGTGAGGCTGACCACGAGCACCACCAGCGCTGCGACGGCGATCGCGAAGAAGCGACGGTAGCCGATGACGATCCCGAAGGCGCCGAAGTCCCAGCCGACGCTCCAGCCGAACAGGCTGCCGCTCAAGGTGACAACCAAGAGCGCCCGGGCCGACGACTCGCGACGCACTCGCGCGGGCGCGGCGTGCCCGCCAGGTTCGGCCGGCGCCTCGGCCGGTTCGCCTGGGGTGGCTGCAGAGGTCATCGGCGACCGGGCGCGGCGGCGTCGGTGAGGTCGAGATAGCTGCGCACCGCCCGGGATGCGTTGACCCGTTCGGCAGGGACCTGCCCGTACAGGGTTGTGCGCTGACGCCACGGACGCTCGGCGGCCTCGGCGACGGCCTCCAGTTGGTGCGGGGTCATCCAGGAACCGTTCTCCGAGCCGGCCATCCGGGAGATCGTCTCCTCCATCAGGGTGCCGCCCAAGTCGTTGCAGCCGCCGCGCAGCATCGCCACCGCGCCGGGCACTCCCAGCTTGACCCAACTCACCTGGATATTGTCGATGAGACCATGGAGCAGGATGCGGGCGAGGGCGTGCACGGCCCGGTTCTCGTCCTGGGTAGGGCCCGGCCTGGCCAGGCCGGCCAGGTAGATCGGCGAGGACGAGTGCACGAAGGGCAGTGGCACGAACTCGGTGAATCCTCCTGTCTCCCGTTGAATGTCGGCGAGGGTTCGCAGATGGGCGACCCAGTGCCGGGGCTCGTCGACGTGGCCGTACATCATCGTCGAGGTGGACGGCAGCCCGATCGAGTGGGCGGTGCTGACCACCTCACGCCAGGCCGAGGCGGGCAACTTGCCCTTGGTGAGCACCCAGCGCACCTCGTCGTCGAGGATCTCCGCGGCCGTCCCGGGGATCGAGTCGACCCCGGCGGCCTTCAACTCGGTGAGGAACTCTCTGACCGAAAGCCCGGTGCGGGCAACGCCATTCATCACCTCCATCGGCGAGAAGGCATGCAGGTGCAGGCCGGGGGCTCCGGATTTCACCGCCCTGGCCAGGTCGAAGTAGCCGGTGCCGGGCAGGTCCGGATGGATGCCGCCCTGCATGCACACCTCGGTGGCCCCGGCCTGCCAGGCCTGCTTGGCCCGCATCGAGACTTCCTCCAGGGAGAGAGTGAAAGCATCTGCGTCCGTGCGCCGTTGGGCGAAGGCGCAGAATCGGCAGCCGACGTAGCAGACGTTGGTGAAGTTGATATTGCGGGTGACGACGTAGCTCACCAGGTCTCCCACCGCGTCCGCGCGGAGCCGGTCGGCGAGCTGGCAGACCGCATCCAAGGCGGTTCCCTGGGCGGTCATCAACGTCAGCGCCTGTTGCTCATTCAGCCCGGCCGGGTTCGACTCTGCCGCTCGCAGAGCAGCTTTGACCTCCTCGGGAATGGATTCAGGGGACCGGTCGATCGCCGGTGAAGCGGTGGTCTCGGGCGGCTGGGCCGCGGTGCTCTCAGGCTGGGCTGCGGTGCTCTCGGGCTGCTGGCCCGCGGTGGCGCCCCCACGCCCCACCTGCGCGGCGAGTTCGGCCCAGTCGCCGTAGACGGCGTCGATGTCCGAGCGGGTGGCGGTGCGCCGGCCTTCGGCGTCGATCCCGGTCTGCAGGTCGACGCGTCCCGAACTCTGCCAGACCGGTTCCGGCTCCTGCCAGGCGATGCCCTGGGCGCGGGCGCCGGACCGCAGCAGGCCGTCCTGATCGGCTAGGGCGCGTACGTGCGGCTGCACCCGGGGATCGATCCACGGCTCCTCGGCCAGCACGTAACGGGGGTGTGCGGTGAGACGGGCGCGCAACTCGAACCCACTGGCGGCGGTCGCCTCGCCCAGCACTGCCAGGTCCGGCCAGGCGCGCTCGGGGTTGACGTGGTCCGGGGTCAGCGGCGACACCCCACCCCAGTCGTCCACCCCCGCGGCGAGCAGGGCCGGCAGTTCGGCCAGGTCGGTGAGGTTCGGTGGCGCCTGGATGACCATTTTGGGGCCGAGCACGAGGCGGGCAAGCGCGATGACCGCCCGGTAATAGTCGTGCCCGGCGTCGGGGGTGGCGCGCATCGCCGTGCCGGGCTTGGCGCGGAAGTTCTGCACGATGACCTCTTGGACGTGCCCGAACTGGGCGTGCGCGGCGCGGATCGCGAACAGCGTCTCGGCCACGTCGTCGGGCGTCTCACCGATCCCGACGAGCAGGCCGGTGGTGAACGGGATGGCCAGGCGACCGGCGTCGGTGAGGGTGCGCAGCCGGACGGCCGGGTCCTTGTCGGGCGAACCGTAATGCGGCTGGCCGGGGACCTCGAACAGCCGCCGGGAGGTGGATTCGAGCATCATGCCCATCGACGGCGCCACCGGCTTGAGCCGGTTGAGCTCGGCCCACGACATGACCCCCGGGTTGAGGTGAGGCAGCAGGCCGGTCTCCTCGAGGATCAGCACCGCGGTGGCCCGCACGTACTCCAGGGTGGAGGCGTAGCCACGCGATTCCAGCCATTGCGCGGCCTCGGGCCAGCGGTCCTCGGGACGGTCTCCCAGGGTCAGCAGCGCCTCGGCGCAGCCGAGCTCGGCGCCACGACGGGCGATGGCCAGCACCTCGTCCGGGGAGAGGAAGAGGTCCTCGCCGGCGCGGCGCAACTGGCCGGGGGTGGCGACGAAGGTGCAGTAGTGGCAGCGGTCGCGGCACAGCCGGGTGAGCGGGATGAAGACCTTCGGGGAGTAGGTGACCACCGGGTCGCCGTGGCGGGCGCTGACGCCGGCGTCTCGCACCCGGGCGGCCGCCTGGGTGAGCCGGTCGAGATCGTCGCCGCGGGCGAAGGTCAGGGTGGCCACCTCGGCCGCGTCCAGGGTGCCGGCGTTCTCGGCCCGGCGCAGGGCCCGGCGGATCGCGGTGGCGGTCGGCCGCCACCTGGTGGAGGCGCTCGCTTCTGCGGTGGCGGGTTCGCCGGATCCCCCGTCCGGCGAGGGTCCCGTGCTCGGCGTCGCGACCTCGCGGGAGGCCGGCTCGCGGCGTGCGGACTCGCGGTGTGTGAACTCGGTGGACTCATGCACCGTGCCATCGTGGCACCGCACCGGCATTCATGCCGATTCGCCCCGCCCGAAGGGCCGGGCGACCCGGGTGCCGACCGGCGCATCCCGTCGGGGTTCGAGCGGGCTCGGGTGGGGAGATCGGCCGAGCCGGCATGGGCCCGGCCGTCCAAGTGAGCCGCCGGGTTCGAATCGAGTGGGGCAGGCAGATCGGCTGAGCCTGCATGGGCCCGGCCGTCCAGGTGAGCCGCCCTCCCGGGTTCGAATCGAGTGGGGCAGCGAGATCGGCCGAGCCGGACCCGGCCGACCAGGCGAGTCGCCCTCGGACGAGGGGTATCAGCCGACCCGGGCCGCATCGGTGCCGGGCGCCCGCTCGGGATACCCGGACCGACCATCGGCTGTCGGTGGGCAATGGCATCCTGTCGGGCATGGACGTCGAACTGCGCGAGATCCGTGACTTCCTCGCCGCCACTGAGCCGTTCGACGCCCTGCCCGAGCCGGCCGTCAACGGCCTGCCCCGGCACCTGGGGGTTCGCTACTTCCGCCGCGGCAGCACCCTGCTGGCCCTGGGCGAGCAGGCCGCAGAGCTGTTCATCCTGCGCTCGGGCGCGGTCGACGTTCGCGATGAGAACGGTGAACTGCGGGATCGGCGTGAGCCCGGCGCCACCCTGGGCAGCACCAGCGCGATGACCGGTGAGCCACTCACCGTGACCTGTACCGCCATCGAGGATTCGTTGGTCTACGTGCTGCGCGCCGAACTCTTCGCCGAGCTGTTGGAGGCGCACCACGAGTTCGCCGAGTACTTCCGCACCCAGCGGGCGGCCCGGCTGCGGGCAGCCCTGATGCAGGCCCAGCTGGCCGACTCGCGCGAGCCGATCCTGCGGGCCCGGGTCCGCGATCTGTTCCGGCACCCTCCGCTGCTGGTCACCTCGAGCACGTCAGTGCGCGACTGCGCCCGGGCGATGCGCGAACACGACCTGTCCGCGGTGCTCGTGACGGGCGACTCGGGTGAGGGCGAGGTGGCTGCGCCTGCCGGTGGGGTGGTGGGCATCGTCACCGACAAGGATCTGCGCAATCGCGTGCTCGCCGCGGACGTCGACCCGGCCTCGCCGATCGCAACGGTGATGACGCCGTCGCCGAGCACCACCTCGGCCCGGTCCCTGGCCTTCGACGTGCTGATGAGCATGGTCGAACGCAACATCCACCACATGCCGGTGCTGGACGCGGGCACCGTGGTGGGGGTGATCAGTGGCAGCGACCTGCTGCGTCTGCAGAACGCCAATCCGCTGTTCCTCGTCGGCGATCTGGCCCGTCAGGATGATGTGGCCGGGGTGGCCTCGGTCAGTGCCCGGCTGCCCGCGGTGGTCGAGCAGCTCGTCGCCCAGGACGCCTCCGCGGACGACATCGCCCGGATCGTCACGGCGATCGGCGACGCGGTGGAGCGGCGGCTGCTGCAACTGGCGGAGTCGGCGCTGGGGCCACCTCCGATGCCTTACGCGTGGGCGGCTCTGGGGTCACAGGCCCGGTTCGAGCAGGGCCTGCACTCGGATCAGGACAATGCCCTGATCTTGGCGCAGGAGCCGGACGAGGACGCGTCCCGCTACTTCCATTCCCTGGCCCGCCAGGTCAGCGACGGCCTGGCCGAGTGCGGCTATCCGTACTGCAACGGTGAGGTGATGGCGACCAATCCGAAGTGGCGGCAGAGCCTGAACGCCTGGCGTCGCACCTTCACCACGTGGGTGCAGCGGCCCGAGCCGATGGCGGTCATGCATTCGACGATCTTCTTCGACATGCGGGCCCTGCACGGTGAGACCTCCCTGGTGGACACCCTGCGCCGGGACGTGCTCGCCACGACGCCGCAGGCGACCGCCTTCCTGGTCCACTTGGCCAAGCACGCGGTGCAGCGGCGTCCCCCGTTGGGGGTGTTCCGCGGTTTCGTCCTGGAGCACGAAGGCGAGCATTCGGACACGCTCGATCTCAAGCACGATGGGGTGGCGATCGTCGTGGAGTTGGCCCGGGTGTACGCGCTGAGCCTGGGGCTGTCCCCGGTGAACACCCTGGCCCGGCTGGCCGCCACCGCGAAGGCCGGCAAGCTCAGCCAGTCCCAGGTCGGCGACCTCAGCGACGCCTTCGAGTTCATCGGCTATGTGCGGCTGCGCCATCAAGGTCGCCAGGTACATGCCAGGCAGGCTCCGGACAACCACGTCTCGCCGGACGAACTGTCATCGGCGGAGCGACGCCACCTGCGCGACGCCTTTGCGGTGGTGCGCCGGGCGCAGTCGACTCTGGCCGGTTCGTTCCCGATGCAGTACGTGTCGTGATGGGCCGTGTCGTGATGGGCCGGTCGCGGGTCGTCGTGGACGGCTTCCGGATGGGCCGGGGGTCTCGGGTGACCCGGGCGTCTCTGGTGACCCGGGAGTCTCGGGCGGCCTGGAGGCGGGGCAGGCCGGGTTCGTGTCCGCGGGTGCGGGTGCGATGAACCCGCTCGGTTTCGGACTCGGCTCGGTGGAGCGCCGACGTCGGCGCCTGCACCGGCGGGCCAGCCAAGGGCCGCTGCGGGAGTACCTCAATGTGCCCTTCCCCGCCCCGAGCACGCCCGCCGACCGGTTGGATCTGCTCGCGGTCGACCTGGAGACCACCGGACTGGACCCGGCCGTGGACCGGATCCTCAGCGTCGGGTATGTCCCGATCCGGGACGGGACGGTGCGGCTCAGCGGCGCCCGTCAGCACGTGGTGAGCCAGCGCCTGCCGGTCGGGCAGTCCGCCACCATCCATCAGCTCACTGACGACGACGTGGCCGACGGCAGCTCGTTGGAGTTCGTCCTGACCGATCTGCTCGAGGCACTGCGCGGCCGGGTGCTGCTGGCCCATCACGCCGAGATGGAGCGGGGCTTCCTCGCCCCGGCGATCAGGTCGGTGTTCGGATCGGCACCGGCGTTCTCGATCGTCGACACCCTGTTGCTGCAGGCCCGGGTGATGCGCGTGGAGTTGGAGGAGGCGCCGCGGGGCACGCTGCGGCTGGGAGCGGCCCGTGAGCATTTCGGGCTGCCGCGGTACCGCTCACACGAGGCGCTGACCGATGCGCTCGCCTGCGCCGAACTGTTCCTGGCCCAACAGGCCGAACTCGCCGGCCGGGGCACGGTGAGTCTGCGCACCTTGCAACGAGGTTGAGGGTCGGCTAACGCTAGGGTCGGCTCGTGGCGAACGACGACATCCGAGGCAATGCCCTGGCCGAACTATTGCAGCTCATGGATCTCAAGCGGCTCGGGCGTGACGAGGCCGGGCGAGATCTCTTCGAAGGTGCCCGCCAACTGACCTGGCCCTCGGCCCGGGTGTTCGGTGGGCAGGTGCTGGGCCAGGCGATGATGGCCGCCAGCCTCACCGTCGAGCAGGATCGGCCGGTGCACTCCATGCACGGGTACTTCCTTCGCCCGGGTGACTCGCAGGTGCCGATCTCGTTCGAGGTGGAGCGGCTGCGGGACGGGCGCTCGTTCAGCGCCCGCCGGGTGCTGGCCATCCAGCACGGGCGTCCGATCGCCGGGATGTCCTGCTCTTTCCAGTTGCCGGCGGACGGCTACGACCATGCCCAGCCGATGCCGCAGGTGCCTGAGCCGGAGTCCCTGCCGTCCACCGCGGACCTGATCGGCCACGTGGAACATCCACTGGCTCAGCATTATTCGCATGAGCGGCCGTTCGACGTACGGCACGTCACCGAGCCGATCTATCTGTCCGCGGCGCCGGAACCCACCTCCTGGATGGCGGTGTGGATGAAGGCGGTCGGCCCGATGCCGGACCGGCCACTGCTGCACCGGGCGGTGCTCGCGTACGCCAGCGACTACACCATGCTCGAACCGATCCTGCGCCGGCATGGCCTGTCCTGGACCAGCGGTCAGGTGATGGCGAGCCTGGACCACTCCATGTGGTGGCACCGCACAGCCCGGGTGGACGAATGGCTGCTCTACGTCCTGGACAGTCCCTCGGCCCAAGGTGGGCGCGGGCTGGGCTTCGGCCGCATCTACACCCAGGACGGTCGCCTCGTCGCCACCGTCGCCCAAGAGGGGATGATCCGACCGCCACGGGATTGATTCACTGCGATTCGTCCGGTGCCGCTCCCGGTTCAGCTCGGGCTCGCCACCAGTTGAGCAGTTCGATGAGACGGCAGGGCTCGGCAACCCGCTCCCCCGCGGCCGCCACGACCTCCGACTCCGGTAAGCCCTGGGTGAGTTCGTCCAGCCGGTCAAGCGCTCCCGCCAGCCCTTCCCCATCGCTCACGGCGCTCGAGGCGGCAATTGCCGCAGCCCACCACCCGATGGCGTTCACCGGCCCGGACCCACGTTCCTGGGCGAGTTCTGCGAGGACTCGCGCTGCGGTGGCCGCGTTCCGCATCGCGCCGACCCGGACAAACAGACCGTACGCGTCGGTGATGCGCTGTTCGGCGGTGTCGTAGTCGCCCCGAGCCTGCGCCAGGATCCCCAACTGGTGGTACCAGGAGGCTCGGCGATCATGCTCGTCAGGGAGGCGATTGAGCTGATCGGAGATGAGGGCCGCCTCTGCATCCCAGTGCCCTCGCTCGTGCATGGCCGAGGCGGCGTGTTCGGTGTCGCTGTTCGCCTCGTCCAGGTATCGTGCCGCCTCGTGGTGGTGGCGGGCCTCCAAGACATCGGCAATATCTGCGTCCCTGTCCTGGGGCCATACAGCCACCCGCCACAAGAAGTAATCTGCGGCTCTCACGTGAATGTCCTCGGAGTTCCCTGCACCCTCAGAGCCCGCAACCACGGCCGCCGCGAGCCGGTCGAGTTCGCTTGCCGTCCACCGATGGACAAACCATCGATCGCCATCCTCGACGGAAGTCCTGGCCAACAGACTCGACATCACCAGTTCCTCCAGAGCTGCCGACGGATCGGTCATCACCGAACGCGGGGGGCGGGGCAGCGCCCGATACTCCGCAATTGCCGCCAACAACTCCTCCCGACTCGTTGCATCCAGGGCGTCAAGGTCGAGGTCTCCACCCTCGTTCGGTTGTGCCCCGGAGCCGATGAGAACAGCCTCGATCCGTTTCGCCGCTGCGCCACGGTCTGGGACAAACGCTGCAGCCTCGTCCGGCTCGCCGACGGCAAACAGAACGGCGTTGTCATCAACAGGCCTGCGGAAGACCGCCAAGCCCGCCAGCAGGCGCCTCGCCTCGCCGGAGAGGTCGCTCAGGAGTTCTGGCAGCAGCACGTCGTCCGCCGCCAGCGTGACCGCGTCCGCCATGGCAGCGTCCAGGTCGCGCTCGCGATCCAGCCACCGCGCTGCTTGGTCGCTGCCGGACAGTGTCTCGGTGAGCCGCTTCTCCAGCCGTGTACGGATGTGTGGCAACCGTCCTCGGCCCCCGGCCAGTAGTGCGTCTACGGTCTCCAGCGTTCGTGGGTGGCCGCCGACCCCCGCCCACACCTGCCGGAGTTCGTCATCTGTCAGCGCGTCCAGCCGTGGCAATGCCCACGCGAGTTTCATCGTCTCGGCGAACGTCAGCGGGCCCACCCGGTGGGCGAGCAGCAACTTCTGCGCGCCTTCGGGCAACTCCACCGGATGACGGCTGGTGATGAGCAGCCGCGCCCTGCCGGGGCTGGAAAGCCAGGACGCCAAGAAGGCCGCGAGTTCGGTGTCCCGCACCGAGTAGCCGGTATCGCCCCTGACGAGGTTGTCCTCGAAGTTGTCCAGCACCACGACGAGATCGAAGTGGCGGAAGACGTGTTGTTGCAGCAGCGGTAGCCGGCTCTGCCATGGTTGGCGCCCGTCTTCGAGGAACTGCAGCAAGGGGGCTATCTGGTCCACTTTCCCGGCGGCTGCGTAGCGGCTCCGCAGCGCACTCGTGATCGCGAGGAGGACGCCATCCGGGTGGGTTTCCCGCTCGACCGTCACCTCCAGCATCTCGGGGAGCAACTCCCGGACCCGCCGAACGACCTCCGTCGCCAGGGTCGTCTTGCCGATCCCGCCAATGCCGGTCAGCATCGCCCCCGCATCCTGATCGCCGAGCATCACCCGGGCAAGCCGGTGCTGATCCGGTCGGCGGCCGACGAACTGTCCCGGGTCGAGAGCCAAGAGGTTGCCGACGCGTTCCGCGCCGGGGTTACGAAGGCGAAGATCGGGCAGACTGGGGAGCGAGGTGTCGAAGAGGCTGGCCGCTGGGTTGCTGGCCTGCACCGTCACCACGGCCCACTCATCCAGCGCTGCGATCGCCTCGTCGCGCGGGCTAGCCACGGACGCGAAACTCTCCTGGACGGCCCGACGAGCACTGCCGACCGCCTCGACGGGACTCGGGATCACCGCTCGCGCCAGATCTGCGTACACCTGGGCGAACACCCGGGTGGCATACCGGTCGGTCACCGAGGTCTCGGTGCCCACGACCACCGGCACCCCCGCCGCGACCAGCCCGTCGGCGAACGCGGCTACGGGGCTGTCGGCCCCTTCACCAGGCACATTCGTGTAGCAGGCGGCCAGTGACACCATCGGGGGCATCTTGCCCGGCGGAACAGCGCCATCCACGAACTCGCGGGCAGTGACGAATACCGCCTTGCCGTCGTCACCCTCGAGGACCAGACGTCCAGGCGAACCGTGCCCGGAAATGTGCAGAACGTGTACGTCCCCGGAATCGAGGTAGCTGCGGATAGCCGCCAGCGTCGCGAACGGCACCACCCTGATTCGGGCATCGCCGCCGCGCGCGCCCTTCACGGCCGTGATGACGTTGCGCAGTTCGGTTTCGTAGTCCAGCAGCGCCCCGTTCCCGTCAATGGGGGACGCGATGGCCACGACGATGGTCAACGGCCCGGAGACGCTGCGGCCGGTCGCCCCGTCAGGGGCGGCGCGGTAGACGGTTGCCAGCGGATGCAGCGCAACCGGAGTGGGGGTGCCGGGCACCACCAATGCCTCCCACGGCAGCCTGCGCAACGCCTCCTCCCGGACGTCGAAGCCGAGCCGGACCGGCATCGTCACCCGGGTCGCCTCGGCGAAAACCGTCGCCAGAGCAGCGCCCACCTCCCCGGCCAGGAACGCCGTGCTCAAGTGAGCGCTCAGTTCACGCATCCGGGTTCCGGCCGCGACGGAGCGCCCGACCGCGGAATCGTCGTGTCTGGCCTCCGCGTGGCTAGCCCGAACACGGTGCACGTCCCCCAGCAGGGACGCCATCCGGTGGGTGAACCCGTCATGAGGTGTCGTGGCGTCCAGGCCCAACTGCGGGCAGCGCAGCGACAGCGAATGGGCGTCCACCCTGATGATGACGTCGGCGGGTTCGGCCAGCTCCACTCGGCCGCGGACATCCAGCCCACCGCCGCACGACTCCCCCGCGGTCTCGACGACATCTTCGACGCGGACCAACCAGACGCTGTCCCGGGCCCAGCCATCCGCGGAGTTGTACCGGCCGGACACCATCCCGATGATCTGGCCGTCCGAGAGCCTGACCACCGGCCCGCCGGACAGGCCCTTGAGTACCCCGCTGGCGACGAGCACGCCGAGCCGGGTGGAGTCTTCGAACATCGTCAAGCCCATCCAGCGACCGGTCGTCGACCAGACCCGGCGAGCTCGTTCCTCGGTGGGATCATCCAGGTAACCAGCCCCGACAGCCTGGGCTGGTTCGTCCGGGCGAACGAGGTCGGTGGCCGCGAGAACCGGCGTGGCACAGGCCCACCCGCCCGAGAGGATCGCCACGTCGAGCACGGCGTCAACGGCAAGCACGCGGGCCTGGCTGACAGCGGCAACACCTGCGCGGAGCGGTTCAATCGGCACGACGCTGCCCGGGTCGGGCGTGGCGGCGTCGTCCTGCCAGACGACCGGAAGGCTGCCCGTGACGTCCTGAACGACGTGATACGCCGTGACCACCACGCCGGGGGCCGCCACCCAGCAGGTGCCCACCGGTTCTGCAGCGGCCGTCAGGACACGACCCAGATATGCCTCGGGTAAACCCGTCATCGGTACTCCCCCCACGCGCCCCTGCGGCGCTGCTATGGACTACGAACGGCTCGTGCTGCCCAACCCGGCGACCTGGCCGTCATCGTCAGGTCGCCTCCCGCCGATACGTCATCGTCACGGCCAACGTCGCTTCAGCGGAGCCTTGAGCCACCAGCACCGTCCCTGACGTGGCGACCGTCAACCCGAACTGCACCGTCATCTCCTCCGGCCGGGCCGAGCGGCGAGCCAGTTCATCGAGCGAGTGCGCGACTTTGACGCCGATCTCCACGACGGCGTCCCGGGCGTTGTCGAAGGCCTCCATCACCTTCGCGGCGGGACCGGACGTCGGCTCGGAGCCCGGCGCGACGGCTGCCTCGACGAGTACCTGGGTGTCACCGAGTTCGACCGTGACGAGGCGGGTGGGGAGGCTCACCCGACCAATCATGACAGACCAGCACATACCAATGCGATGTTCATGTGTCGACTAAATACCCCATGGAGTTAAATGCGCCATGGGGTCGCTGAGCCCGTGCTCCCTACCTATGGTGGACAAATGAGACGGACCTTCTCGCAGATCCGCGACCTCCACCCGACTCGTCGGCACGTCCTCTTCAGCGCCGGTTCGGTGCTCGGCATCGCGATTCTCGGCACCACGGCCTGCAGCCCTTCCGAATCTGGTCCTGCGGCAACGTCCTCCGGTGACGGCTCGACTCCGGACTCGTCAGGTAGTGGCCCGAGCGGCGGCGAGACCGGGCTGGTCTGGCAACAGGCCTCCATGGGGTTCGTGTCGGCCTACGTCCTGGTCCGTGCCCATGAAGCGGCGATCGTCGACACCGGAGCCGACGGGTCGGACGCGCAGACCGCCATCGCGTCGGCATTGTCGTCCGTCGGGAGCGATTGGGACGCCGTCCAGCACATCGTGCTCACCCATCGACACGGCGATCACGTCGGGGGGCTCCCGACGGTGGCCACGGACGCACCCTCCGCGGCCCTCTATGCCGGCGCGGACGACATCGCCGAGATCACCGCGCCCGACGGCCGGCAGCTGACACCCCTCGCTGACGGCACCGAGATCTTCGGTCTGCAGATCATCGGCACGCCCGGACACACCCCCGGGCACGTCTCGGTCTTCGACCCGACCACGGGCGTGCTCGTGGCCGGCGACGCGCTGCGCACCACCGATGGGCTGCAAGGATCCGACCCGCAGTACACCGCCGATCAGGGCGCGGCGGCGGAGTCGGTGCGCAAACTCGCCCAACTCAACGTGACGGCAATCCTGCCCGGCCATGGCCCGCCACTGACCACCGACGCCGCAGGCGCCTTGAGCACCCTCGCCGACTCGATCCAGATCCCCGCCAGCACCTGATCGCGCACCCGAGTTGCCAGTACACGACCTCAGAACAGCGGGATGTCGATCGCATTCACCGAGAAGGTACCGCTCGAGGACGAACCACCCTTCTTGCCGCCCCTACCGGTGCCTGGCGAACTCACGGTGTAGCGGTAGGTCCCAGTCGCGGTGGCGGTGAGGTCGAAGAAATCCCCCGGTTCGTAGGTGAATGTGGCGCCCGGTGCCAGATAGGGGCTGACGCGCTGCCCAGCAACGATGTTCCCGCTCGGGCCGGTGATGACGATGTCGGCGCTCACCGTGGTCCAGCGACGGCTGGTGTTCGTGACGACGATGCTGCCGGTGCTCACGTGACCAGTACGCGTGGCGTCGCCGGGAGCGAAGATGATGTGCCGCAGGTGGGAGCCGGACGCTCTGCAGCCGGACTGACTGCACAGGTAATCGGTGATCTCCTTGGCGGCGTATCCTCGGCCGACGGCCGCAGCGACCGTGCCGTTCACCGGCACTGCGTAGATGGCGGCGGCTTCGGCCAACGTCGAATCCGGAGTGACGCCGTCGATAGTCGAATAGCCGGACTGGTTCTCAAACTCGAGCACCTCGACCACGTCGTCGTAGAAGTAGACGACTGTGTACCCACCGCTGCCCGCGTTTGGGATCGCACAGGTCGAGACGTCGGCGCACTGGTCCGCGCCCAACGTCCGCACGACATCGGTCTGGGCCATCCCGATCGACAGCCGCTGTGGCAACCCGACTCCCGGGGTCAGGGTGGCATCGGCTGCCGCGTTTGCAGTCGGTGCCGCCGCCAGTCCGAATACCACAAGGCCCGCCCCCACGGCTCCCGTCCTGAGGAATCCCGTTCTGAGGACTCGTGACGGACGTGCAGATCCGATGTGAGTATTCGCGTGGGGGCGAGCTGGCAGAGCGGTGCGGCGCATAGGAGTTGGTTCCTCTCGATGAATGCCTGTGCAGAGCTATCTCTACGCCGGTCCAGCCGCTGAAACACGCTCTCGAGGTGATCGGTAAGAGGTCGGTAAGGATCGGTGTCGCTGACTTTCTTGGCCTGGCCTTCCTGGAGCACAGACGGCGCGTACCACCACCGGGTGCCCAGCTGGAAGCAACTGCGCTCGCTGCCGGTGACGCCCGGGCCAGCCCGGCAGGCTCGAGCGTCGCCGTCGACACGTCCACCACCGTCTGTGAGCAGGAGAACCGGCCACGTGAGTGGTCGCGCTTCGGGCCGGACATCCAGGCCTCCTCGCCGAGTGGCCACGTCGGGGGACGTCGCGTGGATGCCCACCCAGTCTTGAGCAGCCGCGCCGGTGCAGCGTCGGTCGGCGGCCCAGCCGCCAGCTCATTCCCCGCTGGCGCCCACCTGCCCGCCAACACTCGACGGCTGGGCTGCCGGGGCGGGTTCACGGCCGGCAGGCTGGCCTGGGCTCATTCCCCTCGCCTCGACGGACACCAGAGTTCGACGATGGGCGGTACTCGCCACGGCGAGCGCGGCCAACACAGTGACAACGACGAACGGATGGTCGACAAGCACATTCGCCAGCGGTTCGAGGGGATTCGCCGCAAGCACCCCGACGCGCTCGGCGAACCACGCAGCGGCCAGCACCAGACCCGTGGCCGCGAGGCCGGTGCGCAGCGCGCCATAGTGGCGGGTCCGGCTGATCGCGATGAGCGATGGCATCACCAGCGCCACCACGAGAAGTTGGGTCACTTCGACTCCGAGGTTGAAGCCGAGCAGGGTGGCCAGCAGGTGGTCCCGGCCAAGACCCAGATCTGCGAGCAGCGTCGCGAAGGCCAACCCGTGCAACAGGCCGAATCCACCGGCGATCAGTACCTCGCCTCGATGCACCAGTGGCCGGATCGCGTGGATGGCCGAGACCAGCACGGACAGCGCGATGCCGGCCTCGACGATCCGAGTGGGCACGTCGACCAACCCGAACGCTCCCAGCGCAAGAGTGAGGGAGTGCCCGACAGCGAAGGCGGTCACGACGTGGACGACGCGTAGGGTCGCGCGCCGCACCTCCTGACGGCCCGTCCAGCGTCGACCCACCTGGATCAAGGGCGCTGGGAGCAGCAGCATCACGAGAAAGAGCAGATGGTCACTCCCGGCACCGATGTGATGGATGCCGAGCCCGATGGCCGGGCCGAAACCCTGGGCGCCTGGGTCATTGCCGGCTTCGGCCACCGGTGATTCGGCCGGTCGAACGGGCACCGAGTCGGTCTGCCACGAGAGCATGGCCAACTCCGTGTAGTCCCCGGTGGCTGCGTACCGCCCGAAGACGAAGATGCGATGCGAGGCAAGCTTGTCCACGATGGCGTCGTCGTGGAACACGAACGAGCCAACCTGGCCCGAGCTCGGGACAAGCTGTGCCTGCAGGACGAGGTTATCGACGCCGTCCACGTTCTCGACGGTGCCGCCGACGACCTGGGTGTGCCAGGTCGAGCCGGGTTCGGCGGGAGTTGCGCCGTCATCGGTCGCGCTCACGTGTCGGGCCACATAGTCCCGCAGCATGCTCAGCGTGGGTTCGGTCAGAACCGTCTGCGCGGTGAAGTCCTGGCCGAACGCGGTACTCAGCTCGTCCAGTGGGAGCGACACGTCGGCGTCCACCGCATCGATGCCGACGTCGAGTCGCACCGTGCTGACACTCATCGGGTGCGCCGCCGCCGGGGCGGAAAGACCCACGGCGAGGGCCAACCCGGCCAGCGCGACGGCCAGCCGGGTCAGCACCTTCGGTATTGAGGTTTTCACGTCAACACCCGATTCACGACCACATTCGATTCACGACGATGCTCGATTCACGACGGTTCTCGGTTCGCAATGACGCCCGCTTCCCAACGAGCTGGGTTCGCGGGAACCGCGCCACCGGGGAATCCCGCCTGATCGATCAACTGCTCGGGTTCGTGCTGCCGTAGTCGTCATTCTTGTCGCGGTACACACCGTGGTAGTGCAGGTCCGGGGTACTGCGACTGCGGGTGTTGACCAGCTCGATCCAGACGCGCGGGCCATCGATCCGCAGATACGTGCTCTCGCCATCAACGGTGTCGGAGTTCGCGTAGGCCACATAGGTCTCGTCGAGTTGGGACTCGTAGGTACTCATGAACGAGGCCGCGAGATCGGAGTTGGCATCGCCGACCCAAGCCTGGATCGCTGCCTGCACCAGCTGCTGCTGATCAGCTGACAGAGAACTCACCTGGATCCCGGCAGTCTCGGGGAACTCGCCGCTGTCCACCCCCGGTCCCATGAGGATGTCATCGACCGTGGTCGTCAACTGTGCTGTGGCGAGTTGTTCGTCGGTCAGCGAGTCGAAGACGGCGAAAGCGGTGGTTGCCTTCTCCTTCAAGGGCTCAATGGTCTCATCACCCGAGGTGAAGGTCTTCGGTTCGGTCCCGCTGAAGGCGGGGGTGATGCTCGCAGTAGTGCCCAGATAGGTGTAGTTGCGGGCCAGGTGATGCCCGCCGAACTGCACCATGAACGGGTCGGTCTCAGACGGCTCACCGAAGAGGGCGATGTTGTAGTCGACATCGGCGCCGAACGCGTCATTGCCGTCTGCGCTGTTCTGGTTGAGCCAGTCGTCGGCCGCACGAATCGCCTCGACCTGCTCGTAGCCCTGCTCCGATGACATCGTCTCGACCAGCGCCAGCGCGGCAGCCCGGGACGTGTCATCGAGATCTGTCAACGAGACGCCCATTCGCGGCACCGTCTGCGTCGGGAAGTTCGACCACGTCTGCCGGGACTCATTATCGGAGAAGTCATAGGTCACGCTCTCCTTGGTGCTCTCGTCGAGCGTATCCAGGAAGGCATTCGCGGCCGCCACGACCTCGGCAGTATTCGCGTCCGCACCGTTCTCGCCGTCCGTGTTGAGGTCTTGCGCGGTGAAGGTCTGCATACCTCCCCCCTGGCCGGGGCCGCCCGAGTCAGAACTACTCGAACTGCTGGTTGAGCTGGAACTGGAGTCCGTGGTGTCGGTAGCGCAAGCGGCCATCGATGTGATGAGCGCTGCACCGATCAGAGGCGTTGCGATTGAGCGGGAGATGCGTCTCATGAAGCGTTCTGTTCCTTCACGTTCTGGGTCTGTCGACCTATCGGGCGGGCTGATGCTTCGAGCGCGCCGCAGGCTAACGAGCCTTCCTGTGAAGAATCTGTGTATTCCGGACAGGATGAGCTTTCCGGAGGAACCCGCGGGAAAGCGGGGAGCAGGCTGGGAAGCAGGGAGCGGCGTCGGCTCCGCTAGACCTCCGGGTGCGCATTGCGAGTCTCATTGGCCTACGCCGGGCCACCGCCCAGCGCGTCGGCACACTCGCTCGCCAGCGCCGGGCAACCCGGTGCACCGTGCGACTCTCACTGGCCATGCGCCGGGGCACCCGACGCACCATGCGACTCCCACTCGCCAGCGCCGGGGCACCCGACGCACCATGCGACACTCACTGGCCAGCGCCGGGGCACCCGACGCACCATGCGACACTCACCCGCCAGCACTGGGCCTCGCGGTCACCCGGCCACTCACTGCCCTACGTCGCGACTCCAGGCCCGCGCTGCGCCTCGATGGCCGTGGCGAGTTCGACCAGTCTGCGGCCTGCCGTACCGAGGTCACGCTCCCGCGCCCAGACCGCGCGCAGCGGACGCTCGACCAGCAGGCCGTCCACCATCACCGCCCGCAGTTCACCCGCCGCGACAGCAGCCTGCACCGCGTGCTCGCTGAGCACCGCCGGCCCCACCCCGGAGGCGACCGCGACCCGCACTGCGGCGTTGCTGGCCAGCTCCATCCGGGGCGGGGCCAAGCCCAGGCCCCTGGTGGCCTGCTCGAAGGTCACCCGGGTGCCTGACCCTCGCTCGCGCACCACCAGCCGAGTGGCAGCCAACTCATCCAACCCCACCGGGCGCGTCCGCCGGGCCCACTCGTGCCCCGGAGCGACCACGACCACGAGCCGGTCGGTGGCCACCACGACACTGTCCACCTCGACCGCGATGCTGCTGGGCAGATCCGGGCTCTCGATGAAGCCGAGCGCGCCACGGGACACCAGCCGCCCCACCTCGCTGGAGTTGCCAACCGTCAAGGTGGTCCCCACCTCGGGTTGTTCCAGGCTCAGCGCGGCGAGCCAACGCGGAAGCAGGTCCTCGGCGATCGTCTGGCTGGCGGCCACCTGAAGCTGACCAGGCGAGTCGTCCGCGAGCGCCTGCACCCCGGCGAGCAGGCGCCGGTTGGCCTCCAGGACGATCCGGGCCCAGTCGACCACCAGCCCGCCGTGCTCGGTGAGGGTGCTGCCGCGAGTGTCCCGGTGCACCAGCTGCAGCCGCAGATCGCGCTCCAGTCGGCGCAGCGATCGGGTGGCGTTGGGCTGGGCCATGCCCAACGCGCGAGCCGCCGCGCCTACCCCGCCGTGTTCGGCGAGTGCGACGAGAACTGCGAGATCACCAACGTGCGGCAATCGGTTGAGTGGGAGCGACGTCGAGCAAGTCATACACCAATGATATGTCTTCGATGCCATATTGATGTCTTCTCAGATATGAGTCGAACGACGACAGTGGAGTCATGGCAAGCATCGTCACTCCCCAGCCCACGTCCTCGCCCAGTCCGCGTGACCCGGGGGCTCCGGCGATCACCCGCGGGGCCGTGCAGTGGCGCGGACTGGTCACCCGAGGCGCGTCCGTCGTTCCCGGCGTCGGCGTCGCCTTGGCCGCAGCCGCGGTGGCCACTGCCTTCACCCTGGCGGTACCGGCCGTCAGCCCGCTGCTGGGGGCGATGCTGCTCGGAGTGCTCGTCGGCAACCTCACCGGCATCGGGGTGCGGATGCCGCAGCGACTGGCCCCGGGCATGGCGGTGGCGGCTCGCACGCTACTGCGCCTGGGTATCGTGCTGCTCGGTCTGCGGCTGGTCCTCCCCGACGTGCTGGCGCTGGGCTGGCCCGTGCTGCTCGGAGTAATCGGCGTGGTGGGCGGCGGGATCGCATTCACCCTGCTGGTGAGCCGGGCGCTGCGGATCGAGCCGGCCCTGGGCTTGCGGATCGCCTGCGGCTTCTCGATCTGTGGTGCCGCCGCCGTCGCTGCGGTAGACGCAGCCCAGTCTCGTCGCGAGCCGCGCCACACTGCCACCGCTGTGACGCTCGTGGTGATCTTCGGATCGATCATGATCGTCGCGATGCCCGCCCTGGCCGTGGCCCTACACCTGGACCAGCGCACGGCTGGGGCTTGGACCGGGGCCAGCGTGCACGAGGTGGCCCAAGTGGTCGCCGCCGGCGCCATCATCGGCGGACCTGCGCTCAAGGTCGCGGTCGTGGTCAAGCTGGCCCGGGTGCTCATGCTCGCCCCGGTGCTGGCGGTACTCGGCTGGCTGGAGCGGTCCGCCGCGTCCGATCAGGCGGCTTCGGGAGCGCGGCGCCCGCCGCTGGTACCGGGATTCGTGCTGGGCTTCCTGGCCATGGTGGCGCTGGCCAGCTTCGGCGTGGTGCCGACATCCGTGCTGGCTGCGGCTGGCATCGCGCAGTCACTGCTGCTGGGCGCGGCGATGTTCGCACTCGGCGTCACCGTGCACTGGACGGTGCTGCGGAACGTGGGGGGCCGCCCGGTGCTGCTGGCGGCGGTGTCAACGATCATCGTCCTGCTGCTCGGTCTGGGAACAGCCGTCCTCGCCTGAGTGTCAGGCGCCGAGGGCGCATCAGTCACTGCCGCAGGGTCAACGCGGGCAGGTCCTCGGGTGAACGACCAGTCCCTTCGGAGAAGCCTCGGGATCATCCACGCACGTCGTGCCTGGAACTCCGAACCGCGCACTTTGGGTCAAGATGGGTCCTAAGCGAGTCATAGACAGCAAGTCTCATTTCGATGGGGCAAAGACCCTTGTAGACCATCGATTGTCAGTGCCCGTTGGTACGTTCGTTCTATGGAAGACCACGGTGGTTGCAGCCCGGCGCCAGCCGACGCCGGCACCGGCCTGCCATCGGCCGGCCAGGCCGAAGCTGACCCGACACCACCCAGCAGTCCCGGCGCCGGCCTGCCATCGGCTGGCCAGGCCGAAGTTGACCCGACACCACCCAGCAGTCCCGGCGCCGGCCTGCCATCGGCCTGCCTGGCCACCACCGACGCGACGGCGCCCAGCGAGGCTGACGCTGCTCTCCAACACCCTTCGGGCGCGTCTGCCACTCGAGCGCCCGGCCTCGATGACGGTTGGTGGGCGGTGCCGGGCTGCGAGCCGCCCGAAGCGGCGCGAGACATCCCGCTGGCCGAGTCAGGCCATCCAGTGGCCGAGCAGCTGATCTGCCTCGATCGGACAGTTGGCCACCTCGCCGATTCCACCTCAGAGATGGGCGGCTTGACGGCGGGGCATGTCCGCGAGGCGCTGGTCACGCTCGACCGGCAGGCGCGACGGATCGAGAGCATCCGGTTGGCCTTCGTGCGCGCCAGCCTCGATCACGAACCGGACGGTCAAGCCCATGGCCGGGCTACCCGAGCCGTCCTGGCCGACCGGTGCTCCCGCGACCGCGGAGCGGCACGCGCTGACGTCCGGGCCGCCGAGCTGATCCATCCTGAACACGGAATCCTGAGGGGGTTCGGCGCCGCCCTAGCCGCGGGCGAGGTGTCCGCCGCGCATCTGGACGTCGCCCGCAAGGTGGTCGCCAAACTGCCCGCCGCCATCCTGGACGCCCATCGTGAACAGATCGATGCCGTGCTGACCGAGCATGCTCGACGCTGGTCACCCCGGCTCTGCGCGGGCCTGGCCGAGCACCTGCTGGAGGTGGTCGATCCCGATCGCGCCGATCGCCGGTACCGGGACGCATGCGCCCGGCGAGGGCTGAGCGTGGCCACCGATGCCTTCGGGATGACCGTGCTGCGAGGCCAGCTCGACCCTGATGCTGGGTTGGAGTTCACCGCCGTGCTCGACCATCTCCTTGCCCTTGACCGCGCCCGACCCGACCTCGTGACGACCGATACCGCCACCCCTGACACTGTCACCCCTGACACTTCCGTTACTGACACTGGCACCGCGCAGGCACCCGGTGGAGTCACCAGCCCCCCGACGCCAGGGCACGACGCCGCTGACCCGGGCGCCCCCGATCACACCGCACCCGACGCCGGCTCCACCGATGACGACGCTGTCGCCGCCAGCCTCCTCGACACCAGGACCCCGGCCCAACGTCGGGCCGACGCGCTGGTGCGGATGGCTCAGTTGGCGGCCGAGCAGCTCGCCCTCGTGTTCGACGAGAAGGGCCTCCCCCGCACTGACGGCCCCGGAGGAGCCATCAACCAGCGCCCAGCCCGCAGCGTCCCGCACGTGAGTATCACCCTCACCCAGGGTCACGTCGACGCCACATCGAAGCAGCCGATGGGCAGACACGATGTGGACAGCCGGCCCTCAAACACGCAGGGCGCCAGCGTCTTCGCCACGCCAGGTGAGACGGACAACACCGGCCAACCCACTCCGAGGTTCGCCGACGCCCGATGCGACTGCGCCCATCAGTCCCCCGGTGACGTGGAGCCCATCGACCTGGACCCAATCGACCTGGACTCCACCAGCCCTGACATGCTCAACGGGCACACCATCGACCGGCACACGATCGACGGGCACACCACCGACCGGCACGCCACCGACGGCCACGCCACCGACCGGGACCCGGTCGGCAGGCACGCAATCAACAGGCACGCCACCGACGAAGGCGCGAGCCCCGAGCCCGCGATCAGCGGGCGCCAGCTCGACCAGCACACGTTCGATAAGCAAGCCACGACTGAAGTTCGCCGCCGGACCCACAGCCCGGACTGCTCGGCTCGGCGTGCGGGCGGACCAGTGGCCTGGGCCGTTCTCAGACCAGAATCCCAACCCTGGGCCGTGCTCGGGCCAGAATCCCAACCTCTCCCGGCCGCCCTGCTCGGGCGAGCGCTCTGCGACGCCGTTCTGGACTATGTCACCCGATCCGGCACCGGGCGGGTCCTCTCGATGCACACCACCGGCCGGCTCGCGACCCCGGCCCAAGCCACCGCGGTCGCCGCGCGAGACGGAGGATGCGTCTTCCCCGGCTGCGCCGCGCCACCGTCCATGTGTCAGGTCCACCACGTGCGGTTCTGGTCTGACGGCGGACCCACCCACATCGACAACCTCGCATTATTGTGTTGGCGACATCATCAGGTGATTCATCATGCCCAGGGGGACAGCCGGCGAGATGGCTGGCGCCTGATCATGCGGGACGGTCTTGCGTACGCGATCCCGCCGGCCCACATCGACCCCGATCAGCGTCCGATTCGCAACACGCTCCGGCAAGCGATCGACGAAACACGGGCGATGGCGATCCAACTCACCATGGACGTCGCGCAACGGGAACACCCACCACCATGAGTGGTCGACAGCGCCAGGCCGCCGGCGCAACCTCAAGGCGGTCAGCCGAGCCGGTGACGAATCGCCTTCGCCGCCGCCTCGGGGTCATCGGCCTGCGTGACGGCGCGCACCACCACGACCCGGCGGGCACCTGCGTCGACGACATCGGCGAGCCGGTCCAGGTCGATTCCACCGATCGCGAACCAGGGCTTGTCGGTTCCGGTCGCTGCTGCCGCCCGGACCAGGTCCAGCCCCACCGCCGCCCGTCCCGGCTTGGTCGGGGTCGCCCACACCGGGCCGACGCAGAAGTAGTCCACCTGCGGGTCCGCGTCGGCCGCCGCGAGTTGCTCGGTCGAGTGCGTGGACCGCCCGATCACCGCGTGCGGCGCGACGAGACCCCCTTGCTCGGGTGTCAGGTCCTGTTGGCCAAGGTGCAGAACCGGGGCACCCGCGACCCTGGCCAGATCCGCCCGGTCATTGACGGCGATCAGCGCCCCGGCCCGCTCAGCCTCGGTGGCCACCACCTCCAGGGCGGTCAGCTCCTCCTCGGCCTGCAGTCCCTTCTCCCGGATCTGCAGAATGTCCACTCCCCCGGCGAACGCGGCCGCCGCGAACTCGGCCAAGTCCCCCCGATCTCGCCGGATGTCGGTGCACACGTACAACAGGCTTCGGGCCAGCCGCTCACGGGCCTGGCGCTCACGGGCCAGCCGCTCACGGGCCTGGCGCTCACGGGCCTGGCGCTCACCGGTCTGGCGCTCACGGGCCTGGCGCTCACGGATCTGGGCGCGTCGGTGGACGGGGTCGTCGCGGGAATCCTGCACGCCGATACGCTAGTGGGCAACCGCGGGAGCTCCACCACCGGAGCTGAGAGGGTGTTCCGTCACCGACCGCTCGAACCTGATTCGGATCATGCCGACGAAGGGAGGCGCACATGCAGGTCGTCGTCATCGGCGCCGGCATCGTGGGCCTGTGCATCGCCGAAGCCCTGGTACGCAGCGGCGCCGACACCGTCCTGGTCGATCCCGATTCTGCCGGCGGCGCGACCCGGGCGGCGGCCGGGATGCTCTCACCGGTCGGTGAGACCTACCACCAGGAGTCGGACCTGGGCTCGCTGCTGCTAGCCGGTGCTCGCACCTACCCGGGGTTCATCGCCAGGCTCGCCGGCGGCCGGGACGCCGAGGCCGTCGGCTTGCGGACCACCGGCACGCTCATCTGCGGTACCGACAACGCCGACCGGACGGCGCTGAGTGATCTGCACGAGGTCTGCCTGGCCCACGGACTCAGATCGCAGCGGCTCACCACCCGCCAGGCCCGGCGCCTCGAGCCCCTTCTGGGCCCGGCGTTGTCCTGCGCCTTCCTGGCTCCGGATGACCATCAAGTCGACCCGAGACTGCTGGCCGAGGCACTGTTGGCCTGGCTCGGCGAGCGCTGCCGGTTCGAATGCTGCCCCGCCACCGCGGTGCTGCACCGCGACTCCGACGACTCGTCCAGCCCCGCCACCGGCGTCCTGCTCGGCGACGGCCGGCAGATCGGCGCGGACGCCGTGGTGGTGGCCAATGCACTCGGCGCGCAGACGATCGCCGGGCTGCCTACCGACGTGACGACGTTGTTGCGACCGGTATTCGGGGACGTGCTGCGGCTGCGACCACCGGCCGCCCTGGCCGGCCTCGTCCAGCACACCATCCGCGCCCGGGTCGCCGGTACGCCGGTGTACGTGGTGCCCCGCCCCGATGGCGGCCTCGTCCTGGGCGCCACCAGCCGCGAGGACGGCGAACCGTTGCCCAGCGCCGGCGGCATGCACCAACTCCTGCGGGACGCGATCCGGCTCGTGCCCGCGGTCGCCGAGTTCGCTGTCACCGAACTCATCGCCCGGCCCCGTCCCGGCACCCCCGACAACGCACCACTGCTCGGCCTGGCCACCGACTCTCGCGCCCGGGTGACTCCCGGGCTGGTGCTGGCTACCGGATTCTTCCGGCACGGAGTGCTGCTCGCTCCGCTCGCCGGGCACCTGGTGTGCTCCCTCCTGGGGCTGCCCACCCCGGAACCCCCGCACCCCGGCTCCCCCGAACCCCGACACCCGGGCACGCCGGACCGGCCACCCCCCAGTGACCGCATCGCCGACCTCCTGGCCATCGTCGACCCGGCTCGCTTCACCCGCGCCGTCGCCCCACACGCCCCTACCGACTCCCCGATCTCTGCCGACACCAGGCAGGCACCCGTGAGGACCCGATGAAGATCACCGTCAACGCCGACACCCATGACCTGGCCCCCGGCACCACGTGCCGCGACCTCGTCGCCACCCTCACCGGCACTGACGTAGGTGCCGACGGACTGGGCCCGGACGGTCGCGGACTCGGCATCGCGGTGGCCGTGAACGGTGAGGTGGTCCCTCGAAGCACCTGGCAGGCAACGGCTTTGGCTGAGGGCGCCGAGGTGGAGATCGTCACCGCGGTGCAGGGTGGCTGAGCTGATGAGCGCGCCGACCCACCCTGGCCCAACCCTCCTGGGCGTCGACCCGCTGGTGATCGACGGGGTGAGCCTGGCCTCCCGGCTGATCCTGGGCACCGGCGGCATCCCCAGCCTGGCGGCGCTCGGCACCGCGCTGGACACCTCGGGCACCGTCCTGACCACCGTCGCGATGCGCCGCTACTCCCCCGGCGAGGCGGGGTCGCTGTTCACCCTGCTCACCGAGCGCGGCATCCGGATCCTGCCCAACACCGCAGGCTGCTTCACCGCCCGCGAAGCCGTGCTGACCGCTGAACTGGCCCGGGAGGCGCTGGAGACGTCGTGGATCAAGCTCGAGGTGATCGCCGACGAGACCACCTTGCTGCCGGACGTGGTCGAGTTGGTGGACGCCACCGAGCAGCTCGTCGCCCGCGGCTTCCAGGTCTTCGCCTACACCAACGACGACCCGGTGACCGCCCTGCGCCTTGAAGAACTGGGGGCCACCGCGGTGATGCCGCTGGGCGCGCCGATCGGCACCGGCCTGGGCATCCTCAACCCGCACAACATCGAGCTCATCGTCTCCAGGGCCGGGGTGCCTATCGTCCTGGACGCGGGCATCGGCACTGCCTCCGATGCCGCCCTGGCGATGGAGTTGGGCTGTGCGGCGGTGCTGCTGGCCACCGCGGTGACCCGGGCGCATGACCCGGCCCGGATGGGAACCGCTTTCGCGCATGCGGTGGCCGCCGGGTACCACGCCCGCCACGCCGGACGGATCCCGCGACGAGAGCACGCCTTGGCGTCCTCGCCGATGGATGGACGGCCCGACCTGTGACCGCCTCGCTACCTGCGCTGGTCGACCCAGGCCCGGACCTGCGCGAGGACCAGCGCCAACGCTATGCGCGCCAACTGCTCCTGCCCGGGATCGGCGTGCTCGGGCAGCGGCGGCTGTGCAATGCCCGGGTGCTGGTGGTCGGCGCGGGCGGGCTCGGCTCGCCGGTGCTCCTCTACCTCGCCGCAGCCGGCGTGGGCACCATCGGAGTCATCGACGACGATGCCGTGGACGTGACCAACCTGCATCGCCAAGTGCTGCATGGAGTTCCCGACGTGGGCCGGCCCAAGGTCGACTCGGCCACCGAGGCCCTCGCCGCGCTCAACCCTGACGTCACGGTTCGCGCCCACCGCGAACGACTCACCTCGGCCAACGCGCTGGACGTGCTCGCCGGGTATCAGCTCGTCGTGGACGGTGCCGACAACTTCGCCACCCGCTACCTGGTGGCGGACGCGTGCGAGGTGCTCGGGCTGCCCTGTGTGTGGGGTTCGATCCTGCGATTCGAAGGTCACGTCAGCGTCTTCTGGCCCGGACGGGGGCCCGGCTATCGGGATATCTTCCCCGACCCGCCGCACCCGGAGTCGGCACCGTCCTGCGCCGAGGCCGGCGTCTTCGGGTCGCTGTGCGGGACCATCGGGTCAGTCCTGGCCGGGGAGGTGATCAAGCTCGTCACGGGCACCGGTAGGCCGCTGATCGGTCGGCTGCTCGTCCACGACGCACTGGGCGCGACCTGGCGGGAGCTGCGGGTCCGCCCGGACCCGCGCCGCTCCCCGGTCCATGATCTCGCCGCGGACTACGAGCAGATGTGTGGGCTGGTGCCCGCCGAGCCGGTACCGAGCGTCAGCGCGGCCGAACTCGCCGCACTGATGCGCGCGGGTGAGTCACTCCTGGTAGACGTGCGCGAGGACCTGGAGGTGGCCGGCGACCGGATCACCGGCTCGACGCACCTGCCGATGGACCAGATCCTCAGCGGCGCAGCGATGCTGGATCGGGGCGTCCCGATCGTCGTGCACTGCGCGAGCGGGGTGCGCTCGGCTCGGGTGGTGGCGCACCTGGCCGGGCTCGGGTACCAGGCTCGGCACCTGGACGGTGGCCTGGACGCCTGGCGGCGCGAGTACCCGACCGACCCGTTCTGAACGGCCGCTGCCGGGATTCGGCCGGTCAAGGACGCCGAATCGGGTGTGCGCTTGCTAGCGTGATCGATTCATCCGAGGCCTGACCGAGGAGCGAATCTCATGGACGTGAGCCCGCTGACCTGGACACTGACCCTGGTCGCCATCGGGGGGCTGCTGGCCTTCGATTTCATCTTCCACGTCCGCAAGGCACACGTGCCGACTCTGCGCGAGGCCGCGACCTGGTCGGCCATCTACGTCGGGATCGCCATCCTTTTCGGTGTGGGCCTGTGGGCGGTGGCCGGAGGCGAATACGGCAAGGAGTACTTCGGCGGGTACATCACCGAGAAGGCGCTGTCCGTCGACAATCTCTTCGTCTTCCTCATCATCATGGCCAGTTTCAAGGTGCCGCGCGCCGACCAGCAGAAAGTGTTGCTGTTCGGCATCGTGTTCGCGCTCATAGCCCGATCGGTCTTCATCCTCGCCGGCGCCGCCCTGATCAGCCGCTTCTCGGCGGTGTTCTACATCTTCGGCATCATCTTGCTGGTCACCGCCGGTAATCTGCTCAAGCCCGATGACCATGGCGACGAGTCGGATAACTTCATGGTCCGGATCAGTCGAAAACTGTTCCGCACCACCGATTACTACGACGGCGACAAGATGTTCACGATGGTGGACGGCCGGCGTCGCCTGACCCCGATGATCACGGTGATGGTCGCCATCGGCGGCACCGACATCCTCTTCGCGCTCGACTCGATCCCGGCGATCTTCGGCCTCACCCAGGAGACGTACATCGTCTTCACCGCCACCGCCTTCTCCCTCATGGGGTTACGCCAGCTGTACTTCCTACTGGACGGCCTGCTCGACCGGCTCATCTATCTGTCCTACGGGCTGGCGGCGATCCTGGCCTTCATCGGGATCAAACTCATTCTGCACGCCCTGCACGAGAACAACCTTCCGTTCATCAACGGCGGCGAACACGTCGACGTGTATGAGGTGACCATCGAACTCTCGCTCAGCGTCATCGTCGGGGTGCTGGCGGTCACCGTGATCGCGTCCCTGGTCAGCCCGAAGGGCAAGGCCCAGACCACGATCAACAACGCGCGGCGGCACGTGCGCGAGTATCTGGCGCTGGACTTCTACGACGACGCTGCCCTGCGGGAACGGCATTACCTGGCACTGCTCGACGAGGAAGCCGCCCTGCGTCAAGTGCATCCCAAGTACAAGCACCTGATCCGCAACGAGGAGAAGCTGCTTCGCGACCTGGCCGAAGCACACCGGGTGCACGACCGGTACATGACCGAGAACCCGCAGCCTACGGGCGGCCTGCAGGAACGCCGCCTGGGGCTCGGCGGCAGCGACTGACCGCCACCACCTGCCGCACTACCTTGCGCCGATCGCCGGGAGGCCTTGACCTCCCGGCGATCTCACGTCCCATCAAAGGGTGTCAGGCAAGCAACGCTGATCAGTCGCGGGTGAGGCGACGATAGGTCACCCGGTGCGGGCGAGCGGCCTCAGCACCGAGCCGCTCGATCTTGTTCTTCTCGTACGCCTCGAAGTTGCCCTCGAACCAGTACCAGCGGGCTGGATTCTCCTCATCCCCCTCGAAGGCCAGGATGTGAGTGGCGACCCGGTCCAGGAACCACCGGTCGTGGGAGATCACCACCGCACAGCCGGGGAATTCCAGCAGGGCGTTCTCCAGCGACGAGAGGGTTTCCACGTCCAGGTCGTTGGTGGGCTCGTCCAGCAGGAGCAGGTTGCCGCCCTCCTTGAGGGTGAGCGCCAGGTTGAGCCGGTTCCGCTCACCGCCGGAGAGCACATTGGACGGCTTCTGCTGATCGGGGCCCTTGAACCCGAAGGCGGAGACGTAGGCGCGAGAAGGCATCTCGACTCGCCCGACCTCGATGTAGTCGAGCCCGTCGGAGACCACCTCCCAGACGTTCTTCTTGCCGTCCAAACCGCCACGGGACTGGTCGACGTAGGAGATCTGAACGGTGTCTCCGACCTTGACCTCGCCGCCGTCCGGCTCTTCCAGCCCGACGATGGTCTTGAACAGGGTCGTCTTGCCCACGCCGTTGGGGCCGATCACGCCGACGATGCCGTTGCGGGGCAGCGAGAACGAGAGTCCGTCGATGAGGACCCGGTCACCGAATCCCTTGGTGAGGCTCTTCACCTCGATGACCTGGCTACCCAGGCGGGGGCCGGGCGGGATCTGGATCTCCTCGAAGTCGAGTTTGCGGGTGCGCTCGGCCTCGGTGGCCATCTCTTCGTAGCGGGCCAGGCGCGCTTTGGACTTGGCCTGGCGGCCCTTGGCGTTGGAGCGGACCCAGTCGAGTTCGTCGGCTAGGCGCTTGGCCAGCTTGGCGTCCTTCTTGCCCTGCACCTGCAGCCGCTCGCGCTTCTTCTCCAGGTAGGTGGAGTAGTTGCCCTCGTACGGGTAGAGCCGGCCCCGGTCGACCTCGGCAATCCACTGTGCGACGTGGTCGAGGAAGTACCGATCGTGGGTGACCGCGAGCACGGCGCCGGGGTACTGGGCCAGGTGCTGTTCGAGCCATTGCACCGACTCGGCGTCGAGGTGGTTGGTGGGCTCGTCGAGCAGCAGCAGGTCCGGCTTGGACAACAACAGCTTGCACAGCGCCACCCGGCGGCGTTCACCGCCGGAGAGCACGCTCACGTCGGCATCTCCCGGGGGGCAACGCAACGCGTCCATGGCCTGCTCGAGCTGGGAGTCCAGGTCCCAGGCGTTTGCGTGGTCGAGATGCTCCTGCAGCTCGCCCATCTCAGCCATGAGTGCGTCGAAGTCGGCGTCGGGTTCGGCCATCTGCATGCCGATCTCGTTGAATCGGTCGAGCTTGACCTTGATCTCACCCAGCCCGTCCTGGACGTTGCCGAGCACGCTCTTGGTCTCGTCCAGGTGTGGCTCCTGCTCCAGGATGCCGACGGTGTATCCGGGGCTCAGCCGGGCCTCGCCGTTCGACGGCTGGTCCAGGCCGGCCATGATCTTCAGGATCGTGGACTTGCCCGCGCCGTTAGGGCCCACCACGCCGATCTTCGCGCCGGGGAAGAAGCTCATCGAGACGTCGTCGAGGATCAGTTTGTCCCCATGCGCCTTGCGCGCCTTGATCATCTGGTAGACGAATTCAGCCATTGGGCAAGACTATGGGGTGGGCCCGCCGAGCCTCGAATCCGTTGACTGCCGCCTGGGCTGGGCAGTGGCGCGGCACCGTCTGGGCGCCTGGTCAGGAGTTCGGGCTGGCGCGGGGTGATGAGGCGGGTCCGACTTGGGTCGAGCCCCCGCCAGCCAGCCACGCGCCAGCCAAGGCGCGCCAACCGGCCAAGCCGCACCAGGTGTGGTAGGCCTGCGGAGCAGATCGCACACCACCCAGCCACAGGCCGGTAAGGCGGACGCCGACTCAGCCGGGCGCCGATCAGCCGGGCGCCGACTCAGCCGCACACAACCAGGCCGGACGCGGATCACCGGAGCACCAGCCGGACGCCGATCCCCCGGCACACCACCCAGCCACGCGCCGGTAAGCCGGACGCCGACTCAGCCGGGGGCCGATCAGCCGGGCGCAGACTCAGCCGCACACCCAGGCCGGACGCGGATCACCGGAGCCACCCGGCCGGACACCCATCACCCGGAGCCACCCAGCCGGACGCCGATCCCCACACACCACCCAGCCGGACGCCACCCAGCCGGACGCCGATTGAGCCGGACAGTGCTCAGAAACGCACGCCGGCCACCGCCGGTTCAGCCGAGCACGTCGCAGGCACCGGACTTGACCGAGCCCGCAGCGATCTCTGGTGCTCATCCACAGGCCGCGCAGACCCCCGGCAGTTGTCCACAACCCACCCTCGTCGGTTCCCGAGCCCGCCGGGCCTGGTCAGGATCGACGTACTCGCCTGCACCGCGGGCATTCACCGAGCACGTCAAAGGAGCCGGACATGAACGACACCATGACCACCATCGTCGGAAATCTCACCGCAGACCCCGTCCTGGCCGCGGTCGGCGAGGGCGGTCGGTCGGTCGCCCGGTTGCGGGTGGCCTGTACGGAGTCGGTCTTCCAGCCGCAGAGCCGTACCTGGGTGGACGGTCGCACCTCGTATTTCAATGTCTCGGCCTGGGGGCCGTTGGGCGAGAACGCGGCTTGTTCGTTCCGCAAGGGTCAGCGGGTGATCGTGCACGGCCGCCTCTACATCGACCAGTATCAGAACAAGGACGGGGAGGTGCGGATGAGCGTGCAGATCGATGCCCGGGCCATCGGCCACGACCTCACTTGGGGTACCTCTCACTTCACGCGGTTCATCCGCAGCCAGGCCGGGGACGGCGGGTCCACTGGGCACGCCGACACTGTTGAGCAGTCAAGCCGGGACGGCGCCAACGAGGGGCAGGCCGCCGAGGGGTCCGGCCCGGCGACCGTCGATGCGCCAGGCTCCAGGACCGCGGGTGGTCGCGAGGACCTGCCGGACGTGGGTGACTACGTGGAGATCGATGGCATCTTCGTCGACGAGCAAGGGGTGGTGCTCCCGCAGAGCGCCTGAAATGAGGCGGACAGCCTCGTGTCGGCGGGGCACGGCCCGCGACCCGGTCCCGCGGAGGCGCCCCGCTGGGCTTCGAGGGCCGAGGGCACCGAGTCCAGTTGGGGTGCACCCAGCACGTGCACCCAGACCTGCAGTGCGGCATCGCGAGTCAAGTCGCCCCGCGGCACCGCGAGAACTCGCGGCGCGGTCCGCAGCGTCGTCTTCGGTGCCGAACCCGACGGGGCGCGAGAACGACCCTGCCTGGCGGCCGGTGTGGTGCTGCCGACGCAAGGGCTCGCGGTGAGTCTGACGTTGCTCGTGCTGGCTCGCCTCCGGCACCGCGAGAACTCGCCCCACACGCAAGCAAGGAAGCTCGCCCAGCGGAGCCGCGAGGGAACTCGCCCCGGCGCGGATCGCGCGGGGATCCGAAACGGCCCGCAACCGCTCGCAGGCCACAGCACAGGCGCAGCGCGAGATCGGCGCTAGCTACGTCCGGTCCGGGCCACCTGGAGGGCATTGCGGGTGTCCCGGTGCTCGGCGAGCACCACGGCCACCGGGTCGAGGACGAGGGTGGTGCCCACCGCGGCCACCTCGGCTCGCAATGCCTTGGCGGCCTTGCGTCGACGCCGGCGGGCACCGACGCCGGCCAGGGCCGAGGCCAGCACCGACAGCAGCAGCCCGAGCACGATGCCGCCGATCAGCATCGCCGACGGCAACGGCACGCCGAGCCGTTCGGGTTGGACCAACCAGATCATCGGGGTGCCCGGCTCTGGCCAGCCGAGGTAGTCGATGAGCGCGAGACCACCGAGCCACACGGCCCCGGCCACTGCACTGACCGCCAGCAGTACCTGGAGCACGCCCACCAGCCACCACCACACGGGGTTCCGGAAGGTGAGCGGGGTTCGGGTCACGGCACGGTCCAGCGCGTCGGCGAGGTCCGGGCCGGGCGGAACAGCGGCGTCGCGGACCGCGTCCTGCCAGCGCATCGGCAGGCCGGTGGCGCATTGGCTGGCGATCTGCCGAGTGGTCAGGGCCACCTGGGCTTGCTGGCCCGCCCCCGGTGTCGGCAGTGAGGATCGTGCCACCGAGCCGGTTTCCACCTCGGCACGGCCCGATGACGCGCCCCGGCCGAGCCGGAGCCGGTCCAGCGGGCTGCGCCGCAGCCTGCCCAGCCACCGGGTGAACGGCCACCCGGTGCGGGCCCGGGCCGCGCGGCGGTAGTCGGCGCCGACGGCGTCCAAGACCATCGGCACACCCGCGGCACCGACGAGGGCGTCGACGAGGCCGGAGGCCCCGGGGACCTTCTCGGGAGCGGTCTCGGTGTCGGCGACGCTGCCGGCCAGCCGGGCAGCGGCATCGTCCAGGTCGAGCAGCACCCTCCGACGTACCGCCTCGTGGGCGTCGACCGCAGCCACGATCCGCTCGCGCAGTTCGTCCAAGCCGCGGCCGGTCTGCGCCGAGCACGCCAGCACCGGCACCCCGGGCAGACCGTCCTCAGCGAGCAGTCGGCTCAGATCACGTACGCACGGCCCCACATCCTCAGGGTCGAGCCGGTCCACCTGATTGAGCACCACCGTCATCACCGAGGCATAGGGGGCCATCGGCTGCAGGTAGCCCGAATGCAGTGCGTCGTCGGCGTACTTCTGCGGGTCCACCACCCACACGAGCAGGTCGACGAGTTTGACCAGGCGATCCACCTCGAGCCGGTGTGCCATCGCGGTCGAGTCGTGGTCGGGCAGGTCGAGCAGCACCAGCCCTTCGAGCGTGGCGATCCCGTCGGAGCCAACGTCGAGCCGGTGCCGGCGGGGCACACTCAACCAGTCCAGGAGTTGGTCACCGCCTCCACCCACCACCAGCCCGGTGGCCTTGGACGTGGTCGGACGGCGCGCCCCGACCCGGGACACTTGCGTCCCGCACATGGCATTGAACAGCGAGGACTTGCCGCTGCCGGTGGCGCCGGCGAAGGCCACGACCGTGTGATCCAGTCCCAGGGCCAGCCGCTGCCCGGTGCGTCTGACCACCCCGGCCGCCCACTCGGCCGCTTCCGGATCCAGCCGGTCACCACCCAGGTCGAGCACCCGCTGCAGCGCGTCCAGGCGCACCGGCACGTCAGCACTGGCCGCTGCCTTACGCCCGGGTCGGATTGCCTGGGTCAGCCCACCGCGCGCGCTCATCGGGTGGCCTGCACCTTCTCGCCCGCAGCGCGTAGACCGGGCCCGGCATCTGGGTCGACACCTGCCTCGACGAGTAGGTCGATGAGCCTGTCCTGCTCGCCCTGCAGGAGTCCCTCGACCCGGGCCATCAGGTCACGGCGGGCCTCGGCGGCGAGTTGGCGCACCGCCTGATCGCCGAAGATCGCCTCCAGCAGCCGCTGGCCGACGACGGCGGTGCCGGCGCCCACGCCGACCTCGGCACCGGTCGGGATGGCCGCGGTGCTGGCGAAGACGAGGATCATCAAGGTGATGCCGATGGCGTTGACGCCCAGCGACATGTACCGGGCCTGACTTCGTTTGGATCCGGCCTGCTGGCGCACCAGATCGAGCACGTGACCCTGCCAGTCCCGCACCATCCGCTCCATGCGCTGGTCGAAATCCGGTGACAGGCGGGACATCTCGGTGGGGTTCGGGCCGATAAGCGCGGCCCCGGCCGGGTGCGTGCGCCACCGCAGCACCGCCTGCTCGCTGGCCTGGGCTGCCTCCGCGTGCACGAGGGCAGCCACCCCGGTCTGCAGCGCCTGACCCAGCGGTTCGGCCGGCGCCGGCTTACCCGTGATGGCCGAGACCAGCCGATCCCGGACCCGACCGACCGCGGACTCCAGCCCGCGCAGCACCTCGCCGGTGCCGACGAACTCCTGCCACCGGGCCAACACCTCTCCGCGCAGCAAGGTGCCATCGGTCAACCCGGCTTCAAGCCGGGTGGCCGCGACGCCGTAGCACTGGGCGACCTCCTCGCGCAGCGACTGGTCGGCGGCAGCCTGCTCATCGGCGGCGCCGGCCAGGGCCGGCACCCGCACGCCAAGCGAGTCCAGGGCGCCCCCCAGCGTGCGTCGCACCACTTCCTGCCGGGCTGCGCTGGAGGAGGCGAGGTCCATGAACCACAGTCGCAGTTTGGCCATCACCCCCGAGGGCAGCAGCCCATCCTGCAGTGCCACCTCGGGGATCGTGAACAGCGGGGCGTCGCTGAGGCTGTTCGCGGCAAGCATGCCGGCCAGATCGGTGCGGACCTCGTCCATCGCCTCGGGAGGTACCCGATCCAGGACGACAGCCACCGACGTGCCCCGCTCCGCGGCCGTGCGCAACAGATCCCAGGGGACGGCGTCGGCGTAGCGGGCAGCCGTGGTGACGAACAGCCACAGGTCGCCGGCGGCAAGCAGTTGCGCGGCGAGTTCGCGGTTGGCGTCGACGACCGAGTCGATGTCCGGAGCGTCCAGCAGGGCGAATCCCTCGGGCAGCGCGTCGCAGGCCATCAGCCGGACCGCACCGATGCGGTGCTGGGTGGCCTCCGGGCTGGGTTCGGGGTCGTCGCCGGTGATCCGGGCCAGCGAGGGCAGGATCCGGTTGGTGGTGAACCAGCGGGCGTCCTCGGGATGGTGGACCAGAACCGGGGAACGGGTGGTGGGCCGCAGCACGCCGGCCCGGGTCACCTCGCGGCGCAGCACGGAGTTCACCAAAGTCGATTTCCCTGCGCCGGTGGAGCCGCCCACGACGGCGAGCAGCGGAGCATCAAGTTGCCGCAGCCGCGGGATGAGGTAGTCATCGAGCTGGTCGAGCAACTGGCCACGATCGGCGCGGCTGCCCTGAACGCCGGGCAGCGTGAGCGGCAGGCGTACCTCGTCGACGCGGGTGCGCAGCGTCTCCAAGGCGTGGACCAAGGGCGCCTGCTCGCCGAGATCGCCCGAGTTCCCGCCCGACGGGTCGCGCCGGTCCACCTGGCCGGGCTTGGCTGCTGGGTGCCCGGCGACTGGAGGGTGATCATCGCCGTGGTCACCAACCTTCCCGCGGTCACCAACCTTGCCGGGGTCGCCAACTTTCCCGGGGTCGCCAACGTTCCCGGGGTCGCCAACGTCCCAGTGGCGGCCATCCTCAGAGTGGTCGCCAACGTCGGAGTGGTCGCCAACGTCCCGGTGGGCGCCACCGGTGTGGACGCCACGGGCGTGGGCGTCGTGGGAAGGGTCGGCGGCCGGGGAACCGACCTGCGACTGCCCGCCCGGGGACTTGGCGGTGCCTGAGCGGTCCACCTCAGACGAGCCGTGCTCGACGTGGCCTGTTCCAGGTTCGGCAGCGACCTCGCCGGGCCCGGTGGCGTCGTGATGCTGGGAGCCGAACGCCCGGGCCGCCGCAGCGGCCTTGAGCAGTTCGACGGGGGCCTCGCTGCGATCCGAGGGGCCTGATGCCCGGGATGCCTCCCGGCCCGCCTCGGAGGGCGAGACCGGCCGGGCCGGCTTGACCGGCTCGGGGACGGCGTTGTCGGTGTCAGTCACCAGACCATCTTCGCCGCTACCCGGCGCGGTGTCGTCACGACGCGCATCCTCACCTGCCCCGGCTACCGTCCGCTACCGCGTGTCCCCAGGGGACACCGCGTGTCCCGGGCGTTGACTGGTCCGCCGGGTGGCCCCCACTCGGTGGGCCTCGATCCGACAATTGTGCTGCGTCGGTCACTCGATCAGCCGCGCCCTCACCCGGCGCAGTGTCGCCACGACGCGCGTCCTACCTGCCTGCCCGCCACCAGGACCCCCGGAGACCGCGTGTGCCCGAGCCCGGCCCGCCCGCCGACGCGGCCAGACCCGGGCCCTCGCCCCCGACCAGGCGTGGCACGCCGGTCACCAGACCAGGCGTGCCATCACTCGGTGCAGTGTCGCCACGACACATCCTCGCCCGCTCCTGCCACCGCGACCCCCGGATCCCGCGTGTGCCGGGCCGGGCTCAGACCCCGCCTTGTCGCGTAGTTGCTGTCGTCCGGAGATCGCGTGTGTCCGGACCACGCAGGGGCCTGCCCACTCGCCCCAGACCCGGGCCGCACCCGGCCCGCCGACTCGCCCAGACCCGGGCCCTCGCCCCCGACCAGACATCGCACGCGCCGCCGATCACGCGCCGCGCCGACCGGGGCCGGGTTGACGTGCGAGGTTCCCCTGCTCCGGCAGCGCACGCAGACACCACGCGACCGATCGGGCGCGGACGACGACCTGGTCAGCCCGCGTGCGCCTCGCCGCCACTGAGCACGACCCGCACCCGGTCGGACCGGAACAGGTCGTGGGAGTACTCGACGGGGATGCCCGCGGCGTCCCGGCTGACCCGTTGCACGGACAGCAGCGGGGCTCCGACTCCTACGCCCAGATGAACGGCCTCCATCGGGGTGGCGTGCGCGATGTCCAACTGCTCGACGATGCGATCCGGCTGGACGCCGAAGCCCAACCTGAGCGCCTCCAGGAGGGAACCCATCGGCGGGGCGACCGCCAGTTCTCGGAAGCGCCCCGGTAGTAGCGCACGTTCGAGAGACAGCGGGCCCTCGTCGGCGAGGCGGACCCGGACGATCTCCACCAGGTCCGACCCCTTGGGCAGTTCCAGGGAGTCATACTCGGCGCGAGTCGCTCGGCGCAGTTCGGCGGAGATGACTTCGGTCTCTGCACACAGGGTCTCGGTCGCGGCCGTCGCGTTGCCGGTCTCCACTCGGGCGGGCTGGCGCTCCACCTTGCGACGACGTACGAAGGTGCCCCCGGCGCGGCCGGTGACCCGGCGAACCATGCCGGCGTCCGCCAGGCCTGCCAGCACCTGACGCACCACCGCCCTCGACACCCCCAGGCTCTCTGCCAACTGGCGCTCACTACCCACCTTGGCACCCGTCGGCAGCCGACCGGTGGAGATCTCCTCAACCAGATAGCGGCGAACCTGCTCCGCGCCCGGCGACGCCGTCCCGAACACCCCATCCATCACCCAGAAACCTCCCGAGACCAGCCAGCACCGGCCAGATAGTCCTCGGCAAGGTCACACGTGGTGCGTGTGTACTCCTCCCCGAGGCTCTGGGCGAGTGCGGTGAAACGATGCGAACCAATCCATGCCACGAGCATCAACCGGCGCAGCATGATGAACGTGGCCACCATGGCCAGGTCCTGCTCCTCCAGTGCCCGGTACCTGCGATACCCCGCCAACCAGGCATGGCACCACGAGGCCAAGCGCGGATCGGCCTCGACGAAGGACACCACCGCCGCCAGGTCATACAGGAACCAGGAGTATCCGGCGTCGTCGAAGTCGATGAGGGCCACGTCCGGACCGTCCACCAGCAGGTTTGCCAGTCGCATGTCCGCATGCACCAGCCCGTACTGCTGCGCACCGGTGCCGTACTCGGTCAACCTCTCCCGCACAGTTCGAACGACCGAGGTGAACAAGCCAGCCACGGCCGCGTCAACTCCGACGCCGTCCCGGGGCCGGCCCCACCTGGCGCCCTCCCCTAGGCATGCCTCCTGGTTCCAGCTAAATCGACAAAAATTGGAAGGCGGCCGCCAGGAAAGAGCGTGCTCGTGCATCCGGGCCGCCATCTCACCGAGGGTCGGCGCGAAGTCGAGCAACTGATCATCGGCCGGTTCCACCCCGGGAATGCGACGGAACATGACGGCATGACGTTCGCGACCGTCCCGGTCGCTCAACAGACACACCTGTCGTCCCTGCACAGTGGCCATCGTAGTCGGCGCGACTAGATCAAGGTCGGCCCGAAGCGCGGCAATCCAGGCGAGTTCGGACTCGATCGACCGCGCATCGTGATACCCGGGCCGGTGCACCCGCAACACCACCGGTTCCGGCTCGTGATGCACGAAATAGGTCGCATTCTCGGAGAGATTGACGAGCTCGATGGGCGCGCGCGCATTGATCCCCCAGGCGGGCAGCGCCTGACGGGCCAACGCCTCATAGGCCGAGGACACGGCGAGCTCCTGCTGAATGGTGACGGCGGTCGGACGGTGCCGTTCTAGTCCGGCTCACCCGTCCCGGTCAATTGACGGCGCATCCACACGGCGCCACACGGCGAGCCGCAGGCGGCGCGCCGACAAACCGGGCGCCCGGCCGCACCCCCGAGCTTGGCGATCTCCCAGGCACGCGGTGGACATCCGGGATCGACAGGATCGTTCGGCGCACCCACCCGACGAAACGCAGCGATGCCCTGTCCACCCGGGGGTTGGCTGACGAATCTGGATTCGAGTCAGCAATCGCAGGGATTACCCATCAAGCCGCGGCGCCCGGGTGCGCTCCCGCAGGACTCCAAAAAGAAATAGCCTCATTACAGGATAAACGGAGTAATCGATCTAACCGGAGTGGTCGGACCCGGACGCCATTGCCTCTCGCGATTCGCCCCGATGTTGTGCGGCTCTTCCGCGGCGGCCGACCCTCGTCGCCACCACGCACAGGTGTGCACCCGTGTAACGGTTCACAGGTCGGGGTCCTTGACGGCATCCAGCCAGCCCCCAGCAGCCCCTCCTCGCGCGCGAGGCCCTGGCTGAGGGTTTGAAGGGGCCTTCGCCGTCCTCGTAGCCCCTCCTCGCGCGCGAGGCCCTGGCCTTCAACGTCATCGTGAGGGTGTCCCCGCTGTCAGCCCCTCCTCGCGCGCGAGGCCCTGGCGATTCGCCACTTGCGGAGGAGCGTGGGCGCGCCAGCCCCTCCTCGCGCGCGAGGCCCTGGCAGCATCTTCAGTCGCCGCCGGACCAGGTGCTGGAGCCCCTCCTCGCGCGCGAGGCCCTGGCCCCACTCGGCAACCCATCCCACTATTGGTAACCAGCCCCTACCTCGCGCACCTCGCGCGCGAGGACCTGACCAAGTTGTCCGACACGGTCCGCTTGAGCGACGTAGCTCGTCCCTGCGCGCGAAGCCCTGGCGTCGTGGTGACCCTGCGCGCCGCGCAGCCGACGAGTCCCTCCTCGCGCCTAGCGCCCTGCCCGGTGGAAAGCCTTGCGTCCGTGGCGTCTATGAGCCCCTCCCCGCGCCCGACGCAACCCCGCCCACGACGCCCCGGCGCAGCACCTCCCAGCCGGCCTCAAAGACCCCACACGCAAAGCCCCACCCGCGTGAACCCCGACCGGCACGCGCAGGGTCGCGATCTGCCCGGTTCAGGCAACCCGGGCCCAATCTGAAGTGGGGCGATACCGCCAACCGGGGGTCAACCGGGCCGATTCGGGCCTGTCACACCCCGGTATCGCCTCCGGCTCGTTACGGTGCCCGCATGGGTATGGCCGACTTGCGCACCACCTCGCGATCAGACCCCACCTCAACAGAGCCCACCTCAGCGGGCAGACCCGGTGGCCCGGTGTCGGCCACCCCGGGTTCACGTGCACCCGCCGGCCCCTCCGGCCACGAGCCCACCCCCGCGCCCGGGGCGAGCGGCACGGACCACGAGAGCATCCTGGCCGCCGACCCAGCACTCGGCCTGGCAGCCCTGCACTCCCCCACCGATCCCACCGCCTCGCTGCGAATCTCGGACGGCGCGGTGGTTGAGCTGGACGGGCGCGCCCGCGAGGACTTCGACGTCGTGGACGCGTACATCGCCGACCATGGCCTCGATCTGGAGGTGGCGCCCGAGGCGATGCAGATCCCCGATGCGGTGGCCGCGCGGATGATCTTGGACCCGGCTGTGCCCCGCACCGATGTGGTTGCGATGGCTGCCGGGATGACCCCGGCCAAGCTCGCGGCCGTCGTGCGGCACCTTCGCCCCGCGGAACTGGCGATGGCGTTGACCACGATGCGCTCCCGGCGCAGCCCGGCGGCCGGGGCGCTGGTGACCAACAGACTCGACGACCCACTCCTGCTGGCCGCCGACGCGGCCACCGCCGTCGCATTCGGCTTTCGCGAGGTGACCACCACCGGCACGGTGCCCAGGGACGCGCCGTCCAACGCACTCGCCCTGCTCGTCGGCTCCCAGGTGGGCCGGGCCGGAGCGCTTGGCCAGTGCCAGGTGGACACCGCGACGCAGGTGCGGCTGGGAGTGCGCGGGCTGGCCTCCAGCGCAGAAGGGGTGCGCCTGGGTGGCACCGAGGAGCACCTCGCCGACCTCGATGAAACCCCTTGGTCAGCAGCCTTTCTGGTGGCCGCCTACGCCTCGCGTGGGATGAAGTCCCGGGTCGGATCCGGGGCCGCGGCCTCAGCCTTGCAGGGCACCTCCCAGGGATACTCGATGCTCTATCTGGAGTCGCGAGCGGTGGCCTTGGCCCGCGCTTGCGGAACCCAGGGCGTACGCAATGGAGGGGGTGACGCGGCCGGTCTGGCTGCCACCCTGCCAAGCGGCCTGCTGGAGTTGCAGTACGAGAACCTGCTGTCGATGTTGCGCGGGCTCGAGACGTGCAGCGACGCTGGAGGCCTGGTGTCCGGGTCGCCGGCTCGACGGTTCTCCCGCAACCTGCCCACGCTGCTGGCCGGGGCCGACACGGTCGGCGGTATCGCGACCGTCCCGGAGTACGACAATCTCTTCGGGCCGGCCAACCTCGGGCGCGACCAACTCGACGATCTCGTGCTGCTGCAGCGCGACTGGGGAGTCGACCTGGGCCTGCGTCACCCCAGCGACGAGGAGGTGCGCCAGGTGCGCCGCCAAGCGGTGGAAGCCTGCCGCGCGGTGTACTCCTGGCTCGGACTGGCGGACTTCTCCGATGAGCACGCCGACGCCGCGGTGAACGCCGACAGCAGCCGTGACCTCCCCCAGGACATCGGCTTGGCGGTGCTCGCCGCCGCCCAGACCATCGACCAGCAGGCGATCAGCGGTCTCGACGTTGCGGTGGCCTTGGAGGAGACCGGCTTCAGCGACGAGGCCGAGGCCCTGCTGGCGCTGTTGCGCGAACGTGTTCGCGGTGACTACCTGCAGACCGCAGCGCTTTTCGACCCCGACCTGGACGAGAACGGCCCCGGCGGCATGCCCGAACTGCGCTGTCGTTCGGCGGTCACCGACCCCAACGACCACACCGGCCCGGGCTCGGGCTATGTGCCGGACGACGAGCGCCGTCACCAGATCAACACGGTGCGCCAGCAGCGCACCACCATCGACATCCGCGAGGACCAATCCCAGGGAGTACGCCTGGACGCGACCCGCCCGCTCGGCCCGGCGCCGCGCAGCGACGACCCCCGCGACGTCGTGGTCGGCGTCTCGCCCGCCTTCGGCAGCGGCATCTGGCTCACCCTCGCCGATCTGCCGGCCATCGACGTCCTGGACGAACTGCTGGCCGGGCTCGAGGAGGAGGGCTGCCTCGGGCGCGTGGTGCGGGTTCGCGAGGCGACCGACCTGGGCCGGATCGGCTATGCCGCGGCGGCGTTGTCCGGCTCGGGGATCGGGATCAGCCTGCAAGGCACCGGAGCAGTGCGGGTGACCCGGCGGGGCATGCCACCGGCCGAGTCACTGGAGTCGTTGACCGATGCCGCGGCACTCACCGCTCAGGCCTACCGACGGTTGGCTGTCAATGCCGCCCGGCACGCCAAAGGGTCGGTGCCCGAACCGATCCGGCTCACCGGGCGAGCGGGACAGGGCACCGGCCATCAGGCCCGCACGGTTGCGTACCTGGCCTTGGAGGGCGAGCAACTGGCGCCGGGTGCGCCGGCCGAACTGCTGGAGGTGCAGCGTGACTGAGACCCCCTTGAGCCGTGACGAGCTCACGGTGAACACCTCGCCAGATCCGGACCCGCCAGGCCAGCAGGCACCGGACGCGGCTTCGGTCGACCACGCTGCACCCGACCAAGCTGCACCCGGCCAAGCTGCACCCGACCAGGCCTCGCCCGACCACGCTGTAACCGACCAGACTGCACTGGACCACGCCACCCCCGACCAGACAGCACCGAACCACGCCACACCGAACCGCGCCGCACCCGACCAGCCTGCACCGAACCACGCCACACCCGACCAAGTTGTGCCTGGCCACGCCGCACCCGACCAAGCTGTGCCGGACGACGATGCGCGCGAGGGTGCCGGTGGCACCGAGTTGTCCGTCCACCTGTCCCCGGAAGATTCCGTCCGGCTATCCGCGGACGATTCCGTCCGGCTATCCCCGGACGATTCCGTCCGACTGTCCCCCGACGAATCCGTCCAGTTGTCCCCCGCAGAACTGTCCCCCGCCGAACGGGGGTCCCCCAAAGCGGAGGCGTCCCCCGCCGAAGGGGGGTCCAACGATGAATCGGAAGCAACAGGCGTCATCCCCGGCTCGCATCGGGCCGGCTGGGAGCCGCCGGCTCCCTCGGCCAGCGGCTCACGAGCCTGGTCTGGGCGGGACCTGGCCGGCATCACCATCGACGCGGCACGCGACGGCGACCTCGACACCGACGACGTACGGATCCACCCCGACGTGCTGGCTGCCCAGGCAGACGTGGCCGAACGGACCGGCAACCCGCAGCTGGCGGCCAGCCTGCGATTGGCAGCCGAGTTGGCGGTGCTCCCGGAGAAGGAACTCCTCGGCGTGTACGACCTGCTCCGGCCGGGAAGAGCAAGCCTGGACGCGATGAACGAGGCGGTGCGCCTCCTGGACAGCCTCGCCCTCCCGCTGGCCGCCGCGCACGTGCGCGAGGCGGCCCGGTGGTACGTGGCCCGTGGACTGATCGGCTGAGGCGATGAGCATCGACACTCCCTCCGCCCCCGCAGCCCGCCACCTGGCCACACCCGTCGCCGGCCGTCGTGCCCTGGTCGAGGTGCGGGCCGGGCTGGACGTGGGCAATGCCACCACCGAGATCGTGCTGGTCGACGCCCGCGGGGTGGTGCTGGCCGCAGACCGCACCCCGACCCGGGGCACCAAGGGCAGCCCCGAGAGCCTGCGGGCCGCCGCATCCCTGCTGCGCCGCACCGCCCGTCGCGCACACGCCCGGATCACCGAGATCAACACCTGCCAGGTGCGTCCGGTGCGCACCCACACGGTCGCCGTGACACCGAGGCCAGTGGACACCGGACCGATCGCGGTGCTGGCCGCCGGGGCGGGCACCGCCGGAGGACGCGGTTTCGGCGCCGGACGGCCGTGGGACATCCGCGCGGAGCGACCCTATGGGCCGGTCGTCGCCGTGTGCCCGCCGGGCATGGGGTTCCGCGAGTGCGTGGACCGGATACGACAGGCCGTCGACACCGGCGCCCCGGTGCGGGCCGTGGTCTCGGCCAACGACGACGGGGTGCTCATCGCGAACCGGCTGACGAACCTGCCGGTGATCGACCAGGTGGACACCGAGGCCGCCCTGGCCACCGTGCTCCTGGCGGTCGAAGTTGCCGCCCCCGGCCATCCCCCCGAGATCTGCACCGACACCTTCGCCCTCGGCAGCGAACTCAACGCCCAAGCCGCCTGCACCTGGACCCCTCAGCATCTGGCCCGGATCGTGCTCGACCTGGAAGGGGTGTCCAACTGCCTCGTCGGGGTGCTGGCGGCCCGGCCCGCGACGGACGACTCACGGTTGCCGCGGGCACTGTGGCCGTACGGCTGGCGCCGACTGGACCCGGTCGAGGTAGCTGCCTCCCAGGTGGGTCAGGTACGCAAGCTCACCATCGACGGCTCGACCACCGAGGTGGCCGATCTGAACACCCTGCCGGTCCGGCCGCTGGTGGCCGACCTGCGGCGAGGTGGCGGCGCAGGCGACGTCCTGCTGGCCACCCTCGATGCGGACAAGCCACTCGTCGATCCCGAGCAGATCCTCGCCGACCTGACCGGCCTACCCGTGCAGGTGCGCCGAGGCGCGTCCAGTGAGGCACTGGCCGCGCAGGCGGGGGCCTGGACCACCCCCGGCGCACAGGGCGCCTACGTGGTGGACCTGGGCGCCGGCACCGCGGATGTGGTGCCGGCGAGCGGCCCGCCCACGGTTGCTGCGGGCAGTGGAGAACTTCTCACCGCCGGGCTCGCTGCGGTGCTGGACGTGAGCCGGGCGATCGCCGAGTACGCCAAGCGCGGCCCGTCGGTGCGCGCCGAGTCCACCACGGTGGTCGAGGGAGAGGACGGGGCGCGCCGCTTCCTGGACACCCCGCTGGACGGCAGCGTCGTGGGTCGGCTCGCAGTTGAGGGACCGGTCGGTTTCGTGGCGCTGCCCGGTGGATGGACCCCACCGGAGTGGCGGGCGGTCCGCCGCCGCGCCAAGGCCGAGGTCTTCGGCACCGCGATGCGCCGCAGCGGCGCGGTCGGGGTAGGCCAGCCGGTGCTGCTGGTCGGCGGGCCGGCCGCCGACGACGAGGTGGTGCTCGCGGTCTCGGAGGTGCTCGGCGCCTCCCAGCCGGTTGGCCGCGGACGGGTGGCTGCCGGCATGGTGTCGCCGACCGCGTCCGTACCGCGCGGCACCCCCCGCGACAGCCTCGGCCACCGATTCGCCGTCGCCTACGGGCTCACCCTGGACGCCTGACCACGGATCGAGCGCCGGCGCCCGGATGCTGGTCGCCCGTGCAAACTCCGCACTCCGACCGGGACGTCCGAGACTCAATCGATACGTGACGATCCTCACAACTCGGTCGCGGCTGTGCCACGCTCGGTCGACATGAGCCAGGCCCAAGACGTCACCCATCCCGGATATCACACAGGAAAAGTCGTCCAACTCGCCGCGGTCGCCGCCCTCGGGGGCTTCCTGTTCGGCTTCGACACCGCAGTCATCAACGGCGCGGTCAACGCGATGCGGGACGACTTCGGAATCGGTTCGGGGTTGACCGGATTCGTCGTCTCATCCGCTCTCCTGGGGTGTATGGCCGGCGCCTATCTGGCCGGTCGGCTCGCCGACCGGTGGGGTCGACTCCGGGTGATGTTCCTGGCCTCGGCCCTGTTCACCGTCTCGGCGATCGGATCCGGTATCGCCTTCGGCCCCATCGACATGATCTTCTGGCGGCTCGTCGGTGGACTCGGAGTGGGCGCCGCCTCGGTGATCGCCCCGGCATACATCGCCGAGATCTCCCCCGCCGAGATCCGGGGACGGATGGGCTCGCTGCAGCAGTTGGCGATCGTCACCGGCATCTTCATCGCGCTGCTCTCGGACTACGCCTTGGCCGGGGCGGCGGGCGGCTCGAACGAGCCGTTGTGGTTCGGCGTTGACGCCTGGCGCTGGATGTTCATCACCGAGGCGATCCCGGCGGTGGCCTACGGCGTCCTGGCCACCACGATCCCCGAATCCCCGCGTTACCTCATGCACCTGGGCAAGGAGGACGAGGCCCGCCGGATCCTCGGCACCGTCCTCAAGGGTGGGGTGGACCGCCGGATCTCGGAGATCAAGCGCACCATCGTCCGCGACCGCAACACCTCCCTGGCCGACCTGAAGAAGCCGGGTGGCGGCCTACTGCCGATCGTCTGGATCGGCATCGCACTGTCGGTCTTCCAGCAGTTCGTCGGAATCAACGTCATCTTCTACTACTCCTCGACCCTGTGGCAGTCCGTCGGCTTCACCGAGGAGGACGCGCTCACCCAGACCGTCATCACCTCGGTGACCAATATCGTGGTGACCCTCGTGGCGATCGCCTTGATCGACCGGATCGGGCGTCGGCGACTGCTGATGATCGGCTCCACCGGGATGTTCTTCTCGCTGGGGACGATGGCCTGGATCTTCAGCCAGGCGCCCCTGGTCACCGACGCCTCCGGCAACTCCTCGCCGGTACTCGAGGGCGCGTCCGGGCCGATCGCGCTGGTCGCGGCGAACCTGTTCGTCGTCTTCTTCGGGATGTCCTGGGGCCCGGCCGTGTGGGTTCTGCTCGGGGAGATGTTCAACAACAAGATCCGCGGTACGGCGCTCGGCGTGGCCGCGGCCGCTCAGTGGCTCGCGAACTTCGCCATCTCGACTACCTTCCCCTCGATGGCCGACGTGGGTCTGTGGTTCGCCTACGGCTTCTACACCCTGGCCGCCCTCGCCTCACTGTTCTTCGTCATGAAGTACGTCCCCGAGACGCGGAACAAGGAACTCGAGGACATGGAGTAGCCGCACTCGGCTCCCTCGTACACAGCCTCGCCCGGTGTGTCAGACGACTCCGGCTTCGATGTTGTTGATGTGCGACCAGGTGCGCACCAGCCAGTCGGTGCCGTCGCGGTCGAGGATGATCACGTCGGTGTTGTGCAAGGGGTGACGGTAGGCGAAGCCGGTCGGCAGGTTCGCGGCGCGATTGGCCGCCCAGACGCGCAGAACCGCGCCATGGCTGAACAGGGCCACCCCCGAATCCGCTTGCTCGACTGCCCGATCCACCACGACGTCGACGCGCTCCAGCACGCCCGACCCGGACTCACCGCCCGCGAACCGGGGCGACAGATCGCCTTGGCACCAGGCGTCGATCACGTCCCGGTAGATCGATATCGAGTCCCTGTCACCGGCCATCTCGTAGGCGCCTGCCTCGATCTCGCGCAGGCCCTCGTGCTGTTGCGGGGCCAGCCCACGGGCAGCGGCCAGCGGTGCGGCGGTCAACTGGGTGCGCACCAGGTTGGACACGTGGATGGCATCGACGGGTTCGCCGTCGAGCCTGACGACCAACTGGTCGGCCTGGGCCCGGCCGAGTTCGGTCAGGCCGGCCCCGGGATACCCGGTGTCCAGCAACCCGTCGACGTTGGAGTAGGTCTGGGCGTGCCGAACCAGGATGAGTCGGGTCACCGGCGCGCACCCGAACCGGCGAAGCCCTCGTCGACGTGCGGCGCGCCAAGCTCTTCCAGGGCCGCGTCCAGCACGCGCATGACGTCGACGGTGTCTGACAGCGGCAGCACCGGGGACTGGGTAAGCCCCTGCGCCAGGCACTCGCCGACGTGCTCGAGTTCGTGGGCGTAGCCGGCGCCGCGCAGTGGATTGGCCACCACCTCGACACTCGGCTCGCCCCGGCCGGCTCCCGGCAGTAACTCCACCCGGAGTTCTCCCGGATGGTGGAACCGGGGCGGAATGACAATGCGCCCCGAAGTCCCCACGATCACCGCCTGCCCGGGCGAGGCTGAGGTCAGGCTGCAACTGAGCACCGCGTGCTCACCCTGCGGGTAGCCCAGCAGCAGCCCCGCCTCCACGTCCACCCCTGTGGGCCCGAGGGTGCCGACCGTGGTGACGCTGGACGCGGTTCCCAGGAACCACTGAGCGATATGGACGACGTAGACGCCCAGATCGAGCAGGGCACCACCGCCCTTGGCCGGGTCCAGCAGCCGGTGGCTGGCCGGGACCTGGGCCGGGAAGCCGAGGTCCGCCTGCACCGCGCGGACGGTGCCGATGGCTCCCGAGCGCACCACCTCGCGGGCAGCCGCCAGCGCGGGCTGGAACCGCAGCCACATGGCTTCCATGCAGAAGACTCCGGCGGCTTCGGCCTGGCGCACGAGGTCTTCGGTGGCAGCCGCCGAGCAGGTGAAGGACTTCTCGATCAGCGCGGGCTTGCCGGCGGCGAGCACCTGGCTGGCGACGGCGTGGTGCTGCCCGTGCGGGGTGGCGACATACACCACGTCGATGTCGGGGTCGGCGAGGAGCTGGTCGTAACTGCCATAGGCCCGGGCGAAGCCGTGCTGATCGGCGAACGCCTGGGCCCGCGCCTGATCTCGCGAGGCCACTGCCGCTTTCACCGCCCCCGGGACCTTGTCGAGGTCGGCTGCGATGGTGGCGGCGATGGCGCCGGTGGCCAGGATTCCCCAGCGGGTGGTTGGCGAGTTCACGTGCCCCCGGTAGGACTCGAACCTACGGCCAGCCGCTTAGAAGGCGGTTGCTCTATCCGCTGAGCTACGGGGGCGTTGGCACCGGGACGATGGGGACGGCTCCACGCCGGGTAGCGGGTCGCGCCACCAGAACGTCCGGTTGAACGCAGGCGGCGATGCCGCGTCGGGCACACCCTACGCGCACGGTGCCGCGGGCTGCACGCTCGTAAGCCTCAAGCGCTCGACCCGCCCCGAGCCGTAACCGCTCGAGCCGCGACCACTCGAGCCGCGACCGCTCGAGCCTGCGCCGACGGGTTGTCAGCCGACCCACCCCAGACCAGGTGTTCAGCGTCAGACCAGGTGTTCAGCGTCAGACCAGGTATTCAGCGCCCGGGGGCCGGCTGGAATCCCAGCCGGAGCTGCCACATCGACCGCAGCAGGTCGGCTTCGGTGCGCTGAGCGTCCGCCGGAGCGGCATGGTTGGCCATCCGCTCACGCAGGAAGCTCAACTCGCTGGCCAACTCCTGGAAGTCCCGCATCGCGGTCTTGCCCTGCGGCCCCGCCACCCGAGCCGCCCATGAGCGAGCCTGGCGACGACCGTCCGCAGACGAGAGCATGGCCAGTTCTTGCCCAGTGATCCAGCCGCTCTCGGCGTACACCCGAAGGTGCTCGTTGATCAGCCGGGCTTCACGTCGGCGCACCACGACGGCGAACCCGACGAAGCCCGCGAAGATCGGCACCTGCAGGAGCACATAGCCGACGAACCAGGACCCCAGACCGCCGATCAGGGTCATCCCATTCCACAGCGCGTGCAGGCACATCGCCGTTATCAGGCCCAGCACGGGGTACAGGACCTTGAGGCCGGGGGTACGAGCCCGCACGGCTAGACCGACCCCGATCCCGAAGGCTGCGGTGAACATCGGATGCGCGAACGGGCCCATGACACAGCGCAGGATGAAGGTGAGAACCGCCCCGGTGATGCCTCCGTCGAGGAAGGCGCTGCCCAGGTAGAGGATGTTCTCGGCGAACGCGAAACCGAGCCCGGACAGGCCTGCGTAGACGATCCCGTCGACGACGCCGTTGAACTGGCTGCGCCGGATCAGCAGGACCCCGATGATCGCCAGACCCTTGGCGCTCTCCTCCACGACCGGTGCCACGACCACGGCACCGAGCGCGTCGCTGCCCCCGGCGCCGGCGATGACGATCATCGAGCCGATCGAGAAAACCAGCGAGATGACGACGGCGGCAGTGGCACCCCAGGCGAAGGCGAAGGCCAGCAACGCGGGCGGCTCGTCCTCATACCGGTCCAGCCACAACAGGGCCGCCGCCACCGGGAAAACCGGCAGCACCGCGAGCAGCAATCCGACCAGCGAGGCAACCGGCCCGGTGCTGAGCCCGATGACGAACAGGGTGACCAGGGCCGAGAAAGCCAGCACGACGACCACCCCCACCCACACCAGGCCTCTGACGGCGCCCGGGCGACGTGGACGGATCATCTGCTGAGGCGGCGCCGGGCGCAATCCACCGGGCATCGGTGCCGCTGCTGCGAGGCCGAAGGGAGCGGACCACGAGGCCCCCTGACCGGAACCGGGTGCTGCTGACCCGGCATGCACCGGACCGGACGATGCCGAACCCACCTGCGCCGAACCCACCTGCGTCGAACCCATCGCCGAGCCTGGGGGCCGCAGGCCTGCCGACCGGACTCCGGGTTGGACGCGCCCAGGCGGGACGGAGTCCCGTGGACGTTCAGCGGGCGGGCCCCCCGAACCAGGGACCGTCGGCGGCTTCCATGGGTCCTGCCGCGCCTGCCACCCGGACGAGCCGGTCGTGGCCGGGGTGCCCGGCGGCGAGGTGGGTAACCCATGCGACTGTGGCTGCGTGGCCGAGCTCCGTGGTTGGCCGGCAGAGGGCGGCGGTTGGGCGGCAGACCCGCCTGGCCAGCGGGTGGCGGTCGGTGGCTGGTCGGCGGACGTCGGTGGCTGGCGGACAGACTCGCCTGGCCCGTGGGTGGTCGGTGGCTGGCCGGCAGACCGGCCTGGCCAGGGCGTGCCCGCTGGCGCAGGCGCTCCAGCCGGGGATGGCTGCCCCCCACGCTGCCACGGGCCGGGCAGACCCACGCGAGGATCCGTGCCCGAAGGTGGTCCCGCCTGGCTCTCGCCGGTGCTCGGATTCTCGGGCGCCGCGAAGTCAGGCCCCAACCTCGGGGGTGGGTCGTCGCGACCAGACGACTGACTCATTCTCGACCTCGTCACTCGGCAAACTCATGTCCGGGCAGGGTAACCGGAGGCGCCCACACCCTGCTCCACCGCGCTGGTTGATAGTCGGTGGCTGGTCGGCCGGCTGGGTCTGACGTCACGTCCGTTGATGGTGCACTGTCGGTGGCGTGCTGGTCGGTCGGGCAGCGGGTCGGTCCCGGTCCGGCGGGTCGGTCGGGGGCGGCGGGTCAGTCCCGTTCCGTCGGGTCGGTCGGGGGCGGCGCGTCAGTCCCGATCCGTCGGGTCGGTCGGGGGCGGCGGGTCGGTCCCGGTCCGTCGGGTCGGTCGGGGGCGGCGGGTCACTCCCGGCCCGTCGGGTCGGTCGGGGCAGCGGGTCAATCCCGGCCCGTCAGGTCGG
>JBKECN010000039.1:0-10540 GCA_047974565.1 Actinomycetales bacterium
GGACATGGCGGTGAAGTGGTGGAACGAGCAGTTCGCCTGGTGTGCTGCCAACACCGACAAGGTCGCCATTCTGTCGCACTTCAACCACCCGTGGCCGACCTACAACTGGCACCTCGCCGAATCGGCGGCCAAGGTCAGGGCGTACCGCGACTCCCTGGCCAACCCGGTCACCTGCCGGCTGCCGTAGCCGGGTGCTGCGCTACCCAGGCACGGGTGCCGTGGAGTTTTCCACGGCACCCGTGTCGACGTCGTGCTCCGTCGTTCGCTCGATCACAGATAGCAGGAGATATCGCTACCGCGGCTGGCCCGGATCGCCTTCTGCTTGGCCCACGTCTCGTCGATCGGCCAGTAGCCGTCGAGGCCGTCAGGGGCCACCAGGTCGAAGTAGCAGACGACGCTGAGCCGGTTCGTATTGTTCGCCGCCCAGTTCCACGACTTGGTCCACCACGTGTCGGACGACATCGTGCCCACGCCGTTAGCGGCTCCGGTTTCGCCGATGCCGAGCATCTTGTCCGAGTGGCCGTTGCTGTCCAGATAGTCGAGTACCCGGACCACCCTGTCCCCGTAGGTCTCGTTGGTCTTGGTCTGGTAGACGTCGATCCCGAAGACATCGCACCGATTCATCAGCGCCCGGGTGGCGAACTGTTCCGGGTCGTGCTTCCGGTTGATCGGGCTGAAGACCCACTCGCCGATGATCGGGGTGCTCACGATGTTCTTCAGGCCGGTCTCGGCCTTCATCACATCGTGGATCCGGCACCAGGCCGCGGCAAACTCCTCGCCAGTACCCAGGGCCGGCACATCGGTCTGAGGCTCGTGGTTGAAGGTGACCATGACGGGCTTTGCGAACTGAGCGTAGTGGCGTGCCCGAGCACGGATGTCCGCGTCGAAGGCTCCCGACGCGATCCGCTTCCAGATTCCGAGGACGCGCGTGGGTGGCTTGAAACTCACCCACGGAAGCCGGTTGGCATTGTGGTCGGCGCGGATGTTCCGGGCCTCTCGGTTGAACTCGCTCCACTTGTAGAAGGTGCGGTTGGCGCCGAAAGCCCCGCCGGCCCGTCGCATCGACCCGGACATGTCGCCCTTGCAGACGGTGCCGAAGTAGATCTTGCCGGGCTGGTGGCCGTTCCACTTGGCCGAGCCGGAGCCCGTGACGGCCGTGGTGGTGGCTACCTGGGTGGTGCTGGCGATGGCCAGGCTGACATCCGTCTTGAGCTTGCGCTCCACAGCGGTCGCGGCTCCTGCGCCGGCGACCGTCAGCCCGCCAGCGCCACCGAGTGCGGCGGCGGACAGCATCAGATTGCGACGACTCAGACCGGATGAGACGGATTGGGCGGAGGTTTCGGGCATGCGAACATGACGGCCCATGGGGTTGCTCTTTCTCCGGGCGCCTGCGAGGTTAGCTGACGGGTTCGGACCGAAGAATGCCCGGCCACGCGGTACGTGACTTAACCCCGAGGACGCACAGCGTCTGCTGAACCTGGGTCCCCCGCTCCTGCCGATGGAGTACTTGGGCGGCACCGTTATCGGGGCAGGACTCGGCGTTCCGTAACGGCCGTCGTGACATATCCGTTATCTCACGACACGAGAAAGTTACAGAAGAGTCCCAACCGTAGTCAATCGCCACCTACGTCACATCTGTCGATGAGAGATGGCTATCAAAGACCCAAAAAGGACGTTATACGTATAACGCATATGTTACGGGCTGCCGTGGCTCAGCGAATCCAGGTGACGGTGACGCGCCGATATGTGCGGTCGCGACTCGCCGACGTCGCGACCGCACAGCGGGCGACCTCAGGGCGTCACTGTGACCGTGGTCTGTGCGGTGCCGACCCGACCCCACCCGTCGGTGACCGTGAGGGTGAGGGTGTAGGTGCCTGCCGCCGGATAGGTGTGGGTGCGGTTCGGGAGGGTCGCCACGGCGGAACCGTCCCCGTAATCCCACTGGTAGCTGAGCACGTCCCCGAGGTTCGGGTCCGAGGAGGCACTGGCGTTGACATTGCACCGCAGACCCGCGCAGGACGGCACTCCAGTCACGGCGACCGGCGCGACGTTGTCCGGCGGCTCGGTGATGGTCACGGACGAGGTGAGCGGAGCACTGGGAACGCCGAACTCATCTGAGACCACGAGCGTGACCGGGTAGGTTCCCGGCGCGGTGTACAGGGTGGTCAGTAGCGGACCGGTGGCGGTGCGGCCGTCTCCCAGATCCCACGCGAAGGTGAGCGACGTGGCGTTCTCATCCGTACTGGCCCTGCCGTCGAAGGTGCAGTTGTTGCCGTTGGTGCACGCAGCGGAGAACACGGCCGTGGGTGCCTGGTTGTCGCTCGGCGTCGTCACGGTGACCGTGGTGTCTCTGGGGATCTGCTGCACCTGGTCGTGGGTGTCGACGGCGCGCACCCTTACGAGATAGTCCCCGGTCGGGAGCACCGGCGAGGTGTAGGAGTAGTTCGAACCAGGCGACCCAGGGCTGTTGAGGAAGGCGCTCAACCACCGCTCGGTACTCGAGAACGTCCCGTCCGTCTGCAGGAACTCGCCGGTACCCGGGTTCTGGATCACCACCTGGACGGCGCCGATCGAGGTGTCGTCCTCAGCCCGGCCGCTCACCACGATCCGGCCCTCTGTGAACTCCTGGCCCGGCGTGGGCTGGGCCAGGGAACTGTTGAGGTAGGGATCGGCGTCGCCGGGATAGACCAGGTAAAGGCGGCTCGCGCCGTTGCCATTGATGTCGTACTGACCGGCGGTGTCGACGGCGATCGCCCGCACCGTGTAACTGCCGGCCGACGGCAGGTCGACCGACAGCGAGTAGGGCGTACTGGTCGCGCCGGGCGACTGGACGGTCCCGTCTACGAAGGCGACGGCCGTGGCCAGGGTGCCGTCCGGCTGGAGGTAGCGCCCGGTGTCCCTGTCGCGCAGGGTGAACCTCACCCCTGCGACGCCGACGTCATCGGTGGCCGTGCCGTCGACGTCGAGATGCAGCGTGTCGACGTTCTGCTCGGTGTCGGTCGACGTCATCTGCGTGTCGGGTGGTGCGTCGCCGTCGGGGCCGACGTCGATGTTGAGGCGCCCTTGCAGTGATGTGGGCGTGCTCAAGTCCGTGTCGTCGACAGCTCGAACCCGGAAGGCGTACCGGCCGGGTGAAAGATTGAAGGGGGTCGTCCAACTCCAGTTCGTTGACGTTCCCGCCAGATCCAAGGGGGTGATTCGATGCCAGCCGGGTACCGCGTTGACCCCCCAGGTGCCGTCGGCGGCCAGGTTCTCCAGGGTGGCGGTGTTCTGCAGCCGGATCTCCACATAGGCCAGCCCGCTGGCGTCGGTGGCGGTACCGGTGAAGGTGAGCGGTGCCCCGTCCGCGCGTTGGATCGGACTGGTCCAAGTGGGCGGGGTGACAACGGCCGGTTCGGCGATGGTGACCTCCGGCGCCGCCGCGTCGGGGTCGACGGTCCAGATCCGGTTCGCCCCGCCGGTGTCGGGTTGGCCGGCGGTGTCGATGGCGGTCGCCACCATCCGCCAGGTGCCGATGCTGGGTACCTCGATCTCGACCCGCCAGGTGGTGTCCGGCGCACCGATCACATCGGGCTGAGTTCGGAACGCGTTGTACACCGGGGCCATGGTCCCGTCGTCCTGCAGATACAGGTTGTCCGCATCTCGCAGTAGGTAGCTGATTGCCTGAACGCCGTTGTCATCGGTGGCGGTCCCGGTCACCTCGAACGTAGTGGACGTCTGAATCGACCCGGGCCCGGTGATGCTGGTCTGGGGCGGCTGGTCGTCGTAGCTGAAGCTCTCAAACTTCTTGGTCGCCTTGGACGGGTCCCGTCCGCTGGAGGAGACGGCCCGAGCCCTGAGCGTGTAGGCGTCGGCGCTGGAGAAGGTCACCGGCACAGACCAGGCACGTTCGGCGCCGGACTGTCCGCCGAGGTCTGCGTTGATGGTGTTCCAGCCGCCCCAGCTGGTGCGGTCGTCCTGCAGGTAGCGGCCATTGGCGTTGATGATCTCGATCTGAACCCGGCGCAAGGTGGCTCCGGCCGGGACGATGGCCGCTCCCGAGATGTCGTACGACGTCCCGGTCGGCACCACGTAACCTTCGACCGGATTGTCGATCCGGGTGTCGGTCGGGCTGGCGGCAGGCAGCTGGTCGAGATCGTAGAAGGCCACTCGACCGGTGTAGACCCCGCCCTGACGCATGCCGTCACCACCGGTGAACAGACCCTGCGGGGTGACCTCCATCGCCTTGTTGCCCTCGAAGGAGTTCGAGCCAGGATTCCATTCCAGCGCCTTGCCGTTCGCTGGGTCGAGCGCGGCGATGTGGTCCCGTCGAACCACCTCGTCACCCAAGGCGTATGCTCCCAGCCCCTGGCCGGTTCCGTAGCCCACGTCCGACAGCCCGGGGAACGGGTCGGAGGCGTTCTGCGATTCGGTGAAGTTGAAGTGCCCCCCGATGTAGACGGCCTGCTCGGAGATGCCGACCGAGTACACGCTGTCGAAGTTCCGGGTGATCCACCGCGGATCCATGTTGTCGCCGCCGGCCACATCGAAGGCCAGCACGGTGTCGTTCAAGGGGGGACGGTCCCCGCCGGAGCCACTGCCGACCGCGAAGAACGAGCCGTCGGGGGAGACGTCCATCGCATAGATCCGCTGGATACCACCGACGAAGGGCAGGTTGTCGTCGTAGATGCGGGTGCGCCAGGGCAGCAACTGCTTGCTTGCCGTGTCGATCATGGCGACACCGGTGCGGTCCTGGTCCGCCACTCTCCGGCCGGTGTGGGCCACGATCAGGGTGGAGTTGTCGGGGGTGAGCTTGAGGCCCTGCACGGTGAGGGTCCCGCCGGTGCCGAGCCCGCCGGAGAGCTGGTTGTCGAAGCCGGTGTCCACGGCGCCTGTCGTGGGATCCACGGCGGCCAGGCCGACCATCGGGGTGCCGTTGATGGCGGTGAACCGACCGCCGGCGTAGACAGCGGTGTCGCTCACCGCGATCTGATTCACCTGGGCGTTGCCGTTGGCCTTGAATCCAGCGATCGGGGCACCGGTGGTCGGGTCGATCTGAGCCAGCTTCTTCTTACTCACCCCGTTGATGCTGCGGAACGTCCCGCCCACATAGAGCCGGCTGCCGTCTGGCGAGGCCTCCACCGTCCGCACGCTGCCGTCGAAGACCGGTCGGAAGCTCATATCCAACTGCCCGGTCGTGTGATTCCAGGCGGCGAGCATCGGCTGGGTCACGACGCTGGTGTCGCCGACCGTGTTGCGGATCGAGGTGAAGCTGCCAGCCACGTAGACCCGATCGCCCACCACCTCAATGTCCCAGATCTCCCCGTTGGTAATCCGGGGCTGTCCTTTGCGGGCGGTGTCGGGTACCAGACTGGCGTGCCCTGGGGTCGGTTGGTTGACCGCCGTGGCGGCAGGGGTGATCACCGTGGCACCGCCGAGGGCGACGGCGACGGCGACGAATAGGGTCCGCAGGCGTGGAATTCGCACGTGAGAGTCCTTCGAGAGGTTGGCGCGTCCTCCCCCCGCGGGGCACACACCCTTCTGTCAGATTGAGCCAGGCTAGCCCGAGCGCAATTACCCAAGGTGACAGATTCACCCGATTGCCGGGTATCACCTGCGTGTCGTTGCCGAATCGCTGCGGATCGCGCCGGATCGATCGCTATCGACCACGCTCGGCGGAGGTGCTGGACGACCGAATTCCTTGCGCTGAGGGTGACGCCGCCCGCTATTTGAGCGGTACCAGTGAGACGCATGAAACGACCTGCTCGGGGCTTTTGGCCGGTGTTGGGAGCAGGGACTGTCCGACGCACCTTAGGATTGACAGGCCAACGGGTCGGGGGCGCGCAGGCGGCCGGGCTGTTCAGAGCCCTCGGATGGTCGTCACAGCGACACCGCGTCCCACGTCACCCGTCGGCGGGTTCTGCCTTCAAGCCGGAGTTTGTTCGTGGCGCGACGGGCCGTATCCCTCCCGCTTGTCTTGCGTCCACCGTCCAGGAGTTAGCACGCCCATGAACTCGGATATCGCCTCGCCGCGAGTCCTGTACATCGCTGGATCGGGTAGATCCGGCACCACGCTGCTCGAGCGGGTGGTTGGAACCGCGCCCGGCTACGAGCCGGTGGGTGAGTTGATCGACCTTGCCCGCCGGGTCGCCGCGGAGAACGAGTTGTGCGGCTGCTCGCAGTCCTTCGCCGACTGTCCGTTCTGGCAGGCAGTCGGCCGGCGGCTGGCGGCTCAGCCGGGAACCCGGTGGCGGGATCCCGCGTGGTCGCCGCAGAACCTGGACCGGCTACTGGAACTACAGCGGATGCTCGCCCGGCAGCGCTACCTGCCTCGGCTCTTGATCGGCCCCCGCTCCGCGTCGGTACGTACCGCACTGCATGAGTACGGGCAGCGTTATCGCCAGCTCTATTCCGCCATCGCCGCCCATGCCGGTGCCGATGTTGTCGTCGATGCCAGCAAGTGGCCGAGCCAGGCTCTGGCGCTCTTCCGGGCGGGGGTTGACGTCCGCGTGCTGCACGTGGTTCGCGATGTGCGCGGTGTGGCGAACTCCCTGAGCAAGGAGGACGTCGTGCGGCCGCAGTCTCAGGGCGATGCGACGATGTACTCCCAGTCAGTGGCCTCGGGTGCCGGACGATGGCTCGCCACCCAGACCGAGGTCGACCTGTTGCGCACGGTCGGGATGAAGGTCCACCGGCTCAGTTACGACGACTTCGTGGATGCGCCTGCCACCTCGTTGCGCGGGTCGCTGGAGGCGCTCGGGCTCGCCTCGCCGGACTTCCAGGCCGTCGCCGAGCCCGCAGGGGGTCGACCGACGGTGCACCTGGAGCCGAGCCACGGACTCAGCGGCAATCCCTCACGTTTCAGGCACGGCGACACCACACTGCGGGCGGATGACTCCTGGCGAACCAGGCTGAGCCCCGGCCAGCAGCGGATGGCGGTCGCCGTCGCCCTGCCGCAGGTGGTGCGGGGGACCCTGCCCCAGGCCATCCGCTCGATCGCGGGGAGGGCTCGATGAAGATGCCAGCCGCTCTTCGGGCGTCCCGGGTGCGCTCGACCCTCAAATCGGCGGCCACCAAGGCGCGTCCCCTGTACTTGGCTGCCGGCGAACGTACCGCCGCGTATCGGATGACGCCTGCGTTCATCATGATCGGCGCATCCCGCAGCGGGACCACGACGCTGTTCCACTCCTTCGGTACCCATCCCGAGATTGCCCGCCCGCCCCTGCACAAGGGTGTTCGGTACTTCGACCTCAACTACGACAAAGGCTGGGACTGGTACCGGGCGCATTTCCCGCTGCGCACCCCATGGCGGTCGGGAAAGCGGGCATTCGAGGCAAGCGGCTACTACCTGTACCACCCCCTCGTTCCCGAGCGGATGGCAGCTGACCTGCCCCAAATCAAGCTGGTGGCGATGGTTCGTGACCCGGTCGAGCGTGCCTTCTCGGCGTGGAAACACGAGTCCGCCCGAGGCTTCGAAGACCTACCGCTGTCGGCTGCTCTGGATGCCGAGGATGAGCGCCTGGCCACCGCCGCGCAGGAGCTGGCGCGCGATCCCTTCGCCAACCCGCACTCGCTCCGGCACCACTCCCACCGCACCAGAGGCGAGTACATCGACCAGTTCGAGCGGTACCTGCAATATGTGGACAGGTCCAACCTGCACGTGGTGGTGAGTGAGCGGTTCTTCGCCGACCCGGAGCAGGAGTACGCGCAGGTGCTCGAGTTCCTGGGTCTGCCCGTGGTGATGCCGGCCGAGGGTTTCGCCAAGGAGAACGCCCGGCCCTCCAAACCGATGCCCGAGGACGACCGCCTCCGGCTGGCCGAGCACTTCCAGCCGTACAACGACAGACTGGAGAAGTTCCTGGGCTATCCGCTGCCCTGGGCCTGAACTTCACCCCGGGGCCGGGTCTTCACCTGCGGCGCGGACGGCTGCGCCCGCTGGCGGGCGACGACTCAGTGAGGTTAGGAGTCGTCCGGGGGGTGCGCCTCACGTCGTCGAGCCCGGTAGGCCGCTACGTGGGCTCGATTTGCGCAATTCGCGGCGTCGCAATACCGCTTGGATCGATTGCGGGACAGGTCCACCAGGACGGCGTCGCAGTCAGGGGCGGCGCAGACCTTGAGCCGACCCCACTCGTCCTCGCGGAACAGGTCGACCAAGGCCATCGCGGTCTCGGCCAGCATGATCCGCTCCAGTGGCGCGCCCTGTGGCGTGAAGTGCAGATGCCAGTCCCAGCCGTCGTGGCGGATCAGGGCCGGGCGTGCGTCCGCATCGGCCAAGGCGGCGTTGAGGAAGGCCACCGCGGCCTCACGGTCGTCGAGCCGCCACGCCTTGGCCAGTCGGGAGCGGACCTCGTGCATCCGTGCCAGAGAAGTGCCTTCCAGGGCTGATGGGGCGTAGTCGTGGCGCTGGCCGAAAGCGTGCAGTTCGGCCCGGCTGCCGAGGAGTTCCTCCCCGCGTGCCGCCGAGTTCACCAGGTCGACCGCGGCGTTGAGATTGGCTGCCGTGTCATGATCAAAAGACATGTTGACTCCTTACTGTGCACCGAATAGAGTCATGATCGTTCTTAGGTTTTGCTCGTGACACCCGTCCATCGAGGAGCTCAACTCCGACGCGCAGCACCACATTCCAGGCAGGGGGCGAGACTGTGACTTGCTCGAGCACTCCATCCACGTCCACGTTCAGGACGGTATCCACTCGGACCGGCGTCGGGCTGCCGGTGGCATTGGTGTCGGCCATCGCGTACGGGCTTGCCGGCCCGGTCGGGCGCAGCCTGTTGGATGCAGGGTGGTCGCCGTCTGCGGTCGCGCTGGCGCGAATCGGCGGGGCGGCGTTGCTGCTGATGGTGCCCACGGTGTGGATCCTGCTGCGAGCCCGCTCGTCGGCTCTGCGCTGGGCTCCCAGCGTGTTGGCCTACGGGATCATCGCGATCGCCGGTGTCCAGGTCTGCTTCTACACCGCGATCGGCTACGCGCCGGTCTCCTCGGTGCTGCTCATCGAGTACCTCGCGCCGGTGCTGCTCATCTTCTGGACCTGGCTGCGCACTCGGCAAGCTCCGGGGCCCACGGTTCTGGTCGGGGCGGCCATCGCGGTGTTCGGCCTGGCCATCGTGATCGGGGTGCTCGGCGGGGAAACCGCCTTCACCCTGCGCGGCAGCCTGTGGGCCTTCGGGGCCACTGTGTGCCTGACCGCCTACTTCGCGCTGGCGGCTGGTGAGGGGCCGCGACCGCCAACTCTGGTGCTGACCGGAGGAGGCATGATGGCGGGGTCGGTCGCGATCCTGTTGGCCGGGCTGGCCGGCCTGATGCCGCTGCATGCCTCGCTCGGTGAAGTGGTCTTTGCCGGTGTAACCGTCCCGTTCCTCGTGCCGGTGCTCATTCTTGCCCTGGTGTGCGCCGTGCTCGCTTACCTGTCCGGCATCGCGGCGGTGCGGATCCTGGGCACCCGGGTGGCCAGTTTCGCGTCACTCAGCGAGGTGATCTTCGCGCTCACGGCCGCCTGGTGGCTGCTGGGCGAACAGCCAGGGGCGCGTCAGGCCGTAGGTGGGTTGGTGGTCCTGGCCGGCATCGTGATGACCAGCGTCGAGCCTGCGCAGATGGAGAACCTGGCGCGCCAGTACGTGATGGGCGCCTGGGTGCGGGCGGGCGACCTGCTCGCCCCGGCTGGCAGGCTGGTCCGGCGATATCGCCCCGACCTCCCGACCGGGCAGTCGTTGAGTCGTGATCGACTGCCGCCGCGGCAGGCGGCCCGAGTGAAAGTAGGCCGAAGGGAGAGGCCTGATGGGAAGCGATAACTCTGAGTAATGTCTGTAGGTGACTGGCAGTAGCGAGATTCCGCCGGTAATGGCCGAGATTCTCGAAATCGAGCACGCGATACAACTACTCAATGTGTAGAGGCCCTTCCTGCCCGAGTGACTGTGGGTCAGATCGTTAGTTGAACCACCGATCACTTGAGCATGACCCCCCACACCGCAACTCCCGTTCGGCCGAGCGTTCTCGCTCGCCGCTCATTCCTCGCCGCTGCTGTCGCCAGCACCGCCGCCGTGGCTGTTCCCACGGTTGCCTTCGCAGGCGACCGCAAGGTCAAGGCAGGCACCAGTTATGGCTGGGGAAAGGGCAAGTCGGGCGGATCCACTCCGACCGAGCCCACTCCGACCGATCCCACACCCACCGATCCCACCCCGACCGATCCCACGCCCACCGATCCGCCGTCCACCGGGGCCACCGCAGCCTTCCTGGGGCATCAGCCTGGCCGGTTGTACCTGGGTCAGTCGTACCCGGGTGACATCGCCGACGCCGAAGCCCAGGCGGGTGGTCGGTTCGGCGGGCACCGCACGTTCTACCAGTGGGATGGTGGCGACAGGGAGGACGCACGGATCCGCGCGGCGCACGCCAACGGCCGGTTGCCGTGGGTGAGCTTCAAGCCTCCGGGTGGCACCTCCACGGGGTCCGCAGTCGGGGCCGGCACCTACGACGCCGACCTGCGGGTCCGGGCTCGTCGCTACGCCGGGTACACCAAGCCGGTGATCGTCACCTTCCACCACGAGCCGACCAACGATTCTCCCGA
>JBKECN010000041.1:0-31821 GCA_047974565.1 Actinomycetales bacterium
GGACATGGCGGTGAAGTGGTGGAACGAGCAGTTCGCCTGGTGTGCTGCCAACACCGACAAGGTCGCCATTCTGTCGCACTTCAACCACCCGTGGCCGACCTACAACTGGCACCTCGCCGAAACCTCGGCCAAGGTGGACGCCTTCCGTCGTTCGCTGGCCGACCCGGTCACCTGCCGGCTCGACACGATGGCCGGATGAGCGACTGTGGCCGGATGAGCGCAGCCGGCCGGCGGAGCGACTGACTCCGCCCACCTGCCACCGAGGAAGGGGGCCCGCAACCGGTGGGCTCCCTTCACTCGTTCGTCCACCCAGGCCTCAGGAGCGTCGGGCTCGTCGGCGAACCACGCTGACCAGATCGTTGAGATGAAGTTCCTTACGTTGCCGCCACATCAGTGCCAGCAGGACCAGGCCTCCGACGACCAAGGCCGTGAAGACGTACCACGCGGACACCTGGGCGATGGCCAGTGCTCCGGGGACGACCGCGCAGGTAAGTAGCACCTGAAGGCCGACCTTGGCGGTGACCCCGCCGATGGGGGACATGCCAAGGTGCCTGCGCACCTGAATGAGCGGCAGCAGGTTGCGGACGATGATCGCCCCGGCCCAGGCACAGCCGGCTCCCAGGGCGCCCCATCGCGGGATGAGTACCAGGTTGAGCCCGAGGTTGACGCCGAGGGCGACGAAGGTGTTCATCAGGCTGAGCCAGCTGCGGCCAGCCATCAGCAGCACCATGTCCACCGGGCCGCAGGCAATGGCAAAGAGCATCGCTAGGCAGAGCACCACCACCGTGGAGGTCACCTGGGTGTACTGAGGACCGAAGATGGCCAGCAGGGTGCCGGCCAGGGCAGCGCAACCCAGGTAGACCGGCCAGGCCATGAGCATCGACCAGGCCGTGGACGTCTGGTAGACCTCCTGGGCTTCCTGGCGTTGATCCCGAGCGAACAATGCTGACAGTTGCGGCCCGAGAGCCTGCTGGATCGCTTGTACGCCCACCTGCCCGACGGTGACGAACCGGCTGGCCGCCGCGTACAGGGCAGCCTCCCCGGGAGAGACCAAGGCAGCGACGAGAACGACGTCCAAACGCTTGAGCATCTGCTGGGCGATGGAGGCCATGGCGCGAGGACCGGTGAACGACCAGAACGCGCCCGCAAGCTCGGCATCACCGGATCGCTTGCCGGGGCGTCGATGCCGCCCCCGGCCGGCCTGCGGTTGGGCGGGTTCAGGATTCGCCCGGGCTCGCGCAAGCAGCCGCCGCAGCCACACCATCGCCCACCCGAGGGCGGGAAGGTAGGGCAGGCTCCAGGCGAGCACGACAACCGGGGTGCTCGCCCCGAGCAGCAATGCCACGGCTACCGCACCGATCTGAACGAGGCTGCGACTGATCCCCTCGACGATCACGGTGGGTCGCATCGTGCGCAGCCCGCGGGTCGCGGCGAGCACGAACTCGAGGCCGGCCGCGATCGGCAGAAAGATGGCCAGAATCTTGATCTGGTCCTGGCCCGCGACCAGGATGGATGAACTGTCGTCCTTGATCACCCAGTCGGCCAGTGGGCCGGCCACGGTGAAGCAGATCGCCGCCACCAGCAGCGAAACCGCCAGGACAGGCGTCCCCGCGACCCGGAGCAGGGCCCCCAGTTGGTGGGTGCGTCCGGTGACCACGATGGTCGGCATCCATCGGACGAGCCCGATGTCGGTGCCCAGGCCGACCACCGCCACCCCGATCAGGAACAGGGAGGTCGTGGCGAAGATCGTGCCTGCGTCGTCCGGCCCCAACCCGTTGGTGATCACCGCGGTGACAGCGAAGCCGCAGAGTGCACCTACCACCGCGCCGACCACGTTGAGACCCCCGGCTCGGGCAGCCCGACGCAGGTGCGACCGGTCCGTCCCATCGACGGGCCTCTCGGCGTCCTGTCCGGCGGGCTGCCGCCCGTCGACGTCCCGATTCGCCGTGTCCGGCTCTTTCGGGCGGGACGCGGTCGGGCCGGTGGAACCGAGGTGGGTGTCGTCGTTCACCCGAGCACCCTCTCGGCGAGGTCGATGGCCCAGTCCGCACGCGGCGCGCCGGTGGAGGCGGTTACCGGCCCGCTCTCACCCACGCGGGCAACCGCCTCCAGGAGTCGCGTCGCGATCGTCACGAGGTAGAGCACGAGGACAAGATCCGGGTTCTGCTGGGCTCCCGGCGAACCCATCGCACCCAGCAGCGACGGTACGCCGGCGCGCAATGACAGGTCGTCCGAGCGGGCCTGGGGCGACAGGTGGCGAACCTGCTGGGCACGGAAATGGATGGCGTCGAAGCCCCACGGGACGTCGGGGTCGAATCGCTCCCAATCCCACAATTCCACGGTATCGCCGTTGTAGCCCATGTTCCATGGCGCCCAGTCGCCGTGCCAGCAGCCGAACCAGACCCGCTCCTGGCCCCAGCGAGCCACCGCGCCGGCCAGCAGTGCACCCAGCCTGTCGCTGGCCACAGAGTGTGAAGCCAGCCCCCGTAGCCGACCCAGGAAGGGGCTTTCGGCCAGTTGGATATGGCGGCTGCCCAAGGCGCCGGCGAGCAGGGTCATCTGCTCCACGGGAAGGGTGGGCGTGCGCCGGTCGAGGCTCTGGGATGAACTGAGCACGTCCAGCATCGCCACCTGCCTGCGCCCGAGTGAGCCGGCGTGCAGGACGGTCGGGATTCGCAGCCCGGCCAGAGCCGTCTGGGAGAGTTGTTCGAGGTTGGCGGTCTCGGTGCGCACCAGGTCGGTGGTGAGGGGATTGACCGCGACCTTGACGAACGACGCGATCTCACCATTCGGCCGGAACACCTCCACCACGGGTTTGCGGTTGATCCGTGCGGGACCGAGCAGGACCCCGGCGACCACCGGGTGGTCGAGCACAGTGGCGGCTAGTTCTTCCACCGATCGGCTGGCGGCCAGGTCGTCCGGCGCGGGAGCGGGACGAGTGCTCGCCGCGATCCGCACCCGGGGAAGCGGCGCGCAGACGAGTTGCTGCCCGCGCACTGCCCGGCGTAGCGCCGCACGGCCGGCGCGGGCCACCCGGCCGCCGCCGTGCCGGATGAACATTCGCTCCGCACCTGGCATCCCCACCGGCACCAGAAGCCGGGGATCGTCCAGCCGGGGAAAGACCCACAACTGACGCCCGCTCCGGGCGCGGCCAGGGAGCCTGCCTATCTGAGCAGGGGGGTGCCCCGGCCACAGCACCGACACGATGTCCTGCACCTGGGCGTGGGAATTCTGCGGGCGATCGAACTCCGTGGGGGTCGGGTTCATCGGGTCCACCGCTTCTGGACACACACCGATGAGAGCCTCCTACTTGGGATGGATGAGTCGGTGAGACCGGGATCGAGGAGCCGGGCCGGGTCGTGCCCGCCACCCGGGTGAACTCCCCCGACGGACCCCCCGTTGGCGTCGGTATGCACACTGCGACTCCGTGACTGACAATAACATTGGGTGACGGGCCAACTCCGGTCCTGGGAGATCATGGGAGCCATGCGATCCACAACCGGGGGTCGACACCGAACGGGTGTGCCGGGCGCATCGACGGCCGGTGTGGCACCGGTGCCATCATTGCGACCACAACGAGCTAATGCCACGGCGGGTCCGCCGCGCGCAGGGGAAGGTGAGATGTCGACACGGCATACGCGTGCCGGCGGCGGGTTCTTGGCGGTGCTCGCGCTGGTGGGATGCACTCCACAGGCAGAGCCGACCGCCAGCACGACGCAGCCCTCGTCCGAGCCCGCGATCCGGATGGAGCGGGTCCTGGAGTACGACTTCACCGCGAGCGGACCGTTGTCCGAGGGCGCGCCGGTCGTGGACACCGGAACGTACAGTCTGGACGGCGTGGTCAGGCTCAGCGGCACCAAGCCGATGGCCTTGGAACCTGTGCCGGGACCCGACCCGGGTTCGGTGGCCCTGCAGTTCCCGGTCTCGTGCACGTCCCAGATCGACTCCGAATGCCCGAAGGCGATCATCGAAGTGCCGGACTCGCCGATGCTCAATCCCGGTGCGCGACCCTTCTCCTGGGGGGCGACCGTGATGATGACCCCGGTGGAGACCTCTACCGGGTCGAACATCATGCAGAAGGGCTTCTCCACTGGCGGCAAGAGCCAGTGGAAGCTGCAAGTCGACAACAAGGAGGGCCAGCCGTCCTGTCTGGTGGTGGGCACGATGTCCGAGGAGAAGTTCGAGGCGCTGTCGGATATCTCGGTCGCAGATGGGCAATGGCACGAGCTGCGGTGCCAGCGGACCCGCCAGTCCTTGCGGCTTCTGGTGGACGACGTCGAGCACGCCGTGGTCGACCTCCCATCCGGGCTGGTCATCGATCCTCCTACGGCGATGCGTATCGGTGGCAAGAACGTCAAGCACGACAACGACCAGTACTTCGGCGCGATGAACTCGGTCTTCGTGGATGTGGCGGCGAGCTGATCCCGCCAGTTCCGTCGGCCTCGCCGTGCCGTCAGGTGTCGGCTCACCCCTGCTTCCATGCGGTCAACGATGCGGCGTCCGCCAGCCGATAGTCCTTCTGCGGTGCCCACTCGAAGTCGAAGTAGGCGACGTAGACGGCGTTGTTCGAGCGCAGCGTGGACAGCATCGACTCCAGCCAGGCCGCGCGTTGGGTGCCGTCGTCGTCTCGCGCCAGCGAACTGCCCATCTCGGCAACTGCGATCGGGCGGTCGATCTGCGCGGCGATGTCGAAAGCCTGCGCCATCAGGTCCTGCGGGGCGTCGTAGCGGCCGGTCAGCGTCGCGTCGTTGTACACATCCCACGAGAGCACGTCGATGTGCTCGGCGTCGGGTAGGAAGTCTCGAAAGTCGCGGTCGTGGTCGCCGCGCAGGGTCCAGGTCATCAGGACCGGCGTGGACAGCAGGTTGGGGTTGTCACAGGTGTCTGCGAGGGTGTCGAGGTGCTCGAAGGCCTGGCGATACTGGGCTGCGGTGAACGTGTGCCGGTCGACCTGACGCTCCGGCTCGTGCCAGTTCGTCCAGAACGTCAACTGCTCGCGAGGGGCGGCGCAGAACCAGGCGGTCATGGCCTCGTCGTGATCCCCGGCGATCACCTGACCCGGGTCGAGCTTGAACGAGACGATGGCGTCGCGTCCCGGGGCCTTGCCCGGCCATGGCTCGGGGGCGCTGTCATAGAACACGCGGATCAGATCGAGCCGGCCGAACCGGCGGTCGGCCTCGTCGATTGCATCGGCGTAGCTCTGCCCCTCCGCTCGCTGCACGGAGGCACCCTTGAGCATCTCGCCCGGCTGCCACGCAGCTCGCGGAGGCGGCGTCGCCACCTCGACCGGCTCGACGGAGGGACGGGTGAGGAACACCGCGGCTCCCACGGCAAGCACGAGCGCTCCCACTAGCGCGACGATCCAGCCTCGCCTGCGGCCTGTCATGGCGTTCGGCTCATCGGTGTCTGCCGCGTGGTCCGCCATTGCGCCCGTGTCGCCATCTCGCTGTCCACGTCCAGGGCCGTCCCCCTCACCAGGTCACGCGGCGAACCCGTTTGGGCAACCGCAGACGATGGTAGAGGTAGCCCAGGGGCAGGCCGATCATCAGGCCACCGAGGGCCGCGATGAGGGGTTGCAACTGACTCCGGCGGGATAGTGACACCTCGTCGGCCACGATCGTACCGGCATGCGGGACCACGTCCTCGATGGCGGCGCGCTCTGCTCGAAGATCGGCCAGCCTGGCGTTGAAGGCGCCGACCTGTGCTCGTGGCCCACCCGGCTTGAGCGCGGACTCCAGTACCGCCTGGGCTTGTGCGATATCCACGTCCAGGATGGAGGTACGACGCAAGAATGCGGACTGGACCCGGGCCTGACGCACCTGGAGAACCGAGTCAGCCACCGCCCGGGACATCTGCTCGGCTTGGCCCTCGGTTCGGGCTCGGTAGCTGATGAAGATCGCCTCGGCAGCCGAGTTCGCCTCCGCCGACACGCGGCGCCGCAGCACGGGGACCTCGACGCCGGTCTGGTCCGAAACCCGTCGCAGCACCTCATCCGAACTGACCAGTGCTGCCTCGGTGCTCAGTTGGGTTTCATCCGATTGGATTGAGCCTCGGCGGGCGAATCCGTTGCCGGGGAGTGGGTTGAGCAAGACTGTGGTCGTGCCGATGAAACTGGTTCGTGTGGCCAGTGCACCTGCTGTGCCAGCGATCAATGCCCCGAGGATGCCAATGACCGCCATATAGATCAGGGCGTGGCGTCGATAGTCCGAGTCGATGAGTAGCACCTTGCGGCGTCGGCGACCGTGACCGACCCGCTCGGACCAGCTCAGCGCGATCCGGGGTAGACCGAACCACCCGCGGGTCCAGGTGGCCGAGCGCGCCAGGCTGATCAGCGTCCCCATCAGTGCGCCGAATGCCGCCCCGGACACCAAGGGAACGAGGAGGTCGCCGCGATAGGCGGACTCCGACAGCCGGGGCGCAATGATGACGTTCGCCTGGCCCGGCAGTCGTAGTTGGCTTGCCACCGCGGCCTGGCGCAGCGCCTCGGTCCGGGGCTGATCCTCGGAGATCTTGACGGTCTCTGTCTGCGTGGTGTGGGCGGCTTCGGTCTTGCCCAGGATCTCGTTGAGATAGTCCCGCTGCGGGGCCAGGTAGACCTGGTCACGCTCAGCCACGAAGGTGTTCGCGACCGATCTGGCTCCGGCGAGGGCCCGCTCGGCATCGCCGTCGGTGTAGGTCACCTCAAGCACCCGGGTCAGGGGGATGGCCGAGACCCCGATGTTGGCGCGCACCGTGGCAGGGTCTGTGTCCAGGGCCAGGCTGACGTTGTCCACCACCGGGTCCGAGAGGATGAGTTGGGCCTCTGTGTCCAGGGTGAGCGGTTTGATCGGCGGCGCGGTGCGGTTGAGGTCCACCTGGGGTGGAGTGGCAGGCAACTCCAGGGTGGCCTTGGCCGTATAGGTGGTGGGAGTCAACAGGTAGACCACCCCACCCAGCGCCAGCCCGACGGCGAGGCCGAGGTACGTCAGCCGGGTGACTCGCAGCAGAGCGAGCATCGGGTCGTCCTCGACCCGCATCCGACCTCGGAAGACGGGAGCGATATCACGCCCGGTCCTGGCTGTTCGACGTAGTAGGCGCTCTCGGTTCATCAGGCCGATGAGCACCATGGTGATGAACAGCGGGGAGTCCAGGGAGTCATAGACGAGGAAGAACAACGCCGACAGCACGATGGAGATACACCCGATGAGGCTGGGCGGGTTCATCAACTGGGCATGCCGCAGGAACTGAACGGCGAAGAAGCCGAGGAACAGTGCTGTGCCGACGAAGCCGGTGGTGAACACCAAAAGCCACATGTGTCCCTGGGTGCCCAGCGGTGGCGCACCGCATTGATGACAGGTGGCGGTCGCTCCTCCGGCGAGGGAGGCGAAGTTGCCGGCTACCTGCCTGGTGGTGCCGAAGCCCAGCAGTGGCGAACCCTGCAGGGTCGTGGTGAGGACGACCTCGGCCACCGTGCCGCGGCGCTCGTTGCTGTGGGGGGTCCGCAGCCTCAACAGCATGGTCTGGCCAACCGGTGAGAGCAGCAGGCCGATGAGGCCGGTGATGCCGAGTGCTGACAGGGCCCAGAAGAGCACCACGCGCCGTTGCCGCACGAGGATATAACCGGCGTAGACGGCCAGCACCGCCAGGCCAAGCCAGAGCCCTCGGTTGAGCGAGTACACGATGGGTGCCAGTGAGGCCAGCCCGAAAGCCGTCCCGAGGACCCTCCACCGCAGTCGGGGCGCGGTCGCCACGACATAGGCGTACACCGGCATGAGCAGGCCGACGTTGTTGCCCCAGGTGTTGGAGAAGGCGAACGGGGCCTTGGGCCTGGCCTGTTCGTAGCCCAGGAAGTCCGAGCCGATCGCCAGGGCGGGGTGGGTGAGGTTCTTGATGAAGTTGTTGCCCCGGGCGGGGATGAGGTGCTCCATCAGAGACGTGAACTCGAACCGCGGGGCCACCATGGCCGCGAAACCCATGGTGATGGCGACGATGAAGATGAACGCGAGCCATCGCATCACGGTCAACGCGGAGATGCGCTGGGAGATGTTCACCGTGTAGACGAAGACGATCAGGATGGACACGTACCACATCGCCCGGAAGCCGTAGCCGATGAGCCGTTCGGGGCCGCCGCCGGTGATCGTTCCCGGTGCGGGCGCCCACAACAGCAGCCCGCCGATCACCATCCAGATCATGAAGAGCACGAGCAAAGAGGTGCCGAACGGGATCCGGATCCAGCGTCGACGAGTCAGCTGAATGAGCATCGCCAGCGCCGCGAGGGGGAAGATCAGCACGCCGAGGCCGAGGGCCCACCACAGGGGCAGGCCCAGGCACAGCGCCTTGAGCGGCCAGGCAGGTCCGAGCAGCCGCCACATGATCGGGTCCGGATCCGGGCGCGCGGATGTGGCCCGGGGAGCGCTGAACTGGCTGACCCGGGTTGCAGGGGGAAGAGGGGTGAGCGTCACCGGTCCGCGGTCTGGGTCGCGGAGTCGGTGCTCCACCCCCAGCGAGTGGCGAAATCGAGCCCGAACTCGTCGTCCAGCAGGGCAACGTCGTCGGCCAAGCGCTCTTGCACGGCCTTACGCTCGGCGTCTGTCATTACTGGTTTATCGTCACCCAAGGGCTTGTAGAGAACCTTGTGGACTGCGGGATTCCGCTTGATTCGCCCGACGAGGTTCGCCCCGTTGCGCTCACGCACCAGGTGTGCCGCGATTCGCACCAGACGAGCCAGCCCGGCGTTACGCGCTTTGCTGGCCGGGAGCCGGACGTCGGCCAGTTCGCCCAGGGTCATCGGCTCCACTCCCAGCCACTCCAGCAGCCGGTCGATGAATGCCTGAGGATCGGAGCCGAGGTCGGCGAAGTCGGCGATGAAGATCGACTCGACACCGAAACGCTCCTTGTACCGCAGTAGGGCGGCCCCATACCGGCCGTGCTCGATGAGCTCGGGTCGCCGGTCGAGCGCCTCGACGAAGGTGCCCTCGTTCTCGCCGTGCTTGAGCATGTACAGGTAAGAGGAGAAGGCCCGGTCCGCCGGGTCACGCAGGGTGACCATGGTCCGTACCTGTCCCAGGCTCTCCTGGATCCGCGCCGGGCAGCGCTCGTCCGCGAGGTAGTCCTGGGTGACCTCCCCAACAATCGTGTGCTGGGCGGTGGCACCGTCGAAGTGCCGCAGGTACCAGTCCAAACCCTTGTCGTAATAACGATCGAAGAAGTACAGATCCTTGGCCTCGGGCATGAAGATCTGCGGGTGGGTGATGAGCACCTCGTGCAACCACGAGGAGCCGGCCTTGTCCGGCCCGATGTAGAGGAAGTTCGGCTTGGTCATCGTCTCGCGCGCCTCTCGTGGGTGGGGTCCGGCGGATGGGGAACGGGCGGTGGGCGGGTGGCCGGTCGGGCCAGGACGGCTGGGGCTAGGCGAGGCCGCGCCCGAACCGCCTGGCCTGCTTCAGGAGTGAGGTGGGATTGCTGCCGGTGGTCACCTGCACCAGGGCGAGGCCTGCCTGGGGGGCCAGGGGGTAGCGGCGCATTGACCGGCCGATGTACGTCAATGCCTCACGCCTGTCGCCCTTACCCGCGTGGGCGAAGGCGATCTGGCCGAGAATCCGGGCATGACCCCGCGGACTGAGTTCGAGCTCGGGGTGGGTGCGGAGCAGGTAGGTGAGTGCCTCCGCGATCACCTCCGAACGTTCCCGGAACCACGACTGGCCGTCCTTCTTGATGTAGGCCAAGGGCTCGCGGATCGTGCCGATCGGGCCCAAACGCACGGCGCGAAGCAGGAACTCGTAGTCCTCGGCATAACTATTCGGTAGGGACTCGTCGTACCCCCCGACCTGGTCGAAGACCTCACGACGCATCACCAGTGTCGAGGAGTGCAGTTCCTTACGGCGGCCCCGGGCCAGGTCGGCCAGGGTGATCACGTCCTTGGGGCCTACCCATTCGACGACCTGGTCAGGTCCCATCACCAGTCTCAGGCCTGCCCCCACCACCATGAGTGCGGGATCGTCCTTCAGGCGCTGGACCTGCTTGGTGAGTTTGCCCGCCATCCAGTAATCGTCGTCGTCACAGGAAGCGATGATCGGCGCCTCGGTCCGCGCGATACCGGCGTTGCGCGAGCCGGCCAGGCCGGGGCCGGAGTCGTTGGCCATCGCGCGCACCGTTCGGTTTCCGGTCCCGAGTTGGCTGATCGATTGGTCCGGAGTCTCCTGGTCATGGACGACGATCACCTCGATCTGGCCGGGATAGTCCTGATCGACCACGTGCTGCACCGCCTTGCGCAGCAGCTCCGGTCGTCCCCTGGTGGGAATGACCACGGCCACGTCCGGCCACGCACTGGTGGTCTCGGGCTGGGTGTTCTGGGTCGTCACTTGGTACCTCTCTGCGCGGTGAGCCGCCCCAGAAGCGACTGCGGCTTCTCGGGGTGGGCCTTCTCGGGGCCGGCTGTGTCGGGTCCGGAGTCGCCCGCTGGGGCGGTCGGGGGGCTGGCCTGCGAAGCGTCGCCTTGCCCGTCTGCGTCCAGGGCGAGGGCGTCAGCGGGCGCCGGGGACTCGGTCGCAGCCTCGGCGTCATCGTTGGCGTCTTTGCGTGCAGCGAGCGCCGACGATGCCGTGTTCGTGCTCTTGAACTTGTCCTTGCTCTTGCCCGGCGTGCGCACCGGCAGGGGACGGGGGGTTGCGTCGGTTGATTCGAGTTCTTCGGGCTGGGAAGACTCGGCGGGGGAGTCGGCTTGACCGTCGCGAGCCGGCTTGCGCCTGCGGCGCCCCACGGGACCGCGAGGCTGGGCCAGCATCTCGGTGTCCGGGTGAGCCTGCGGCGGGTGGATCTCGACGGCACCGACGATTCGCGGAGCCAGCCCGAGCACCTCCAGGTCCTCCAGGCTTTCGCTGAGCGTCGACTCCTCCGGCTCGTCACTCAGGATCAACAGGATGGCGCTGGCCGTGCGCAGGATGCTCTGCGCCTCCACCGACGACAGCGGCCCTCCCATCGAGATGACGGCGGCTCCTCGCTCGGCGAGGATCTCGACCCAGAGCCTGGCGAGCCCGGCGCGCAGGCCAGAGGGCACGGTCGGGACGCCGCCACGACCTCGATCCAGCACCGAGTACGTGCGGCCCTGTTCCACGGCTGAGGCTTCGGCGAGGGTCGCCTCACCACGCAGAATGTCCGCCAGACCGCGACGTTCGCCGTCTTCGTGGTCGGCACGCACGAGCACGCCGCCGCCGTGGTCTCGGGTCCAGAAGTCGGCGAATCGGCGAGCGAAACCTGCGGCCAGGGTCGGTGAACCGATGTGGAGCAGAACCACCGGGCCGCCCTCGCCGGGGTGCATGAAACTGTCGACCTCCGCGCAGACCCGGTTGGTGGCGGCGATCTCGGCCCGCTGGTGCTGGCTCGGGACCGGGGTGCGGGGGTTGACCTCCAGCACCGCGATCGGTGCGGACAGCGAGCGCCGCCTGGCCCGGCGACGTCGCTGGTCGCGTCGGTCCGCGAGCAACAGCACCGCCGCTCCGGCAAGTGCGCCGGCGAGCAGACCGGCACCGATGTTCACCAGCAGGTTGGGCGAGGCGGGGGCAGACGGTGGGGTGGCGACGGTGATCACCTCACCGCCGGTGCCACTTCCCGATTGCAGCGCGGTCAGGCGCGAGTTCACATCGGCCAACTGGGAGACGAGCAGACTGCGTTGGGATTCGGCCAGCGCACGGGCCGCCGGATCGCCGGTGCCGAGTGTCGCGATCCGGTTGGAGTTCTCCTCCAGTTGGGTGCCGAGCGCGGTGGCCTGGGCGGTCAGCGCGTCGGTCACGGTGGAGGTGTCCTTCGTCGCTTCTTCCTCTCGCCGGTCCAGGTATGCCTGGGCGAGAGCGTTTGCCGCGTCGCTGGCAAGTTCGGCCGAGGGGGCGTTCACGGCGATCGACAGTACGGTCGAGTTCTCGGGGATGGCTACTGACGAGGAGGCTCGCAAGGTGTCCGGGTCCATCCGGTCACCCAGTTCTGCGGCAGCCGCGTCTGCCACCTCGGCGCTGCGGGCGAGTTCGGCTTCGGTCTCGATTTCGACTGTTCCACCCTGTGCGCCGGCCACGGTCGAGTCCAGCCCGATTCGGGTCGGCAGTACCAGAACGGTTGCCGTGGCGGTGTACGTGCGGGGCAGGATCGCTTGCAAGCCAAGTCCAGCGAGCCCCCCGACCACGATGCACAACACCGCGAGCAGCCAGCGTCCTGGCCTACGCATGCCCCGATCGAGCGGAGTTGACTGCTCGTCAGCCATCCTTTTGGTCCAATCTGCTAAGAAGATCCTGCTTGGTGTTTCTGCGCGCCTAGCGGCGCCGAGCCCGTAGTCGGCGGGGGTGAGCCATCAGTTCGTCGAAGATCGCCGTGGTCGCAGCGATTGCCGACTGCCGTCGGGCCCGCTCGGCGGTCGTGTCGAGGCGTAGCCATTCCGGGTTGTCGAGTGCCCGGTTCACAGTGTCGAACAGCGCGGACCGAGTTTCTCGGGTCTTCACGAAATCGACTTCACCCATCCGGCGCGCGAAACGCTGCTGATGCCCGTCCACGTGTTCGCCCAGATCCGGGTCGCGAGGAACCACGATCGGCACCAGCCCCCGTGCGCGGATCTCGCTGATCGTCGCGGGACCACCGTGAGCGACGATGACGTCGGCTGCCAGCAGCAGGTCGTCCAGTTCCCCACGGGTGAGCATCTTTCGCCCGTCCACCGGTGAATCATGGCGCAGGGCCGTGCTACTGCCGTACTGAACGATGACGTGCACGTGGGGGTGTTCATCTGCCCACTCCTGCATCCAGCCGACGAGACGGTCGAACGGGTGATGGTCGGTGCCGACGATCGCGAGCAGCGTGCCGTTCGGTGCCTTGGGCTCGGGCGAGGCGGGTGGATTGTTCACAGCAGCGGCCCCACATTCACCGCGCCCGGGTACAGACTCTTCTGCTCGTCCCACTGCACCAGGTACCGGGTCGTGAAGGGGCGCACCAGACGCCCGGTGAGGGTTGCCGAGTCGATCCGGTCGAAGACCTCGATGAAGACGGTCGGCACGCCGAGCAGGCGGCCCATGACGAAGAAGGGCACGGCTACGCCGGCGCCGGTCGAGACGATGAGGGCCGGGCGCTCCTGTCGCATCAACCGGACCGAGAGCCACAGGTTGCGCACCAGGTTGGGAATATTGCGTGTCGTCGGGTAGTGACAGACCACCACATCCTCGCCCGCCAGGGCGCTCATCGCGTCGGCCGTGTCGAACGTGACCCAGCGGACCCGATGCGAGGCAGTCCACTCGCGCAGCGGCAGGAGCTGCGCCAGATGTCCTCCGCTGGAGCAGACGAAAAGCGCCAGAGGCTCCTCGGGCGGTGAGCCTGCGGCGGAGCGTTCGTGGGCAGCGGGCGACGTCTCGGCTGTGCTGCCGGCACGCTTGGTGCCGGCATCGTCGAGGATCGCCTCACCGGTGGCCGGCCGGGACCTGGGTTCCGGCGGGTTCGCGGCCCCGCGGACCCCGGCCGCCGCACCTGAGGGTGCGGTGTTCGTTCCTGGTGAGATACCCGTTGCCATGACCAGCGTCCTCAGACCGAGGTGATCATCCCGGCGGCCACCGTGCGGTGACTGGCTTCGTCGATCAGGACGAAGCCGCCGGTGGTGCGGTTGCGGGAGTACTCGTCGGCCAGCAGCGGCTGGGTGGTGCGCAGCCGGATCCGGCCGATCTCGTTGAGCCCGAGCTGGGTGGCTGACTCGTTGCGGTGCAGGGTGTTGACGTCCAAGGCGTACTGCAGTTCCTTGACCATCGTCTTGACCGTCTTGGTGGTGTGCTTGAGCAGGTACTTGCGACGCGGCGTCAGGGCGCTCTGCTCGTCCATCCAGCAGATCATGGCGTCCACGTCCTGGGTGGGGGTGGCGGCATTGTGCGGCCGGCAGATCATGTCGCCGCGGGAGATGTCGATCTCGTCGGTGAGTCGGATCGTCACCGACATCGGGGGATAGGCCTGCTCCACCGGGCCGTCGGCGGTCTCGATCGCGGCGATCTTGGAGCTGAAGCCCGAAGGCAGCACCATCACGTCGTCGCCGGGCTTGAACACCCCGCCGGCGACCTGGCCGGCGTAGCCGCGGAAGTCCAGGTGCCGACCGGACTGCGGCCGGATCACGTACTGCACCGGGAAACGGGCGTCGACCAGGTTGCGGTCCGAGGAGATGTGCACGTTCTCCAGGTGGTGCAGCAGGGAACTGCCCTCGTACCAGGGCATGTTCTCGCTGCGGCTCACCACGTTGTCGCCCTTGAGTGCCGAGACCGGGATGACCTGAAGGTCTGGCACGCGCAGCTTGCTGGCGAAGGCGCTGAACTCGTCGTGGATCCGGTCGAAGACCTCCTGGGAGTAGTCCACGAGGTCCATCTTGTTCACGCACAGCACCAGGTGCGGCACCTGGAGCAGGGTGGCCAGGAAGGCGTGCCGACGCGACTGCTCGACGATGCCGTGACGGGCGTCGACCAGGACCAGCGCCAGGTCGGCAGTAGACGCCCCGGTGACCATGTTCCGGGTGTACTGGATGTGCCCGGGGGTGTCGGCGATGATGAAGTTGCGCTTGGCCGAGGAGAAGTACCGATAGGCGACGTCGATGGTGATGCCCTGTTCGCGTTCGGCGCGCAGGCCGTCGGTGAGCAGCGCCAGGTTGACGTACTCGTCGCCCCGGTCGGCCGAGACACGCTCGACGGCCTCGAGTTGGTCCTGCAGCACCGACTTGGTGTCGTACAGCAGGCGCCCGATCAGGGTCGACTTGCCGTCGTCCACCGAGCCGGCGGTGGCGAAGCGGAGAATGTCCATGGTCATCTGTGGTGTGTCCTTAGCGGTCGAGGGGGCGGGAGCGGAGCAGGCCGGCGGGCATCAGAAGTAGCCCTCCTTCTTGCGGTCCTCCATCGCGGCCTCGGAGAACTTGTCGTCGCCTCGGGTGGCGCCGCGCTCGGTGATCCGGGTGGTGGCCACCTCGTCGATCACCTTGTCGACGGTGTCGGCCTCCGAGCGCACCGCTGCGGTCAGGCTGGCGTCGCCCACGGTGCGGTACCGGACCTTGGCGGTGAAGACTTCTTCGCCCTTCTTCGGTTGGCAGACCTCGTGGACGCCGAAGAGCATCCCGTTGCGCTCGAAGACCTCCCGCTCGTGAGCGAAGTAGATGCTCGGTAGTTCGATGCGCTGGGACTCGATGTACCGCCAGATGTCCACCTCGGTCCAGTTGGACAGGGGGAAGACCCGGATGGACTCTCCGGTGTGCAGCTGCGGGTTGTACAGGCTCCATAGCTCGGGACGCTGGTTCTTCGGGTCCCACTGGCCGAACTCGTCCCGGAAGGAGAACACCCGCTCCTTGGCCCGGGCCTTGTCCTCATCGCGGCGGGCGCCACCGAAGATGGCGTTGAAGCCGTGGGCCTCGAGGGTGTCCAGCAGCACCGGGGTCTGGATCCGGTTACGGGTGCCGTCCGGGGGTTCGGTCACGGTGCCGGCGTCGATGGCCTCCTGCACCGAGCCCACGATGAGCTTGACGCCGAGTTCGCTGACCCGTCGGTCGCGGAAGTCCAGCACCTCGGAGAAGTTGTGGCCGGTGTCCACGTGCATCACGGGGAAGGGGATGGGAGCCGGGTAGAAGGCCTTCTCCGCCAGTCGCAGCATGACGATGGAGTCCTTGCCGCCGGAGAACAGCAGCACCGGCTTCTCCAGCTCGGCGACCACCTCCCGGAAGACGAAGATGGACTCGGCTTCCAGGGTGTCCAACTGACTGAGCTGGTACAGGTTCGGGTCGGTCATGCCTTCGCTGCTCCCGCGGTGGTGTCGGTGTCGGTGGGGTGATCGGTGTGGTTGGTGGGGCTGGTGTCAGCCGGCGTGGCATCGGTGCCGCTATCGGTAGTACTCCGAATGGCGTCGAGGATGACGCGAGAAATCTCAGGTCTGCAGACGATGAGGTCCGGCAGGGTGGGGTCCGGGCGGTTGTAGACCAGCGGCGAACCGTCGATCCGGCTGGTGAACAACCCGGCCGCGCGGGCCACCGCCACCGGGGCGGCCGAGTCCCATTCGTACTGACCGCCGGCGTGGACGTAGGCGTCACACTCGTCCCGCAGGACCGAGGTGGCCTTGACCCCGGCCGAGCCCATCGGCACGAGCTCGGCGTCCAGCAGGTCGGCCAACGCCTGCACGAAGGCGGGCGGGCGGGTGCGGGAGACGGCCAGCCGGATTCGCGCCGGAGCGCCGGTGGGGGCCGGCTCGGGCTGTCCGGTGCCATAGGCGATGTCTGCGGCGGGCATCGTCACCGCCCCGGCGACCAGGTCACCGTCCTGCCACAGGGCCACGTGCACCGCCCAGTCCGAGCGGTCGAGCTCGGAGAACTCACGGGTGCCGTCGAGCGGGTCGACGATCCAGACCCGACGGGCGCTCAGGCGGGCCGCGTCGTCGGCGGCCTCCTCGCTGAGCACCGCGTCGTCCGGACGGGTCCGGGCGAGCAGATCGGCGAGCAATGCCTGTGAAGCGGCATCGCCGGCGTCCTTGATGGTCTTGCCAGGGCTGCCTGCGGCCGCGTGCTCGGCGCGAACCTCGAGCAATCGGGTGCCGGCCGCAGTGGCCAGCGCGAGCGCGAGTTCGTGATCGTTCATGGCCGCCGCGGGCTCAGGATGTGCCCCGGTCGTGGATGTCATCGGTGTCCTTCGTGTCCTCGGTCGTTGGTCTGCTGGGCGTGGGCATCGCAGGTGACGGCCCTGGTGCCCCCCGGCGGTACCCGTGCAGCGATCAGGAGGGGCAGGAACGGCGAACGCGCCGACTACCCCGACCCGGCTTTGGTGTCGCAGTCGAATTCGGCGGGACCGCCCCCGGTCTCACCTCAGCGGCCACGCCCACCTCGGCCACGGCTTCAAGTCTAGGGCCGAATACGGAGGGTTACAGCCACAACCACCGATCGGACCAATCCACCGTCTCGTCACCCCAGGTTCTGCGCACGTTCACCCAGAGTAGTGGAGCATTTGGGTGAGTAAAACCGCGCAAAACGCATGGTGTAAGGAAGCGCGTTAGCGCTGATTACGGTCGACACACCCGTAACTGGCTGCCGACGTGACGAGTGTCACGCTGAGTACTGCCGGCCAGGCACCGATCCGCTTGGCCAGCGGGTGGGACAGGCCGAAACCTGCCACATAGAGCCCGGTCAGGGCCGCCGTGGTGGCCGGGCCCGAGGTGGCGAGCCAGCTCCGCCCGGCGAGCAGGCCCGCACCGGCCAGGACCAGCCCGCCGAGCGGGCGCACTCCGGACTCGCGCGCCAGCAGATATCCGCCGATGAGTCCGAAGGCCACCAGCGGTGCGGTCCGGACCTCGTTCGCGGGGCGCAGGGACATGCCCGTGATGCTCATCGGGTCACGGTATCGCTCGGGGTGGTCGCCCTGTACTCCAGGACGGGCCTCATCCCGGGTAGGGCCCGGTGGTGGCGCGCTGGACGAGCCGTGGGCGCAGGGCGACCTGCGTCAGGGGCAGGCCCGGGTCTGCGATGCGTGCCAGCACCCGGCTGGCCGCCTGTACGCCCAGTTCGGCGCTGCGGATGTCGACCGAGGTGAGTTGGATGAGCCCGACCGCGCCCAGCGCAGAGTTGTCGAAGCCGATCAGGCTCACGTCCCGCGGCACCTGCAGGCCGGCCTCGCGCAGGGCCTGCCACGCTCCCAGTGCCATCGGGTCGTTCGCCGCGATCACCGCACTGACACTGCCGTCCGGGTGTTCGGCGAGCAGGCCGCGGGCGGCTGCGTAGCCCCCGGCCTCCGTCGTGTCGACCGGCGCCGTGACGATCGGGTCGAGCCCGTGGGCCAGCGCCTCCGCACGGTAGCCCTGGGCGCGTTCGTCGGCTGGGCCGGACGATCCGGCCAGGAAGGCGATCCGTCGATGCCCGAGCCGGTAGAGATGATCCACCGCCATCGCGGCGCCGGACGCCTCGTCGGTCACCACCCGATCCGCACCGGCCACCCCGAGCCAGCGAGAGCCGACGAGCACCGTGGGCACCTCGATCCCGGCCGTGTCCTGTTCGCTGGGCTCGGCGGCCAGCACCAGGCCATCCGCCCTGGCGGCCAGGAAGCCCTGGACCGGGGATTCGTCCAAGTGTGAGTTCAGAGCGGAGTCAGCGACGCTGACGTGGCAGCCGCTGCCCTGGAGCCCCCGTCGGATCCCGGCGAGCAGTTCCACGAACCACGGGTTGGCGAAGTCGTCGATCACCACCGCGATGGTGTTGCTGCGCTGGCCGGCCAGGGTGGCGGCCGCCCGTGACGGGCGGTAACCGAGCTCGGTGATGGCGCGCTGGACGGCTTCGCGGCGAGCCGGGCTGACCTGGGGGGAGTCCCGCAGCACCAGTGAAACCAGCGACTTGGAGACCCCGGCGTGACGGGCCACGTCGTAGATCGTCACGCGTCCGCCCGGGTGGCCGGGCTCGTTCCGGTGGTGCATGTGGTTGACGCTCCTCACCGCACCGGCGTGGCTGGCCGCCGAGATGCCTACTGCCCGAGATGCCTGCGAAGGCAACCGAGATGCCTACTACCCAGATGCCTACTACCCAGGTGCCTCCGAAAGGCGGGGGTTGACGGACAGCAATGATAGCCAGCATGATTGGAGCGCTCCAAATGGAGCGCTCCAAAATCTTTGAGGGAACTTTCATGAGCAACTCGATCGGTATCGCCGTCATCGGTGCGGGCATGGCCGGCAAGGCGCACATCGCGGGCTACCGCACCGCGCCCACCTTGTACGACACGAAACTGCCTCCGTTGCGGTACGTCAGCGTGGCCGATGTCAACGCGAGCCTGGCTGAGGCCACTGCGGCTCGCTACGGCTATCAGCGCCACGACACCTCCTGGCAGGACGTGGTCGAGGCGGACGACGTCGACGTGATCTCCATCGTGGTCGCCAACCACCTGCACCGCCCGATCCTGGAGGCGGCCCTGACCGCCGGCAAGCATGTGCTGTGCGAGAAGCCGTTGTCCGACTCGCTCGACAGCGCGCAGGCAATGGCCGAGGTCGCCCGCCGGGCCGAGAGTGCCGGCACCATCGCCCGGCTCGGTTTCGTCTACCGACGTTCTCCTGGGCTGACCTATATCCGTCAGCTGATCGAGGACGGCACTCTGGGCCAGGTGCTGCACGTGTCCGGCCGGTATTGGACGGACTACGGCTGCAGCCCGTCGGCTCCGATGAGTTGGCGCTACAAGGGTGCGCCGGGCAGTGGCGCGCTGGCCGACGTCGGCTCCCACCTCGCCTACGTCGCGGAGTACCTGGCTGGAGACATCACCGCTGTCTCAGGTGGTCAACTGCGCACCGTCATAGACACCCGCTACCTTCCCGCCGGCGCCGTCGTCGGACACGAGCATGGTGAGCTCAGCGACGAGACCGAACCCGTGGAGAACGACGACTACGCCAGTTTCTCGGCCTCTTTCGCGGCCGGGACAGCCGGAATGCTCGAGGTCTCCCGGGTGGCCGCGGGTCATCCGAACACCCTCGTCGTCGAGGTGTACTGCGCCAACGGATCCGCGGTGTGGGACCAGCGGACTCCGTCGGAGATCCAACTCATGTTGAACCAGGGGCCGACGGCGCAGCAGGGGCCGCGGCGAATCCTGCTCGGTCCCGGTCATCCGTACCTGGCCGGTGGCCTGCCGATGGACGCACCCTCGGTGGGTTTCGGTCAGAACAACCTCTTCGAATACCAGTGCCGGGCGTTCCTCGATGAGGTCGCCGGGGTCGCGGACCCGCTACCCGCCTGCGCCACCCTCGACGAGGGCGTGCACAACATGCGCACCCTGGCCGCCGTGGTGGAGTCCGCCACCGGCTCGGGGGCCAGCGTGAGCCTGTGAGCCGATGTGGTTCACCTGCCGAGCCCGTTGACTCCACCGAGCGACCAAGCCTCACCGGACCAAAGCCGGACTGCCCCGTCAACGCCCCACACCTGAACAGCCCACCCACAACAGCACCCACCCGATAACCAAGGAGTACCCACGATGAACCTCGGCGTGTACAACGCGATCCTGCACGACCGTCCCCTGCCCGAAGCCCTCGCAGTCATCGCCGACCTGGGCCTGACCGGGATCGAGATCAACTCCGGTGGCTTCCTGCCCGCCACCCACATCCCCACCTTCGAGGAGATCCTCACCTCTGACACCGCCCGCGATGACTATCTGGCCATCTTCGAGGGGACCGGTGTGCAGATCGCCGGACTCAACTGCAATGGCAACCCGCTGCACCCCAACCGAGCGATCGGTGACAAGCACGCCGAGGACGTGCGGCGCTCCATCCGGTTGGCGAGCCGACTAGGTCAGAAAATCGTCGTGACGATGTCCGGCCTGCCCGGCAGTGACGAGCGCGCGGTGCACCCGAACTGGATCGTCAACGCCTGGAACTCCGGGTCGCTGGACGTGCTCGACTATCAGTGGAGCGTGGCCGTGCCGTTCTGGACGGAGATCGACGCCCTCGCCCGGGATCACGACGTGCGGGTTGCCCTGGAGTTGCACCCGCAGAACCTCGTCTTCAACACCTACGACATCCGCAAGTTGGTCGAACTCACCGGGGCGACAAATATCGGTGTGGAGATGGATGCCTCGCACCTGTTCTGGCAGCAGATGGATCCCATCGCAGTCGTCGCCGAGCTCGGCGATCTCATCTTCCACGCGGCCGCTAAGGACGTACGGGTTAATCCGGACACGGCCAAGCTCTACGGGGTGCTCGACAACCGGTTCCGCCGGCTCGACCCCAGCGAGAACCGCACCAACCTCGGCGGCGACGAATGGGCCAACGAGTGGCCCAAGCCGGCCGCCTGGGATTTCGTGGCCCTGGGCAAGGGCCACGACACCGACTACTGGCGGCGCTGGCTGGAGGCGCTGCGCGCGGTGAACCCGGACATGCTCGTCAACATCGAACACGAGGACGTCGAACTCGGACGGATCGAGGGACTGCAGGTGGCCGCCGGGGTGCTCAAGGACGCAGCCGCTCAACTGGACTGAGCCGAGGGTCAACTGGACTGAGCCGAAGGCGGACTGAGTCGGGGGCCCAGCACCTCTCACCCGGCGCATCCCACTGGGCGAGTCTCACCAGGTGGCACTTGCGCTCGCCCACCGAACGTGCGACCTCTCACTTTCGTGGCGAGGGGCGCCGTCGTCTGCCTACGCTGGAATGTCGGGGACCGCAGTGGTTCCCCGACGAGATCCGTCGTTGGAGGCGATGGCACTGGGCATCCGACTCGACTTGCCGGACGGGTGGCAGGTGCTGTCCGCCGGGGGTGACCGGTTCGCTGCGGAGTACGTCGGTGCGCCCGCACACCGGGACTTCCGGTCACGGTTGTCGGTGGCCGAGGTGCCCGGCGAGCCGGGCAAGTCCACCGGGTCGGACCTGCTGGCCCAGGCACTCGACGGCTTCGCCCTGGTGGACGAGGGCGAGGGTGTGCTCGCCGGAGTGCCGGCCGCCTGGACCGTCGGCCGGTACTTGGCGCGTGGGCGGCACCCGGTCACCCTGGTCCGCTGGGAGGGCGACGGCCTGGCGGTGAGCGCCACCTTGCGAGACGACGACTACGACCTGCTCATCGACGACCTCACGACCGCCGTGGCCGGGCTGGCTCGCCCCGGTCGGCTGGCGGACACGGGCGAGCTGTCATGAGCGCGGGCACCGACGACTTCTTCGACGCCCGGGCCGCCCGGCTGCGCACCTCGGAGCTGGCCTTCGAGGCTCTGCTCGCCGAGCACCCGGCGAAGCTGCGCCCGATCCGTCCCGGCTGGCACGCCCAGTGCGTGGCCGGTCTTGCCCGGCTCGGTGCCCTCGGCGAGGACGGTCCGCACCCGGCGCTGCGCGACGGTCTCGGGGCGATCCTGGCCGGAGCCTGCACGGTCGAGTTGCGGATCAGCTCGCCACGATCGAGCGTGCTTCATCGAGTCTGGCTGCTCGGCCACACCGCGGCCTGGGTGCGTCAGGGCGACCCCATCGAGTTCCTATGCCAGCGCAATGACCTGGTTCCGCATCGACTCGCGGATCTGCTCACCGTCGGCCCGCGAGCCGCCCCGGTCACCGGGCTGGCCGACAGCACCACCGTGCGAGTGGCTCGTCGGGTGATCGACGCCCTGCTGGCCGGAGCGCCGGAGAACCGAAACGCGGCGGCAGCGATGATCGTGCAGCGCTGCGGCCCACGTCTGCAGCGCTGGTGCGCGGATCTGGTGGCCGGGCGCTGGCAGGCCTGGCACGCCGAAATGACCTGGCGGGTAGGCGATCACGGCTGGTCGGGGCGGGCGGTCATCTGCCTCGACACCCCCACCGGCTTTCTGGTGGCAACTCCGCTGGACGGCCGTCAGGTGGAACTACGTCCGGTCCGGCCCGAGGAACTGTGGCGCCGTCTGCTGCGGATGATGCCGCCTCCTGACGACCTGGAAGCGGCCGCGGCCGGGTGGCTGGAAAGAACTCGGCAATGACCCGGGACCACCGATGGTGAACCAGGACGCCGATGCGGCACACCTGGACCTCCAGTTGCGCTGCCTGTACGAGGACGCCGTACGGGCGCCGGGCTTCGCCTTCCGCGGGGCCGCCCTGCCGGTGGTCGCCGACGCGCTGAGCGCGCTGGTGCCCCTGGTGTCACCCGGCCTGGGGGATCGCATTCGCGACGTGCTGGCCGCGATGCGGGACTCCGCCGAGGTGCCGACCGAGACCCTCGCCGAGGTGATCGGCCTGGCATTCCTGGAGCGCTTCCTGGACGCGCCGTAGCTAGGGCTCGACGGCGGTGAACTGCTGGTCGGGTGTGGCGTGGGGATCGGTGGCGGGGGCTGGTTGCTGGTTCGTTCGGGGTGGGTGGTGTGTGCTGATCGGGTGATGACTTGGTCCGTTGGGGTGACGGTGAGGTACCCGAGATTACTTTCTGTAGTTGTCGGGTTAGGGTCGCCGCGTTCGAATGCCTCTGGGATCGGAGCGGATCTGTCATGTCGTGGTTGCGTCGGGTCGTCGCGCTCGTGGTGATGGTGCTTGTGGCGGGGATGTTCCAGGTGGTGGCTGTCGTGCCCTCGGCTGAGGCTGCCCGGTGCAAGGTGCCGTCACAGCCGGCTGGACCGGCTGGGGAAGCCCTGGACGGGGCGGTGCGGGTGACGTGGGCCCTGGCGAGGGGGGTGCGGTGCCCGGTGACGGGGTATCGGGTGACCACTGTGCCTGGGGGTGCGGTGGTTGAGGTGGGTGCTGGGGAGTCTTCGCTGGTGGTGTCGGGGTTGGCGAATGGTACCGCCTATGCGTTCACTGTCGCGGCTCGCAGTGATGCGGGTTGGTCGGCGGAGTCGGATGCCTCGCAACTGGTGACGCCTCGAACTGTGCCGGGGGTCCCGACGGGGGTGATGGGAGTCGCTGGTGAGGGTTCGGTGGAGTTGTCGTGGCAGCCTCCTGCCACGGATGGAGGTGCGCAGATTGAGGGTTATGAGGTGGTGGTCTCTCCCGGTGGGGCGACCGCGGCTGTGGGGGCTGGTACCTCGACCCGGATCGATGGGTTGAACAATGGCGTTGGGTACACCTTCACGGTGGCTGCGCTGAATGCGGCCGGGGTGGGTGCGGGGAGTGCACCGTCGGCGGTGGTTGTTCCTCGTACGGTTCCCGGGGTGGTGACTTCGGTGACGGCGGCTGCGTCGGTGCGCTCAGCTGCTGTTCAGTGGCAGGCTCCCGAATCCGATGGGGGTAGTGCGATCACCGGCTACCGGGTCGTGGTCTGGCCGGGCGGTGCTGTGCACGAGGTGGGGCCGGTCACGGCGATGAGCGTGCCAGGTTTGGAGAACGGTTCGGAGTACTCGTTCGGGGTATCGGCGGTCAATGTCGCCGGCGTTGGTCCGGTTTCAGCGGCGTCGAATGCGGTGGTCCCGCTCGCCCAGGCTCCGGGTCCTGCGACGCATGTGACGGTGGTGGCGGGGGCGTTGCGGGCAACGGTGTCGTGGTCGGCCCCCGTCGACGACGGGGGTTCACCGGTGACTGGGTACGCCGTGACGGCGAGCCCGGGCGGGGCGTCGATGTCGGTGGCTGGCTCGGTGACCTCCGCCGAGGTGACGGGGTTGGTGGGTGGCCAGACGTACACCTTCGTTGTTACCGCGAGCAACGCGGTCGGGGCGTCGGCGTCGGCGCCCTCGGATCCGGTGACGTTGGCGTCGGGGCCGTCGGCTCCAGTGCAGGTGCAGGCGCGGGCGGAGTCGGCGACCAGTGTGCGCGTGTCATGGCAGCCGATGAATAACGGCTTCGACGTGTCCGGGTATGTCGTCATGGTGCTGCCGGGTGGCAGGTGTCAAGTGGTCGGTTCTGGGTCGACCAGCACGGTGTTGCCGGGGTTGGAGCCGGGTGCGACGTATCAGGCAGTTGTCAGGGCTCGGGTGGGTAGTGGCACGTGTGCCAGTCTTCAACCTGATGATGGTCCGCTGTCGGAGCCCACCGATCCGGTGACTCTTGCGAACCGGTTGCCGGGGCCGCCGTCGAAGGTGACCAAGCAGGTCGGCGACAGTCAGGTCCGGGTGTCGTGGACGTTGGTGCCCGGAGCGACTTCCTACACGGTGCTGGTCAATCCCGGGGGCATCACTAGGTCGGTGTCTGCCCGTACGGTGTCCGCGGTGGTGGGCGGATTGGAGAACGGTCAGACGTATTCGGTGACGGTGTCGGCCAATAATGCGCTCGGGTCGTCGCCGACGAATGCGTTCACCGTCGTGCCCACGGCGCAGGTGCCGTCCCTGGCGACGTCGGTGATGACCAACACCGTGCGGTCGGGGGGTGAGTCGATCTCCGACGATGGCCGGTACGTGGCGTGGAGCGAGACTGCCACCGGGTCGATGGTCGAGGATTGGCTGTTGTCGGTGTTTGTGGCGGACACTGCCGCCAAAACAACGATCTTGGTGCAGCAGGGATTTCTTCCATCGGAGTTTCCGGGGCCGACGTCCATCTCCTCGGACGGTCGGTATATCGCGTTCGATACGACCCTGCCGTTGGTGGTCGCGGACGTGAACTTCGCCCGGGACGTCTACGTGTATGACCAGCAAGAGGATCTCTTTACGCTGGTGAGCGTGTCCCCGGCGGGTCCGGGGAATGGGGAATCGACGTCCGCTGTGATATCTGCTGATGGAACGACGGTCGCGTTTGTGTCGAGGGCGACAAACCTCGTTGAGGAGGGGGGAATCGGGTCCAGGGATGTGTTCGTCAAGGCCCTGGGTACTGGGGAGATGGCGCGAGTGGCCGAAAGTGTCCAAGGGGCGGTCTATCTGTCGGGGGATGGGGCGGTGGTCGCGGGGACGGTCCAACGAGGCGGGTTCGCTGTCGAATGGAAGACTCCCGGTGCATTCATCGAGTATGGGGCGACCCCGGAGCCCAGGCTCGGGAACCGTATGTGTGCGGTGTCTCGCGACGGCAACTCCGTGGCAATCGTTCACGAAACGGTCGACCCGCGGGGTGCGACGCAGACGGCTGTGTCTGTTGGTCCACGGGCGCAGGGTGTGGGTGCTGGCGAGGAGTCCGTTAGTTGGGCGATGGACACCGATTGTGAATCGGCAACCCCTGATCTTTCGCTGATCACATATAGGAAAAATTACAGCATCTACGTGACCGATATGAAGGCTGGATTGGTGGGCTTGATCGCTCCGGGTAAGTGGTCGCCATCGAAGGGTGTGGAAGCCCCGTCCAGCATGGTGATCTCGGCAGACAAGCTCACGGCGGCGTTCGTGTACAAGGATTATTTGGGGAGCATCATCCAGGTGATGCAGTATCCGGGTATCGCGTCGGTGAAGGGGCAGGTGTGGACGGCTGCGTGGCGGCACTCGGTGAACACCCTCACGGGTGCGTATACGCGTGCTGATACGGACGGCAGGATTGGTGGGGCGGGGCCGCAAATGGCTTTTACTCGTCAGTATTCCAGTGCTGATCGCCATGGTGGTGGTTTCGGGCCGGGCTGGCGGCATTCATTCGAGTACGGGCTATCGACGTTGGGGGCGTCGGTGGTGGTGTCCTCACCGGACGGGCGTGAGCAGATGTTCACCGGGTCATCGGGATCGACGACCTATCAGGCCATGCCGGGCAACACCAGCAGTTTGGTCAAGACGGCCACGGGGTGGACCCTGACGGAGTTGTCGGGGGCATCGGTGAGGTTCGACGCCGTGGGCAGGGCGGTGCAGGTGGCCACGCCGGGCGGGCATGCTGCGGTGTTGGCGTACGACGCATCAGGGCATCTGGTGTCGGTGACGAACGAGGTGAATGGACGGTCCTGGACTCTGGGGTGGGCTGCGGGCCGGATCACGTCGCTGACCGGCCCGGAGCTGGACGGTGAACCCCTGCGGTGGACGTACACGTATACGGACGGGAAGTTGACCGCGGCGTGTACTCCCGCAGCGGCCGGCCAGCCTGGCGGATGCCGCACCTATGCCTATGACGAGGTGGGTCTGACTCATGCCCGTGATGGGGCGGGTCGGGTGGTGGCCCAGGTCGGTTACGCCCCCACGTGGCGGGTGGCCAGCGTGCAGGAGAATGGTGCGGGGCCTGTTTCGTTCGTGTATGGGTTCACCGACGGTGACCCGATGAAGGGTGCTTTCACGCGGACCACGAACGGGCGAGGGGCCGTGGTACGAGACGATTTCGACGTGCAGGGGCGGATCATCGCCCAGACCGACGCGGCCGGGTACCGGACCGAGACCAGCTATGGCACCAAGGGGTGGCCGGAGTCGGTGACCCGCCCCGATGGCACGCGCACCGATTTCACCTATACGAGTGCGGGCTTGAAGCTGTCCGAGACCGCTGGGATCACCGACGGTTCGCCGGGGCACACGCAGTGGTTCAGTTACGACGCGGCGAACAACCTCACGAACACCCGCGATGCACGGTCGTCCTCCTCCACGGATCCGTCCTTCCTGACGCAGCGGGTTTACGACACTCGGCACAACATCACCTCCCAAACCGGGCCGCCGGTGCCGGGAAGTCCCGAGGGCGTGCGCCGGACGTGGACCTACTCCGACGGCGCTGAACCAGCGGTCGGTGGAGGCACCGTGCCGGCCGGATTGCTGGTCTCGCTCAGGGACGAAGTGGGACGCACCACCACGTACGCCTACAACGCCGGTGGGGATCTGGTGAGAACGACCAGCCCGACGGGCGTGGTCATCACCGCTGAGTACAACGACCTGGGGTGGGTGGTCCGGCGGGTGGTGACCTCGCACGACTACCCGGACGGCCTGGTGACCACCATGTCGTACGACGCGCGAGGTCAGGTCGTGCAGACCACCGCTCCGGCCACCACGGACGCGGTCACGGGTCAGGCCCATCAGGTGCAGGAAAGTGTTGTCTTTGACGCCTCGGGCGCGGTGGCCTCGCGCACGGTACGGGACGTGGCCGGGACGGATCTGGACCGGGTGGCGGACGTGTCGTGGGACTCGGGCGGGCGCATGCGCTCGACGACCACCCGCGTGGGCACCGAGCAGGCACCGCTGACCACGACATACGAGTACGACAAGGCGGGCAACCTGGCTGCGGTCGTGGACCCGGCTGATCGGGTCACCACCTTCACGTACACCCCTCGGGATGAGCTGGCCACGACGCTTCGGGTGGGCGTGCAGGCGGCCGGCGCCACGGGAGACGTGCTGATGTCGGCGTACACGTACGACGCTGCCGGGCGCGTGCATACCGAGACCGATGTCCTGGGCCGCACGCTGCGGTACGAGTACGACGCGGTGGGGCGACGCACCCGCACCGTCCTGCTCGACGTGGTGGACCCCGACACCACCCACCGTGATCTTGTGCTGGAGCAGGTGTCCTACGACCAGGTCGGGAACGTCACCAGCAGCACCACCGGCAATGGGCAGATCACCTCGACAACCTCCTACGACGCACTCAACCGGGTCGTCTCGAGTGAGTTCGACCCCGTCGGCCCGGCGAATCCCCAGGGCCTGGCCCGGGTGGTCAGGTATGAACGGGACCCGGCCGGGCGGGTGACGGCACAGACGACCACCGATTCCACCGATACCGTGCAGGTGCGGTACGGGTATGGCCTGGGTGAGCGTCCCGAGTCCTCGACCGTGGAAAACGGTGAGGTCGACATCACCACGTGGACCCGGTTCAACGACCGCGGCCTGCCCGTGGAAGTCACCGACCCGCGGGGGTCGGGCCCGGGCGATCCCGCGTTCACGACCACGACCACTTTCGATGAGGCGGGGCGCCCTGTCGTGGTCGCAGGGCCGCCGGTGCAGGTGGAGGCAGTGGGCCTTTCCCGCCCGACAGCGAGTACCGGGTATGACGCCTTCGGCAACCCCGTACACCACCAGGACGCCTCGGGGGCAGTGACCACGGCCAGGTTCGATCAACTCGACCGGCAAGTCTCCATGGTGTTGCCCGCCTACACCCGTCCGGATACCGGCCAGACCCTGGAATCGGTGACCTCGTGGTCCTACGACCGGGTGGGGCGACTGGCTTGGCAGACCACCCCGGACGGTGTCACCGAGTACACCTATGACGACCTGGATCATCTCATCCGGCGACAGGACCCGGCGGGCGCGTCGGGACCGGTGGTGACCTCGTGGTCGGTGGACCGTGCCGGGCGGGTGAATCAGAGTGTGGATCCCACCGGGGCAGTGGTCGCGGTGGAGTACGACACGTTGGATCGTGCGGTCGCCAGCACCCAGTACGTGCGGGCGGTGGCCGGTGCGCCTGCCACGACGGCCACGACACGATACTCCTATGACGACCGGGGCTTCCTGGTCGCCGAGGTGACCCCGACGGGTTCGGTGTCCCGGTACGCGTATGACGCGGCCGGTCAGGTCCGCACCAGCACCGACGCGGTGGGCGCTTCCTGGTCGTTCGACTATGACGTGGCGGGCCGGGTCCGCAGCAGTGGTGACCCATTGGGGCGCCAGGCCCGCACCGAGTTCGACCAGGCGGGTCGCCCGGTCGCCCAGGAGTGGGCAGACGCGAACGGAGCGGTGCTGGCGCGCACGTCCACCGAGTACGACGCGGCGGGTAATCCGATCTCGGTGAGGTCGGCGCGCGGGTTCGAGACCACGACGCGGTATGACGCAGCGGGTCGGGTCGTCTCGGTGACCGATCCGATCGGTGAGGGTGTGTGGCGGACCCAGTCGTTGGGGTATGACGCGGCTGGGCGGGTGGTGCGGTCCACCGATGGGCGTGGGCACGGACCCGACGAGGCGGGCACTCGCGCGTCCACCGATCGGTTCGATACCCGGTACACGTACACAGTGTGGGGATTGCTGGAGTCGGTGATCGAGCCGGTGACCTCGGCTCATCCCGGGCTGGGTGAGCGCACGTGGACGACCTCCTACGACGCGTCCGCACGCCCGGCCCATGACAGTCAACCCGGTGGGGTGGGGGTGGACCGCACGTTCGACGCGGCGGGCAATCTGCTGGGTGAGACCGGCGCCGGGGCGGGGGTGGTGACCGCGTCGCGGGCGTTCACCTACGACCCGGCGGGGCGGGTGACCAGCGTGAGTCACCCCGGGGGCGTGCAGACGGTGGAGTGGGACGACCGGGGCTTGGTGGTGGCCTCGGCCGGCCCGGCCGGGGAGTCACACTTTGAGTACGACGCCGATGCCCGGCTGGTACGGGCGGCCGATCCGGGGGGGTGGTACGCGGTGGAGTATCGCCCGGACGCCCGGGTCGGGTCGTTCACCTATGACCCGGTCGGCCCGACCAGTCCACGAGCGGACGGGGCCACGACTATTACCCGGGACTACGACCGGGCCGGGCAGCTGCTGCGTGAGGGGTATCAGGGTCCGCCGGGATCGGGCACGACTCGGGAGTTCACGTGGGATGGACTGGGTCGTCTGGTGGGAGACACGCTGGGGGATCCGGCGGGTCTGGAGGTGGCGCGGACCGGGTATGAGTACGACCTGGACGGCAACCTTGTCTCACAGACCAGTACGGGTGTGATGTTGGCCGGGCAGGGTGGGACAACGGGGTATGCCTATGACCGGGCGGGTCGGTTGGTCGAGACGGTCCAGGGCGATGGTGCTGGGGTGATCACTGGGTGGGACGCGGCCGACAACCGGGTCCGTCAGGGTCAGGACACCTTCACCTTCGATGAGCGGAACCGGTTGCTGGTCGGCCCGGCGGGTACCTACACGTGGTCACCGCGGGGCACCATGACGACCTGGCGCGGCCCCGGTCAGGGGACTGGCCCGGGTGTGGGCGTGGACATCGACGGGCTGGGTCGGATGGTCCGAGTCGGTTCGACCGGATACGCCTATGACGGGTGGGACCGTCTTGCCCGGGTGGACCGGGACGAGGGCGGGCAGGTGTTCTCGTACCGGGGTCTCGACCCGGATCCGGTGAGAGTGCAGGCATCTGGTGTGGGTGACCCGGTACGGATGTGGCGGGATGTGGACGGGTCATTGCTGGGTATCGCCGACCCTGTCACCGGGGGTGTGGTGGGCCAGGGCGGTGACGGGGCCGGTCCCCGGCTGGTGGCGGCAAACCAGCACACCGATGCGGTGACCGGGTTCACTACCGACGGGGTGGTGCAGGGCCAGGCCACCTTCGACGCGTTCGGTAGCCCGGCGGTGCGGGCCGGGCAGGTCGCCGGCGATCTTGGGTTCCAATCTGACCTGACCGACCCCGATACCGGCCTGGTGTTGATGGGAGCGCGGTGGTACGACCCGGCCACCGGCGTGTTCACCAGTCGCGACACGATGGCTCGTCGTACCGGGCAGGCCGCTTTGATGAACCGGTACGGCTACGCGCTGGCCAATCCGTTGGGCTGGGTGGACCCCGATGGGCACTGTCCCGGTCAGGGCGCGTCCGGGTGTCAGGCCACTCCCGGGGCGGATGGGGTGTTCTCCTGGCTGGCCCCGACGTACCGGGACTGGCATCAGCAATGGGTCCCGGCCGGGGCCGACACCGGTCCCGAGCAGGAACAGGCGCTGCTCGCGGAGTTGGGACTGTCTTCGAGCGGGCACCTAGGCACGGTCAATGCCCTGGCCGGGGCCACAGCCGCGTTGGCGCCGGTGGTGGAGGCTGTGACCAGTGCCGGGTTGGGCGTGGGCTGGGCGGTAGGTAAGGCCAGCACCGCTCAGGGCCGGGGTGAGTTGGCCGCCTGGGTGGGCAGTGGTCAAGCCCGTCAGGACGTCTCTACCTGGTTCAGCCAGAACAAGGACGTGGTGATCGGTGCCGGCCTGGTGATCGGTGGCGCGGTGATCAGCGCGGGCGTGCCGGGGGGGTCGTTGCTGGGGGCCGGGATGATCGGTGCCGGGGCCGATGTCCTGCTGCAGAAAGTGCTGACCGGTGAGGTCAACTGGGCACAGGCCGGGTTGTCCGGGGTGGCCGCCACCATCGGGGTGGGGAACTGGTCTCGCCTGGGTGCCTCGGGGACCACCATCGGTGCCGGGGTGGGGGCTGCCACAGGTGTGGGGATCTACCTGGCCGGGGACGGGGACCACACGCTGGGTGGGGTGGTGGCCGCGGCCGGTTTAGGGGCCCTGACCGGTGGCCTGGCCGGGCGGGCAGCCACCCGCGCGGGGTCCGCCACCCGCGCGGCTGATGAGGCCCCGGGGGTGTCTGGTGCTGGCACCGGTTGCGGGGGTGGTCGGTGCCCGACCCCGGGTGGTACGTGCTTCGTGGCCGGGACACTGGTACGGACCGAGCGCGGGGACGTGCCGATCGAGCAGGTCCGGGTCGGGGACAAGGTGTGGTCCCGCAACACCGACACCGGTACCGACGAACTCCACCCCGTCATCGCCACGTACGTGCGGGACAGCCACACCCTGGTGGACTTGACCATCGACGGGGAGGTGGTCACCACCACCCCGGACCACCCGTTCATGGTCCACGACCGGGGCTGGGTCACCGCCGGTGACCTACAGCCCGGCGATACGCTGGTCACCCCGACCGGTACCACCACCCTGACCGGCA
>JBKECN010000011.1:0-142504 GCA_047974565.1 Actinomycetales bacterium
GACTCTCACCCGCCTGCTCGGTGATCGGCACGAGGATGAAAGCCACCACCGCCAGCGCGGGTGTGAGCCACCCGGCTCGACGACGCACGGCTGGACTCACCGCAGCCGCGATGAGCAGCAACGCAGCCAGCGGGACGAGCACGACGGTCGCGTGCACGACCAACGGGTGGAGGGGAAGGCCCTGAATCGTGTCGAACATGGAGTCCTCCTGTATTTCGTCCAAATCAGACGAGGGTGTGTTTCGAACGTACACAACCAACCTGGGAATCCCGTGTCGGGAACCTGATCAGCGGGTAACAACTGCGTCACCCAGGTCTTAGCCGGACTGGGCTCGCGCCCTGGAGACACCGCTCACCACGCGCAAGCCCGGGCGCTCGATGGTCGACCCGTGGGTACGCGCGGGCCGGTGAACTGCTGTCAGGCGGCGTCGGGGTCGGGCTGGTGTACTCCGAAGACGTTGTTCTCGGTGTCGTGGAAGTAGCCCTGCCAGGCCATCCCAGGCAACGCATGCTTGGGCAGTGCCACGGTGCCACCGGCGGCTTCGATCGCGGCTGCGGTGGCGTCGAAGTCGTCCGATCCGATGGTGAGCACCGCACCCGCCACCGGCCCACCGACCGGCATGTTGGCGGACTGTCGCTGCATGATGGCCCCGTTGATGCCGGCCTCGTCCTCGCCGGTGGTGACCCCGAAGTACGGCATGCCCGCGTACTCGCTCCAGTCCTGGACCTGCCACCCGAAGACCCGCTGATAGAAGGCGACGGCGCGTTGGACGTCTTCGGCGTGGATCTCGAAGTGAATCACCCGTGACATGCGGGCCAGCCTGCCACAGCCGGACCGGAAAGCCTTACAGGACCACGGTGGTTCACGCGCGGCCGGCGCGGTCGGAATCAGGGCGTATCGCTCGGATGCCCGGCCCGGGCCATGATCCACGTGGCCACTGAGGCGATCACCGATCCGACCAGACCGATTCCCAACACCATGAGGACAACCGCCACCAGCCTGCCTTCCAGGGTGACCGGGTACCTGTCGCCGTAGCCGACCGTGGTGACGGTGGTCATCGACCACCACAGCGCGTCCCCGAAGGTGGTGATGTTCGCGTCCGTGGCATCTCGTTCGGCGTCGAGCGCGGCCACCGCCCCGAGGAACACCGCGACGGTGGTGACGAACGTGATGTAGACCAAGACCTTGCCCGCCAGCGACCCCGACGCCGATCGGTCCAGAATCCGCACCAGGGCCAGCAACCGCAGCGGCCGCAGCGGTTTGAGCAGCGGTAGCAGCACCAGCGCCACGTCGTACCAGTGGGCCTTGGCGTAGCCGAGGCGGTCGTCGGCCAGATACAACCGGATGGCCAGGTCGACACCGAAGGCTCCCCAGACCGTCCAGGACACCGTGGTGAAGAAGGATTGCAGCCCCGGCTCCAACTCCTGATCGAGCACCGGCCAGACATAGGCCACCGTGAAGGCCACCGCGAGCAGGATGAGAGGGATCTCCGTGCGTCGTTCCCAGTCCTGAACCGGCATCTGACGAGACTGACACCGGCCACGCCCAGCCCGGCGGGGGACGCGCCGGTGAGGCGTTACTGCGTGGACAGGAGCGATCCCTGCTATCGAGCCGACGGGAGGATACCTGGGTGCCGCCCAGCAACGGCCAGGTCCCGTCGGCAGGCACGCTCAGGGCGGGCCGACGGCGACCGCATCCCGCGCCGAGGCGCTCCTTCGATCGTCGAGCACTTCCAATCAGTACCCACTTCCATACTCACCATGGGTGGCTGGCGACTTACCGGCCAGCCGCCCGGTCAAGTCGTCGAGAATGCTGGCGGTGGCGGTGGCCCCGAAGCGAGTGGCCCCCAGCCGGTTCAACGCCAGCAGGGCGTCCAGACTACGAACCCCGCCCGCGGCCTTGACCTGGACAGCCGGTGAGACCGTGGCCCGCATCAGCGCGACGTCCGCGGCGGTCGCGCCGCCGGGTGCGAAGCCGGTCGAGGTCTTCACGAACCGCGCCCCCGCCTGCTCGGCCACTCGGTAGCCGGCAGCCTTGCTTTCCTGGCTGAGGTGATGGTTCTCGAAGATCACCTTGACGCAGCGGCCTCGCGCGGCCTCGACCACCGCCGCAATCTCGCACCGGGTAAAGGCCGTGTCTGCATCGCGAAGCCGGCTGATGTCGAGCACCATGTCCACCTCGTCGGCCCCGTCCGCAATCAATGCAGTGGTCTCAAGAACCTTGGTCGCGGTGGTACAGCTCCCATGAGGAAAGGCCACAACACTGCCGACCAACACTGTGCTCCCGGCCAGGCGACGAGCGGCGTGAAGGACGTCGTTCGGTCGCACGCACACCGAGGCGACGTGGTAGTTCATGGCCAGATCGAGCCCCGCGTCGACCTCGCTGCGCGTCAACTCGGGTCGCAACAACGAGTGATCGATCATGGCGGCCACGTCGGGGACCGCGGGCAGCGGGCCATCCCAGCGGGAGTAGTCGCGCGGGGACTCAGTGAACGTTCCGGTCATTACTACTCCCTGGATCTGTCAAATGTGTGGGCAGCGGGCATCTACGAATCTCCGCCCAGCTCCGAATCTGCGCCTGGTTCCGCACAGACCGGGCTCGCTCCCGACACGCGGGAGACGTGAGACCGGCCCGGGTGCAGGAGGGCTGGCCGGTCTCACCGGAGCACCGAATCCCTTGTCCAGCACTTCTGTCTAGCCTGTCTAGACAGCATTAGACTAGGCGTCAGGCGGGGAAAGGGCAAGTGGCTCTGGATCCCCCCGGGAGGTGATGTGGTCGGAGTGCCGCTATATGAGCGGATCGAGCGACAATTGCGACGTCGACTGGATCAGGCAACTGAAGGCGACCTGTTCCCTTCCGAGCCTGCCCTGGCGACGGAGTTCGGCGTTGCCAGGATGACCATCCGCGCCGCTATGAACCGCATCGAGCGCGACGGTCTGGTGGAGCGGGTCCCTGGGCGTGGCACCTACGTGCGCAAGCCCGCCTCGCAGCGCGGGGTCAGCACCCTGCTCAGTTTCCACGACCAAGCGCTGGCCGAAGGCAGGACCCCGCGATCGCGCACGGTCGCGGCGACGACACGTCGGGCCACCCCAGTCGAAAAGGCAGCGCTCGGACTCGACGAACCCGCGGCCAGCGTGGTGGCGATCACGCGGGTTCGACTCTTGGACGACGTCCCGATCGCCATCGAGTACGCGGTCTTCCCAGGCCATCTGGACGATCTGCTCGAGACAGACCTGGAGACCGCGTCGCTACATCAGGAACTTCGCCGGCGCGGGCACGAACCGACTCTCGGATCGTCGGTGATCACGGCGACCACCGCCGACGCGGATGCCACCGTCCTGGGCGTCGACCCGGCCACCGCGATCCTGGTGGAGACTCGCACGATCACGGATCAGAACCACCGGCCGCTGGAGCATACGATCAGCAGGTACGTGGCCGAGCGTTATGCCCTGCGCGTCGACTTCACCGTGGTCTCAGCCGCCACGCACGGCTGATGCCAGCCACGCTCGTCCTCAGATCAGGCCCAGTTCGACGAACGCTCGTGCGACGCCGCCGTCCTGCGGACCTGCGATCACCAGGGAGGCGTGGGCCAGCACAACCTCCGGGGCGCCCGCGACGGCCACACCGGTCCCGGCGTACTCGAGCATCTCGACGTCGTTGTGCCCGTCCCCGATGGCGATCACGTCGGCGCGGTCGACCCCCAGCACCGAGGTGACGACCTCGATGCCGACCGCCTTATTCACCTGAGGCAGATAGAACTCACCGGCGCCGTCCCCCAGGTCGGGCAGTGAACTGGGCAGCAGGGCCACGTCCGGAGCGAACTCCTCGGCGATCACGCGCAGCGGGGTGTCGGAGGAGAAGCAGGTGATCTTCCCGTAGGACTGGGTGCTCAGGTCGTCCTTGAGTACCAGCCTGGCGAGCAGATCCCGCCGTCCCTGTTCGGTCTGCAGGGCGTCGCCGAGCATGCTGAACAGCCGCGCCTTGTCGGCGGATCTGGCGTAGATCGCCTCGGGAGCCTCGAGCACGTACAGGACGTCGTGCCGGTCGAGGCTGGCCACCAGCCTGGATCCCAGGTCGGGCGGAAACCGGACGTCGCACAGCACCTGTCCGTCGACCGCCGCGTAGCCGCCGGCCGAGGAGACCAGTCCGTCGAAGATCCCGTCGAGCACCCGGTCGGGGACCATCGAGCGGGGCCGGCCGGTGCACAGGAAGACCCGGTGACCGTTGAGTCGGGCCTGATGCACGGCGTCGACATGCGGGGGCGGGACCACCCCATGATCGGCGTAGGTCCCGTCGAAGTCGATGAAGACGGCCTTGGGTCTGTCCATGCGGGCGTGATCTCCTACCCCTCGCTGTGCGTCGAGCTCGGCGTGTTCAGGGTAGGCCCTGCCGTCGCGACCGTTCCGCGTCCAGGGGGTCAGGCGCGCGCGGAGCGAACGCCGTGCACGGCCCGGCGCATCATCCGGGCGGTGCCGGTGCCCAGCACCATCCCGACCGCGATCGCGAGCATCAGCCCGGCCACGCCCGTCAGCTCCGTCGCCGAGGCGCCGGCCGCATTGACCTGCGCCACCGACACCAGCCCGAGCGACCCGGGCACCACCAACCAGAAGCTGGGCAGGAAGAGCACCAGCCGAGGAACCCGAGGCCCCCGCAAGGCCAGGGCCCAGGATGCGAGCTAGGCCACGAAGGCGCCCGCGAAGCCGCCGGCCCAGGGCTCGGCCAGCCACGCCTGAACGGCGAGCTGGGTAAGCAGGGTCAGCCCCAGGACGAGGATCACCCACGGGACGAACCGGACGCGCACCGCCTCCATGGCGGCGATGCCGAGCGCGATGAGGACGAGCCCCAGCGCCAGGCTCCAGGCCCCGAAGTCATCGCTGCGGACGTTGCCGAAGTCGCTGGGTGGAACGTCGAGCAGCCGGGCGGCACCCAGCACCCCGACGGCGAACATGAGCAGTTGCACCGCTCCGTAGGCCAGCCGCGCCGTACCCGCGGTCATTGCTCCCGAGACCAACTCGGCGACCCCGGTGACCAGGGTCGCGCCCGGCAGGAGCATCGCCACCGGAGGCAGCAGGCTGCGCAACGGCCCGACCAGCCATCCCTGGTCGGCTGCCCAGAACGCGGCCAGGCCCGCGACGAAGGTGGCCGTCAGCGGCAGCATCACCGTCGGGAGCACGCCCCGCCCGGTAAGCCGCATCAGAGCCACCACCACCGGCGACAGCAGGATCGCCAGCACCAGGGCGGCCAGCGAGGGTTGCAGTATGAAGGCCAGCCCGGTGCCCACGGCCAAACCACCCAGGTACATCCCGCTGACCGGGGATCGGTGCGGCTTGGCCCGCAGGGCGGTGAGTTGGGCGAGCGCGTCGTCGGGGTCCAGCCGACCGGCCACGAGCTGGGCCCGGATCTCCTCGGCGTCCGCGGCCTGGTCCAGTCGCAGCCCGCCCTCGACGGTCTCGAAGGTGGCCGGCCCACCCTGCCCGAGACACACCACGACGCCTCCCGGCCCCGCCTGGGCCTGCACACCCGGCGCGCCCAGCCGGGCGCCCGCCTCACGGATGTCCCGTTCCACCTCATGCGCTGGAACGCCGGAGGCGATGCCCGCGGCCCCCAGGATCGTCAACAGTTGGCGCTTGCGCTGAACGTCCACGCCCTTCTTGTACCGGATGGAGCCGTCTTCGACCTGCCCGCTCGCCGTCGCAGGACGCGACCGGGCGCCGGCACCGGTCACCGTGGGTGACACCCCTGCCCGTTCACCGGTGCCGGATGGGGTCGCCGCCACCCTCGAGGCCACCCACGGTCACGGTCGGCCCCGGGCGCGGTCAGGTGAGTCAGCCGAGATCGACGAAGCACGCTGCCGGCCGCCCCCGCCCTGCCGACGATCGGCACAGATCGGCACAACTGCGACGCGCCGTCGATCGGGCCTGCGCGCACCTAAACTCGCGAGTAAGTGATCTAGATCACACTTCAGAAGTTACTGACGGGTAGCAGATGGGCAATGCGGGCTTATGTTCCCGTTGAATGCCGCATATCTGACACGTCGCCCCGCCTTCGATCTCACCCACCGCGACCATTTCGACGCGGCACGAGTGATCACGATCAAGAAAACCCGCGCGAGGATCGATTCTTACTCCATGTCCGCACGTGCCGGTGCCGGCGCTGGCTGGCTACTACCGCTGAGCAGCATTCTTGTTGCTGGCCTTATCGCCATGTTCGGGCTCAGCGGGCACGATGTGAGCGCCTACCTCGCAGCCGGATTCCTGGTCCCGCAGCTCATCCACGCCTTCCTGCTGATGCGCCGAGCAGAGGGCGAACACGCCATCCACCTGCACCGAGCGGCCTACGCCCTGCTCGCCGTGGCGGTCGCGCTCATCCTGCCCTGTTTCGACGTGCTGTCCTCACCCAAAGAACGGGCCTGGACGCTACTCGTCGTCGGGGCGGTCTCCCTGGCCACCAGCAGCGCCACCATGGTGATCCGGTTCGGTCGAATGGTTGACCGGCTGCTCTTCCGCCAGGCCATCCTGGAGAGCATCCAGATGAGCGCGGTCTCGATCGCCCTGCTGTGGGAATGGATCTTCGTCAAGATCGATCATCCGGACGATGTGTCGCAGAATCTCATCCTGGCCGTCGTCATCGTCGTGAGCATCCTGGGCGCTCTCATCTTCCAGAGCGGCACCCGCGAGCCTGAGCCGCACTTCATGTGGCTGATCCTGGCCGCTCTACCCGTCCTGTTCTGTGCACTCTTCGACATGTACACCGCGCTGACCGGGTTCCCTCGGTGGACCGCGAACCTGCTCACCACGCTCGCCTTCACCGTGCTGATCTGGCAGGTCCGCCGCTCGGCGACGGCCGAGTCGCCGTTGGCCATGCCCGGCGAGGCAGAGACTCGCCGGGTCACTGCCGTGGCCGGTCTGACCGGCCTGCTGACCCTGGTGGCCATCGCCTCGCTGACCCTGGACGGCAGCGTCGAGCCCATCACCTGGGTGTGCATCGTCGTCTACATCGTCTCGCTGTCCGCACGCGACGTCCTGCAGACCGTTCGGTCTCGGCGGCTGACCAACGATCTGCGCTTCCAGGCGCTGCACGACCCGCTCACCGGGCTGCCGAACCGCCGCAGCCTGGACGAGTGGATCGGCGAGCAGGGGGTGGTGCAACCGGTCAGTGTGGTCACCCTCGACCTGGACCACTTCAAGGACGTCAACGACCTGCTTGGGCACACCACCGGGGACAAGCTGCTCAAGCAGGTCGCCGTGGCGCTGCGCACCACCATTGAGGGAACCGGCTCCGAAGCCTTCCGGATGGGCGGTGACGAGTTCACCGTCGTCGTTCCCGGCTCGCCCGAACAGGCCGAGGCGACGGCCGCCCGCCTAATGCATGCCATCGACGACGCCACCACCAAGGTCACCGGGGTGAGTCGGCTCAACGTCGGGGCCAGTGTCGGGGTACGGCACCTGCCTCCACCCCGCACCCCGAACAACCTTCGGGCCGCGCTGGGCCAGGCGGGCCAGGCGATGCGGCTGGCCAAGACCAGCGGCAAGCACCGAGTGCAGGTCTTCGACGACTCGCTGCACCGGGAGTACCACCGCACCAAGCACATCGAGGTGCGCCTGCGCGAGCACGTCTCGGACGTGGACGTGCACTACCAGCCGATCTGGGACATCCACTCCGGGCAGGTGGCCGGGCTGGAGGCGCTGGCCCGGTGGACGGACCCGGAGTTCGGGGTGGTGGAACCGGGAGAGTTCATCGCCGTCGCCGAACAGGTCGGCCTGATCGACGACCTCGGTATGTCCATCCTCAAGCGGGCGATCGCCCAGGCGATCGGGGAGGACCTGCTGGGCACCGAGCGGGTGCTGCACGTCAACGTCTCAGCCCTGCAGCTGAGGGTTCCTGACTTCCCGGATCAGGTGTTCGCTCTGCTGGCCCGCCATGGGCTGCCGCGACACCAACTGGTGCTGGAGTTGACCGAATCCATCAGCGTCAAGGCCGACGGAGCCGTCGCGATCGCGATGGCCCGGCTCGTCGAGGGCGGGGTCCGGATCGCCGTGGACGACTTCGGGGCCGGCAGCACCTCGGTCAGCTACCTCACCAAGTTGCCGGTCTCGGCCGTCAAGATCGACCGGTCGCTCACCCGTGACATGCACGAACCAGCCACCGCCGGGATCATCCGCGGCGTGCTGGAGATGTGCCGTGGCCTGAAGTTGGACGTCGTCATCGAGGGAGTCGAGACGGTGGAGCAGGAGCGGATGGCCGAGGAGATCGGGCTGATCCTGGTCCAGGGTCGGCTGTTCGGTGGGCCCGTCCCCGCGCAGGAACTGGCTCGCAGCATCTGTGAAGGTGAACGGATCCTCGACCGGGTGCCAACTCAGCGCGAAGCCAAGCTGTAAGTCGGGAAGTCACTTCTCCCGGGTCCGTTGACCGCGCGGGCACGGGCGCCAAGGGCGCCCGCATGACCCCGCAGGGCCGTTCAGGTCAGCGGTCGCGGCGGCGGTAGAGGGCCCGGGCCGGGCACGAACGGATCAACAGGTGGGCATCGCCCTTGGACGTTGTCACCGCCGATTCGTACGGGTAGCCCCATTCGTCGAGGTGAAAGTCGTTCGGCGCGAGTTCGGCGCAGACGCCTCGCCCGGCGCAGGCCACCCGGTCCACGACCACCTCATCGAGGCGGCGGGCTGGTCCGATCTGCAGGCTCATCGCTGCCCTCCCAAGGGTCGTTGGCCGGAGTGGTCGAGGCGGCACCGGCGGTCCAGGTGTGCCTGCACCACCGGCTCGAAGATGGTCAGCGTGCTTGCCAGCAGGGCCGCCACCCCATCGGGGAAATGGCAGGCGCCCCGGCCGTACAGATTCGCGATCCGATGGCGCAGGCGGGCCAGAGCCGCAGCGTCGCCCCCCAGCACCAGGTGCAGGTCTTCGGCGACGGCCGGCAGGCCGAACATGCACGGACCGCATTGCCCGGCTGATTGGCCGGCGGCGTACCGGGCGAGCGTGCTGACGTAACTGAGTGGGCAGGCGCCCTCGTCCAGCACGTGCAGGGTGCCCGCGCCGATACCGGCGCCGAAGGGCGCCAGCCCCTCGCCCGACCAGGTGGTCGAGGGCACGGCGTGGGCCGGCACCCAGCCGCCGGACAGGCCACCGGCGTGCACGTGGCCTCCGGCGAAGCCTGCGGCGTCGAGCACCGCGGCCAGGTCGGCGCCCGCCGTCGTCTCGAAGACACCCGGGGAGCGCACGGCCCCACCGATCGTCACCAGCCGGGGGCCGGGTTCGGTCGGGGTGCCCTGGGCCCGGAACCACTGGGGTCCGTGCTCGGCGATCTGCGCGATGCGCAGCATTGTCTCGGCGTTGAGGACGAGCGTCGGCGGCAACCGCCTGGACGACGCGGTCACCGCGCCCTGGACGAGGCGAGTGCGCTTGGCCAACGGACGGGCGTCGCCCCCCGCGGCCAGCGACACCAGAGCGCTTGCCTCGGAGGAGACGTACCGGTCCGGCACTTCGAGCACGTCGAGCCCGTTGCGCCGCAGGTGGCCCGCCACCGGTGAGTCCCGGTGCACGGCGAACCGCGCCGACGGTGCGGCCACCAGGGCCACGGCGCGCAGCACCTCGTCGAGCCGGTGGGTCAGCACCGCGGTGTCCTTGTCCGCGCCGATCTCGCCGTCACAGCCGTTGACGATGAGCCTGGCCCGGTATCGGCGGGCCTGCTCGATCTTGGTCGCGGTGGAGAAGCCGCCGCCGCCGCGACCGTCTAGGCCGGCGGCGTGCAGCAGGCTGACCAGGTCGTCGCCCGGGGTGGCCGGGGTGGAGGGATGGGGTAGATCGAGCACGTTCATCGCCACTCCTGAGCCGATACCAGGTCACGTCGACGGGTGTCTCTGGTGGTTCGCGAGACCCACCAGCCCGCTGCGGCCAGGCCGACCAGGCCGCAGCCGATACTGATCCCCCGCAGCACAGGCTGGTCGGAGGTGCCCATCATGAAGCCGTGGGCGACGGCCACGATCCACAACGCCCAGGTGAGCCCGTGGACCGAGCGCCACACCACGTCCGGGAGTCGATGGCGTAGCAGCGAGGTGGCGACCACCGCGAGCAGCAGGTCGAAGGCGATGGTGCCCAGCCCGACCCAGATCGGCTCGTAACCGGCGGTGAACGGGACGAAGGCCGAGATCCAGTCGATGTTCACGTAGGTCTCGACGACGGCGGTGACGATGTGCCCGATGAGGAAGACCGTCATCCCGAGCGCGAGGGTGCGGTGCACGCCATTGCCCACGGCGGTCAGCCGCGACCGCTCGGAGGTGGTGGACACCACGCCCAGCACGAGGACGACGGTGAGCAGGACCAGCGAGACGAGTCCGGTGGCTCGCGAGAGGTACCAGAGCCACTCGTTCATGAGAGTCCTTCCGCGGGCCATCCGCCGATGCGGACGGGAGGCTGGGTGTCGTCCGCCGGGATCAGCAGGGCTGGCAGTGCGTGCGAGGCCAGCCACAGGGGCGCGGCTTCGCCGAGCACGATGGCGGCAGTGGTGGCGGCGTTGGCCTCCAAGGCCGTTGCCGCACAGCAGGTGACCTGTGCCCAGACCGGATCACTGACCTGCCCGGTGCGCGGATCGACGATGTGATGGGCGGTGCCCTGGCTGGTCTGCCAGGTGCGATGCCGGGTGGAGGAGGTGGTCAGTGCCTGTCCGTGGCTGGTCACCACCTGGAGGGTGCGTCCGGTGGAATCCTCGACGCCGATCTGCCAGCCGCCTGGGGGTACGTCGCCACCGACGGCGATGTCGCCGCCGAGATTGACCAGGAAACCGCCGGGCAGGGAGGCGCTGAGCAGGTGCGCCAGATGGTCCGCTGCCTGTGCCTTGGCACTGGCGCCCAGGTCGAGGACGGTGCCGGCCGGCATCGTGAGCAGCCGGCTGGACGGGTCGAAGAGGAGCCGGTCCCAGCCGGTGGCCGGAACCGCGGTGCCGGGCGCGCGGGGAACCCGGGCCCGGACCTCGTCCAGGTCGACGTCGTAGCCGTTGGCCTGCAAGGCGGCTCCGACCGTCGGATCCACCAGGCCCTTGGTGAGCCGGGCGACCCGCAGCGCCGCACTCAGACTGCGCGCCAGCTGGGGGGAGAGCACGGCCGTGACGTCGGTGGTGCGGGCTCGGGCGTTGAGGCGAGAGAGTTCGGAATCGTCCCGGAAGCGGGAGGCGGCCAGGTCGAGGCCGGCCAGGTAGGCCTGCGCGACAGCAACCGCGTCTTCGAGAGCGTCGGGTCGCAGGGCGATGATCGTGTGCTCGCAGCCGATCGCGCTGAACGACCCGGCTCGGGGCGGCAGATCGTCCATCATGAAGGCCACACCAGGATCGGCGAGCGCGGTCATGATCCGCTCGTGGAGGTCTGTGCGGACTGGGTCGAGCCGCTCACCGAGTTGACCTGGGAGAACGAGTCGTTGCTCGAGGTGGAGCCGGTGGTGGAACTGCTGGAGGAGTCGTTGGCGGTCGTGGTGGTCGACTGGCTGGACGCCGCCGTCGTGGTCGAGGTGGCCGCCGTGGTGGCCAGCGTGCCGGTGACGCCGGCCCCCACCAGGCTCGCGGTGGCGATTGCCAGGGTGGTCCACCGACGGATGGCGGTGCGGGCCGGAACCTTGTTACTCATATCTGGGATGCCTTGTCTCGTGTCAGTGACTCTCAGAGTCTGTGGGACTGCCGGAGTCTGTGCAGGTGCCGAAGTCTGTGCGGGTGGTGACCGCCGGGGCGGTTCCTGCCGGGTGACTTCCTGTGGTGATGTGCTGCTTGGTGACACTGAGAGTCTCGACGGCGAGCTTTGGCGTTGGCTGGGCTGAACCTGGATGCTTCCTGGGAAATGTTCAGGAGCCGCGGGTGGAGGCGCCCGGAGCTGACCGGCCTCCCATCACCTGGCCGCCGCTGGACTGGCCGGTGCTGGACTGGCCAGTGCTGGGTTGAGTGGCACCGGGCTGGGTGGCATTCGGTTGAGTGGCATTGGATTGGCCATCGAAGACGTCACCGGTACCGCGGCCACGGCCGCTCGGGGGCTGGGCGGGCGCGACAGGCTGCACCTGGGTGAAGTCGTCCGACCCGGCACTGTCGGGCGCGGCCTGGGTGGACGGACCCTGAGACGAGGTGAGGCCCTGACCGGTTGCCAGCCCGACCAGGCTGGTCGACAAGTCCTGGACGCCGGCTTGGGCGGCGGCGAGTTGCACAGTGATGGCGGCAGCGGCCACCCCGGCCACTCCCAGCCCGATCCGGGACCAGCGGCTGATGGCGCGGCTGGCAGGGGTGTGGGACATCTGTCTCTCCTGTCGCGGGACGGCCTCTGCTCCTGCTGCGGTGGGCCTGGGGCGGTTGGGTTGTTGTCGGATGTGCGGGTCGCTCGATGGATAGGCCGGCTGGCTGGTGGGCGAGGCCGTCCTGGGTGTCAGGTCGGTCGACCGGTGATCAGATGACTTCACACACGGCCAGGGCGATGTCGACACGTCGGGGCAGTCTCTCGATCACTGTCGGGCGGGCCGCTGAGAAAACCCTGGGAAGGCGCTGGCGCGGGGCTGGCAGTCTCCGATCGAGGCTCGCTGCCGGACCGGTTGGGGCCGTGCTCGAAGGCGGTGCTCTGTGGGGGCAGGCCGAGTGGACAGCGCCCATCGCGGCAGACCCGGCAAAGCGCCTAGATTTGAACGAGTTACCACATCCCGACCACACCACCGCGGGTCGATTGCTGCGAGACTCGAAACGCAAATATTCACTCGCACAAGAAGGGGTGCCCACGGTGGTGGACAACGTCGCGATCATGACTTTCCCGGAGAACTCGGTTACCTACGAGGCCTACTCCAAGCTCGGTCAGGGAACGTTCGGCAACTCGGTCACCGTCTCGGCCCTGGTCGAGCGCGACGCGTCCGGTCGACTGACCCTGCAGGAGGGCGACGACACGCGGGCCGGGAACGCCATGCTCGGTGGATCGCTCATCGGCATGCTGATCGGCGTACTCGGTGGCCCGCTCGGGCTGCTGCTGGGCTGGACGGTGGGAGCGGCCACCGGCGCCCTGGTGGATTCGGACCGGCTGGAGAACGGCGAGGACCTGATCACCCGATTCGCCGCTTCCGTCCCACCGGGCGGTAATGCCATCGTCGCGGACGTGTCGGAGAGCGACCCGGGCCCGCTGGACACCTTCGTGCAGAGCTTCGGCGGCACCATCTCCCGGGCTCCGCGGGAGGAGTTGATCTCCGAGCTCGAGGCGCAGCAGGAGGCCGCGGACGAGGCCCGCAAGGCCGCGCGCAAGGCGATGCGCGAGCACAAGCGCGCCGAGCGCAAGGAGAAGGACCACGAGCGGGTAGAGAGCCTGAAGGCTCGGTTCCAGTAGGGCTTTGCGGGCGCCTGGCTGCCGAGGGGTCCGTACAACGGGAAGACGGCCCCCGTTGTACGGACCCGGTCTTTCGTCGTTCTTGTACAGACCCAGTCTTTCGTCGTTCGCGCTGCCCCTGCGCCTCGGAGTCAGGTTCCACCCTGCACCGACTGGTGAGCCTGCCCTTGGCCTCGGCTCAGTCGAAGGTAATCACACCGCGGATGATCCGACCGTCGCGAAGATCCTGGAAGCCCTCGTTCACCTGATCGAGGGTGTATCTCTTCGTGATGAGCTCATCGAGCTTGAGTTTGCCGGCGTTGTAGAGACGCAAGAGTTTCACGATGTCGTACTGAGGATTGCTGGACCCGAACTGCGATCCGCGGATCACCTTCTCGCTGCGGACGAGAAGCGCACTCGGGATCTGGATTGTCTTGGCGTCCGGATGGGCCTGCCCGGTGACCACTACCGTCCCCCTCCTGCCCACTGCGTTGAAGGCATTGGTGATGACCTCTTCGTCGACCTCGCCGACCGTGACGAGTGCCTGGTCGGCCAACTGGCCCCAGGTGAGCTCGTTGATCTTGTCCCAGGCTTCGTGCGGGTCGGCGAAGACGTGAGTCGCACCGAATTCGAGGGCCTTCTGCCGTTTGAACTCGACCGGATCGACGACGATGACGAACCTCGCGCCCGAGTAGGCCGCTCCCTGAACTGCGTTCATTCCGATGCCACCTGCGCCGTAGATGACCGTGGTGTCACCCTGCTTGACCGCCCCGGTGTGCACTGCCGTACCCCATCCCGTGGGCACGCCGCACCCCGCCAGGACGGCGACGTCCAGCGGTAGCCAGTCGTCGACCTTCACGACCGAATGCTGCGAGAGTGTGGCTCGCTCGGAGAAGGCGCCGAGCATGCACAGGGCGCCGTAGTCCGTCCCGTCCTTGTGGAATCGAAAGGTCCCGTCCGCCATCTCCCCCCGCATGAGATGAGCACTCAAGTCACACAGATTCTGATGGCCGGTCGCGCAGTATCGGCATGTCCCGCAGCTAGGAACGAAGCTGCAGACCACATGGTCCCCCACGTTCACGCGAGTCACCCCGACGCCGACGGCCTCGACTATCCCAGAGACCTCGTGCCCACCGACGATGGGGAACCGCGGAACGATGTGACCGTCGATCAAGTGCAGGTCGGAGCGGCACAAACCCGCTGCGACATACCTGACATGGACTTCGCCATCCCCCGGTTCGTCCACGTCGAGTTCGGCGATCTCAAATCTGTCGGAACCCTCCCGCACGACCGCGGCGCGCGTCGCGTACACGTGATCTCCCTTCCAGTGGACCGAGGCGTTCCTATATACGAAGTATTGCTCGCATGTAAGAACTCCACTAGTGTCGCACATCCTCGGTCCATCTGATCCAGGACATAGTTCCGGCCCCGCCCACGACGAAGTGAGGATCCGATGATCAGTTCTCGCGTATCACTCGGCTTGCGACGGAGCCTGCTCACCGCCATTGGTATGGCTGCGGTGCTCGTCGGCACCGGCGCCGCAAGCGGCTCGGCAGCAGATCTCACGGCGTCCAGCGCACGGACCCCGGCCATGGCGCGCGAACACCCCGCCGAGCAGACGCGCGTGATTGCCTACACGCCGGCAAGTCTGCCGACCCATACAGTCTTCCGTCCCGAGAAGGTGCGCGGCAAACTCCCGGTCTTTGTCTGGGAGAACGGCGGATGCGTCAACGACAACAGCATCGTCCGCCCGTTCTTGGAAGAAGTGGCTGCGTCCGGATACCTGGTCATCGCCAAGGCTCCGATCGACGCGGACCCGTTTCCTGGGTACCCCAGCGTGACCGAGACGTCACCACTCTTGTCGCCCGCGCCGGGGACCCCTCTGCCCGCTCCCGCTACGGCTGGAGCAGGCACGTTCCCGCGCGAAGCTGTGAGCGGTCCGACCGGGCTGATGCGAGCTGCCATCGACTGGGCAGAGAGTGCCGATCACGACAAGCGAAGCTACCTGTACAAAAGGATCGACGAGCGAAAGGTGGCCGTTTCTGGGTGGTCCTGCGGCGGGGTCACCGCGTTCGCCACGGCAGTCGCCGACTCGCGGGTCGACAGCGTGATCGGGTTCAACACAGCCAGCAGCCCGCTTGTCGGGTCTGCGCAGCCACTGCGTGAGGACCTGTTGAAGCTAGATATCCCACTCGCCTGGATCATCGGCGGCCCCAGCGACATCGCCTACCCCGGCCAGCAAGCAGACTGGGCATTGCCGTTGACGGCCCCGCTCTTCCAGGCGGAGCATGCCTACCTCGGACATGAGGGAACCTTCACCTCGCTCGAGACACAGCACCTGAGCGCCCAGATCACGGTCGAGTGGCTGGGCCTGACCCTGGGGAATGATCGTGGATCCGCGCGCTACATCCTGGGCGATCCGTGCGGTTTCTGCGACAACCCGAACTGGACGACCCAGACACGGAACTGGCCTTCCCGGGAATGACGACCTGTTCACCACGGGATGCGATCCGGCACATGTTGGTGCGCCGGATCGGCCGCAGCCGGGCGTCCGCCTGCGCACCCATCACCTAGCCGGCGTTCGACATATGGTTTTCGCGAACGTATTCTCGTACCGACAGTCCGAGAGGCGCTAGGTCGTGAAGCTGCGCGCGAGACGAAGGGTCAGACACCCATGGGGAGTGACGCAGCCGCCACAAGCCCGAGAGGCACCTCCCACTCGCTCCTGACACCCATGCGCCAGCGCGCTTTCGCCGTGCTGTGGATCGGTGTCGCCTCCGCCTTCCTCGCGCAGTACATGATCCCGCTGGCGGCACAGTGGTATTTGGTCTCGACCCCGGGCGGGCCGCCACTGGTGCCCCTCGTCCAGGTGGCGGTCAGCGTTCCGATGGCACTCATTGCGGTGCCAGCCGGCGTTCTTGCCGACAATCTCGACCGGCGTCGGATGATCTTGGCTGCCCAGACCGTCGCTCTCGTCATCGAAGCACTGCTCGCGGCACTCGCTCTCACGGGACGCCTGAGCGCACCTGGGCTGTTCATATGCCTTGCCTTGCTGGCCGCATGTATTCCGCCGACCTACACCGCCTTCAGCTCAATGGTTCCCGACATCGTCGAGAGACCCTCGATTCCCTCCGCGTCCGCCCTCCTCGCGATTGCCACCAATGCAACGCGCGTCGCCGGGCCAGCCCTGGCCGGCTTCATCATCGCGGCGAGCAGCGTCGGCATGGCATTTGCCAGCGCGATCCCGGCGACAGTGCTACTTCTGCTCATGATGCTCCGATGGGGAGGCCAGCGGACCGTCAACGACGATCGCGAACGATTCATGCCGGCCGTGTGGAGCGGCTTCAGGTACGTCCGGCACTCGCCCCAAGCGTTGAAGATCATCGCGCGAGGCCTGTGGTTCACCGCTGGCGTCGGTGGACTGATGGGCTTGTTGCCACTGCTCGCCGCGAACCTGGGCGCCAACTCGACCCAACTGGGCCTCATGCTGGCGGCACAGGGAGCCGGGGCCGTCCTCGGTGCCATCACCCTCACTCGCCTGCGCCGCAGGACCACCTCGAACCGCATGGTGGGGTTGGGCTTCGTAACTGCCGGGATCGGCACTCTGCTGTGCGCGCTGGCCACGAACCTCCCCTTGCTCGCCGCTGCGGTCGTGCTGACGGGCTGGGCGTGGACCACCGCCCTGGCGACCATTCAGGCCGGGATGCAGCTCTACTTGCCGGCCTGGGTTCGCGCCCGCGGGATGGCGATGCTCCTCGTGGCCAACCTGGGGGGCCAGGGAGTCGGCGCGCTGGCGCTGGGCGTGGTGGCCAGCGTGTTCGACGTCCGCTGGGCACTGGCCGTGGGGGCAACCCTGTTGGCGGCCGGTGCCATCCTGACCGTCACCTGGCCGCTCAAGGACCTCGAGCACGTCGATCGGTCGTCGGTCCGCGGATGGCACGCTCCCGAACTCCACATCACTCCCGAACAGGTGGGCGGGGAGGTGTGGGTACGTGTGCACTACACCGTCCCCCAGGAGTCGCGCACCGAGTTCCTGGAAGTGATGCACCGGTTGCGGCGCATACGCCTTCGATCCGGTGCGATGCGATGGAAACTGCTCAAGGACAGCGTGGCGGTCGATGTGTTCATCGAGGACTTCATGGTCGGTTCATGGGGCGAGTACCAGCACCAGCAGCGCAGCCGCGCCGTGGTCTCTGACCGTGCCGTGGAGGCCGAGGCCGCCAGCCTCTCGGTCGAAGGCGCAACGGTGAGCTACGCCTTCGGCGTCGAGACGATGGATCCTGATCGCGCGCATGCATGAGGGGCGCGTCCGATCGCCGCTTGCCTTTCCCCGTCACCGTCGCCTCCAGACCGTGAACCCGCCGAGGCTGAGGCCCACGTCGGGAACCTGCGCTTGGCCGACCAGCACGGCAGGTCGTGGTCTACATCCGACGAACGCTCGCTCCAGCGCCGCAACCCGCAAGCCCGTCGCGCACCCCCGAGGTAGGCGACTTCGTCCTGCACGAATGAGGTGTTGCCGAAGAGCGACCGCGACCTCGATGACGTCCAGCCAGGTGATAGGGACGACGCACATGCGCGGCTCGTGACGCGCCGCCAACCTACTGGTCGATCAGCGTCTCGCCTTCGTAGAGCAGCGTGAGGTCGGCGGGCGAGCGGACCTTCACGCTCTCACCAGGGGCGAGATCGGTTGCCTCCGCATGCTGGGCGAACCAGAGCCGACCGCCCACCTCGACCACGTACTGGCGCCGACCACCCTCTCCCAGGACGACCTGAGCGAGCGTCCCCTCCACCTCGAGCTCCCCCGTCTGTAGCGGGGCTTCAGCGCCGGCGCGGTGCACGTGCGTGTCGCGCGCGCGGACGAAGAGCTGGAGCTCGTCATCGCCCGTGGCGGCTGCCGCGAGGCCTTCGGTGCCGCGGATCGGTCCTTCGCCGTGCCGAAGCCCGCCGTCGGCCTTCGTCACAGTCAGCTTGTTCCGTACGCCGAGGAAGTTCGCGGCGTACGGCGACACCGGATGGGCGTAGACCTCGGCGGGCGGGCCGATCTGCTCGATACGCCCCTCACGCATCAGCACCACGCGATCGCCCATCTCGAGAGCTTCTTCCTGGTCGTGCGTGATGTGGATGGCCGTGTACCCCAGGTCACGGTGCAGACGCAGGAGTTCGGTCCGCAGGGACACCCGAAGCAGTGCGTCCAGAGCACTCAGAGGCTCGTCGAGAAGGAGGACATCCGGTTCGTAGACGAGCGCCCGCGCAAGAGCGATGCGTTGTTGCTGACCACCGCTCAACTCCGCCGGCAGCCGTGAGGCGAGCGCCGTGCACTCGAGCGCCTCCAGGACCTTCGCGACGCGTTCGCGCCTCTCAGCCCGCGGGACCTTGCGCATCTTGAGTGGATACTCGACGTTCTTGGCCACTGTCATGTGGGGCCACAACGCGTAGTTCTGGAACACCATGCCGACGTTTCGATCGTTGATCTTCTTGTCGATCGAGCGCTCAGCGTCGTAGACCGGGGTGTCGCCGATGCTGATCGTGCCAGTCGTCGGGCTCTCGAGACCAGCGATGCAGCGGATGAGCGTCGACTTCCCGCAGCCGCTTGGCCCGACGATGACGACGTACTCGCCCTTCTTCACCTCAAGGTTGAGGTTCCTGACAGCGTCGACGGTTCGGCCGCGGACGGCGAAGGATTTGCCGACAGCTGCCAAGGACGCGCTGATGGCGCCGTCGACAGTGGGTGCGTCCATGTTCAGCACTTCCTCTTCAGCGTGGGTGGTGCGCATGATCAGAAACTCTCCAATGCGGACTTGCCGCCGATACGAAGGGTCAAGGCAAGGATTCCTGCGGTGATCACGGTCATGACGAGCGACATCACTGCAACTTCTGGTGCCGAGCCTTCCTGGCCGAGCTGGTAGAGGAAGGTCCCCATGACCTGCTGCCCGGGTGACTGGACCATGACGGAAACGGCGAAGTCGTTGGACAGCATCACGAACGCGAGGGCCAGGGCGGCCGCGACGCCCTTGCGAGCTACGGGTAGGGCGATGGTCGCGATCATTCGGGCCTGAGTCGCGCCTGCCACGCGGGCCGCCTCGAACAGCGACTTCTCCACGCCGATGAGGCTCGAGTACTGGGATCGCAGCGCGAAGGGCAGGGCGATGAAGGCGTAGCCGATGACGAACAGCGCCAGCGACCCGTAGAGCGAGAACGGTGGACGGATGAAGACGTAGACAATGACCATGCCCAGCAGTGCTCGTGGCACTGCGAGAGGGGCGATGAAGATGAAGTCCAGCGTCTTCACCACCGGCTTGGGCGCCGTGATGACTCCACTCAACGCGAGGGCGGTGACGAACCCCAAGGGGATGACGAACAGCACCGCGAGGAACGAGGCCACGAGGCTGTTGACGATGGAACTGACCAGGTCTGGGTTGCCTGCGATTGCCCAGACGTTCTCCATCGTGAACGTGAACCTGGTCAGGTTGCCGTCCCAGAAGGGGGAGAAGGCGACTCGAATGATGGCGAGAATAGGAAGGCCGATGACGAAGATTGCCCAGCCCAGGACGAATGCGGCTGCCTTGCGGGAGTCGGTGCGGGTGATGCCTCGCCCTGAACTCTGGGTGATATAGCGTCGCTGATCGCCCACGACTCGTCGTTGGACGATGATCGCCGCGACTCCGAAGACAAGGAGGGGCAGGCCCAGCGCCGCAGTCAGTGCGTAGTCGATGGGGAAGCCTTCCCGGAGTCGAAAGATCTCGGTGGAGATCACCTTGATGTTCTCCCTGGTCCCCAGGAACAGCGGAGCCGTGAACTGCCCCATGCAGATGAGGAACGAGACCACCACGCCGGCAACGAGTCCGGGACGCAGCAGTGGAAACGTGATCGTCGAGAAGCTGCGAAATCCCGAGGCGCCGGCGACTCGTGCCGCTGCGAGAACGGACCCGTTGATCTCCATGAGCCGCGGGAAGACGAAGGCGAAGATGATGCCTGTCATGTCGACGGCGGTGAAGAGGATGATGCCTGGCACGGTGTAGATGTTGATCGGACCTAGACCTATCAGGTCGAGGACCGAGTTGAGGTATCCGACTTCGGGGTCACACAGGAAGATCCACCCGTAGACGAATGCAACCGGAGGGATAACTAGGGGAATTTGTGGGACGATCGCCGCAAATGCGCGCATCCGTGCAGGTACACGCGTGGCTGCCACGGCCAGCGCTAGGGCTGCAATCGCGCCGATGACCGTCGACCCGGCCGCCAGCACGCCTGTCATCAGGAGCGTCGAGCCGATGTCGGGTATGTCCATCAGCCGGCCAAAGGCCGAGCCCCCATCCTCGCCAAGGCGCGCGAAGAAGACCAGCACCGGCCAGACGACTACTCCCGCCAGCGCGAGGGCCCCGACGTACCAGAGTGCAGCAGTACGAGCGCCCGCAAGCGAGCGGCGACGTGCCGGCGGTGCCACCTGCGACCGACGGCTGGTGTCCGTCGCGTCCTCGGTGGACGCTGGGTCCGTCAATACGTTGGGCATTCGCCTCTCCTTTGATGCGTGCCGTGGACTGGACGTGCGTTGAGCTGACGTGCGTTGAGCTTGTGACCCCTCGACTCGACGTCGAGGTTGAACGACGGTGGCGGACGGCCGGCCAGCGGACGATGTCTGCTGGCCGGCATGCGAGATCTCCGCCCGGACTACGGCTCAACCGCCGAATCGGGGTGTCCAATACTGCGCAATCCACTCGTTCCACTTGTCGTTGGTCCACTCCTTCGGGTCGTAGCTCTTGATGGAGTCGAACGGGACCGAACCTTCCACGTCGAGGGGCACGCCCGCGGGATAGAGGTTCTTGACGAAGGAGGCGCCGCCCTGCTGGCTCATGAGCCAGTTGACGAAGACGTATGCGGCGTTCGGATGGGGAGCGGTGGTCATCACGGCCGCGTTGTACTGGGGCCCGCTGGCAGCCTTCTCGGGGACGGTCTCAGTGATTTTCGCGCCCTTGGCGACCAGGGGCGTACTCACACTGGCGAGCCCCGGGAAGCCGTAGTCGAATGATCCGGCTGCCAGCGACTGGCCGAGCGGGGTGTTGCTCGATTCCACGGCGTAGTTGGACTTGGCGACCTTGTCCAGGATGTCGTCCCCGAACTCTTGGCGGATCGTGTCCCACGCAAAGGCTGCGGCCACCGATGAGTGGGGATCCAGCAGGCCGAGCTTGGCATTGGGCTGGGCGTCGAGCAGGGACTGGACGTCGGTGTAGGTCGGGTTGTCGCCGGTGCTCGAGATCGTGAAGGGGATCGCAAGGACCGTGGCGTAACTGTTACCGCCGAGCATGTCCTCCCAGCCGGCGTCAGCCTGCTCCGGCGCAACCTTCAGGGCGGCGAATTTGTCCTGCTCGTAGCGATCGATGAACCATCCGGGCGATGCGTGCATGACCACGTCCGCACTCTTCACGCCGGCTTCGATCTCTTGGTCGAGCTTAGGGATGAGGTCCGCCGTTCCGGCGAAGGTCGACTTCACGTTTATGTCCGGGTATGCCTGGTTGAAGTCCGCGATGATCTGGTCCGAACTTCCGACCGAGAAGTACCAGTTGAGCGTCCCCTCCTCGTTGGCGGCTTCGACGATCTTGTCCCAGGCAGCGCTGTCGACGGCCTCGGGCGGGCCAGCGGCCGCCTCCGTGGCGGAGGTGCCGCCGGAACCGCAGCCCGCCAGTCCCGAGGCAGCCAGTGCAAGGGCGGCGGCGACCGCGGCAACGCGCGATCTGAGTCCAGTCCTCGAGGTGTTGAGAAGGAAGGTCATGTGGGTCGTCTCCTCCGCCCGTGAGGCGTATCATGTGATCAGAATTACGTATCGATGGACCGTATCCTGAACAGATCGAGGGGTCAAGACCCTGTGGGTCACATGCCCTTGCGGCAGTCGATGCCGTACTGGCAGCCGTCGACGCCCGCGTTGACGATCGAAAGATGTCCGTAATATCGTATGGTAATTCGTAAATAGGGCCGCGGAGCAGGTCGGTGCCCCACTCGCGAGTCTCGAGCATGCACACGGTCCGGGGCCGCGGTGACGCCTGGCCAACGAATCCGCGATCGGACAAGGAGGAGAACGATGAAGGTCGGTTACATCGGGCTTGGCCGCATGGGGCGAGGGATGGCGCTCAACCTCGTTCGAGCTGGCTACGACCTGACGGTCTTCGACCTGTCGAGCGACGCCGTCGAGGTACTCACCGAGGCGGGCGCGACGGCGGCAACGAGCATCGGCGAGCTGACCGGGGATGTGGAGGTGATCTTCACGTCCCTACCGGGACCGCGTGAAGTGGAAACGGTCGTCCTCGGAGAAGGCGGCGTCCTGGAGCACGTCAAGGCCGGCAAGGTCCTCTTCGACCTCTCCACCAGCTCACGCGAGCTCGCTCTGCGAATCCACGCGGCCTTCTCCGAGAAGGGCGCCACCATGCTCGACGCCCCGGTCAGCGGCGGCCCAGCCGGCGCGGAATCTGGCGACATGGCGTTCTGGGTCGGCGGAGACCGCGAGACCTACGACCGCTTTCTTCCTGTGCTGAAGGCCATGGGAGACAAGCCGCGCCACTGCGGCGAGGTGGGTACGGGAACGGTCGTCAAACTGGTGAACAACGTCACCGGGCCGATGTTCCTGCACGCGATGGCCGAGGCCTTCTCCATGGGGGTCAAGGCTGGCGTCGATCCGCTCGAACTGTGGGATGCCCTGCGGCTCGGCGTCGTCGGCAAGGGATCCGCGCTCAACATGCTCACCAGAGAGTTCCTTCCGGGTCAGTTCGACCCGCCGGCGTTCGCGCTCAAGCTTCTGTACAAGGACGTCGGGCTAGCCACCGATCTCGCTCGCGAGCTCGGTGTCCCTATGCGTCTGGCCAACCTCACGCAGGCCGAGATCGTGGAGGCACTCGGCCGGGGCTGGGGTGATCGGGATTGCCGCAGCTATCTGCAGCTACAGCTCGAGCGCGCCAGGGTCTCCATCGCGGTGGACCCCGACGACCTGGCTGAGCGCGTCGCAAGCCCGACCGGCCGAGTCGACTGAAAGAGGGCGTCTCGTGACTCTCACTCCTTCCAAGACGACCCATCACCCTGTCACCGTCGGCGTCGACACCGCCCTCTTCGCTGGGCACTACTTCCCCGCCGAAGGCGGAGTTGGCCGCGTGCTCCAGGTCCTCATTCACGGGAACTCGTACGACCACCGCTACTGGAACGCCGACCAGGTCAACGGGCAGGACTATTCCTACGTCCGATACATGGCGGGAAGGGGGCACGACCTGCTGGCGATCGATCTGCCGGGAGTGGGCGCGAGCGACAGACCTGACGGCCATGCCGTTTCACTGGCGCAGGTCGGCGTTGCGGTGAGTCGACTTGTAGCCTCGCTGAGACAGGAGTCAACTCTCGGTCGGACCTTCGAGCACATCTGCCTGGTCGGACACTCCATGGGTGCCGCCATCGCCACGTATTCAGAGGGGCGCTGGCCTGCGGCGGATTCCCTCGTCGTCACTGCCACTGGTTTCTTCCCCGACCGTCCCCGGTCCGCGTGGGCACCCGGCGTAAGAGAGGCGCTTCTCGGTGAGCCCTACGCGCTCCTGCCCCGGGAAGGCCGGCTGAAGTTCTACCACCAGGCTGAGGCCGACCCCGAGGTCATTGCCTACGACAATGAGACCCTCAGGACCGCGATGCCCAGCGGTTTGTGGGCTGACTGCATCACCTTGCAAGACGACCCGAAAGCTGGCTTCGCGGACGTCAGTTGTCCGGTGTTCCTGCAGTTGGGTGAGTTCGACCCCATACTCCCAGCTCAGTTCATCGAGCAGGAGCGAGCGATCTACTCCGCAGCACCTGTCGTCGAAGTGGACCCCATCGCCGACATGGGCCACTCCTTCAATCTCCACCGCAACGCCGAACGCAGTTGGTCTGAGATCGACGCCTTTCTTTCTCGCCGTCTCGCCTGAGATGGGTTCGCACGTGATGGCTCGCCGACCTGTCGGGCACGGGACGGTCGCTGCATCGTGACCTCCCGCCTCGTCGTGCACACGCATCAAGGCGCCGTTCGCGGGCGAGCGGACCACGGGGTGCTGGTGTTTCGAGGAGTGCCGTATGCAGCAGACACCGGCGCCGAGGCCCGGTTCCTACCACCGCGCCCCCACCGCTGGGATGGCGTCCAGGAGGCGACCGGGTACGGGCTCACGGCTCCGCAGCTTCACCCAGGTGCGGCAGGCGTCCCGGCCCACCTCACGTGGATCTTCGATTCCGAACCGCGAGGCGAGAACTGCTTGTCGCTGAATGTGCACGTCCCGGCAAGTCCTGGTGAGGGCCCGCTGCCGGTGATGGTGTTCTTGCATGGAGGTGGCTTTGCCTTCGGTTCCGCCAGCCCTCCCGGGCTCGACGGGTCGAACCTGGCTCGACAAGGCGTCGTAGTGGTGACGATCAACCACCGTCTGAACATCTTCGGCCACCTTCAGCTGGGCCACCACCACGACGACTACCTCGAGTCGGGCAACGCAGGCCTCCTCGACGTAGAGGCAGCCTTGGAGTGGGTTCAGCTCAACATCAACGCGTTCGGGGGCGACGCCAACTGTGTGACCGTGTTCGGTCAGTCCGGTGGCGGATCGAAAGTCGCGGCGCTCATGGCCATGCCCCGGGCGAGGGGTCTGTTCCATCGCGCGATCATCCAGAGCGCCTCATCCATGCTGCGTTTCGCAAGCCAGGAAGAAGCGGCGCAGAACGCGGACGCCGTCCTGCATGAGTTGAACGTGAGCGCGCGCCGACTCCACGCCCTGAACCGACTGCCGACCCCTGAGATACTCGCCGCTGTCCCGGCCGCCGTCCGCATTGCCGGCGGAAGAGATCACTTCCGTCCTGTCGTGGACGGCCAACTACTGCCCGGCAACCCCTTCGATGAGAGAACCGCGCAGGTGTCTGGCGGTGTCCCTCTCATTGTCGGCTGGTGCGACACCGAGCAACGCGCGTCCTTCGCGCTCAAGCCAGAGATGTACGACCAGACCCGATCGACGGCGATCGCCCGGCTGGCGACCTTTCTCGGCATTCCGCGCGACCATGCGACCACGGTGTTCGACTCCTACACCGCGGCTCGACCCGCAGAGTCCGCCGGCGACGTGCTGGCTCTGATCTACGGCGACTATCGGTATCGGCGTACGGCGACAAGCGCGGCAGAGCGCCGGGTCGCATCGGCGAGCGCGCCGACCTACGTCTACACCATCAGATGGCGTAGCTCCGCCATGGAAGGCAGCCTGCGCTCTCCCCACCTGATGTGCCTGCCGTTCGTCTTCCGGAACGTCGACCGTGCTGAAGCGTTCTTGGGCAGCGATCCCGACCGCTACCGGTTACAGGACGAGATCTCAGCAGCTTGGGTCCGATTCGCCGCGACCGGCAATCCGAGTCCCGCAGGCTCAGAGTCCTGGCCTCGCTACGACCTCCGGTCACGACCAACGGCCGTCTTCGACCGCGACATGCACATCGAGAAGGATCCCGGCTCCTGCGAACGGGAGGTGCTCGAGACGTGTCCCCCCTACTCGCCCGCGGAGGGCGAAGGAGGCCGCCGCGGCTGAGGACGCCCGAAACACCGCGGCGGCTTTGCTCTCCGTCATGACTCCGGCCCTGCCCAAGCACCCACCCGCCGACCAAGAGGACCCGCGCCATGGAAGCTCCCGTCACGACTGCCGTCGCCCAGCACATCGCCGACGCGGACGCATTGCCGCTCAAACCCGAGATCGCCGAGCGCGCCAAGCAGCACCTGCTTGACAGCATCATCGCCATCCTGAGTGGCGCCCACCTGAAGCCGGGAAGACTCGCGGCCGACTACGCCTCCTCACGCGGCGGCGCTGGGGAGTCCACAGTCGCGGGAGGACCTCGTACCACCGCTGAGCTGGCCGCGTTCGCGAATGCGGTGAGCGCACACGCCGACGAGACAGATGACGTGAACAATCGTGCTCGAATTCACCCGGGTTCGTCGATCGTGCCGGCAGCCATAGCGATGGGCGAAGCACTCGACAGCGCTGGTTCGAGCCTTCTCATCGCTACCTCCCTCGGATACGACATCGCCGGGTCAGTCAACGTCGGGGCATGGCGCTCGATGCGGGCCATGGACCGCTCACCGCGCACGACTCATGGCCTTGGACAAACATTCGGTGCCGCCGCTGCTGCGGCGTCACTGGCTGGTTACTCGATGGAGCAGAACCGTCACGTGCTGTCGTATGCAGCGCATCAGGTGGCAGGCATCTCCACCATCTACCGAGACCCGGAGCATGTTGGCAAGGCCTTCGCCACTGCGGCGCTCCAAGCCCAAGCCGGGGTGAAGGCGGTAGAGCTGGTCCGCTTCGGATTCACCGGCGTGCACGACGTCTTCGACGTGTCGCCCAACGTGTTCGACGCTTTCGGCGAGGAAGGCAGTACGGAGCGAATGCTGGAGGACTTGCGGCACACGCGACATGTCACGATGACGGACATCAAGCAGTATCCCGTCGGCGGGCCCATCCAGCCGGCTGCACAAGCGCTCGAGCACCTACTCGATCTCGGAGCCTTCCGCGCTTGCGAGGTTTCCTCCATCGACGTACATCTGCCGACGGCTTTCGCCTACATCGTCAATGACCGCCCCATGCCGGACATCAACCTCTCATACATCATGAGCGTGATGCTTCTCGACGGCCGTATCACTTTCCAGAACTCCCATGACTACGAACGGTTCAGCTCACCGCCGGTTCGAGACCTCATGGATCGCGTGCGCGTAGTTGCCGACCCCGGGCTCGACGTGAGCGACGCGCAGGTGGCCGCAGCTGGACGTTCATGGAGCGCAGCAGTGACAGTCCGCACGAGGGACGGCCGCGAGCTCACCGAACGTGTCGAGGCCTGCCACGGCTCTCGCAGCCACCCCATGTCGTGGGAGCGGCTCAGGACGAAGGCCCACATGACACTCGCTGGAACCATGCCCGACACCGATGTCGACGACCTCATCACATGGGTGAAGACCATCGACCGCTCGAGCAGGGTCCGCGAGTTACGGACCTTCTTCCGCGACTACACCTCATGATCGAACGCGACTGTCTTCCTTCTCGCCCTGCCGGCCGGTCACTCGGACGACCATGTTCCGCGCTGGGAGCGCCTGGCGATCCGTGCGGGGAAGCCGACATTCTCGCGATGCCTGCCCCTGATGCGGCAGCCACGATGAACTCCAGCGACTGGTTGCCGGCGCGGTTGACTCAGCACCGTCGGGCGTCGGTGCCACCCAGAACGGCAAGCCAACCTTCCATGTTCAGTATTTCGTTTTCTTGTACGCTATTTCGTATACAAGGTGAGGCGTTTCGCCGTCTTGCACGACACGAGGAGCAGGCATGCCAGAGCACCGCCCGGCCCATCAGCTGTCCATGACCGTCCTGATGACGCCGGACATGACCAACTTTCGGGGCAACGTGCACGGCGGGTTGCTCCTGTCCTATCTCGACCAGGTCGCATACACCTGCGCCTCCCGGTATGCGCGCCACTACGCCGTGACCTTGTCCGTGGACGGGGTCGTGTTCCGCCAGCCTGTGCACATCGGCGAGCTGGTCACCTTCAGCGCGAGCGTCAACTCCACCGGACGGACCTCGATGGAGATCGGCATCAGGGTGACCACCGAAGACATCGTGAGCGGCCTCGTCCGCCACACGAACAGTTGCTACTTCACGATGGTGGCCATGGGCGAGGACGGGAGACCGACCACAGTGCCTCCCCTGTCTCCCCAGACTCCGGACGAGGTTCGCCGGCACGCCGCCGCGGCACGGCGCCGACAGGTGCGCATCGAGAGCGAGCGCCTCTCCGGCGAGCGCGGCGTGTGAGTGCAGGCTGCCGCATCGCCGGCAGTCCCTGCCCGGCCCCCGCCGGCCTTATGCCTCCTCGGCCCGGACGCGCTTGGCGACGTCGAAGGCCGCCAGCCCAGCAGGCATTCCCGCGTACACGGCGACCTGGAGCAGGCACTCCTGAATCTCACCCCAGGTCAGCCCATTGGCCAGCCCAGCGCGCAGGTGGCCGGCAAAGGCATCGGGCCGGTTGAGCGCGGCCAACATGCCGATGTTGAGGAGACTGCGACTCCTGCGGTCGAGACCGGGCCGACCCCAGATCTCGCCCCAGCAGTACTCAGTCACCAAGTCTTGGATGGGCTGGGAGAACTCGTCCGCCGAGGCGAGGATACGGTCGACCACTGCGTCGCCGTTCACCTCCCGCCTGATCTGCAGTCCTTCGTCATAGCGATCTGCCACTGAACTCATCTCCTGACGATGCACCACCGAGGTGCTCTCCTGGGCTGTTCCCGCCGGGCCGGTCCCCGTGTACGTAATACAGCATTAACATTCCTTATACCGAACTGGTTGTCCATCGGCCGCCTGCCGCCTCAGCGGCCGGCTCCCCGACACCACGTAGTCAGCGTTGTGCCGACACCATGACCGACAGAGCGACGACGACGCCGGAGGTTCGGTTGCTCCAGGCGTGCTTGGTCCCACGCTGGACGATGGTGTCTCCCGGCCGGAGCAGCACCTCACCGTCCTGCAGGACGCACCAGAGCTCGCCCGACACGATGGTCAACGTGTCCACCGTGTCCGTGACGTGCAGACCGGGGATGCCTTCGTCATCGAAGTCCGCGTTCCCCGTGGAGAGGCGGCCGGTGGAGTCCCAATACCCCTGTGCGCGATCCCACTCGGCGTCAGGAGGAAAGGTCGTCAACCGGATGACGAGGCCGCCACGCGACGGGACCGTCTGCACGCGACCCGGTTCGATGCCATCACCCGGCAGGATCTCGGACGGAAGCGAAGAGAATCGCCACAGATCGCACTTGGTCGTCCCTGCTCCGACGAAGCGATGGGGCGTGAGTTCGTCGCTCTCGATATAGGACCGACCAGCCGCATTCACCCCGGTGACCACGCGCCTTGCCTGCGCATCGTGGTGTTGCGGCCTCCTGGGGGTCTTTCCCTCGCCCATCCAGCCCCCTTCCTCGCCGCCGGCCACCGTGCTACCGAACCGGCACCGTCGCATCCACATCCACGTACTTACGTCTTTACGTACTGACATCTAGGTATATCCACAGGCTCGGGTCTCTGTTTCCGAGCTCAGAGTTCAGAGTTTACGTATTTACGAACTGTAGTATAGTATTTCGAACCTGCAACCATGTCAACGGAGGCTCCCATGAGCACATCAGCGAGTACCGAGCGGCCGTCCATGAGGTACCTGGTGACGGGTGCTGCCAGTGGCATCGGACGCGCCACCGCGCGGCTCCTGGCCGAGCGCGGCGACGCGGTCTTCCTCGTGGATCGGGACCGCGATCGCCTCACCGACGTGACCCGAGGCCTCCAGCAGGCCGGCGCCCGGGCGGGCGGCACGGTCGCCGACCTCACAGACCCCTTCGAGCCCGCTCGGGTGATCGAGGAGGCGCTTGCCTTCCTGAATGGACTCGACTGCCTGGTGAGCAACGCCGGCGCTGCCCGCTACGGCCCCCTCGCAGATCTGGCCTGCGAGGAGTTCGACTCCCTCATCGCGCTGAACCTCCGCGCGACATGGCTTCTCGCCAAAGCAGCCCTTCCTGCACTCCAGGACTCCGGAGGCAACGTCGTCACGACCGCGTCCATCTGCGGCCATCACCCCGCACCGCCGCAGGGGGCCTACTCGGTTGCAAAGGCGGGCCTACTCATGCTCGTGAAGCAGATGGCACTCGAATGGGGTCCCCTTGGGGTGCGCTCAAACAGCGTCTCCCCCGGCCCCACGCAGACCGGTGCGACGCAGGGAGTGTTCAACGACCGCTCGGACCCCAAGCAGGCCGCGATCATTGAGCTGCGCGAGTCCCGCATTCCGCTGCGCAAGCTCGGCCAGGCGCACGAGGTCGCCGAAGCGATCCTGTTCCTCAGCAGCCCGGCCGCCTCTCACATCACCGGCGTCGACATCCTCGTCGATGGCGGGCTTTCCGTGGTGCTGATGGAGGCCGCCGGAGCCGCGGCCGGTCGTTGATCGAACTTCCGCTCCTGCACGGCGTGCCTCGACAGCCGGTCCGTGATGAGCGCCAGGGCTCGTCGAGTTCAACTGAGCTCGAGTTGGACGGCGTCGTCCTGCCGACTGTCGACGGCGATCCACTGGCTGTCATCACCGCCCGCCCTGGGCGGCTCGGCGCGCAGCCACCGCGTAGACGGCCGTAGCGATGAGCAGGATGCCGCCATAGATGACCTGGCCCGCCGAGTACTCGATACCCACGGCCTGCGTTGCGCTGCCAAGAACCGTGAGGAAGACGGCACCGAGGACTGCGCCGGTGAAACTGCCTCGCCCACCGCTCAGGGTGGCGCCAGCGAGGAAGCACGCAGCGAATGCCGGCAAGGCAAAGTTGAGGCCGACGTTGTTGCTGCCGATCCCGACCTGGCCCGCGAGCAGCAGGCCCCCAAGTGCAGCCCCCAACGCGGCGACGACGTAGCCGGCGACCTTGATGCGCACAGCCGGGATCCCGATCCGCTTGCTGGAGTCGGCATCGAGTCCGACCGCCCGGACGGCAAGGCCTTGGCCCGTGCGGTACAGCCATACGTCGAGACCAATGGCCAGCACGACCACGGCGATGAACACGATGGGTAGGACGCCCACAGAGTTCCGCACGAAAGTGCCGAGCTCCGGCCCAATGGTTCCTTCCGGCTGCGGCCGCAACAGGATCGCAAGCCCCGTCAGGATTCCCGTGGTCGCGATCGTGGCGACGATGTTGTTTACCCGAAGCACCAGGGTGAGGAAAGCGTTGAAGAGTCCGACCCCGATACCCACGCCGACCATGGCCAGCAGGCCCTTGGCCGTTGACGCCAGCGTGATCTGCGACATGAAAGTCGACGCCATGATGACGGAGATAGTCAGAGTTGCGCCGATCGAGATGTCGAACTCGGCTGTGAGCAGCGCCATTATCTGTCCCATCGCCACGGCGGCAAGTGGTAGCGCGACGACCAGCATGTTCGAGAGGTTGAAGGGTGACAGGAAGTACGACGCCTGCGAGTTGGTGTACGCCAGCATGAGCGCCAAGAGGGCGAGAAGGACCACGACGGGGACTTGAGGCGATGCGAACGCCTGAGCGAGGCGATTGCGCTTCTGCGTCCCAGCGACGGCCTCCTCTCCCTTCTCATCCACGCTGACAAAGCGCCGGACGATGTCAGACTCGGAGAAGTCGCCGTCGATTTCGTCGATGATGAGTCCGTCAGACATCACGTAGACGCGGTCGCACATGCCGGCCAGTTCAGCGGAGTCCGAGGAGTTGATGAGCACGCCGACACCATCCGCGGCTGCGTCGGTGATGACGCCATAGATATCCAGCCTGGCCCGAGCATCCACGCCCTGCGTGGGCTCGTCGATCAGGAGCAGCTTCGGGCGCCGCAGCGCGGGCCGCGATAAGACCACCTTCTGCTGGTTGCCACCGGAGAGTCCGCCGACGGGCTGGTAGGCAGACGCAGTCACGATCCCCAAGCGGGAGACGGCGGTGCGGAGCTTCGACAACCGGCGTCCAGGCAGAGACAGGCCCGCCGGCCCCAGTTCCGAGCCGAGCTGAATCGTCGCGTTGTCGAGGACCGACATGGCGCCGAAGGTCGACTCCGCCGCACGGTCGCCGCTCTGATAACTGATTCCCGCAGCCAAGGCGGCCTTGGGGTTCGCGCGGTTGATCGTGCGCCCGTCCAGCCAGACCTCACCACCGCTGCGGTCTACGCCGATGATGCCGCGGAGCACCTCGCGCTGACCGCTGCCCTCGGCTCCTGCGATTCCCACGATCTCACCAGGACTCACCCTGAGTGAGACTGGTCCGGTCTTCGGTCCCACGAGTCCTTTGACCTCGAGCAGGGCACGTTCTGCTGGGGCGACCGCAGAACGGTCGGGGAACTCGAGCCCGACTTTCGTGCCAACCATGAGTTCCACGATCTCCTCGACGTTCCAGTCCATGCGGTCGTGGGTGCCGCGGATGATGCCGTCGCGTAGGACCGTGAGGCGGTCCGCCAGGCGGCGCACTTCTTCGAGACGGTGGCTCACGTAGACGATGGCCATCCCGTCGTCTCGGGCTCGCTTCACGATGTCTTGCAGTTGGTTCGCAGTCGCCATGTCGAGGGCAGCGGTCGGTTCGTCGAGGACCAGCACCTTCGGAGAGTGCGAGAGGGCTCGAACCACCTCGAGCATCTGTCGGCCACCCGGACCCAGGGTCTTGACGAGGTCCCCCGGACCGAACGAGAGGTCGTACTGCTTGAGCAGCGACCTCAGGTCTCGTGGAGCCTTCTCCCCGAGGCTGTGGAAGGAGAGTTCCAGGTTCTGCGCGACCGTGAACTCGCCGATGAGAGAGGTGTCCTGGTACGCCGTCATGAGGCCGAGCCTGCGGGACTCGCTCGGGTTCCCCACCCCGAGGGCGGTCCCTGCGATCTCGACGGTCCCCCGGTCCGGCACGTACACGCCGGCCGCCACCTTCAGCAACGTCGATTTTCCAGACCCATTCTCACCCACGAGCGCGTGGATCTCGCCTTCTCGACAGTCGAAGTCCACGTTGTCGAGAGCAGTGACACCGGGGAACGTCTTCGTGACGCCGGCGAGCTTGAGAGCGATACGGTTACCCGTGTGCGTCGCCTCGAGAGCGACGGCGGGGGTTGCGTTGTCAGTCGTCATGTGCGTGGACCTCCAGGCGTAGAGCCCTGTCTCGACGTACCGATGAAGCACGTGGCGGATGTGCTGGAAGGGGCGGCGATCGTGAGGCGGTGGGAGCCTGCTTCCGGTTACTGCGCCGGCGTTCTTGTCAGAAGAGTTTTGAAGCGCTTGAGTCCGGAGCGGCCGAAAGTCACCAGGACGGTGAGAGACACGGCCAGCACGAGGATGACTCCTTGGACCACGGCGCGTACGCCTTGGCTGAGGTTCTCCAGCGCCAGTGCCTGGTCGAGCAGTTGCAGGACCAGGCATGCCGCGATGAGTGAGGAGATGCTCGCCGGTCCACCCGTGAAGAGAGCCCCGGCGAGCGCGACGGCGACGATGGTCATCAGCATGTAGGGAGAGCCAACATCGCGATTCGGCACACGCACCAGACCTGTCAGGAGCGCACCGGCGATCGCGTAACACAGACCTGCGGCACCGAACCCGCCGATCGCCATCAGGGTGCTGTTGATGCCGAGCATCCTGCTGGCGCGAGGATTGGTTCCGGTGGCCACGAAGCGACGGCCCAGGCGCGTCGTGCTGAGGATGAAGGCGGCGGCAGCGGCGATGACGAGCGCGACCCAAAGGATGCCATTCACGCCCAGCCAGTCGGACAGGGCGATGCTCCGCAGCCAGGCCGGGGACGCGCCGTCACTGGCGAAGCTCTGCCCCATCCAGAGCGCGATAGACGCCGTGACGATCGTATTGACGGCAAGTGTCACGATCAGCGCGTTCAGTTTGAAGAGCGTAATGAGTGCGCCGCTGGCGAGGCTGATGGCTACACAGAGCGCGACGGCGATCACAAACGACACCGCAGCCCCATAATCTGCCAGGTAGTGCACGTTGACGGCCGCGCTCAAGGTGATGTAGGCGCCGACCGAGAGGTCGATGCTGCCCTGCACCACGATCAGCATCAGTCCGAGGCTGGCCACGATGAGACATCCCGACAGGCCCATGACGAGGTTGAGGGATGCGCTCGAGAGCGTTGCGGGAGCCCGCAGTGCAACCGCCAATGTGATGACTGCCAGCGCAATCCAGCTGACCATGTACCGCGCCGGAACTCGGTACTTCAATGCGACGAGCGAACCGTCGCGGGACAGTGGTCGCGCTGTAGTGGGAGTGCTAGTTGTCACTGGCTCGTCCTGTCGGAATCGGTGCTCGGCGGACCCGCCGCGGAGACTGCAGAGAACGGTTCGTGTTTAAGAACTCGCGTACGTGTTTAAGAACACACTGTAGCTGTCACGCGATGCCGGAAACAAGGGATGCAGAGAGCGAAATCTGTTGCACCCGACTGTCAGACGACAGTGAAGCCGCCTGCTGCGAGGAGGGCCTGACCGATGATCGCCGCCCCATCCGAGTCGAGCATCAATGGCCACCGGCTGCGATGGCACGCGTCAAGACGTCGGACTGGGTCGACGTCTCGACTGAGGCCAGCGGCGTTGCAGAACACCGATTCGTCTGTCGGCCTGCCAACCGACGACAACCTGCTGACCTTCGCGCTTCATTGGCGCCCGTCCGACGACGGGGTGCCCTCGGTTCCAAGGGCCACCCCGTCGAGGGTGTGCTCAGTGCTTGATAGAGAACGCAGCCTGCTCGGGCGTGAGCAAGGAGCCCATGAGCGCGAAGTCGTCCTGGCTCAGGTCTACCGAATCCATGAAGACCGTCATATCGCTGAACGACATCGGGTACTTGATGACGTCCGCGGATGCCTTGCCGTCATCGAGGACCGCGAGTTCGGCAGCGACCGAGTCCCTCGCGATCCAAATGTCTGAGGGCGCCTGCAAGACCGTCAGCTCGACGCCGGTGTCGGTTGCCTTCTTGAACGCCTTGGCCTGACCGTAGTAAGCGGATCCGCCATTGGCCATCACGGGGAGCTTCTTCTCGCCGGCATCGAGGTAGGCGTTGATGAAATCCTCGAGCGAGGAGTCGTAGATGATCGCGTCCGGGTTCTTGCCGGACGCCCGAAGGCCGGAGGCAGCCTCCACGGTTCCCTGAGGGCTCCAGTCTGTCGTGCCCTCGTACACCTGCGACCAGCCCAGCTTGTCCAACGCGTCCTGAGCGCATGGCTGCCACTGGGCGGCGTAGGCGTTGCCGGGGACGCCGGTGAACATCGCATACGTCGGGTTGGCCTTGCCTGCCACCGCCTCGGTCATCTTCGTTGCGCCGTCCTGCCACATCGCGCAAAGGTCGCGTTCGAACTGCACAGCCTGCTTCGAGGCGACCTCAGGGGAGAGCTGGACGGCGGCGTTGACCACTGGGATGCCAGCCGCCTTGGCCTCGTCGAAGACCGGGCCCAGCTGATTGCCGGTGGACGCCCACATACCCACGATCAGGTTCGCACCCTGCGCCATCGCCGACCGGAAGTCCGCGAGCGTCTTCTGGACGTCTCCCTGGTTGGTCATCGTGATGATCTTGTTGACCTGACCGGACTTGATGGCGTAGTCGAACGCCTCCCCGCGCTGCAGCGACACATACGCGTTGACCTGGTCGTCGATGAAGGCCATCACGTACTTGCCCGTGCCGATCTCACATGACGTCTCGCTCATGCACTGTTCCCAGATCTTCTGCTGCTCGGGCGTGAGCTCGACCTCACCCGACATCATGGCCGACTGGATCTCCGGGGCGACATCGCTGGGCTTCACATTGGGGTTCATCACCTTCAGCAGGCCGGCTGCAACGCCGGCATCGGTCGTGGCCGGGATGCTGCTCTCGACATCGGCGCCTTCGGCCGCGGGAGACCCGTTGTCCGAGCCACACGCGACGAGAGCAAGGCACGAAACGGCGACCGCTAGGGCTGAAGTCAGGACCTTGCGCGGGATGGAGTGCCTGTTGAGGGAACTGCTGGACACGATGAACCTCCAGGGTCATCAGCGAAGGAAACGAGCGTCCTGCGACGGCTCGGCTGGCACGCTGCGCCTCGCCTCCGAGGTTCGGCGACCCGCGTGGGTGCACCGCCGTGCGACACAGCAGATTCTTCATCGTTCTTATTTACGAACGCGTCTACGCTATTAAGAACGCAATATAAGCGGTGGATGCGGCGCGGTCAAGCAGGTTCCACTCTCTTTTCCGCACTGTGACCAGGCGATCCAAGCCCCGGGGTTCGTTCATGATGACGAACGAACGTCCGCCAAGAGGTCGGATGCCCTCACCTCGCGGCCGGCCCATGACATCGAATCCGCCGTGGTCCTCAACGCCTGCGCGCTGGGCCACGCCGCCGTGCTGTCAGCCGAAGCTGTAGTTCTCGGGCACGAACGACGTTCCCGCCATCCGGTCCATCATCAGCGCCGTTGCGTCCACCTTGGTGTCGAATCCCCACTCGTTGATGCACATCCGATAGATCTCTCGTGTCACATTGCCCACGAGCAGTGGCACCGAGGCTTCGTCGGCGAGCTCGCACGCAACTCTCAGGTCCTTGTGGGCAAGGCCGACGCTGAAACCGTTGGCGAGGTTTCCGTTCAGGATCTGCGGTCCCATGACGGCCACCATCCAGTCGTTCCGCGCGCCTCCGGCCGACAAGATCTCGACCGCGCTCGCGGGCGGGACGCCGAGCTTGGTGGCAAGGGCGACCCCCTCGAGAGTTGCCCACCGAATGATGCCGGAGACGAGGTTGTTGACCAGCTTCACCACGTGACCCGAGCCGAGCTCGCCCGCTCGAAAGACATTGGGGCTGATCCGCCCCAGGAGGTCTCGAACCTGCGCGTACTGGTCGTCGGAGCAGCCGACCATGATGGCGATCGTCCCGGCTGCCGCACGCACTGGTCCCCCGCTGACGGGGGCGTCCACCAGGTCCACGCCACGCCTCGCGAGCTCCTCAGCGATCTGCCTGGTCTCGCGAGGATCACCCGAGGTCTGGTCGATGATCAACGTGCCGGGCCGAAGGCTCTCGCCGAAACCGCTAGTCCCCAGCACGACCTGCCGCACGTGCTCCGAGGTCGGCAGGCAGAGGAGAATCACGTCGCACTCCGCGGCGAGCGCGGGAAGGTCTGACGCAGCTTGGGCACCGAGGGCGACCTGCGCCTCGACCGCGGCGGGATTGAGGTCGTAGACGATCAGATCGCCTTGCGGGGCGAGCCGGGCGGAGAGTGCCCCGCCCATGTTGCCGAGACCTACATATCCGAGTTTCACGCTTGCTCCTTTGTTGTCGCCGCAAGCGCATCCACTCGATGTGCGCCGCGGCATTGGTGGCAGTGGGATCAGTTCTGTGCCTGGCTTCCCGAGGCCCAGGCGAATTGGCGGACAAGGTCGGACGTCGCGAGACGCCCGAATGCCAGTTCCGGGAAGTGCGCCGGCGCGAACGCATCTCCGGTACGAGCAAGCTCTTCGGCGACGTCGTTCCGGATCACCCCGGCGGCAACAGGATCGAGGTCCCACATCCCTTGCCACTCGGGCTCGGTCAGCTCACCCACGGTGTGCAGGACGTCGCCGAGCAGCAGCGCGCGCTCGTCTCCGTCGTGGATCACGTAGATGGTCGTCCCCGGAGTGTGGCCCGGAGCCGGGCGGGCGATGAGGCCGGGAATGATCTCCACCTCGGTGTCGAAAGGCTCGAATCGCGACTCGATCGGAGCCAGGATGTCGCGCACCTTCGGGACCACGGTCGGGCCGGTCATGAAGTAAGCCCAGTCGTCGGCGTGCGCACGGATCGTCGCGTTGGGGAAGGTGACGTTCCCGTCCTGCACGGACCAACCCACGTGGTCCCAGTGCAGGTGGGTGAAGAACACATCGGTCACGTCGGTCGTCTCGACGCCAGCCCTGTGGAGATTCTCGACGAGGGCACCGGTGGTGTGGTGCTCGTCGCTGAACACGCCCCCGCCGACGTCAATCATGACCGTGCGTTCACCCATGCGAACGAGGAAGCCGCCGATGTCGAGCCGGATGAGTCCCGACTCATCTGTCGGATGCTGCGCGCAGTCCCACTTCTTGCCTTCGGGATGCGAGACGGCTGCTTCGATCGGCACATGAGCTGTGCCGTCCACGACCGGCACGATGTCGAAGCGTCCAACCTTCATCCGGGCTCCTCTCGGCGAGCTGAGGGGTTGGCGCGCCGGTACCGGCGCAGCCATCCGACCTCCGTCGCAACAGATCGTCAATACGAACACGTCTACGTTATTGTGAACCTGTACGGTGGGTCAACGGCAATGCACTGTGGATCTTGTTCGTAATGTCGATCATCGGTACGCTCATACGACTTCACCCCGCGTCCCGCGACCATCGAGGAGCTTTCATGAGCAGCGTTGCGGTCATCGGTCTTGGCGAGATCGGACGCGCCATTGCCGGCCGGCTCGTCGATCGGGGACACGACGTCCTCGCCTGCGACCACCATGAGGCCGCGATCGAGACACTAGTTGCGCTCGGAGCCGGCATCACCACGAAAGCGAGCGACTGCGCCTCGTGCGACGTCGTGCTCGTCGTCGTGGCCAACGACGCACAGGTTCGCGACGTCCTGGTCGGCGCTGACGGGCTGCTGTCCCAAGCGCCGCAGGTGCAGCCACCCGTCGTGGTGGTGATGAGCACGGTGTCGGTCCAGGCAGTCAAGGACATGGACCGCGCATGCCGCGAACGCGGCCTCGCGCTCGTGGATGCGCCCTTGAGCGGCGGCGCCCCTCGTGCGGCAGACGGGACCCTTAGCCTGATGGTCGGGGGCGGGGACGCGGACGTACGCCGGGCACAACCAGTTCTCGACGACCTCGCCGCTCAGGTCTTCCACGTGGGTGACGTGGGAGCGGGCGCCATGATCAAGATCGTCAACAACATGATCTGTGCCGGCAGCGTGTTCCTCTCCGCCGAGGCATTCCGCCTGGCCGGCGAGAACGGTGTTGCCCTGGCCGATCTGCTCCCCGTGCTGGAAGCCAGCTCCGGGCGAAGCTTCTTGACCGACGACCTCGACTACGCGTTCGGCACCTATGCCGGCATCACGAGCAGCCGCGAGCTCTTCGAGCACACGGTGGCGAGCATGCGCAAGGACCTCAAGCTGGCAGAAGGGGTGGCCGCCCAATCTGCCGGCGCCTATCCCTTGCTCACCGGACTCGCGGAGATTCTCAGCACGCTCGGAGCCGAGACCTTCGAGAACTGGAACCAGGTCGGCCGACCGGCAAGTCAACTGACCTGATCCGCCCGGATTACCAATGGGGGACTGCAGGATGGAATACACGACCCTGGGACACTCCGGATTGAGATGTCACGCCTAAGGGCCCGCCAGTACATTAGTGCGTCGAGTGTCGGTTTCTGGGCGGGATGTCTGGCAAGGTGGAGGTTCGCTGTCGTAGCAGCGCTACGGGGCGGGCCGACAACGCAGCCAGACGCCCGGTCCAGGAAGCGACACGCAGCAATAATCTGATGGCGGGCTAGCGGCAGCAGGCCCCCACCTTGATCCAGCGCCAACGGCCGCTCGGCGTGACGCAGTGCGCCGACTTCACCTGCGGGCGAAGGCGCTGGCAGGGGGTTCCGTCGAGGTCGAGATGATCACCGACTTGGTCTCGAGATACTCGTTGATGGCTTCGATGCCGTACTCGCGGCCGACCCCCGACTGTTTCATTCCACCGATGGGGACGGAGTTGCCGTAGACGCGGTAGGTGTTGACCCAGACCAAGCCCGCGCGCAAGGCCTTGGTCAGGCGGAGAGCCCGTCCGATGTCGGCGGTCCAGACTGCTGAGGCGAGGCCGTAATTGACGTCGTTGCCGATCCGAATGGCCTCGTCCTCGGTCTCGAACCCGATGATCGACAGGATGGGTCCGAAAACCTCTTCCTGAGCGATCCTCATGTCGTTCGTGACGTCCGTGAATATGGTCGGCTCGACGAACTGTTCGGCGCCAGCGCCCTCGACGGTCGCGGGTCGTCCGCCGAGCAGACGGCGCGCTCCGTCCTTCGTGGCGATGTCGATGTACTCGAGCACCTTGCGGTACTGCGGAGGCGTCGCGATCGGTCCGATCTGGGTGCTTGCGTCCATCGGGTTGCCGAGTCGGATTCCGGTCGCAGCATCGATCAGACGACTGGTGAACTCGTCGCGGATCGAGTTCTGCACGAGAAGTCGCGATCCGGCGGTACACATCTGACCGGCCGAGGCGAAGATGCCTGACACCGCGCCCACCACGGCGCGGTCAAGGTCCGCGTCCTCGAAAACGATGTTGGGCGACTTCCCGCCGAGTTCCATCGCGACGCGCTTCATGGACCGTGCTGCCATCTGGTAGACCCGTGCGCCTGTGGTGTCGGATCCAGTGAAGGTGACCATGGCGACGTCGGGGTGTTCCACGAGCGTCGCCCCCACCTCGGGACCCGTCCCGGTCACCACGTTGAGAACGCCGTCGGGAAGCCCCGCTTCCTTGGTCAGGGATGCGAAAGCCAACGAGCTGACGGATGCGAACTCGGACGGTTTCAGCACGATCGAGCATCCGGCCGCCAGCGCCGGTGCGCACTTGGCGGTGAGGAACTGCAAGGGCATGTTCCACGAGGTCAGCGCTGCAACCACGCCGACCGGTTCGCGATAGGTCATCGCAAGCGTCTCGGGCTTGTCCAGAGGCAGGACCGAGCCCTCGATCTTGTCTGCCAACCCGGCGTAGTAGTACCAGGTGTCGGGAAGGGCCTTGAGCACCGACTGCATTTCCGTGAGGATCTTCCCGTTGTCACGCGTCTCCAGCTCAGCCAGCCGCTGCGCGCGGCTGGGGTCACTGGCGAGGTCCCCGATGCGCCGAAGGACGCCGCTGCGTTCGCAAGCGCTCATCGTCGCCCACGGACCCTCATGCATGGCCCGACGGGCCGACTCGACTGCGGCGTCGATGTCGGCCTTCGTCCCTTGCGCGACCTCGCCCCACGCCTCGCCCGTGAAGGGGTCGATGGTCTCGAGCCACTCGCCAGCGGTCGGTTCCACGTCTGCTCCGTCGATCCAGTGGCCGTACCTGGTCATGATGGGTTCCTTTCAGGGTGCGGGCGGGCGAGTAGGTCTGGCGCGGAGCCGGCGATCACGTTCGTACGTTCGGCAGATGGAGTTTGAACGTCATGTCAGACATCTTCAGGTAGACCTCGGAAGGCAAAGCCGACGGGCCTACCGCGGTGGCTCCCTATCGTCCCTCGTATGTCGGCGGACGCTTGTCCAGGAAGGCCTGCATGCCTTCCTTCTGGTCGTGCGAGTCGAAGAGGATCTGGAAGGCCTTGCGTTCCAGGAGCAGAGCCGTCTCGAGCGGCACGTCGGCACCCGCGCGCACCACCTCCTTGATCGCGGACACCGCCAGCGGAGGCATCGCTGCGATCGAGATGGCCATCTCGGTCGCTCGACTCAAGGCGGATCCCTCCGGAACGAGCTCCGAGACGAGACCGGCCGCAAGCGCATCGCAGGCGCTGATGAGTTCGCCGGTCAGCAATAGCCGCATCGCTTGGTAGCGCCCCACCGTGCGGAGCAGACGCTGGGTGCCGCCGGCGCCGGGAATCACCCCGAGCCGCACTTCGGGTTGCCCGAAACTCGCTGTCCTGGAGGCGACTATGATGTCGCAGCACATGGCCAGCTCACATCCGCCGCCGAGGGCGTACCCCTCGACCGCTGCGATCAGCGGCGTGGTCGAGCGGGACAGCGTGGTGAACATCCGGTCAGTGACCCGAAGGGTGTGCTCGATGGGCGTCAGCGACTGCATCTCTGCCACATCGGTGCCAGCCACGAACGCTCCCCCGGCACCGGTGAGCACGATGGCTCGCACCGCCGGGTCCGCGTCGAGTGTGCTCACTGCGTCAGCCACGAGATCCTTGACCTCGATGTTGAGCGCGTTGCGGCGCTCCGGGCGATTGATGGTCACAGAGCGGACGCCGTCGGCGAGCTCCTCGACGAGGATCGGCGCGGCTAGGGTGTTGTCAGACATGGTGTTCCCTCGCTGATGTTCTGGTGTCAACTCGTCGGCCGGCAGACCACGAGGCCGTCGACGGCGACGACGCCATCGCCCTCGGGCAGGACGAGGATCGGATTGGCTTCGGCCTCCTGCACTGCGGCGAAGCGGTCATCAGCCAACTGGGAGACCGCGACTATCGCTGTCGCGAGGGCCTCGCAGTCACCCATGGGCATCCCGCGGTACCCACGGATCACCGCCAGGCCTGTGACCTCCTCGACCATCGCGCGCGCCTCGTCCAGACCCACCGGGGCCACCCTGATCGCGATGTCCTTGTAGAGCTCGGCCAGCGTTCCACCCAGGCCGAGGACCACCACCGGCCCTACGTCGGCATCCCGTCGAAAGCCCAGGATGACCTCGGCGAGTCCCGATCGCATCTGCTGGACGAGGATCCCGTCAATGGTGGCGTCCGGCTTCCTCTGCACGACCTTCTTGGTGATGGTGTCGACAGCAGCGGTCAGCTCCTCGTCGGTGCCGATGCCCAGCACCACGCCTCCGAGCTCCGTCTTGTGCGCGATGTCACCGGACAAGATCTTGGCGACCACCGGGTACGACACTCCCGTGTCGGCTGGCAACTGAACTTCGGCACCTGGCGCGATGACATGGGTGGCCGCGGTCGGCACGCCGAGGGCATTGAAGACGGCGGCGGACTCGATCTCGTTGGGACGTCGCCCCTCGAAGGCCTCGAGCTTCTTCACCACACTCTCGACCACCGTGGGATCCGCATCCAGGCCTGACGCTGCGGGCGTGGTCCAGTTGGCCCAGGCCTTGATCGCGTCGGCACACGACTCGGGTGTGCGGAACCCGGCCACTCCTGCGTCGGCGAGTTGGGCAAGCCCGGCTTCGGCGTGCGGGGCCAGGAAGGCAGCGAGCGGCTTGCCCTTGGCCACCCGGATGAGTGGACCGACACTGATCTCGGGCTGGAACTGCGCGGAGCTCCCGGCAATGGCCAGGACCAGGTCGCAGTGATCCGACGTGATCAGCTCCTCGAGGACGGCTCCGTAGACGTCTGCTCGCGTACCGGCGTGCGTCAGGTCGGTCAGCGGACCGCCTGGGATCGTGACGCCACGCTCGGCAAGGCCGTCCACCAGTTCTGCAGGCGGAGCGACAACCTCGACTCCCATCGTCCCAAGTCGGTCCACGACGGTCGCTGCGCCGCCACCAGTGGTCGACATCACCGCCACACGATGGCGTTTGGAGGGCTGGTGACCGGCGACGAGGGTGGGGAGCTCGAAGAGGGCCTCCAGGTTGTCGACCCGCAAGATGCCGTTCGCGCGGAAGAACGCGTCGGCGACCTCGTCCGAGCCGGCCATCGAGCCGGTGTGAGAAGCCGCCAGGCTGCGTCCCACGTCCGATCGACCGAGCTTGTAAACGATGATGGGCTTGCCCGCCTCGACGGCGCGACGCGCAGCCGTCGCCAGGCGAGGCGCGTCGCGCAGCGTTTCGAGGAAGAGCAGGATCGCGCCCGTGCGGGGGTCGTCCACCAGCCAGTCCGTGATCTCGGCGGCGTTGAGATCGCTCTCGTTCCCGATGGACACGATCTTGGAGAAGCCGACGCCGCGGCCCAGGCCACGAGAGACCAAGCCGCCGGTCATGCTTCCCGACTGGGAGATCACGGCGAGGTTGCCGGGGGTCACCTCGAGTTGCTCGATCGCGGCGTTCACTGACATCGCGCACGATGGGTCAGTGCTGACGACGCCGCTGCAGTTCGGGCCCAGGATGCGCATGCCCCCGTCACGGGCCCGGGCGACCAGTTCCTGCTGCGCCTTGCGGCCCTCCTCGCCCGCCTCCGCGAATCCATCGGCGTAGATGGTGGCGACCGGCACCCGTCGTTGGATGCACTGCTCGATCGTCTCGGGCACCGCTGGAGCTGGGACCATCAGGAAGGCGTGGTCGATCTCGTCGGGGACGTCCAGGAGCGAGGGATACGCCTGATCGCCGAAGACCTCTGGGTGACGCGGATTGATCGGGATGATCTTGCCGGTGTACCCGTGCGTGCGCAACGACCGCTGCGGACGCGAGGTGTGCTTGCCTGCGTCGTTCGACGCTCCGACCAGGGCGATGGTCCTCGGCGAGAACAGGCTGTCGAAGACGCGACGATCCTGCTGGTTCATGATGGTCCCTCTGGTTGGTGGTCGGGCGTCAGTTGGAGGCACGCTGGGAGAACCGGCGATCGAATACAGACTCGGCGATACGGTTGAGCAGCATCTCGATGGTGCCGCCGGCGATCATCCAGCCCCGGGTCCGACGCAAGCAGTACTCGACGAGCAATTCATCGCTGTATCCCATGCCGCCAAGGACCTGGAGCGACTCGTTGGCGACGTCGAAGCCGGCACGGTTGCAGGCCACCTTCGCGATGGCCGTCTGCTCCGCCGACGGGAATCCCCCTTCGGCATTGACTGCGGCGCGGTAAAGCAGGAGCTGGGCAGCGTCCAGCTTGATCTTCATGTCCGAGAACTTCCACTGCAGTCCCTGGAACTCTGCCAGCGGTCGACCGAACTGGTGACGGGACAGGGCGTGCTCACGCGCCAGCTCGTAGGAGTAGCGCCCCAACGCCAGGGCGCGAGCACTGTTGCCGATGCGCTCCACGTTGAACCCGCTCATCTGCTGCTTGAAGCCGCCGGGGCCGAGCAGGACGTTCTCAGGGCCGACGTAGACATCGTCGAAGAAGATCGGGTTCCAGTCCTCGCCGCCGAGAAACGTGGCGGGAGCCCCGAACGTCATGCCATCTGCACCACGCTCGACGAGGACAGACCCGATGCCGTCGACGCCTGGACCGAAACGGACGTAGACGAGGAACACCGAGGCATGCAGACCATGCGTGGTGAAGATCTTGCTGCCGGTGATGCGGTAGCCGTCGCCGTCCGGCGTCGCGGTCGTCTTCAACTCGGTCACCGCGGAGCCGGCGTCGGGTTCGGTCATGGCGACACAGATCAGCCCGGAGCCGTCCAGGAGAGGTGCGAGGTGCTTCTCCTTCTGCTCCGGGGACGCGAAGTTGGCGAGGACGCGAAGCGCACCGAAGTTGCCGGCCTGGATGACGTCGGCGCTGCGCGGACAAGCGGCTGCGATCTCCTCGATGGCGATCACCGCGTCCATGAGTGAGCCGCCCCCTCCCCCGTCCTTCTCGTCGACCGTGATGCCTAGGAGGCCGTTCTGCGCCATCTTCTTCGCCACGTCCCACGGATAGTCGCTGCTGTGGGCACGCTCGAGGGCCCCGGGGGCGAGCTCGCGCTCGGCGAAGGAGCGAACCGAATCGCGAAAGTCCTTCTGGTCGGTGGTGAGTTCGAAGTCCATGGGATTCTCCTGTTGTTCCTGGAACGGAACGGGTGTGGGTGGAGCGGGTGTAGGTCACTGCCGTTCAGCGAGGGGGCATACGGATGGCGCCGTCGAGCCGGATGGTGTCGCCGTTGACGTACTGGTTCTCCAGGAGGGCGACCGCCAGGTGCCCGAAGTCGTCGGGTGCACCGAGTCGCCGGGGGTGCGGCACAGCGGACGCCAGGCCTTCGCGGATGTCGTCGCGCAACCTCGCGAGCATCGGGGTGTCGAACGTGCCGGGAGCGATCGTCAGAACGCGGATCGCCTTGCTTGCGAGGTCTCGGGCAGCGGGCAGGGTGAGCCCGTGAACCGCAGCCTTCGAGGCTGCGTACGATGCCTGGCCGATCTGTCCGTCGAAAGCGGCGGCGGACGCGGTCATGATGACCGCACCCCGATCGCCGTCGAGCAGCTCGTTCTTGGCCATGCGGGCAGCACTGAGCCGCAGGATGTTGTATGTGCCGAAGAGGTTCACGCGCACCACAGCCTGGAAGCTGTCGAAATCCCCCGGCGCGCCCTCCTTGTCGACGATACGGAGACGATCGCCCCCGCGTCCTGCGCAGTGGACGACCGCGCGAAGGGGACCGTTGGCCTCAGCCACGTCCAGTGCGGCGTCCACCTGTTGGGTGTCGAGGATGTCGGCTTCGGCGAACGTGGCGCGTCGGCCGAGCTGAGCGACCGCCTCCTCCCCGGGCGCGGTCGGCAGGTCGAGCAGGACGACCTGGGCGCCGCGCTCGACCAGGCGTGCAGCCGTGGCGAGACCAAGTCCGGACGCCCCGCCCGTGACAAGCGTGGATGTTCCTTCGAGGTTCACGTGAGTTCCTTCCGCTGTCGGGCACCTGAGGCGCCGACGAGGGCCGATCAGTCGATGAGTTCGACGAGAGACGCGTTCGCTGTACCGCCTGCCTCGCAGATGGCCTGCAGCCCGAAGTGGATCCCCTCGGCGCGCATGTGATGGATCATGCGAGTCATCAGGATCGCGCCGGAAGCTCCCAGCGGGTGGCCGACTGCGATGGCTCCACCGAGCGGGTTCAACTTTCGAGGATCGGCTCCGGTCTCGGCGAGCCATGCGAGCGGCACCGGAGCGAAAGCCTCGTTGATCTCGTAGACACCGATCTCGTCCAATGCCACCCCGCTGCGTTCGAGCAACTTGGCAGTCGCGGGAATGGGCGCCGACAACACCATCACGGGGTCATCGCCGACTGCCACGCCCGTGTGGACGCGCGCCACCGGTCGCAGCCCGAACTGCTGGGCGCGCTGCGGAGTCGTCACCATGAGGGCGGCGGCTCCGTCCGAGATCTGGGAGGCGTTGCCTGCGGTCACGACACCGTCCTCAGCGAAGACCGGGTCGAGGCCACTCAGCTTCTCAAGCGAGGAATCACGACGGATGCCCTCGTCGTGGGTCAGGTCCGGGATCGACGCAAGTGGCACCAGCTGCGCGTCGAACGCACCCGCATCCGTCGCACTGGCTGCTCGTTGGTGAGAACTCAGGGCGAACTCGTCGAGCTGTTGCCGGCTGAGGTTCCACCGCTTCGCCATCATCTCGGCCCCGGGACCCTGGTCGAAGGCCTCCACCCCGTAGCGGCCGAGCATGAGGGGGCCGTACGGCTGCCCGACCGCCCGCGTTGCCCCCAGGGGCACGCGGGACATGGTCTCGACGCCACCAGCTATCGCCAGGTCGTAACGTCCCGACATCACTCCCATGACAGCGAACTCGATCGCCTGGTGGCTCGAACCACAGGCCCGGTTGATCGTCACCCCCGGAACAGACTCCGGCCATCCGGCAGCCAGCGCGGCGAACCGGCCGACGTTTCCGGACTGGTCACCAAGCTGTGTGACGCAGCCCCACACGACGTCGTCGACGTCGGTTGGCTGGACACCCGTGCGGTCGAGCAGGCTGGTCAGGACGTGCGCGGACAGGTCCACGGGGTGGACCTCGGCCAGCGCGCCCTTGCGTCGTCCGAGCGGGGTACGGACGGCTTCGACGATGACTGCCTCACGCATGCAGTGTGTTCCTCTCGTGGATGCAGACGGCCTCAGAGGCCGCCCATGCAGATGTACTTGGACTCGAGGTAGTCCTCCAGCCCGTCGTGCGCGCCCTCGCGGCCGATGCCCGACTCCTTGATCCCGCCGAACGGCACCGCCTCGTTGGCCATCAGACCGACGTTCACGCCGACCATCCCGGTCTCGAGCCGCTCGGCGACTCGCCAGACCCGACCGATGTCGCGGCTGAACATGTACGACGCGAGGCCGAACTCGGTGTCGTTCGCCTCGGCCAGGAGCTGGTCCTCGTCGCAGAAGCGGAAGAGTGCGGCCAGGGGGCCGAAGGTCTCCTCCTTCGCGATGCGCGAGTCCTTGGTGACGTCCACGACGACTGTTGGCTCGAAGAAGGCCTCCCCCAGGTCCATCCGGGTTCCTCCGGTGAGGACGCGGGCGCCTCTGGCGACCGCGTCGTCGAGGTGCTCCTTGACCTTTGCCACGGCCCCGGAGTTGATCAGTGGCCCCATCGTGGTGCCGGGGTCGGCGCCGTCCCCCACGACGATCTCCTCGACCTTTGCCACGAGCTTGGAGGCGAACTCGTCGTAGACGGAGTCATGGACGTAGAACCGGTTGGCACCCACGCAGGCCTGCCCCGAGTTGCGGAACTTCGATGCCACGGCTCCGTCGACGGCCGCGTCGAGGTCGGCGTCATCGAAGACGATGAACGGGGCGTTGCCGCCCAGCTCGAGAGCGAGCTTCTTGACCGTGGTGGAACTCTGCTCCATCAGGATCCGCCCGACACGGGTGGATCCGGTGAAGGACACCTTGCGGACCGTCGGGTTGGTGGTGAGCTCCAACCCGATCTCCTCGGGGATTCCGGTGATGACGTTCAGCACGCCCACGGGAACACCGGCCCGCACGGCGAGCTCGGCGAGTGCCAGCGCCGAGAACGGGGTCGCCGTGTCTGGCCGCAGCACCATGGTGCAGCCGGCGGCGAGCGCTGCTGCGACCTTGCGGGTGACTATCGTGCTGGGAAAGTTCCAGGGCGTGATGGCAGCGCAGACACCGATCGGTTGCTTGACCACCACGATTCGTCGGTCATGTGCCGAGGCTGGGATCGTCTCGCCATAGGCGCGACGGGCCTCCTCTGCGAACCAGTCGATGAACTGGGCACCGCTGACGACTTCTGACAGCGCCTCGCTGTACGGCTTGCCCTGCTCGGCGGTGAGGATGCGTGCCAGGTCCTCCTGGTGGTCGATCACCAGGTCGAACCAGCGGCGAAGCACACGGCCACGTTCCTTGGCCAGCAGGTCTTTCCACGCCACAAGTGCTCGCGCGGCTGCATCGACTGCTCGACGGGTCTCGGCCGCGGTCATGATCGGCACCCGGCCGACCACGGCTTCGGTGGCGGGGTTGCGAACCTCTGCGAACTCTCCCGAGTCCGCAGCGGTCCAGGCCCCGTCGATCAGGCACTCCTGGCGGAGCAGATCGACGTCCTTCAGCGACAGGTCAGGACTCATTCGCCTCACCCGGCAACGGAGGAAGTTCCTCGGCGCTGAGCGGCCCCGACTTCCACGTGTCGTGAAAGTTGGACGGGTACGGGTACCAGATCGCCCGGTACTGCGGCGTCTCGAGCTCGGTGTCGACGTTGATCAGCGTGGGCTTGCCCGACTCCAGGGCCGCCTCGAGGGCCGGCTTGAACTCGTCGGGCTTGGCCACGTGGAACGCCTCTGCCCCCATGGCCTTGGCCATCGCGACGTAGTCGGGCCCCCACAGCTCCTGCTCGCCGACCTTGCGGTAATCACACATCGACTCGCGGCCGTAGACGCGCAGCATGGTCTCGCGCTCGATCTGGAGCGACCGGTTGTCCATGACGATCCAGATGATCGGCAGTGCGAGCTCGACAGCCGTGGGAACGACGGTCGCCCGCATCAGGAACGCACCGTCGCCGAGCATCGCAATCGCAGGCGAGTCCCCCGATCCGATGCTCGCCCCGATGACTGATGCAGCGCTCCAGCCCATGCGGTGCATGAACCCTGAGTGGACGACGTGACGCGAGGAGGCCGGGAGGAAGGAGGGACCGAAGCTGAGGAGGTTGCCCGTGTCGAAGTGGATGGAGGCGTCTGGCGTCTTGTCCTTCACGACAGCCGCCGTGTCCCACGTGATACGTCCGTAGTGGACAGGCGCGATGTCGGAGGTCCGGATCTCCTCGGTGTCCTCAAGCCACTTCGTGCGCTGCCCAGCCAGGTCGTGCGTCCAGTCCGTCTTCTCCGTGACGCCAGACTCGCGCGCGGCCTTGGTCATTGCCTCAAGACCGAGACGGGCGTCCGAGGTGAGAGCGACCTCGGTGGGATACGCGCGACCCAACTCGCTGGTGTCGATGTCGACGTGGATCAGCTTGGTGTTGGTGGGGATGTCGAAGAGGGTCCAGGCTCCCGTGTCGATGTCGGTGAAGTGCGTTCCGACACCGATCACGAGGTCGGCGTTCTTCGCGGCGTAGTTGCCCTGACCGGTTCCAGCGCGGCCGATGCAACCCAGGGAGAGGCGGTGATCCTCGGGGAACGCGGCCTTGCCCGATGGGGTCGTCGAGATAGGCACTCCGGTCGCCTCGGCAAACTCCAGGAGCGCTTCCCACGCGCCAGAGTTGGCGATGCCGCTGCCGACGACGACGACCGGGCGCTTCGCGGCCTTGATGAGGTCGATCGCGTCGGACACCCCCTGCGGATCCGGTGCCGGCGGGCGGTGACGCAGGTACGGGGTCGGGTCCGGAAGGTCGTCGTCGATCAGCGTGTTCTGGATGTCGAACGGGATCGCCATGACGACCGGCCCGGGACGTCCTGAGTGCGCCGTCTGGTAGGCGCGCAGGAACATGTCGATCGCACTGTCGGGGCGCGTGACCATCAGAGACTTCTTGGTGATGGGCTTCATGACACCGACCCAGTCCTCGGGGCCGTGACGGTAGAACTCCTCAATGCCTCCACGGTCGAACCAGTGGGTCGCGCCGACACCCACCAGGACGAGCATGCCGATCGACTCGTAGTACGCGGTCGCCAGCGGCGGCACAGTGTTCATGTTGCCTGGGCCGACGCTGGTGGACACGATGGGCAGCGGAGCATTGCGCGTGCGGCGCCAGTAGCCGTCAGCCATCTCGACGGCGTGATCCTCACTGCGAACAGCGATGCTGCGGATCGTGGTCTCGTGCACGAGGGCGTCGAGAAGCGCCCAGTTGCCGTGGCCGTTGAGGCCGAAAGCCACCTCCGTGCCCATCTGCTCGAGCAGACGGGCTATGGCCTGGGCGACTGTGATCTGTCCCATGTCCTACCTTCTTGGTTGGTCTCGTTGCGGATGTTCGTCGGGCCGACGGACTCGTGCTAGTTGTCGGCGAAAATCGATGTGCAGGTGGGAAGCTCGTCTGTGGAGGCGAGTGAGTCGATGCGCTGGAGGGCGTCGAAGAGGACACGCGCCTCGTCCTCGGAATGCGTCTGGACGGTGCACTCGAGGAACTTGCCCCATACCTGCTCACGCGAAAGCGGCTCACCGGCCTGCCCCGGCACCGTCGCGATCGGGCCGCTCTCGATCACCTCGCCGCTGCGCAGGGTCATGCGGACCGACTCGGTCGGCGAGAAAACCGGGTCCCGCTCGTCGTACTCGTCGACCGGGATGAGCTTGACTCTCGGATAGAAGGCCTGCATGTCCTCGCGCAGCACGACCTCGTCGGCCAGGTCCGGGACCTTCATGCTGCCGAGGATCACTGCCGCCGCGATGCCGAACTGACCGCTGAACTCGGCTTCCCAGCGATTCTGTGGCTGGTCGTACACGAGGACGCGCACCTGGGCACGCCCCATACGGACTTCGACGAGCTCGACGTCCTCGGGATCGATGTCGCGGCCGGCGAGCATTGCGACCGTGCCGTTGAAGGACCGGTGGAGGAAGTAGCAGGTCGGGTGGAGCTTGAACTGGATCTTGTGCTTGGGCAGGTACCACTCCTTGCCCAGCTTGGAGGGCGAGGACCGATCCGGGTTGCCGTCGGTGGAGAAGGCCATGAGGAAGCCCTGGGCGTTCTCGATTGCGTCCTTGCCCGCGCTCATGCCGTTCGCGGCCAGTCGAGCGGCCTCGAGCCCGGACTTCGCGGCCATGCCCGCGTGGTAGCCCTTCATCATTGAGCCGAAGTTCGAGAAGATGCCGCCGGCGAAGCTCCCGGCGATGGCAACGGCCGTGGCCGCCTGCTCGACCTCGAGCCGGTGGAGCACGGCGCCCGCAGCGGCGGCCGCCATGGTGCCGAACACCGAGGTGGGGTGCCAGCCCTTGCCGTGGTAGTTCCGGTCGCGCCGCCACAGCTCACACCAGACCTCATAGCCCGCGACATAGGCGGTGACCATGTCCTGGCCGGTCGATCCGAGCGCCTCGGCCTCAGCGAGGATGGCAGGCACCAGCACGGCGGAGGGGTGACCGGACATGGACTGGTCGTCGTAGTCGAGCGAGTGCGCGATCGCTCCACCCAGCAATGCAGCCCCCGGCGCGGTGACCTTCCGGCTGGACAGGCAGGCGCGAGCCTCGCCCACGCTCGCCGGCTCGACGAGGGTCCTACGAACGATCTCGGTCACGGGCTCGCCGATGCCGACCATGACGACGCCCACGGTGTCGGTGAACGCGTCGCGTACCACCGCAAGCACGTCGGCGGGCAGATCGGCGTACGTGAGCGATGACAAGAACTCACCGATCTCCTGGGTCAGGGACCTCGTGACCACTGTGTCGTCCTCCTCCACAACGGCGACAGCTGTCGCGCTGGTTCCTATTTACGGATGGCTGTTCAGAATACACAACGCAACGTACGTCACGACGGGACCGTCGTCAAGGCTGTTCGACGATCGAAATCCCTGCCTCGCGACGGTCGGTCGAGCCCTTTCGGGCATGCATCAGCGGCCCTGCGCACGATCGCGCAGGGCCGCCGAGGAGCACGGCGTCAGCCGCCCGGGGCAGAGTCCCGCAGAGCTGCGCCACTGCGCAGCTTCACGCCACACAGGTCTTCGAGAAGGGTGCAGACGACTGGGTGGTAGTTGGCCGCCTTGCCGGCTGCGCGAGCAGCCTGGTAGTTCTGATCGGCCAGTGCGCCCAGTCGCAGCGGAACCTCGAGTTCGTCGGCCAGGTCGAAGGCCAATGCCAGGTCCTTGCGCATGAAATCGACGGAGAACAGGTCCTTTTCGCCGAAGTCCCCGAGCAAGACGTGCTGTTTGTAGTGCTTGCGCATGCCGTGGTTGAACCCGACTCCCTCGATGACAGAGTCGACCAACTTCTCGGGGTCGACTCCGAATTTCACCCCGAGGACCAAGGCCTCGGCGTTCGCGTTGACGCAGATCGCCAGGATGAGGTTGTTGACGATCTTGGCGACCTCACCAGAACCCACGTCGCCCATGTGCTTGACGTCCCCCAAAGCGCAGAGCACGGGGCGGCAGCGCTCCACCACCTCGTCCTTGCCACCGACCACGAGAGCGAGCCGTCCGGCCCGAGCTACATGGGGGCCGCCGTTCATGGGTGCTCCGACCACATCGACGCCCCGCTCGGCGAGGACCTCGGCGATCTTCTTCGTCGTGGTGGGGGCGATCGTCCCCATGTTGACGAAGATCGTGCCCGGCTTGGCTCCCTCGATCACACCGTCGGGTCCGATCGCGACAGCCTCCACCTGCGCCGAGTAGGGAAGGAAGGCCAATATGACGTCACTCTGACCGGCCAGGTCCTTCACCGACGTGGCGTGCACCGCATCCTCGTGCTGCGCCATCTGGTCTGCCCGAGTGTCGAACACGACGAGATCGAACCCGGACTCCCTGAGCCTGAGAGCAGCGTTGCCTCCCATCGCTCCGAGGCCGATGATTCCTACTCTGATTGTCACGATGCCCTCCACGTCGTTGTCGCACTGTCGTTGTCGCACTGTCGTTGTCGCACGGTCCCGCGACTCGAATGTCCAATAGGTTGGGGACCCGCACGTCACGCAATCCCACGGTCATCGGACGCGCGGACCGAGCGTTCGGCGAGGTGTGGGCCGCGCGCATGCGCACGTCCGAGGTGGGTTGAGCACCCATGTATTCCAATTGTCGTATCATTTGTTTGTATTACGAACGATACGTTTAATGGTCAGCGCGAAGCCTTTCGACGTGCTGGGTGGGCAGCCCCAGCGACTTGGTCTCCAAGTAGGCCTCGAAGCCTTCCCGGCCCGCCTCACGCCCGATACCGCTGTCCTTGAACCCGCCCACGGGCGCATAGAGCCCTGCTGGACTGCCATTGATCTCGACGCTCCCGGTTCGGATGCGCCGCGCCACCTCGATGCCGCGATCGACGTCAGCCGAGAAGACCGCGCCACTGAGTCCGTAGGCCGAATCGTTGGCGATGGCGATGGCCTCCTCGACGGTGTCATAGGTCAGGACAGCCAAGACGGGTCCGAAGACCTCCTCCTGCGCGATCCGCATCCCCGGTTGGACGCCGGTGAAGATGGTCGGTTCGACGAAGTAGCCTTTGTCCAAGCCTGCGGGACGGCCACCACCGTGTGCGATCTCAGCCCCTTCAGCCCGTCCCGCTTCGATCAAGGATTCGACACGGTCGCGGTGTCGAGCACCCGCGAGCGGACCGACCTGGGTCCCGTCGTCGAATGGATCGCCGACGGGCATGGACTCGACGAGGCCGACCAGGCCGTCGACGATCTCCTCGGCGCGACCTCGGGGCGCCACAACACGCGTCTTCAGACTGCAGATCTGTCCGGCGTTGCGGAAGGACCCGAGCCGCAGAGCCTCTACCGCGAGCGAGACATCAGCATCTTCGAGGAAGATCGCGGCAGACTTTCCACCGAGCTCGAGGGTGACCCGGCGCAGATCGTTGCCACAGATCGCGGCAATGCGCCGTCCCGCCGCCGTCGACCCGGTGAAGGTGACCTTGTCGATTCCCGCATGAGAGATTAGGTGTTCGCTCGCGTCACGATCGGCGACGACGATGTTGAAGGCACCATCCGGCAGTCCAGCCTCATGGAGCATGTCCGCCATCTCGAAGGCATCCAGGGGGGTCTCGGGTGCGGGCTTGAGAACGACGGTGCACCCCGCCAGTAGAGCGGGCGCAACCTTCTGCATCGCGGCGACCTGCGGCACGTTCCACGGTACGACAGCGGCCACGACGCCCACCGCCTCGCGTGTGACCAAGGCGCTTCCCCCGCCGCCCTGGCGCAGTTCGTCGAACGGGTAGTTGCGGGCGATGTCGATGTAGGCGTCGAGCATCAGCAGCGGCGACGTGGCCTGGTTACTCCTCGACAGCGTGATCGGTGACCCCATCTCGTTGGTGATCAAGTGAGCAATATCGTCACGACGAGAGGCGTACAGAGCTCGAAAGCGCTCGAGCACCTCAAGGCGCTCGCCGAGGGTGGATCGTCCCCACGGCCCAGAATCGAAGGCGCCCCGCGCCGCCGCCACTGCTCGGTCGACATCGTCGCTGGTGGCCGCCTCGACTCGAGCGAACAACTCCTCGGTGGACGGTGAGATGACGTCCAGCAGGTCCGCTCCCGTCGAACGCTCGCGGGTGCCGTTGATGTAGAGACCCTCGCAGGACTCAATCGACGCCATGACGTTCACACCATCCATCTCGTTGTGGGTGATCGGGTTGCGGGAGGCAGTTGGCGCCCCAAATCGCGCTTCGCCACGAGGTGCCCTCGCGGGTCGACGCTCAGTTGCGCGCCGGAACAACTGTCGTACCTGCCTGTTGGGCGAGCTCGGCCAAGCGGCGTCCCGTGAAGTGGGTGATGCCCGGCGGCTGACTGGTCATGCCGGCGTCCACCGGAATAACCGCACCGGTGACATACCTGCCGGTCTCCGCCGACAGGAAGAGCATCGTGTCGGAGATGACGCGGGGCTCCACCCACGCCACGCCGGGCAGCTGGTTCAGGGACGAGAGGGTGTACTCCATGTCGTCGTACGTGGGGTTCTCGACGCCGGGGACAAACCGCTTGAGGTTGGTCTCGTTCAGGATGAGTGGCGTCGCCACGTTGGTCGGGCACACCAAGTTCACCCGGATCCAGAACGGCGACAGGTCCGCGGCCAGGCACTTGGCCAGACCGACGAGGGCGTGCTTGGCAGCGGTGTAGCCGGCATTGTTGTAGATGGGGACCAATGAGGCCGCCGACCCAGTGATCTGGATGGAGCCGCCGTTCTCCTTCATATAGGGGACCACCGCGGCGGCGGTCTTGTGGACCGAGGAGAGGTTGATGGCCACGAGGAGGTCGAAGACCTCATCGGTGTCCTCGTCCTCGAGTTCGTGCGGGCGCGCGATCCCGTGGTTGATGAGAACGGTGTCCAGGCGCCCCAGCTCGGTGACCGCCTCCTTGACAACCTCACGAAGGCGGCGGCCATCCCGTGCGTCGACTTTGTACGGCAGGCAACGCTGACCGAGCTTCTCGACCATCTCGACGGTCTCTGCGAGCTCATCCGCTGTGCCCAGTGGGTACCGGACGAACTCGACCTCCTCACAGATGTCGAGCGCGATGACATCAGCGCCCTCCTCAGCGAAACGGACCGCGTGCGAACGCCCTTGACCGCGCGCAGCACCGGTAACGAGCACAACCTGGCCGCTCATCTGACCCATGTCTGACCCTTCCTGTGATCGATCGAGGCCCGGAGTGACGCTCTTCCAGTCACCTCGAACCCGTGTGGACATCCGACGCACGATCGCGAGGCACTCAGAACGCCAGGGCTGCCTCGTCGATCTGAGACCAGCTTGTCAACCGTCTGTCATTGCGCATCACGATTCATAATCGCGTACACTGGCAAGGTATACTGCGGGTCGATCCCGGTCAATGGAGGGTGTGGCGGTTTCGTTGGACGGATGCCAAGGGAGAACACTCGCAGGATCGCCACGCCGACTCATCGGGCAGCGTCCACTTATTCATGTGCGTCCGACATGATCAACAGTCGGTTGACGTCACCGTCGCCACCCAGCGCAGGAGCCGCTATGTCAACCCCACTCGACCAGACCGACCTATCCGACCTGCGCGGAGCCTTCGAGGACAGTGCTCTGGCTGAGCGTGTGCGCGAGATGGCTCCGGAGATGTTCGACGCGGCCGGACGGTACTGGAGTGCTCCGCTCGCCCAGGATGCCCTGAGCCCGGCCGTCCGCGAACTGGTGCTCCTGGCGATGCACGCATCGGCCGCGTCCATCAACGACGTCGCCATCCGGCGGCACGTGCGGCGAGCCCGTGCAGCCGGGGCCAGCGAGGCCGAGGTACTCGACACATTGGTCACGATCGTCGGTCTTGCCAACCACGCCCTCTACTCGTCGATGCCGGTCCTGGAGGACGAGCTTGCCGCCCTCGGCCGAGGAGTCGACGACCAGCCGCTCCACCCGGAGTACGGGAGGGCCAAGAGCCGATTCGAGTCGGCCCGCGGGTTCTGGACACAGGATCGAGACCGCCTGGCACACATCGTGCCTGAGTACATGGTCGCCCTCACGGAGCTGTCGACGGAGTCCTGGACGAATGGGCCCCTGTCACCGAAAGTGCGCGAGCTCATCTGTGTGGCCATCGACTGCACCGTCAACCACACCTACGAGTCGGGACTGCGGATGCACATTCGCAACGCACTGCGGCACGGCGCGACGTCGGCAGAGATTGTTCAAGTCTTCCAGCTTGCTGGTCTGATGGGTCTCGAGGGATACCTCGTTGGTGCGCGGACGCTCGCCGGGATGGTTAACATCCCATCGCACGGACAATCACAGGCAGTGGTTACGCGTAGTCCGGAGGCGCCCTCCGGTCGAGACGATGGAGGATGGGTGCATGAGTGAGAGACGAGGACTGGAGTCCGCGCCAGCTGCCGAGCACCGCACGGTCGCGCGAGTGATGTCGATCCTGGAGCTGGTCGTGGCGAACGATCCGGACGGGATGCGCCTCGGACAACTCGCGGAAGCGATCGACGCCCCCAAGTCCTCCGTTCATGGCCTGGCCAAGGGCCTGGTTGCGACCGGCTACTTTCGCGAGGAAGACGGCCGGTACCTGCTCGGGCCAGCGATCTCGAGCGTGCTCGCCGTGGGTCCCAGCGCCGTGCGGACCATCTGCCGTCCCGCTCTGGAGTACCTCGCGCGCGAGTGGAACGAGACCGCGATGCTCGCCTCCCTGGTTGGCGAGTCGGTGGTCTACCTCGACGCGGTCCAGGCCGAAGCCTTCATACGTGCCGCTCCACAGATCAACCGCAGGATGACTATCTGGCCCCGGAGCTCGGGCCGCTGCTTCCTCGCTCACATGGAGTCGCGCAAGCTCGAGGCGTTCCTCAAGCGCAACAAGGACGCACCGCAGGACACCCCGGAACTGCGGGCGGAACTGGCACAGATTCGAGAGAACAACTTCGCGATCAACACCGACGTCTCCAATGCCGACCGCCTCGGCATCGCCAGCCCGATCAGGTTTGGAAACCGCCCCGTGACCTTTGCCATCGCCCTCGCCGGCCCTCGGGACCGGATGGAACGGCGGATTGACGAGATCACCCGCAGTGTGGTCGAGGCCGCTGAGGCAATCTCGACCGGCGCCGAGGTCTCAGGGGATCGAAAGCGGTCGCGGGCCAGGTGAGCCGGCCGCTTACCAGCCGATCTTGACGAGCGCTCCGCCGTCCACCGGCAGTGATGCCCCGGTGATGAAACCCGCCTCGTCGGAGGCCAGGAAGACCGCGGCGTGGGCGATGTCCCATCCGGTACCGACATGGCCTTGGAGCGGGATGAGTGCAGCACGCTCGGCGATGAGTTCCTCCCGGGGACGTCCCGTGAGTCGCGATCGGGTGTCCACCGCCATCGCCGTGACCATCCGGCCGGGGAGTATTGCGTTGGCCCGAACGCCATACTCGGCATTGCGGATCGCGAGTTGCTGCGTGAAAGCGATCAGTCCGGCCTTGCTCGTCCGGTAGGTCACCAGCGGCGTGCTGGTCTCGATGGCGGACATCGACGCGACATTGAGGATGACCCCGCAGCGCTGGTCGCGCATGATCGGCTGCACGAACTTGGCAGCCATGACGGCCCCGCGAAGGTTGATCGTCGAGATCCGGTCGAATGCGTCGTCGGTGAGGTCCTCCAGCGCCTGGTCGCCGGCAGCGACGCTGACACCGACGTTGTAGTGCAGCACGTCGATGCGGCCCCAGCGGTCCATGGCTGCCGCAACGGCCGCCTTGAGCGACTCCGAGTCGGCGACATCGGCAGCGACCGGCTCAGCCTCTCCGGACTGGGCCATCGACACCGTCTCGCGGGCGGAGGCGATATCGCGATCGACCGCCAGCACCGAGGCGCCTTCCTCCATGAAGCGGATGGCTGTGGCACGACCGTTGCCGATCGACTCGCCCGCGCTCTGGCCTGCGCCGATGACTATCGCGACCTTGCCTGCAAGCCTCTTCACCGTGTCTCCTCGTGTCGGCGCCCGGGTCCGAGCGGGATGGTCCCCCGTTCTCGTTGACCGGACTGAGTCTTCAGCATACGATACGGACGTTCGTAGTTACGTACAAGACCCAAAGATCACTCGTTCTCTTCCAGCCCGACGACACACAGGAGCGCCACGCCATGAGCGATGACTCCCCCACCCTTGCCCGGATGCTGAATGAGGTGGGCTCGGCCCTGCCGCAGTCTCACGTGGACTACGCCCGCGTCGACGAAGAGCTGTTTGCGGCTTACCACGAATGGCGGGGAACGATCCTCGACACGGGCGTCATCCCCCGGCACTACAAGTTGCTCATGGTCGTGGCGCTGATGACCGCTCAGAAGAGCACCGACCCCCTGCGGCTCTACGCCTCTATCGCTCGGTCTCAGGGCGCCACCGCGCAGGAACTCAAGGAGGCACTGCGGGTGGGCGTCCTCTTTTCCGGCGGCGCCGGAATCGATGCGGCCTCGCACGTAGCCGACCTCATTACCGAGGACTGACATCCGGCACGAATAACTCCGATCCCGGCCACGGTTCACCGAGCCGAGCGCGGGACACGCTGGGCTTCCCCAGCATGTCGGCGTCGACAGCCCGCCTCATGGGACGGTGAGGCGGCGTGATACGAGACGGCCCTGAGGGGTCAGAGTCCTTGCGTGGCTCGACAGGCCGCCTCGTAGTCGGGTTGAGAGACCTCCTCAGCCCACTCGACGCCGCCGTACGTCACACCTGTGTGCATCATGGATCTCTGCGTGGAGGCGCCGTGCCAGTGCCGCACGTGGGGAGGCGTCCACACCATGTCCCCCACGGTGACGAGAACCGGCCCGTCCTCGTCGACGACCAAGCCCTCTCCGGCGACCACGATCAGTAGTTGACCTTTGGGATGGGTGTGCCAGTGCGTCCTGGCGCATGGGGCGAAGAACACATTCGCTACCACGGTGGTGTCGCCTTCGAGCACCACGTCGCGCCATATCTCGCCCGTATACGGTCCTTCGGATCGTGCCGATTTTCCGCCGGCTGCGCCGAGCCGGAACACTTCCATCATGGGTCTTCGTCTCTCTTGGCTTGAGGGGCTTGGGGTGGTCAGAGAACGGAACGGAGAGCGGCCATGGCAGCGTGGGCCCGCTGGGCTGGCGCGAGGGGCGCAGCGTCTTGGGCAGGCACCTCAACGGCCAGCGGGACTTCGACGGGTATGGCCGCCAGCACCTCGTCGAGCGGGAGACCTCCCTGACCGGGAAGCCGTCTGTTGTAGCGCGCTTCTCGCTGGACGTCGTCCGTCGGCTCAATCGGCGCATCGTTCAACTGGACGCATGCCAGGAGCTGGGGATCGAGCTTCCTCACCGACTCGGCGGTCCCTCCGGACCGGAAGAGGTGCAGGACGTCCAGGCAGATGCGCATGTTGGGGCGGTCGACTGCGGTGACGACGCGCACTGCGTCGTCGAGGGTCGACACACCGCGGAAGACCATGAACTCGAGCATGACGCCGAGGCCGCGTCGCGCGGCCGCATCGGCAACGTCGCGCAGTTTCGAGACGACCAGGTGCTCGGTCTCTGCGCGGTAGTCATCGCGCGGCTCTGCGGTGACCGCCAGCCAGCGAGCGCCAAGCTCCGCAGCGTAGTCGAGGACGGGAAGGACGGTGCCTACGTCCAGGCTCGGACTGACCCGGATGACTTCGACGTCGAGCACCGACAACTGGGTCTCGCGGAGGCGGCGAAGGATGCCTCGCATCAACTCTGGGTCCTCGAGGACGGCGACATCGGTGGGCAGCGTCGGCAGAAGTCGTAGACCCAGCGTGCGGAAGCCAGCGGCCGAGGCGGCGTCGATGATCTCGAGGGGGCTACAGGGCAGGACGGTGAGGGGCGACAGCGACACCTCTCGCCCCTCGAACTCGTGACGGGAGCGCCGGTCGTCGATCACTTCATGCTCCGATCATGTGGCTGGCGACTGGTCAGGGATGGCGTTGTGGGCTGGAGTGCGGCAGATGCGCAGGCGGACGATGACTGCTAGGGACGAATCGCAGGGATCATCGTGGTGACCACCGTGCATGGCAGGTTGGATCGGTTGCTCCACGCGTGTGCGGTGCCGCGCTGGACGAGAACGTCACCGGGACTCAGCAGGACCTCCCCGTCGTCCGTGACGTTCCAGATCTCTCCACTGAGGACTGTCACTACATCGACCGTCTCGGTCCGGTGCATCCCCGGCCGTGGGCCGGCGCCAGTCCCCTGATCGCCGTACAGCCCTTCTGCCTCGGCCGCGTAGGCAGCAGCGTCCGCAGCGTCGACGTTCGCATCTGGCGGGAACACGGCGATGCGAATGCAGACCCCGGACGTCGGCGGCTTGAGCGACTCATCGTGGCTTGCAGCCGATGTGGCGTCCATCGAGGTCGGCACGACATCAGCCGTCCATGCGTCCACGATCGTGAGGCCGTTGCGTCGGCGAACCTGGGTCGGGAAGGCGCCGGAGCTGACGATGGTGGATCGGTTCGCCTCGTCGTGACCGGTCACGACGAGGCGACCGATCAACTCATCGTTCGACCCGGCCGATGCGCCACTCATGCCAGAGCCCCGATCGTGGCGGAACGATCCGGGGTCACCACGCGGGTCCGCGGTGGGGGTTGTCGCTGCCGTCGAGCGCGTGCTCGGACAGATAGGCCGAGATCAGGTCGGCGACCGCAACGTTGTTGAAGTCTGTCATGGGGAAGTGGGTGTTCCCCAGCATCCCGAGTTCCGGCAATCTCACGATCGTGGCGCGACCGCCACGGCGGTTCACAGTGTCGACGAACTGCTGTGCTCGAATATCCGTCATCCGCCACAGCTCGGCGCCGAAGGCGTCGCTCGGTTCGCTCGCCACGTTGTCGCCGAAGATCATGACGATCGGGATCTCGGTGAGACGGTCGAACTGCTCGTCGGGCATGGCCTGCGGGGCCATGAACTCCTGGACAAGGTCCAAGGTCGTCGGAATCGGACCTGGCAGATCGCTCGCCGGGAAGGAGAACTCGCCCGGCTCGAGAGAGACGATGGCCTTCACCGCACCGGGACGGTTCATCGCCGTGACCCAGCCGTACTGGCCGCTCATGGAGTGCGTCATCAGGACGCACGGCCCGACTCGGTCGATGAGCTGACTGACCGCGTCGGCGAGGAATCGCCGGTGCTCGAGGTCAGGGAACGGCTCATGCCCGGTGTTGGGCGTCTGCTGGCGGAAGAACTGGTCGACAGACGTCGGGTCGGTCGGGAAGTTCAACCCCGGGAAGAACGACGGCTCGCCCGGAGGCTCCCACGTACCGAGCCTGAACGTCTCCCAGGTCGAGGCCTCGCTGACGAGGTTCGGAATTGCCGGGTCGGTCTCGTGGGGGTCGATGATGGCGCGTCCCGCTCGGCCGCGTCGGGGTTGGTCGATGAGGTACGTCGACCAGTTGCGACGGGTGAAGATCTGCCAGAAGCCTTCTCGGCCGTCGGGAGTCGACTCCCACGTCTTGCCTGACTGTCCGAGTCCATGCCACATGATGAGCGGCAGCGTCCGCGACTCCTCGGGAACGAAGTACTGGGCGTAGCCATGGTCACCGTGACAGGTGTCTCCCAGTTCGTCCCTGAGCACGCGGCCCCCGAAGAAGAGGCTCCCCATGTCGGCAAGTCGAATCGCCGGGCGAGACTCGGTAACCGCAGGCGCGGCATTCGCGGCAGCGCTGGTTTCGGTGCCCATCGACAGTCCCTTCGAGTCGAGCAAGGCGGAAGACCGGCTGGCGCTCCGCTCCACGCGTTCATAAACACGCACGTCGGTTCAGCATTGAGACGATTCTCGCCCGATGGCTGCGCTGTGTCAAGGCTCACACGCAACAGAGCGGCTCACCCGTCGCGATGCTCAGGTAACGATCGATCCCCCAGCGACCATCAGCTCCGCACCGGCGAGAAGGGCTCCCTTGATCCCACGGTCCGCGTCCACACTCGCGGTCGCGATGCTAGGCACAGCAGCGAGTTTGGCGGCCACTCCGCGCCGCTGAGGCGCTTGGGGTCAGAGGTGGGTGCCGGAGAGGTACCGCTGGATGGTCGGGGCAACCTGGGCGACCAGTTGCTGGTGGTCGAGCGCTGCGATTGGGGCAAGCTTCATGATGTGGCGGGCCATGGCCAGGCCGAAGAGGTGGGTGGCGGCCAGCCCCAGACGCGTCAAGTCCTCGCCCGTGATTCCGACGTCGTCGATGCGGTCCTGCATTCGGGCGCCCAATGTCTCCTGGAGGAGTGCAGCCTTCTCCTCGCAGGTGCACGCCGAGCGGACCAGGGCCATGAGGACAGGGCGAGTGTCCGGTTCCTCCCAGAGCCGCAGGTAGGCGTCAGTGACTCGTTCCCCGATGGTTTCGGGGTTTCCGTGGAGGGCTTCGGTGATGCGCTCGGGGATGGTGCTCCGGTCGGCGACGACGGCGGCGAACAGGGTGTCCTTGTCGTCGAAGAAGTGACGGATCAGGGCAGGGTCGACGCCGGCGGCGCTGGCGATCGAGCGGATGGAGGCTCCGGCGTAGCCAGCGCTGGAGAAATGGTCGCGGGCGGCGTCGAGAATGGCGTCGCGCGTGCCGCTGTCACCCGTGCGGCGTCCGCTGGGGCGTCGGCGTCCCGGCGCGGTGCGGCTGGTCATGGAAACCCATGATGCCATTCCCCAGACATGGAATTCCTCACCTGTAGAGTTATGCTCTACACTGCCAGCCTCATCGCGACATCGGCAACGGCTTCGCTGGGGTCCGTCGCCGCGACCTTTGCCCGTCACGCGGTGAGCGCCCCCCTCAGACCCGCCCGCCCCTCGACACCAACAGGAGTGGTTCACATGACACGAGGCACGACTGCCCTTCGCTGTGGCCTCGGCGCACTCTTCATCGGCGCCAGTGTGCTGCAACGCACCCACCGTGACTTCTTCGAAGCGCTCGTACCCGAGGTGGCCGCCGAGCACAAGGACAAGATCCAAGGCTCGATGACCGGCGCCCTCGCCGGCCTCGGCGCCTGTTTTCTCATCCCACGCCTGAACCCAGTCGCTCGCTGGGGCACCACGATCGCACTCCTGGGAACCCTTCCCGCCGCCGTGGACCAAGTCCGCAACCCACCCCAAGTACTCATCGAATCCGGAATCCCTCCCGCCCTCGTCACCGCACGCATCCCCGCCCAGATCCTTGTCGTGGCCCTCGCCCGGTTCGCCACCCGCGAACCCAGAACCCACAGACGGCCCCAGACAAGCCCGCGATGGGCCGTGAACGAGGCGCCGGGGTGCCTTCCCGCGAGGTCCAGGTGAGGACGACTGGCGCACTTGCCGCGAGCACTCAACCCGACCCTCACCCGTGACCTGCAACCCACTCGACCACGACATACGCCTCAACTCGAGAGGGCTCTCTACGCAACGGTTCTGAGATATCAACAACCCATTATCGTTGCCAGACAGATAATTTCACCCTTCGACGCGCCGGACACCCTCACCCCCACGAACGATCAAGATTTATGGCGGCGTGTTCCTCCTTGCTACTGGTTCACCTCCCACGGGTTGAGGCAGGCAACTCCAAGGGGGACGAAGTGTCGGGTGTGGCGCGTAGCAACGGTCATGCCTGCGGCGTGAGCCACAGCCGCGACGAGCGCCTCGTCGAGTGGATCGTGTTCGGGGATTCGATAGTTGGCCAGGACCCGAGCGGCGGGTAAATCAAATGGCAACACTCGATCGGCGAACGCCGGCAGAACGTGGTTGTCGAACCACCGGCGCAGGATGTCCCCTTGGAGCGGGTCGGATCGTCCCTTGCGACGACGCCACGTTCACTCTCGGCCACCGTCGGCGCCGCCACAAACTGGTCGGATACAGGTACCGAGACAGTCCACGCCTCGACCTGCGGATTTCCGCCCGCGGACCCGCAGGGCCGAGATCACGTTAGCGTCCAGCAGGTAGCGCACAGGCCGGGTCACAGGTCCGGCGTACGAGCCGTAAGCCCGAGACGTCCGGGCTCGAACTCAATGTCCACACCTTCATCGGTGCCGAGCAGGTCGACGAGGGTGACCGGATCACGTTCGAGAGCGTCGGCAAGGATCTCCCGCACTTCGGCCTCAACTGATCGGCGGTGCTGTTCGGCTCGCGCCCTGAGCGCGGCCTTCGTTCCCGCGGGAAGGTTCCGAATCAGGATCTGCTCCACAGCGATCACCTCCGATATCACTCCACGATATCGCCCGCCGGACGGCGTCACCTTTCGCCGGATGAGATCCCCGGGTCGGACCGAAAGCGGCCGCTGCATCAACGTGGACGCCGCACACGATCACTGAGCATGTCACCCGCATCCTCACCGAGGCCGGGGTCCGCGCCACGCCTGCGGGACCTGCGCCAACGGGCGGGCGAACAGCCCACGAGCAAGCAAGGCAGCTGAGGGAAGTCGTCGAACGGCCAACACCGTCACCCAGCCATCGACCTGCGTCGGCCGGTCGCGGCCTGTAGCAGTCGGGGACCGGAGGGTCGAGGGTTACGCCTGCCAAGGGTCGATGAGTTCGACCCCGGTGTCGGCGAAGTGCTGAGTGTTGCGGGTAGCAACGGCAAAGTTGCGTGATGCCGCAGTCGCAGCGACATAGCCGTCGGTCGCGGGCAGCGGGCGCCCTGCGGCGCGGGCAGTGACGGCCATCTCGGCGTAACGGCGTGCCGCGTCCTGGTCAAAAGCCAGGATGCGGCCGGGGAACAAGGCGAGCAGGGCGTCGAGGGCTTGGGCGAGCCGGTCCTTCCCGGCTCCGGCGGGCTGAGTACCGAGGCCGAATAGCAGCTCGGCCAACGTCACGCTCGACAGGTACAGGGTCTCGGTGGCCTGGTCGTTGAGCCACGACAGCACCCTCGCGTCGGGCTGGGGGCGCATCGCCTCGGAGACGACGTTGGTGTCCAGAACGATCACGGCGAGGCGACTACGGAAGGGTCGGCGGCGTCGCGGGTGTCTGGTCCCGCACCGCGTCGAGGGCGGCAATGTCGTCGTCGCTCAGCGCGAGCTCGCGGCCGAGCGAGGCGAGCGCGTCGCCGAGCAGAAGCCGTTGCTCCGGCACGACGGCGGCCGCGATGATCTCGCGCACCTCCGCCTCAGTGCTTCGGCCGTGCTTGGCCGCCTGCATCCGCAGCGCGCGGTGGACCTCATCGGGAAGGTTCCTCACAGTCAGAACTGCCATCACGCACCCCTCTCGTCGTCAATGACAGCATTCTATCAAGATGCAGTCACCATCGCGCGATCGTAGGGCCGCACACCGCATGAGTCACGCGTCCTTCGCCACCCTGAACCCAGAAACTTTGTCGGCCCGGACAAGCCCGCCATGGGCTGTGGCCGCGGCGCCCGGGGCCTTCACGCGAGGGTCGTGCTCCCGGTAACGACGGCTGGAACACCTGCAGGCCCTTGACGTGTGAAGTACAGTGTGAAGTACTTCCCATCGCCAGGAGTCTTCTTGTCGTTCGATCTCGACTTCATGCCCGAAGAGGTCATTCTGGACCGAGCACCGTTGGTGCGCGTTCTTTGCCAGATCCGCTTCTCATCAAGTCCTGAGCTCGTCGAGGACAGCAACGAGCGAGCGATCGCTGCCGCCCTCACCGATCTACTCCCGGTTCGCGGAACCATCGAGGGCATCGCCCTGCCGCTTGCCGGCCTGCCGAACGCCATCCCTCAGCACGAGACCATGCGGACGTTCGAGGACGTCGATGGCGCTTGGAAGGCTACGGTCACACCCGCTTTTCTCGCACTCGAGACGACCAGCTACACGCGACGTTCTGAGTTCGTAGAACGGTTGACGCGCGTTATGGCTGCTCTCGAAGCCGCGGCCACTCCGCCACGTGTCACACGAATCGGGATGCGATACACGGATCGAATCACCCGCCCCGAAGGACTTACTCGCTTGGTGAATCCAGGTCTTCTCGGGATGCTGCCCGAGGTCCTCACCGACGACATGATCGAGAACCAGATCCAGCAGACGCTGCTGGTCGATCCGACGTCAGGCAATAAGATCCAGGTGAGGTCCCTATGCCTGCCACCCGACGTTGGGTTCGATCCGAGCATAGAACCAACGCCCGAACCGTCGTGGGTGCTAGATATTGACGCCTATAGCGAAGCAGCTCGGCCCTGGGTGCCCAACGAACTCGCGGAGACGGTCGAAGTGCTTGCCAGGCGCGCCTACCAGGTCTTCCATTGGGCAGTCACCGACGACTTCCGGAAGGCGTACGGCGCATGAGCACCGAGGAGGCGAGATGACGGCGACACTCGAGCGACTGATCGAGCCCCAAACCAGAATCGACAGCGCACGAGGGCGCACGGGTCGGTATGTCGACTTCCCCAACGCGACGACGTACGCCGTTGCGAGTTCCCCGCCGACAACGGGAGCGCTGCTCGCATCGAGGACCGGGTACCGGCTAGCGACGGACGGTTCGACTCAGAACTTCGCTCTGTCACTGCGCGGCATCCAGGAGAACAGCGGAATGTCTTGGGGGGAGATCGCCCAGGCGCTCGGCGTCTCCCGGCGGACCGTTCACAACTGGCTGACGTCGACAAGGGTTAACGGGCAGAACGCACTGCGTATCGGGGGTCTCTATCGAGCCGTGACCCAGGAGCTTGCGAATGTTCCTCGTGGCGATGCACGGGAGCATCTGCTCGCTCCGAGTCCCCACGGCAGTCGATGGGCGGCGATTACGCGGAACATCCGAGAGTCCTATCCCCGGCAGGCGCGTCCAGCGGGCGGTTTCGCCATTCTGCGGTCGACAGATCCCAACTCGGACCTGACCCCGATCACCGGCGGACTGGACGAAGCCGTCGAGGTGATCGACGGTGACGACGGGTAGACGTGTCTGACCCGAACGGCGACGCAAGGCACGTTGCCGGGCTCCTTCAGGGTCAGATCCTCGAAGTCCAGTCCCTGCCGATCCTCGGCTCGCGAACCCGCTCGATGCATGGCGGCCTACAAGAGGCGGCGAGAACTCGACCCGGCGGGTCCAAGAGCCTTGTCGTACCGGTCCGGGTCCCCACAGGCCACGTCATGCTCGTAACGCAGACCTGCGACCTCCAGGAGCGAAGAACGGCTCGCGGCCAGGTGCTCGCCCGCGTAGCGCCGGTCGTTCGGCTCGAAGGCGAGACATTGCGGGAAGCAAGGCGCGATGGCCGGCCGAACTTCGTCCCGGTTCCGTGGGCCGACGAATTCGCGTTCGCCGATCTGGACCAGATGGCCGTCGTGGACAGGGGGGTGCTCGCGGAAGCGACCCCTGGAGCTCGACCAGCGGAGTCGGAGCGTCGCGATCTGTCCTACCGCCTGGGGCGCTACTTCTCGCGTGCAGCACTGCCCGACGAGGTTCAGAAGGCGCTACGCCCGATGCAGAGATCGCCGACGCGCGGCACGACGCCACGGTGAAGGTACGTGACGCGGTACTCCAAATACGCGTGGCGAGCGCGCCCGGAATACGACAAACCTGGACCTTGGGCACTTCGAGTAATCCTCGTCGTGGACGAGGACTGGTACCCAGACGCTGAACCGACGCCATTTGGGCAGACTGGGAAGAACCTGCAAGACATCACGGGCCCGCTGGTGGAGCACCACGGCCGCGCCGAGATCGGCGATGCTGGCATCGTCGTCACTCTGTGGGGTCGCTTCGCCGAGCACGTCAGAGCCCGCCTCATCGACGGACTCGAGATGCGTTCTGACGGGATGGTCTCCGACGTCACCGTCGTGATCGTGACTGCGCTGACGCCTGCGGAGTTCGATGGCTCCGACGTGCTCGACTTCGGTCACTTATCGCTCAACGAGTAAGTGTCGGGTACGAAGGAGTTCCGTCGCACCGTGGGTGCTACGGGACGCCCCAGTGACTACTGCAGTCCTGAGTGTCAGCGGCTCGTACACGCCGAGCGGAAGGCGGTCGCGGCTCGTGTCAGGCGCCTGGAGGAAGTGCTCCGTCAGGCCCGAACGGATCTTGACGGATTCAGTGCCCACGACCTGGAAAATCTCTCGGCAGCGCTAACCACCAGCGCGTGGAGGTGGCGTTGGGCAAGGCTGGTACTGCCCTCAAGTACATTGTCGCGGACAACCCTGGGATGCCCGAGCTAGGGGAGTTGGTCGACGCCGTAGCGGCGCTCATCTTCCGAGTCACGAACAGGCGAGGCAGTCGCCTGATCTGAGTGCTCTGAGCACTCGCCGCGACCTCCCTTGCGTTCTCCCGCCAACTCTCCTGCGGCCGAGGTCGAGTCAGACCTCCGAGACCTTCACGTCGAATCCATCGAGCAGGAGCTCCAGACCGGACTTGTCCGCTGTGATCACCACGGACGGGGCCAGCTCGACCGCGGTCGCGGCCACGATGGCGTCCACGGTGAGATCGCGCTTCTTGCGTCGCACTCGCTGGGCACGACTGCGAAGCGCGCCGGCCCGCATCGCCACACCCTGGGGTAGATCGAGCGTGGGGATCTTCCCAAGGACGTGCCAGATCGAGGCGTCGCTTGGCGCACCCGTCGCGACCTCGGCGAGAACGACCGCGGGGATCAGCACCCGATGGTCGGCTTGCTGGGCCGCTGCCAGCCGCTCGGCCATGCCCTTGCGCTGCTCGGCCAGGGCCGAGACGGCTTCGGTGTCCAAGATCAGAACCCGGGCCACCGTCTCAGCGCCACTCGTCGACGTACCGCGCGACAGCATCCGCGTCGAGGGGTCCGTTGACCTCGACCAGCTCGCCGATTAGGTCATCGAGCCCGTCGCGCTCGAGCTGACGTCGCAGGGCCAGAGTGGCGTACGCCGAGACCTTGCCGGGCTCCACTCGATCGCGGACGCGATGAAGGACGTCGGCCTCGATGGTGAGGCTGACCTTCTCGAACGTCTGCTGGCTCGTCATGGGGTCGATCCTACCAGCAAGGCGATCCAATTGGCGCCACCTATCCTGGCTCAACCGGATCGAGGCTCAGTTCACCGCGCTGCGCTACTTCGCCCTCGACGGCACCGACCACCCCAGCCACCGCGAGCAGGCCAGCATGATCCGCCGCTACATCATCTGGCGAAACACCCACACCACCGACCCCAAACTACGCAAGGTCATCAAACGCGCCGCCACCATCAAGAGGGCGAAGGTTGCCTGACGCGGTACGGCGACGGATGGGGCTCCGGTGTCTTTCAGTGCTTGGTACGGGAGTGTCAGGGGACGTCGCGAAACTGGTCGAAGAGCTGCGGCAGGAAGCCGGCAGGATCAGCCTGCGCCGCGCCGTCGACATCACCTCACCGCACACCACCAAGGTCACCAAACGGGGAGCGCCCGCGTCATCGACATCGACACCGAGACGCTCAAGGTGCTCAGGGCCGTCAAGGCAGGCCGTGGCGCAGTCTCGCTCGCCCTTGCTCGCGCCGATGCGTACGTCTTCGGCGACGACCAGGGCGCCGTCCGCGTCCCCGACGCGGTCACCAGTCGATGGACCCGGCGACTGGACTGGGCATACGCCACGATCGAGGGCCTGCCTCGCGTCACCCTGAAGGGTTTGCGGCACACACACGCCACCCTGCTCCTCGAGCTGGGCGAGCATCCCAAGGTGGTCCAGGAGCGCCTCGGGCACTCCACGATCACCACGACCATGAACATCTACAGCCACGTCACGCCGACGATGCAGAAAGCGCGATCGACCGCTTCGCCGCGCATCTCGACGAAGGTCCCGCGGGGGCGTAGCACATATTTCGGCACGTGAGGCGAGCGCCAACTCCGTACCAAACACAAAGCCCCAGGTCAGAGACTTGGGGCTGTTGTTGTGCGCGAGGGGGGAGTTGAACCCCCACGCCCTTTCGGGCACACGGACCTGAACCGTGCGCGTCTGCCTATTCCGCCACTCGCGCGCGCCACGCAAGACTACCAGCCTGCCGGACTGCCCACGAACGCATATCCGGCCAGCGCCACCGGCTGCGCGGTCACCCACCTGGCAGCGAGCCACATCCCACCCGGCAGCCCCCGAGAGCACCATGGGCGGGCCTACCCGGCCGGCTCAACGGGGCCGCCTCAGGCGGTGAAGTGCACCCCGGTGAACCGCGAGCGCCAGTCCCGCACGTCGGCGGCGACGGCTGCTGCCGCTGCGTCGTCGGTGGCAGCCAGGCCCCGGACGATGAGGTCGGCGAGCTCGGGCATGTCGTGTGAGGTCATCCCCCGCCGGCACAGCTCCGGGGTGCCGATCCGCAGGCCGTTCATGTCGCCCTCGATGGCGTCGATCGGCAGACCGATGCCGCAGGCGAGCAGGTTCGCCCGGCGCAGGCGCTTGGCCGCCGCCTGGCCACCACCCCACGGGTGCGCGGCCAGCGCGAACTGGTGGGAGGTGGTGAAGCCCTCGGTGGTCCCGAAGACCGGCACCCCGCGAGCGTCCAGTTCCTGGGCCAGGCGCGCGGCGGTGACCACCATCTCGGCGGCATAGGCGGCGCCGGCCACCTGCCAGTCGATCATCGTCATCGCCAGGGCGGCCGACTTGGCCGCGTCGAAGTTGGCCGTCAGGCCGGGGAAGGCGATCGACTCCAGCCGTTGGGCCAGGTCGGCCTCGTTGGTGAGGATCACCCCACCGGCTGGTCCGCCCAGCGACTTGTAGGTGGAGAAGGTCATCAGGTGGGCGCCCTCGGCGAGCGGCTGCTGCCACGCCCGTCCGGCGATCAGACCACACAGGTGTGCGGCGTCGAAGAGCACCAGCGCGCCCACCTCGTCGGCGATCTCGCGGATCGTCGAGACCGGGTGGCGGGTGAGGTTGAGACTGGACCCGATGGTGATCAGCCGGGGACGCACCTCGTGGGCCAGGGTGCGCAACGCGTCCACGTCGACGGTGTACCGGGCCGCGTCGACGGGCGCTTCCACCGTCTGGAGCCGGTACATACCGGCCGATCCGCCGAGGTGGTGGGTGACGTGACCACCGATGCTCGCCGGTGGGGCGATGATCCGATCGCCCGGCTCACAGGTGGCCAGGAAGGCGTACAGGTTGCCGATGGCACCCGAGGGCACCCGGATCTCGGCGTAGCCGGCACCGAAGACCTCAGCGGTCAGCTCAGCGCCGATCACCTCGATCTGCTCGATCGCCTCCAGGCCCATCTCGTACTTGTCGCCCGGGTATCCCAGTGAGGGACGCGATCCGATGCCGGAGGCAAGCAGGGCCTCCGCCCGTGGATTCATCACGTTGGTGGCGGGGTTGAGGTTCACGCATTCCTCGTCGTGGATGCGGCGGTTCTGCCGCGCGAGGTCTTCGATCGCGGCCTGCTGGTCGGCCGGCTGGCGGGCGGCTGCCGCTTCAGCGACCGCGTCCACCCGGCGGGTTACCGCCTCGGGGAGCCAGGCCCGGGGGGCCAGAGCCGGCTCGTGAGCTGCGGCGATCTGCGTCGACCCGGCGGAGTGCGTCATCGTCATGCCTCCACGGTAGAAAGGGCGCCCCCACCCGCACACCCGACATCCGTGGGAACCGGCCCGTACCCTTTCTACAGGTGTAGGAATCCGGCGGGAGGCCAGGGATGAATCGGGTGCAGGAGGTGCTCGACTCGCTCGCCGGCCGGCTGGGACGCAGCCTCACCATCGACTCCCCCGACGGCTCGGTGCTCGCCTACAGCCGGGCCGAGACCGCCGACCCGGCCAGGGTCGCGGCGATCCTGCAGCGCGAGTCGTCCGGGCCGGTGCACGACTGGGAGGAGCGCCATCGCCCGTCGGACCCGACGGCGGTGTTCACCATCCCGGCCAATCCCGACCTCGGCATGAGCGCGCGCCTGGCGGTGCCGCTGGTGAGTCGCGCGCAGGTGCGGGGACGGCTCCTGGTGCTCGGGGAGGCGCTCACCGACGCCGACCTCTCGCATCTCCTCGAACGTGCGGGGCAGTTGGCACGCTTGCTGGACGACGTCCGCTACGACGGCGCTCGACCCCAGGACCGGTCCGGGAGCGCGCTACGTGACCTGCTCGCGGCCGGCCCGGGGTCAGGCGGCGAGCAGCAAACCCGTTCCGCCGTGGCCGAACTGGCGTCGTTGCTTCCTGTTCCGGTGACACCGCCGCAGACCCCGCGGGTGGTGGCGATCGCGTTGGTCGATCCGCGACGACGATTTGACGAGCCCGACGCCGTCCGGGCCGCCCTGATCGACTGGCGCCAGCACGAATCCACTGCCATCGGATCGGTCCTGACGCCGCAGTTCGCCGTTGCCGTCCGTCAGGCCACCGGGGTGAGGACCTCGGCGGGATCCGACCCGGTACCCCTGCAGCAATTCAGCCGCCACACCTCGCGCGTCGCCGCAGCCGCCGTCACCGGGCTGTGCGGCCCAGTGGACCTGACCGACCTGGCCGCAGCCCCGTGGCGGGCGGTGACGGCGGCCGAACTGGGCCTACTGGACCCGGCCCTGCCCAGACCCACTCGATGGGAACGGCTCGGCGTCTACCGGCACCTGGTGAGCCGACCCGTGCCTGAGACGACGACCGGACCTGACCCTCTGGCAGGCCTGGACGCCCACCCACTCCTGCTGGAGACCCTCGAGCGCTACCTCGACACCGGCGGCAACGCCAGTGCCACCGCGGCCGTACTGACCCTGCATCGGACGAGCCTGTACTACCGCCTCGACCGGATCAGCGAGCTCTTGGAGGTGAACGTCGGGGATGGACTGACCCGCCTGGAACTTCACCTGGCTCTGAAGCAACGCCGCTGCTCGCGTCGCGAGTTGCTGTCTCCTGGACCGTTATAGCGCGCGTGCCGCCGGGTCGCCCCGAGGTCGACGGCCACCGCATACACCATCCAGCCGAGGCAGCGTGACTCCGTTCCGCAGATCAGAACGGTCATATCCGTTGCAGCACAATAGTTTCCAGGAAGCCAGGACTGGATGCGCGGCGGAGGCGGGAAAGTTGCCACTGGGAGGGAAACCGAGCTCGTCGGCTCCCAGGCATCTCTACGCTCTGCGTCGCGGGCAACGACGCCCGCGGATGGAGGACCACCATGTGTGACATCGTGTCAAAGGCTCTGGCGACGGGAGTGAGCCGACGGGCTGCACTCGGCGCCCTGATGGCAGGAACGGTTGCCGCCGGCACCGCTGCGCCGGCTGCGGCTTCGCAGGGATCGCGACCTTCGGGTCGAGACTCCCGCAGCCGCAGTCAGCTCATCCTGCTGGGCACCTCGGGCGGACCGCCCATGTGGCCGGGCAGCGACCGGCACGGCATCGCGTCCGCGGTCCTGGTGGGCGACCGGTACTACATCGTCGACGCCGGCGCGGGAGTGATGCGCCAGGCTCGCGACGCCAAGCTCGGCAACTGGGAAGCCGATCTTGACGGTCCGCTGGACGCGCTGCGCGGCATCTTCCTCACCCACCTGCACTCCGACCACGTCGTCGACCTGAACAACCTGCTCACCGAGGGTCTGTACAACGGTCTGCAGTGGGTGGAAGACAAGATCACCATCTGGGGCCCGGGCAACCGGGGAGCCATCCCGCCACTGTTCGGCGCGCCGCCTGCGCCGCCCGTGGTGGTGCCGAGCAACCCCACTCCCGGCACCCGGGAGATGGTCGACCTGCTCGTGCAGACCTTCGCCACCGACTTCAACGACCGCGCCTTCGACAACCGCAAGCCGGTTCCGGACCAGCTGTTCGTGGGGGCCGACGTGCCCATCCCAGCGCAGTACCTGGCCGACCCCAACGGCAACCCCCACCCGCGGATGTCGCCGATCACCTTCTTCGAGGACGACCGGGTCAAGGTGTCGGCGACGCTGGTCCAGCACGCCCCGGTCTTCCCCGCACTCGGCTTCCGGTTCGACACCGAGGACGGGTCCGTCGTGTTCTCCGGCGACACCGGCCCGAGCGAGAACCTCATCGAACTCGCCTCCGGGGCAGACATTCTCGTCCATGAGGTGATCGACCCGCTCTGGGTGGAGCAGCTGCTGCCCTCGCCCCGCAACGATGCTCAGGAGGGCCTGTACCAGCACCTGTTGCAGGCCCACACGACGATCGAGCAGGTGGGTCCGGTGGCGGAGCAGGCGGGGGTATCCACCCTGGTCCTGTCGCACCTGGTGCCCGGCAACTGGCCCGAGCGTCGCTGGTACAAGGCCCAGAAGGGCTTCTCCGGACGGCTCATCGTCGGTCGGGACCTCGACCGGATCGGGATCGGCACCAGGGGACGCCACGGTCGGTCGGGTGACTGACGCCCAGCAACTCCTGGGGGTGCCGACGGCGCCGGTGCCCTGATCCGAGATCGGCCTGGCAAGGTCGGCGCGATGACCTTGCCAGGCCGGGATCGGTGCCCGCTTCATCCCACATCGCGGCCCCGCGGCCCCGCGGTCCCTGGGGTCTGCCAAAGTCGTCGCATATGACGACTTCGGCATGCCGTAGGTCGATGCGTCGGGGCGGTCAGTGGGCCCGGCGCCCTGATCCGACATTCGGTTGGGGCATGCCCTTGGACCCAGCAAAGGGCCGTCACACCGACTGCAGTGCCTGCACCCGCGTCCGGACGAACTCAGCCACCGCCTCCCGTTGAGCTGCCGCCCGGGGCACCGCCAGCGACATCCAGAAGACACCGTGCGCGAGGCCGGGGAAGTGTCGACTCACGGCATCGACGCCGGAAGTGCGCATCCTCACCGCGAGGTCTTCGGCCTCGTCCCGCAGCGGGTCGCACTCGTTGGTGATGATCAGCGTCGGCGGCAGGCCGGCCAGGGACGCCAGGTCGAGCGACACCCGGGGGTCGGTCCGGTCGTCCACGCGGGGCAGATAGGTGCTGGCGAACCACTCCAGGTCGTCGCCCTCGATGACGTACCCGGCGTCGAACTCCCGCCGGGACGCGGTCTCAGTCGCGTTCACGCTCAACCACGGGTAGATCAGCACCAGGCCGGACAGCCTCAGGCCGCTGCCGATGGCAGCCACAGCGGCAGAGCTGGCGAGCATACCCCCGGCCGAATCTCCCGCCAGGACGATCTGCTGCGGATCACCACCGTGGTCCTCGACGTGGTCGGCGACCCAGGCGAGCGCAGCCTCGATGTCGTCGTGCGCGGCCGGGAAGACGTGCTCGGGAGCACGACGATAGGTCGGGGTGACCACGAGGCATCCGGTCCGTGCGGCCAGGTCGGCGGCCGGCTCGGCCACCACGTCGAGACCGCCGGCGACAAACCCTCCTCCGTGCACGTAGATCAGCATCGGCAACGCGCCCTCGGCATCGGGCCGGTAGATTCTCAGAACCTGCTGCGGACCGTCCCCGTACGCGTCTTCGGTCACCGTAACCCCTTCGGGCGTAGGCGATTGCATGGCGGTGAAGCCGTCGACGGCTGCCCTGGCGCCCTCGACGCCAGCGTCCCTGAACCCTGCGAAGCCCTGCTTGCGCAGCGCCTCGACGAGGAACATCAGGGAGGGATCGAGCGCTGGCGAGGACGAGGACTCCGCCAGTTCCGCCGTGGTCTGGGCGAAGACGAAGCCGCGGTAATCGTTGCGCTGCACGTTGTCACAGATCGCCCGGTAGCGCGGGGCGCCGCCGAGGTACACCAGCACCCGGCGTGGCTTGCCGGGGATGTTCGCGCCCATGTACCAGGTGGTGGCCGCCTCCGGCAGCAACGTCATCTCGGCGAGGGCGTTGGTCTCGCACACCCACTGGTCCTGGGCCTGCTCAGTGGCCTCGACGACCCGGTGGCCCTTGCCGGCCATGTATGACAGTAGGTCGCCGATCAGGTCCACGTGGTCCTCGATCGCCAGCGGCATGTTGTACAGCACCGAGGGTGACTGGGGCCCGGTGATGATGAACAGGTTGGGGAAGCCGGCCACGGTCAAGCCCAGGTAGGTCTGCGGGCCCTGCGCCCACGCGTCGGTGAGTGCGAGCCCACCCCGGCCGGTGACGTTCATCGCCAGCAGGGGCCCGGTACACGCGTCGAAACCTGTTGCAAGGACGAGCACGTCGAACTCGTGATGGGTGCCGTCGGCGAGCCGGACACCGGTGCGGGTCACCTCTGCGATCGGGTTGGTCTTGACATCGACGAGGGTGGTGGTGGGCCGGTTGTAGGCCTCGTAGTAGTCGGTCTCCAGGGGTGGTCGCTTGGTCCCGTACGGGTAGTCCGTGGGGCACAGCAGTTCAGCCGTAGCGGGGTCGTCGACCCGCTGACGAATCTTGTCCCGGATGAAGTCGGCGGCGGTGTCGTTGGCTGTCTTGTTCAACAGCACGTCTGCGAAGCTGTCGATGAATAGACGGAAACCCCCACGGTCCCAACGGTCTTGGTACACCGAGGCACGCTCTTCGGCCGATACCGTCAGCGCCGAAGGTTGCACGTCGCGGTAGGGCACGCCCAGGAAGTGGTTGCGTGAGGCCTCCCGCAGATCGCGGTAGCGGGCTTTGTCTTCCGCCTCGGCTCGGGGATCGCTCGGGCAGTTGCCGATCGGGGTGGCGTAGTTTGGGGTGCGCTGGAAGACAGTCAGCTGGGAGGCGCACTTGCTGATCTCGCTGATCGCCTGGATGCCGGAGGAGCCGACGCCGATGAGGCCCACCCGTCGACCGGTCAGATCGTGGTCCTCGGTCCAGTTGCCGGTGAGCAACACCTGCCCGGTGAAGTTCTCCACGCCGGGGAAGTCCGGCTTTTTGGGGACCGACAGGGTCCCCGCGCCAGAGACGAAGAACTGGGCCGTGTGACGCTCGCCCCGGTCGGTGAGGACGATCCAGTGGTCGGCCTGGTCATCCCAGGTGACCTCGACGACCCGGGTGCCGAACTGGACGCTGCGCCGGATGTCGTACCGGTCTGCGCAGTGGTTGAGGTAGGCGAGGATCTCGGGTTGGGCGGCGAACTTCTCCGTCCAGTGCCACTCTTGCTCCAGGTCCGGGTCGAAAGAGTAGGAGTAGTGCACGCTTTCGATGTCGACCCGGGCGCCCGGATACCTGTTCCAGTACCAGGTTCCGCCGACATCATCGGCAGCGTCGAAGGCTTGCACGCTCATTCCCAACCGGTCTCGATAGCTGTGGATGGCGTAGATACCGGCGAAGCCCGCTCCGATGACGATGACGTCGTGATGGTTGTCCATGGTGCGCTCCTGAGGTCGACGGTGACATCGACCACGGTGCTGTGCGGGGGCCGGTCGGCACACCCGTAGAACTACGTGTTCGCCCCCCGGGCGCTACCCGACTCGCGCGCATGCCAGGCTGCGACCTCTGCCCTGGAGGTCAGCGTCAGCTTGCGCAAGATCTGCTCGACGTGCCCCTCAGCGGTACGGGCGCTGATCACCAGCGTCTCGGCGATCTCCTTGTTGCTGCGGCCTTCGGCCAGCAGTGCGAAGACCTCCCGCTGCCTACCGGTGAGCCCTGCACGAGCGAGCGGGTCGGCGTGCGCCGGTGGATGTGGCTCGGACAGGTCCACGTGCTCGAGCCCGAGCCGCACCGCGTCGAGCTTCGTGGTCGGCAGAGTCCCCGCCACCGGGCCGGGCCCTGGGCCGCGCAGGTCGTTCTCCCGCACCAGGTCAGGCCCGAAAGCCTCCACGGAAGTGCCGATTAGATCCCAGACCACCAAGGCGGCGGCAGTGAGTCGGCGGGCTGAGCCGACATCGTGGCGAGCGGTGGCGATCCAGGCCAGCACGAGCAGCACCAGGGCGATGCAGATGCCATCTTCGAAGGACTCCTGGATGATCAGGGCGTCACGGGCGGCCTGTTCAGCGGCGGCGTACTCGCCCTGGTGGACGAGCGCGACAGCACGCACCCACAGGGCATAGGCGAGATTCCACTGTTCCCCGGCGTCGGTGCTGGTGGTGATGACGCCTTGGCAGGTCACCAGCGCCGCCTCATCCTGGCCGGCGTAGGCCTGCGCCATGGCCAGTTGAAAGCCTGCAGTCAGGCTCATCGCCTGCTCGCCGGCGCTTTCGAGGACGTCGATGGCCTGCTGATAGCGGGTGATAGCCCCGGACAGATCTCCGCTGAACATCAAGTGCAAGGCCGTCCATGCCTCGATCGACGCAGTCAGCACGTCATCCCCAGCCGAGGCCGCCGCCCGGCTCGCCCGGTCGAGGTAGTCGGTGGCGCCCTCGCGATCACCCTGGATCGAGGCCACCCACGCGGCGACACCGAGCACCTGACCCAGCGGCAGATCGGCAAGGTGGGTCTGTGAGAGAACCTGATCGAGACGGCGACGCCCGTCACTGAGCTGCCCCCCGGCAATCCAGTGGTAACGCAACAGAACCATCCACTCGGCCACTTGGAGGTGTCTGGACGGTTGACCGATGGCCCAGGTGAAGGCCTCCAGCATGGTGGGGTGCTCGTCGCGCCAGGTGCTCAACGCCGCTGCCTGCCGGGGCCCGCACCAGGCGTCGACCATTTCACGGCTGGCTTGCACGCAGTAGTCGAGCAGCCGACCGCGCAGCGTCTCGGCCTCGCCACTGTCGTGCAACAGTCGCGCGCCGAAGTCGCGGATCGTGGCCAGCTGCCGATAGCGGATGGTCCTACCACGCTCCACCACCAGGACGGACCGGCTGATCAGCCCGTCGATCAGATCCAGGAATGTCTCGCCATCGAGACTGTCGTCGTTGCAGACACTCTCGGCAGCGGCCAGGGAGAAGGTGCCGGGGAAGACCGCCAGTCGAGCCCACAGCCGCTGTTGTGCCGGGGTGCACCGTTCGTAGCTCCACTGCACCAGACCCAGCAAGGTCTGATGGCGGGTCGGCCCACGCGGATTGCCCTGGGTGAGCACTGTGAAGCGTTCGTCCAGAAGGCTGTTGAGCTGGGCCACGGACAGGGCACGCAGGCGCACCGCAGCCAGCTCGATCGCCAGGGGCAGCCCATCGAGCCGACGACACAGGTCGATCACCTCCGCTCGGTTCTGGGCGGAGACATCAAACTCCGGGACGGCGAGGCGGGTGCGATCGACGAGGACCTGCACGGCGGCAGCGGCTTTGACCTGGGGGAGGTCGTCGCTGGGAGCGGGCACCGTCAGGGGTGGCAATTCGTAGAGTTGTTCGCCGGGAACGCCGAGCGAGACAGTGCTGGTGACAAGAACCCGGACTTCCGGGCACGCCGCCAGCAGGTCCTCGACGAAGGAGGCGGCGCCATCGACCACGTGCTCGCAGTTGTCCAGGACGAAGAGCGTGGGCGAGGTGCCCACGTGGCGCAGCACCTGGTCGAGCGAACTGCGGGTGGACTGCTCGGCAACCCGCAGTGTGCGAGCGACAACCGATGCGATCTCGGTGCCGTCGGTGATGGCGGTGAGATCGATGATCGCCGTGCCATCGGCAACGACCTGCTCGCTCAGCGTCGTCTTGCCGATGCCCCCCGGGCCCACCACGCACACCAGGCGATGCTCTGCGAGCAGCCCACGGACGGCCAGGACATCCTCGTCCCGGCCGAGGACGCTGGTCAGCCGCGAGCGCATCACGGACCCCTGTGGTGCGGCGAGGGCGCCCTTCCCCCGGCGAGGCTTCCGCCAGTCCGTGGACGTTCGCGCGAGTCGTCCACGAGAACCTCCACACCCAGGCCGGCAGTGGCCTGGCCCGCACTGGCCTGATCCGCGGCCATCCTACTGAAGCTCCTGGTGGCTGACCTGGCGATCGTGCCGCACCCAGGCCTGGGCGTCTCTGTACGGACCGTGCACACCCATTAGGAACAGCGGCGACCGACGCTGGAACAGGGCGGCGCTTGGGGTCTGCCAAAGTCGTCGTATGTGACGACTTCGGCATGCCGCAGGTCCTTGCGTCGTGAAGGTGAGGAGCTGGACCCTCGGTAGGCCTCGACTGCCGCGCGGCAGGCCTGTGGATAACCACGGATGATCCTGGTGACGGCCACTTACCGTGGGCAGGTGATCTTCAATGACGACCCCGCCAGCCGGGCCGACCTAACCGCCCAGATCCGACGCCTACGCCACGTCCAGGAACTCACCACGCTGCGCATGGAGCGGGTACTGGCGCAGGCCTGGCGAGCAGGCGTCACCGTGCTGCCATGACGACGAGCCGCAGAAGGGCACACACAGGTCGTTGAACCCGCTTTCGGAAGACTCGCAAGCTAGCTCTACAGGGCTTACGGAGCCAGCCCTATGTTGGCGCTGCCTTCGTGCGACATGGCGGTATCCCGCCGCAGACCTCATCCGCCACGGGGGACTTCACAATGGCATTGTGGTTGCGTTGAACGGAGCAGATGCCTCCGCTATCGATAGGCAAATCCACCTCGTGAGAAGAGTTATCCACAGCCGCAGCGTCGGGCTGAGAAATTGTCGTCAATTCCGCCTAGGGTGATGCCACCGATCGAGACGTGGGAGCAAATGTATGACCAACAAGAGTCGCACAATGCGACCGGCAGTTACGCAAGGACCAGAGGAACATGTGGATGTCACTCAACTCCCGGTTGATCAGGTTCGTTTTAGTCAGAACAGTGTGGGTAGCGCTACTTACCTGCACGGGCAACGCCTGAGCCTGCTTGCATTGACGGCATCGATGCGCAAGAGTGGATACCAGAGTGATCCGATCCGCGTTGTGCGCATGCCGGATGGGAAGTTCACGAGTCTGGACAATCGTCGTCTTTGGGCGGCCCAGGAAGCAGGCCTCCCCAGCATCTCTGCGATCGTAAACGATTGGCAGGATCGGCTTCCGGACACACTTGACCCAGACAGGTTCGCTTCCAGAAGGCGTGTCGTGGACCACCATGGAGAACTCGGCGTCGCCGGTGTCGTCATCATGGAAAGATATGAGCGGCCCACAACCATCGGCCAAGCTGCCATGGCCAGGGCCAGCCATCAAGGGAGGACGCCCTCGGGCGAGAGATTCCCGCTAATGGGCTCATTGGAGCGCCCCCGGGCGACTCCCCATGCCTTGGGCTCCCAGGCCGTTGCCGAAGTGGCGGCACAGGAGCAGCCGTTGCGTCAGAATGACAAGGCTGCCGGCGCCAAGGGCAACAACGCGGGACATAAGGGAACAGGCGCGCGACGACCACCTGGACGTGGAACCGCACAAGGAGGAGGGCAGGAACGATGACAAGGAGCAACGTGAACATCGACCGTGAAGCAGCCGAGGCATTCGCCAGGCATCTCACCGAGCCCGGCTCTGCGTCAGCCTTGGTCTTGGCCGAGCATCTGCGGGCCCGCGGTGAGCTGTCCCGGGCCGAGTTGCTCACGAAGTTCGCCGAGCACGGTCCCCACACAGTGCCGATGGATCGTTGGCCAGGGACCTCGACATGCCACCTGGGCCTCGATGTCCCTCCCGCAGAGCATCTCGGGCAGTTGTGGTTCGATCCGCTGGAGGTGAGCCTGTCGCTGGTCGGCCCCTGGGTGCGCGATCCCGGGCTTCCGATTCATGTCGAGGCCAGAATCCCGGCCTTCAGCGGATGGACGTCCACCGAGCCGGTCAGCGGATGGCAGTTGCTCGGAGCTCACCTGGTGGAGCGAGAAATCCCAGGTGATCCCTGGCAGCTCTCAGCAGGAGCGGCGCATCGATACTGCGGCCTGATGGGCAAGTCCCTGACCGACTGGAATGCCTGGTCGTTCCTCCTGTCCGGTTATGGCTCCGAGGTCGTCCGTGATCTGTGGGGTGGTGCGGACGTGCAGTTCGGTGGGTTCGCGGGGGACTCCGGCGCGATGGAGACCTTGCGGTTCTCGGACCTGCACACCGGCCCGCTGGAGGACGACGAGGACCTTGAACAGGTGAGTGAGGACGCGGTCGTCGGCCTGGCCTTCCGGCCAACGGTCCACGTCGAACGTGGGTTGAGAACGGGACCAGACACGCTCTTGCGCAAGTGGGTTGGTTGAAACTCGGCCGATCTGTCGCTGGGTCTGCCAGCCGTTACACCGTGATGATGTTGGCAGGCCGCAGATGAGCGCGCACTACCCGTCGAGGCGCGCCATGAAGCGCTCGGGATTGACCGCAGCCCTCTGGACGACACCGCGCGCCAACTCTCGTCCTGACTCTTCGTCGACGGCGGTGACGGCGAACTCAAGCGAGCGGCCCTGCGTGGCGACCAGCCGGGCCGACACCCGCACCCGGGCGCCGATAGGGCTCGCCGCCAGGTGATCCAGCTCGACCCGCGTGCCGACGGTCGTCCCGTCCGCGCCGGTAGCGGCCGCGCAGGTGGCCGCCTCGCACCAGGCGAGCAGCCGGGGGGTTCCGAGCACCGGGAGGGACCCGCTGCCGACGGCTTGGGCGGTGTCTGCTTCGGTCACCACGAAACTCAGCTCGACCGCCGTCTCATCGCCCGTCATCTGATCGCCGTCGCTCACCCAGCCGAGGCTACCCCCGGTGGGCCGGCTTGACTCTCACACGATGTCAGGGGCCAGGGTGTGGGCATGGCCGAGACCCACCTGCTGACCATCGGGCAGTTCTCGTCGCTGAGCCGGCTCAGCGTGCGGATGCTCCGTCACTACGACGACAACGGTGTGCTCAACCCAGCCAGGGTTGACGCCGGCACCGGCTACCGGTGGTATGCGCCGACGCAGTTGCAGGACGCCACAACGATCCGCCAACTCCGCGACGTAGGGTTCTCCGTCTCCGCCATCGCAGCCCTGCTGCCGGCCCGGACCAGCCCCGAGTACACCCGCGCCCTGGTGCTGCAGCGCCAGGTGCTCACCGAAGAGGCCAGTGCCGCACAGCAACGGCTGAACCACATCACCCGGCTCATCGACCAATCACGAGGAGAGAACATGCCTACCGTCACTGTCGGCGAACAGACCCTGCCGACCCAGACCGTCGTCGCCCTGCGCGGCACCATCCCCACCTACACCGACGAGGGACTGCTGTGGGACAAGTTCATGGCCTTGCTTGCCCAGCAAGGGGTTCCGGTCTCCAGTCCGCCCGGTGTGACCGAGCACGATGAGGGGTACGTCGAGCGGGACGTGGACTGCTCGGTGTGGATGCCGGTCGCGGCCGACACCCCCGTGCAAGCGCCGCTGACCATCGAGCAGCAGCCCGAGCAGCGGGTCGCCGTCGCCCGCCTGGTCGGCCCCTACCGGCACATTCACGAAGCCTGCGAGGCACTCGCCGCACACATCCAAGACCAGGGCTTCGAGGTGACCGGGGCGATGTTCAACCGGTACCTCAACGACGTGCGCACCACCCCCGAGGACGAACTCGTCACCGAGGTGTGCCTGCCGGTGCGCTGACCGGCACGCGAGGCTGGCTCAGGGCCACGTTGCGTTGGCCGCTGGTCACCCCGGCGGTCAGCGCAGCGCGGCCCACTGCTGCCGGTACCCGTAGTTCCAACCGCCAGGTCCTGGCATGGTGGCTCATCCTTGGCCTAGCCCGGCCCGGGCTGTTTCCTCAGGCTTTCATGGATTCGAGCGTGTCCGACGTGGCTTGCGGAGGTGTGTGCCGCCCAGCCGGTTTGGGTCGCGGGGTTGGGAAGGTCTTCGGGGACGTGCCGGTAGTAGCCGACGTCGTAACCCTCGCGGATGATGGCCAAGGCGAGTTGGTCGGTGATCTCGTTGGCAAGGTGGTCGGGGGTGTCGGGCAGGCTGGGGTCTTGCCAATGACCGCTCACCCAGGTGCCGTCGCGGGTGAGTCGTTGGAAGTTGAACGGGTCCATACTGTTCTTGTTGGTGCGTCCGATCGTGATGTCGTCGTGGCGCAGGACGGACTCTCCAGTGGGTACCTTGGGGAGATCCGTCTGCATCCAGCGGGCGAAGTCGTGGCCATTGACGGGGCTTCCGGGGACGGGCCACCAGCCGAGCGCGATGTACTGCCAGCGAGGTTCGGCGGGCATGGGCCCCTGCCACAGTGGGAACTCGTGCGGGAGGTTGAGGTAGTACTGCTCATCCCACCCTTGTGCGAGGTCGGCCACGAAATCCAGAGAATGGTGGTGAATGATGATGTTTCGCAGTTCGCCGCGCTCGATCAGCTCCAGGAGCGGGCTGTCTACCCAGGTCCCATCACGCCCCAGGATCTGACACTCCTGTGGTGAATCGCGGTGTCTACCGATTTCCAGGCCTACCCCTGGCGTGATGGCCGGTCGGTGGGAGGTCGTGAAGTACTGCCAGGCATTCACCGCTCCTGCCCGCCTGCTCGTCCTGGCCACTTCTTCCATCGTCGATGATCCGGACCGGCTGAGCCGTGGTCTTCTCGCTCTTCGCGACGCTTGGCCCCCACGATGCTCTCCGGTAGGTGAATCCCCTCGACTCCGTCCGGATCAGGCACCCTAGAGAAGGCTCTCGCGATCTCGGCCTGGTCACTACGGCGGTCAATCTGGCCCCGAGTGGGTGACTTCATCTGCTTGTAGGCGTCGTGGGTTGCCGTGCAGGCGTAGTAGGAGCGCTCGGTGTGGAACTGGATCTCGAACTTGACGCGGTCCTCAGTCTGCCAGGTCAGATTGATTCCCTTGTATCGTCCCGAGGCCCAGGCGTTCCAGTCGCTGTACAAGTACTGACCTTGCCCTTGCAGGCGGTTGGCTACGGTCTCGACGGCGGCCGAATAGCGGTGGTCGGGGATGACGAGACGGTAGCGGACGATGTCGTTGATCTTGTCGAGTGCCTCTGGGACGGTGCTGCCTTCGGCGCGGAGGGTGACCATCTTCTGGGCCAGAGAATCGAACTGTTTGATCCGTTGGCCGAGACCAACGAGAGCGATGCTCTGGCGGTCGGCCACTGCTTGGATGCGGGTGGTGATGGTGGGCTCGCCTTCCATGGCGCGTTTGGCAAGGGCGTGCACGATGGTGACCTCGTCGATGGGTAGCCGTGGCCCGTCGCCATTGCAGTCCCTGCCAGGTGGTGGAGTGGGGCCGAGGGTGGCAGCCCCAGGCGGTATCCATCCTGATCCGCGGCTGTCGGTCATGGGCAGACCATAGGCGCGAAGCCAGATCGGCCCTGAGGTTATCCACAGGGGTCATCCCCAGCCCTCCGAGTCATCCCAGTCCTCCCAGTCGTCATTGGCGTCATCCATGACGGGGGGATTCCACATGAACTCCACGAGGCGTTGCCGTCGTACCAACTCGCGTTCCTGCGCGCCGAGGGTGAGGTCGTCGACCATCCTTACCAACCGGTCGACCGGCACGCCCTCTGTTTCTTCGATGTGCAGGCCTGCGACCAGTTCGCTGAGCGTCCACTCCTGCAGTTGTTCGCGGAGCGACCACGGATAGGCGTCTCGCACGTCGCGGTGTGTGTCGTCTTCGAGGAAGGACACCGTCGTGATCTCGGCGTCAGGTGTCCCGATGAGGGTCATTGCTCGGCGGGCGGCAGCGTCTGCGTCCTCGAAGAGAGTCGGGTACGGTTCGTCCGCGATCTGGACAAACGCAAGCCAGCGACGCTGTGTGGGGCTCACCCCATGAAATCCGAACACCAGGTCTTCGAAATAGCGTGCGGCGGCAAACTCCGCCACGCGCGGCTCGCAGTGGGCGCGCACATGGTGGGCGACCGTGACCACGACGGCCCCGGTCCGGTGCGGAATGGACAGATCCTCGTCGTACACGGTTGTTCGGCGGGGATGTTCATTGCTCAGGTGTCGCAGCAGCGTGTTGAAGAAGTTCACTACCATCCGTCAGGCACCCAGCCATCCTGGTTCGGCGGTGGGTCATGCGCCGTCGTCCAAGCGATGATCTGCTGGGCCACGACGATCAGAGTGGCGCGCGTGAGGTGCAGGTCAATCGAATCGACCTCCCCGATCCCCGACTCGGTGGGGTGAGTGCACCTGACATGGACGTCGACCATCTGCTCATCGGAGTTGATGCAATGCAGGTGGATGCCACTGCGGTCGTCGTCGAAGTCTGGCGCACTCTGCTCGGGATGCTCGTCGAATCCGATCGCCAGGAGCGCGTGGGAGAACTCGGTGAGGGAGTCTGCGGAGAACCAACGATCGAGATTACGGACAACTCGAAACTCGTCCACCAACTCGACATCGACAAGGTGGTATCCAGTGCGACGCGCATCGCCGCGCTGGTTCGGATAGGTCACCGGGATGATCGCGAGCGAGGTTCCTTCCGGGCTCAACAACCGCAGTTGCGCGGCGCGTGACGGTGGGCGAGCGGGGTCGGACAGGGCCGCGGATACGAGGACCTTCTCGGCACCGACCGCTTCGGCTCGAAAGCGTGACAGCGCCAACCGAAAGTGCAGAGAATCGAACGGCACGGCAGGCACGGCCATTCGCTGCACGATGCGGTCTCCCGCCAGAGTCCATGTGCAGCAGGCTTCTTCGCCCTGCAGGCGCTCGAGTTGGGAGCGGCGACTGTGCCGGCCGTCTCGCCAGGGCAGAATCTCCATGCTCAGGATGAGGAACCCAGGCCTGCTGGTCGGTGACGTGATCCGGATCGGCGCGGTTTGGAAGTAGTCCAGCACGAGGGCGTCACCGTCTCGGTGGAATGTGCTGCCATTGCGCGCCAAGAAGGCCACGACCTCTTCGAGAAGACCCTCAGCGGCACCTAGGTCCATCCCGAAGCTCCGCGCCCAGACGTGGCGCCGCCGCAGGTGATCCGGGCGGGCGATCCCCAACCGGGCGGCCCGTACCGCATTCGGGCCGGTAGCAGTCCAACTCAAGAACCCGGGATGACGAAGGCCGAAGGCACGCCGCAGCGCCGCCACCGTTCGTCGGGCCAGGTCGTCTGCCTCGTCAGGGCGGCCCTGGGTGATGAGCGTCGACGACGGGCCATCGGACAACCCGAGCTCGACGTGGAGGTCGGGGTTGTCCTCCGGGATGTCTCCCTCTGCCAGCACCGGCTCTTTCGGCATGGTGACCTGCAGGGTCTGCTTGCCAGTGGCCTCGATCAGCGCGTAGGGAAGGAGGTGCCCGGTATCGGACCACGTGGGTTCCACGGCCAGGCGTAGGGCGTCCGGCTCCTCACCCCAGCGCATGGTGCCGAGGTACTCCGCGAGGGTGCGTTCGAACAGGCGCCAGCGGTCCTCCACCGCGGCCGCCACGTCAGCCGTCGGACTGTTATCAGCAGCCACCTGTCAAGGGTGCCCGTCCGGCCGGCCAGTTTCTCCCGAGTTCGAGCAGTTCGATCATTCGGAGGAATGCCGACGGCTTGGTCAATCGTCGGCTCGTCATCGTTGTGCCCTGCATGAGCCTTGGGCCTGCCGGGGTCGCAGGTAGGTCCGAGTTGGGTATGCCAAAGTCGTGACATGTGACGACATCGGCAGACCTTTGTCGGTTGCATCTCGGCTGTGAGCGTCCAGGTAGCCGTCACCGCCGACGGCTCGGCCTCGGTTGCCTGTTGGTTCTGCTGTCGGCGGCATCTGTGGACAACCCCGGAGCGCGGAGGGCAGGTACCTACGATCTCGGCATGGCACACGACGACACCGATGCGCTGCTGCCAGGAATCCATCTGCTGTCCCCCACGGACCTGGAGCCAGAGGTAGCGGCAGCCGAGGTGGTCCGCGCGGACGGCAGCAGGCAGCTGATATCTGCCACTCTGCTGGCCGCCATCGACCATCTCACAAGGGCGGCCGCCGCGGAACGCAGCGCCCTGATCCGGCCACTGGCGCGGCGTCAGTGGCTGGTGGAAGCAGCCGACATCACTGACCTCGGGGAGCGTGGGCTCCGCAACCTTGTCGCCCAAGGCAGGCTGCCCATCATCCCATCCGCCGTCGGCGACATGGTCGACCTGCGAGATGTTGTGCCGCTCGACCAGGAGTTCCGAGCACGACGTGACCAGATCGTGCAAGACATGTTTGAGCAGACGTTCGCAGACCCAGAACTCGACGAGCACGACCATGGCGTCTGACCGGCCTCAGTTCTCAGCATTTCCCTGATGCAACGTCCTACGCGGTGTGGAAACCATCGACATCATCCTGACTCTTGCCTGGCAAGGCCTCTTCGACGTGAAGTGGTCGGAGCAGTCCCTCGAGGAGTGCCGGAGCAATCGGCTGCAGGTATGGACGTTCGACGCATTGACTCCAGGATCGACCAGATGAAGCGCGCCTTCAAGGATGCACTGGTCTCCGGGAGCTGGAGCTACCCCATGGGCTGTGACTACAAGTCGGGTCGACCCTCTGATCGCGGGCATCACCCGTCGGAGGCATAGGAAAACGCGAAACTCGGCTCGCCGACCGTCCGGAAGGCTGCCGAGTTCACTTCGCTACCGCAGCGCGCCCAACTGATGTAGACCTACACCTCCCCGGAGGGGATGCCAGTTAGGTTGGTCCGCGACTCGGCAGGGCACGTCTACTGCAGATCGGCAGCGGACGACGGTGGCCACACCGGTCGACCGGCATCAGCCATGGCTCGCAACAACTCGAGGGCAGCCACGGCTGTGAGGGTGTAATCGGCCACCATCTCGCGGGCGAGGCCGACGGTGGTCATGGAGCGGGCGCCTCGACGTTCGGCCTGCTCGCGGGCGTCGGTGTCGTCGCTGATCCACCATGAGCCATGAAGCTCGCTGTGGGTCTCGAAGAGGAAGCAGGTCTGCGCCTCCCCCAGGTGTTTGAGTGGATCGGTCTGCGAGCCACCGAAGACGACGATCCGCAGGCGTTCAATCCGTCTCGCATCATTCTTTGACGTGAAGTCGATCGGCTCACCTAGCCACGACTCGTCGACGGCACTCAGCCCAGGCAGATACCGTGTCGATCCTTCCACCTCATGAGCGACCGCTGCGGTCCACCGACCACGCCCGCGCAGGAAGTCCCGGAGAAGGTCCACCCGGTTGACCGCTGCGAAGTTGCAGAACACGGTGTTGTCCGGGAAGACAGCGATCACGCCTCGAAACCCTCAACCGGGCGGTTGGCGTCCCTGCGGGCCATCTCGGTGTCGACGCCCATCACCTCGGCATAGGCCCTTATGGAGGTCTCGCCGTCGAGGTAGGCCCGCAGCAGACTCTGGGCAAGTAGCCGCGGTGGCCGCGGACGGCTGGACAACTCGACGAGTGCCGCGTAGTGGTCGAGATCCCGGGCCTGGCGGGCGGCCTTCTCCATGCTGGGCACCTGATCGGGGCCGAAATCGCGCAGCCCCAAGCCCATGAGCCGATAGTCAAGGGCGCTCGGTGTGACGGCGAGGTCCAAGGCCAGCCGAGCGAACTCGACCTGGCTCAGCTTCGCACTAACCCTGCGTCGAATCACCGCTTCCGGCATGAGGAATGCTGCTGCGAAGGCGTTGGCCCGCATCTCGCTGCGATCCTTTGTGCTGGCGGCGTAGATGTCTTGATCCAGATGCAAGCCTTGGTCGTCGGCGAAGAGCAGATGCCCAAGCTCGTGGGCGATGGTGAACCGGAACCTGCCTGGGTTTGTGGTGGGCGCGATCACCATCAATCGGGTTCGCTCACCCCGCACGGAGAGCCCGTCGAAGTCGGTGCCAAGTGGAGCCACCGCGACGTCGAAGCCGAAAGCCCGTTCGACCTCACTGGCCAGGTCGTCGACCGTGGGGTTCAACTCGAGCGTCGCCAGGTGTTCGTGCGCCCGCACCGCGAGCGCTGCCGCCCGCTCGATCTCAAGGCCAGTCAGATCGTCGCTCGCCAGGTCGGTGAGGGGCTCGTCATATCCGAGGTCGTTGGCGATGCCGCGCAGTTCCGCCAGCCGGGCGCCCACCCGGGTGGCCTCGTCGACGGGCGTCCCTCGGTTCTTCCGCGCGGCCAGCGCCAGCTCCGAGCTCTGCCCGGAGACGAGGTAGTCGACGGTGACCTGGCCCGCCTCGGCGATCTTGGCAAGTTCCAGGGACGTGAAGCGCCTCGCTCCGGCCAGCGACTTGGACATCTTCGTCGGGTCGAGGCCGATCCCCAGTGCGAACTCTCCCTGGCCCCGGCCGTCGGCGCCGATGACTCCGCGCACACGGTCTTCGATGCTCATGCCTAGAGCCTAAGCGCTACACGACGCAAGGATGCGCAAATCTCTGTTATTAATCGCTTGCCTTTTTCGCATGCGACGTGCCAGAGTGGACATCTCGGCTCCCGGACCGGGAATACCGGACCTAGGAGGCGGAGCTGCGAGCATGTATGCGACCCGCGTGGGCAGAACAGAGCCTGCAACCCTGTCGCGCCCTCATCTGGCGGAGCCGTCAAACTCCAGATGAAGCCGTGAGTCGTGGCGCGGCCTTCGGGCGGACGAGTACGACTCGGTGACGTGCGCGCGTGATTCCCACGCGTAGTAGGCGACGTGTCGCTGCGAAGGGAGGCTTCTCCCACTTCTCGTTAAAGAACGCACCGGCAAACTGGCCCTCTACGATGACGACGCCATCGAACTCCTTGCCTTTGGACTTGTGTAGCGTCATCAGAACAACGCCACGAGGCTCGGTCTCGGTCGCTAGCAGCTTCCCCAGATTGAGGGTGCGCTGCACGATGACTCGGGCGTTTCGGTATGTTCCGGTCTCGGCCCATTGTGCTCCCAGGCGCCCTCCTATCTCGTCAGTCGCTCGGAAGAGCCGCACGAACCGCGCGGCCGTATGCAGCTCGACGAGCTTGTCGTTGGATTCGAGGACTGCACGAGCGGTAAGCCAGTCCGCGATGGCGTCCCCGCGGAACGCGAGGCCAGCCTCGCAGGCACGTTTGATGGCCTTCGCGGCTGCCGACCGGGGTTCTTTTCCTGCTCTAACATCCGATGCAGCCGAGCGGTAGCTGGCAGCCATGGTCTGAGCAGACTTGCTTGGGTGCTCAGCGTTCTTCATGTCGTAGAAGTCCGCGATGCAGTCCAGGGAGACGGCGGTCGCTGATGTGGTGTCGTGGAGGGGCCACTCAAGAATCGACGCCACCACTTGGGCGGCAGCGGCCGTCAACTCCGCGTCCCAAACGACGTGATGCTCCAGTGGCTTCAGTACCCGCTGATTGTAGGTGTGATCCTTGCCCAGCATGAGTGAGATGTCGCTCACGTAGCCATTCGACCGACCGAGTACAGCAACACTGGGTGATTCGATTCCAGCCCTTGTGAGTTGCGACAGCATCCAAGTGACTGCGGCATGTACCGAGGCTTCGTGATTCCTTGGGAACGTGGAGAGTTGCTTCACATCGTTAGTCGGGGGAAGTGCTTCGTTTGTCATGACGGCATCCGCGAAGGACAAGATGCTCGCGTTGGGGCTGCGGTGATTGGCACCGCCGAAATCGAACTCTTCCGGAGAGAACCCTGCTCGGTACTGGTCCAGCCGACGTGGATCGATGTCTACTTGGTAGTCGAAGATTCGTTGATCAGGATCGGCGAGCGCTGTCAGCGTGCTGTTGAGAGCGAGTTGCTGTACCAATTCCCACTGCGCATCGTCGGTATCCTGGAACTCGTCAAGGATGACCATCGGGTACATCTCTGAGATCAACTTGCGAACACTCGAGGAGCGGGCCAGGAGGGTCGCAGCGCGGTCGGCGAAAGGTGGAGAATGCATACTTTCCATCCTCGACTGCCAGTCGCTGGGCTTCTGCCGGCCAATCACCGTCATACTTGGCTTTGGCGAGGCGTTCAGGGCCGGGAAAAAGGATGCGCGGGTGCTTCCCGTTGAGGAGGCGACCATGGCTCCTAAGAATATCCATGCAGAAGGCGTGGTACGTCCTGACCGTTATCCGCTTACGCTCGCTTGCCGCTAAGATGTCTTTGCACCTCACGAGCACCTGTCGAACCGCGGCTCGTGAGAAGCTCAGGAAGAGAACCTCCTGCCCAGCCTCCAGACCGGCAAGCTGGCGTTGGGCCTTGAGTAGCGCGAGAGTGGTCTTCCCCGATCCAGGCCCGCCGGTGACGAGCACGGGCCCGTCCGCCTCAAGTGCGGACAGGCCCAGATCGGAGAGACTGATGTTCATTCGGCGCCGTCAGCATCATCGTCAGAGGGCTGCCCGTGTGCGCCAGCGGCAGTGGCTGCCGGTGTCAAGACTGCGTTGATCCGTTCGAGAGCAGCAACCAGGAACTCTGGCAGGTCGTCTCGGCTCTGGCAGGCTTCGATGAGCAGTGCGGCGTAGCCGTAGGCATCGCCCTTGCGCGCTTTCAGCGTCTTCAGTGCGATCTCGGGGAGCTGGGCATCCGTCGTCGAGGAGTCGTACTTCGCCTGGTGTGTCGGGAAATCGGGCAGTTGAACGGCTTCGTCCATGAAGCGCCGCAGCACGGCAGTCGGCACTTGGGAGACGATCAGTTCTTCGATGCCTTCCTCCGGCGACTCCCAAAACTCTTCGAAGGACTTGAGCGCCGTTGCGTTGTCTCCGCTGTACGGTTTGCCCTGCTTATCGACCATTCCGAACGGAACCTTGCCAAGTGCTCGGAGGATCGGTGCCCATCGGGGCACGTCGCCGTCGCCGTTCGCAGTGAAGATGGTGATGCCAGCAAGGTCTGGGTGAACGTAGTCCGCGCTCGATTTCTCCAAGACTGCCGCTGTGATCGGGAGAATGGATGCTTCGGTCTCACCTTCGACGACGAGAACGCCCCGGCTCAGGATCGCTTCGGAGAATTGACGACGTTGGCTGCGGTAGCTCTTCAGTTTGATGCCGGCTGGATTGATGGGCGTACCGTCCACGGTGCCGCCCGATTCATGACTGAGCATGACGATCTCGTTCGGTTCGAACTGCTCAATGACGTACGGCGAGTGCGACGTCACGATGGCCTGCCCCATTTCCCTCTTCACAAACCGCGCTACTCGGCGCTGAGTGTGTGGAGGGAGCGCGATCTCGGGTTCTTCCATCGCGAAGATGACGGACTGTCGCTCCTTCAAGTCAGCGATCATCGTGAGCAACGCGAAGACCAAGAGGTTGACGGTGCCGGTTCCTTGTCGCGTGAAGGGAACCGCGTGATCACTTGGCCCCGTCGCAACGAACAGCCTCACGACTTCCCGAAGGTGCTCACGTGTGAGGTCGGAGGCGAAGAAGGCCGTTGCCTCATCGCTGCCTGCGAGCCGAACGAAACCGCCTGCTCGTTCGCGAATCTGGGTGAGGAGCGACTCTAGGTCCGGGATTGCACCGATCGCCGGGTCGAGGTCGCGCATCTGCCGAAGCGTTTCCATCCACATCTCGGCAGAACCCTCTTCGCTCAGTCGGAGGACCGTGTCGAGGAGTGAACCGCGCTGGAGGCCTAGCGCTCGCGATCCAGTGCGCAGAGCGCGGAGATATACGAACCCGCAGAGCCGCTTGTGAGCCCTCGTGAAACGATCGCGTCCTTCGCCTAGTGAACTCGCCTCTTCGTCGTCAAGCTCGTCAAGTTCCGGGAGCGGATGCTCAAAGAACGTATCAACTTCAAAGTCGTCCTCGACAGCGTCGTATCGCGCGCGGAAGGTGACTGGAAGTGCCCAGGTCACGCCCTCATCGTCAGCGTGCTCCGCGGCATCCTCCAGATCATCGACGAAGGTCCGATCCGTGTCGTTCCACCGTCGGAGGTGCCCTCCGAACCTGCGACGTGCCTCGTCGGGCAGGTCGATTAGGACTGCGCGAACGACAATCGGGACGGCCTTCTTGTCAGCGTCGACGTAGGTGCTCCTATGGAAGTCGTGCTCGTCCACAACAGGGCGCCGACTCGTGCGCTCTGGTCCGAGCACCAGGTCAAGAGCCTCGCAGACGGTGGACTTGCCAACATTGTTCCCACCAACTAGCAGAGTGTTGTCGGCGAAGACAACCTTGCCCGCGCGGATACCACGGAAGTTCTCGATTTCCAGCTGGCGAACCTTCATCAGTTCGCCTCGACTTCAGTCTCGCGGATGTAGGTGATGCCGAACGCGAGAACCTGGCGGAACTCTTGGCGTCGGGAGCCGAGGTCGTACGGGCTGCCGGAGCCCTTCTGGAAGATGTCGAGTCCTCGGCCGAGGAGGAGCTTCCAGCCGTGGTCGGTGCGGATTGACCGGTCATGGATGCTCTCGTCCCAGGTGACCGTGAGCTGGATGCCTGCGGTGGCGGCGCTGTCTTGGATGTCCTTGAGCATCAGGAGGTGCTGTTGCTCGTACTCGCCTCGGACTTCCTTGGTCACGAGGGTGACGGTGATTTCGTCGGCGGGGTCTTTGGAGGCTGCCAGCAGAGCGAGCAGGTCGACGAGGTTGCGCCCTTGGTGCGGCAGCCGGATGTAGGGGTCGACGATGGTGATTTCGCGCGCACCGCGCAGGTACGGCATGAGCAACGCTTCGTAGGAGACTCCGCGCTGGTTCTCCTGGAGCTCTCGGTGTCCCTCGAATAGTTGCTGCGCCTGCTCATCCGCTAGCTGGACCGTCGTTGTGGGCGCCTTGTCGGCGGCATCCGCCTGATCGGTCGAGGCGGCGGCATCGGACTGGAACCGTCGTGACTGGTAGTAGTCGGGGTACTCGTCTTCTTCGAGCGTGGTGACGCCGTGCCAGATGCCTGTCTGATCGCTGTAGCCGAAGTTCACGGCAGCCATCGTGGTGTCAATCCGCAGGATTTGGTCCTTGACGCGCTTGCGTCCTTCGATGGCGAAGCGGAGCAGTTCCTCGATCTCGGCTGGGGTTGCTTTGCCATCTGGGTAGATGAGCTTCATCAGGCCGGAGAAGGTCTTGTGGATGCCGTCGCGGTCGCGGGTGGAGATGTCTGAGCCGAGGGTGAAGTGCTGCTGGTAGCGGTCAGAGTAGTCGGTGTTGCGCATCGACCGCAGCACTTCGGCGATGTAGTCGACGACGAAGCCGTAGCCGGCGGAGAACATCTCATTGCGGATGGTGTCTACCTCCCAGCCGGGGATGTAGAAGTGGAGCCGGTCGAGATAGGCGGAGTCGTGGTAGGCCTCGGGCAGTTCGTCGAAGAGGTCGGAGTGCTTGAGCATGTAGGGCACGTTGTGCGAGGTGTTGCCCACGAACACCATCGATGCTTCGGCGCCGAGGGTCTCGACGCCGCGGGAGAACGACTTGTTCGCCATGTAGTTCTTCATGATGTCGACGAGCGCTTTGTCGGTGCGCTTCTTCTTGCCTGCGAACTCGTCGAATGCGACGACATCCCAGTAGCCGACCAGGCCGATGCGGCCGTTGGCATTGTTGACGAAGAGCTTGGGGACGGTGACCTCGCCACCGGAGATCAGCATGCCGTGGGGCGAGAACTCGGAGTAGATGTGGGACTTGCCGGTGCCCTTCGGCCCGAGCTCGACCAGGTTGTAGTTGCGCTCAACGAACGGGATGAGGCGCACGAGCTGCAGGAGCTTCGCGCGGCGGCCGAACATCTCGGGGTTGAACCCGATGGACTGGATCAGCAGGTCGATCCACTCTTCCGTGTTGAATCCCAGCCGTGATTCCAGGTAGCCCTCGTAGTCGAAGTTCGACATCTGGATGGGCTTCAGGCTTCCGAGAATCCACGGCACCACTCGGGCGTCATCGCTGTGGAAGTACTCGATGTCGCAGATGCACCACACACCGCCGACGAGCAGCTTCGGGTTCGCCTTCACGGTCGTCGGCTCGACGATCACGCCGCTGAGGCCCAGGTTGGCGAACGATGCCTGATACACGTCCTGCTTGTCGTTCAGGGTCACGGTGACCTTGTCGATGATCCGGTGGCGGCCCTTCTCGCGGATGGTGGACTTCACCAGTTCGGACTCGTTGCGGTGCACGTAGTGGTCAGCGAGAATCTTGCGGACGGCATCGATGCCTGCCCGGATGGTCGCCTCGTCGTCGGACGCGGCGAACTGGCCGAGCAGGTACTCCAGCACGTAGGAGGGAACGATCGCGTTGCCCTTGACAGCCTTCACGAGGTCCTTGCGCACGACCGAGCCGCCGAACAGCAGGTTGATCTTGTAGTCGAGGTCGCTCTGCTGCGGCGTACTCGTCGCGTCGCCGCGTTCGTCGCCGGGATGGTTCTCTGTGTCCGTCATCGCTGCTGCTTCCCCTAGAAATCGAAGTCCGATGTGAACGAGCGCTTGAGGAGGTACTGGGCCCGCTGGTAGACGCGCCACTGTGTGGTGTTGGGTATCTGCTCTTCCAGTCGGAATTCGACCGTGCTGTTGTTGAACTCGTTGGCGTCCTGGCTGAGCAGCATCCGTGCACTCTGGTAGCGGTCACGCTTGTCGTCGGAGGGCTGATCGATGATCAACTCAAGCTGGTTCGAGATCAAGGTCTCGCCGACGTAGATGCCTGCCCGCAGGGTACGCCGATGCACCTTCTCGCTCACAGGCTCGGACTGGAACAGCTTCACCACGAGCTGGCCGGTGGTGATCTTGTCTGTCTCGGGCAGTACCTCGACGTTGACGGGCCGGGTGTCGCCCTTGCGCTTCTTATTGACCGTGACGACCGGCACCACGATCTCTTGGAGCGAGGCGCCGCCGTGGACGAACCGTGAGCCAGCGCCCGGGAGCTTGAGGCGGTGGATTGACTTGGGAATCTGCACCTCAAGGTCGCTGCTGAGTCCCACCTGTTCGGGCTCGAACTTCCGGAATGACGGATCGTCCTTGAGCCCCCTCCCGAGCACGTACCGGCGATTGGTGACCACCACGTCGTTGCCCTGGGGTCTGGTCGAGAGGTACGAGACTTCGGCTAGTGCGGTGTCTTGGTAGAGGAAGCCGTGGTCGGCGGTGACGAGAATGTTCGTGGCGTTCGCATTGGTGAGTCGCTTGACCAGCTTCAGCAGGTCGCACAAAGCGTCCTCGGCAGCCTCGAACACCTGCCGCTCGGTGGTGGCCTTGTCGCCGATTGCGTCGATCCGGTCGTGGAAGACGTACAGCACCTGGTGCGCACCGTAAAGTTCGCGCAGCTCACCGCGCTGCATCGACAGCACTTCGTCGGCCCGGACCGCGAACCCATCCACCGGCGCGAGCACCTTGTTGCGATTCGCGGTTCCATCGGAACGCTGGCCGTCCACGAGCACGGGGTCGCCACCTTGCGAGTGAGCCAGGGTCTTGTGAGGAAGCAGAGCCGCCATGCCGAGTTGGGTGTAGCTCGGCAGTACACCCAGCATCGCGTCGAGTTCCGCGTCGAAGCGGTCTTCCTGTCGGATGCGTGACCGCAGTTCATCGGCGATCTCGTAGCGCAGCGCGTCCGAGATGATGACGACGGCCTTCCGGTTGCCCTTGCGGATGATCGGCTCAACGTGATTGGTGAAGAACCGGGTCTGTGGTCGTAGCGTCTCGGATCGCCAGTCCTGCACGGCGTCGACCTGCTGCTGCCAGGAGTTGCCTAGCTCATACAGGTAGCGGTTCGCGTAGTGCTTCTCCACCTTGACGCGGAGAGCTTCCAGCGGGCCGGCATACTCGGTGGTGCGAGCCGCGAAGTGGAACTGTCGATAGAACTGGTCGATGCGGAACCACTGCTTGCGGTAGCGGTCCAGACCCTCGTCGAACGACGTTATCGCGAACTGCGCGGTTGAGAGTTCGCTCAGCAGGTCAGAGGCGGCACCGAGCGCCGTGTACAACTCCCGGTACCCGTCCACCCAGACGCTGCTCTGGCGCGCACGGATCGTCTCCGTGACCTCCCGCGCGTTCATCGTCCGTTCCCCAACTGCCTGGGCGAGCAGACTGATGACCTTTTGTTCCACATCCTCGAAGAGGTCATTGCCGACAAGGTCAATGAGTTCGGCGTCCTCGATGCTGTCCGAGTAGCTCAGGCTCTCTGATGCTCGCCGCGCCAAGATCGCGAGGGCGGCGGCGCTGCGGCGCTTCTCGCGCAGGCTCGCGAAGTCAAGCTGGATGTTGCGCAGCGCGTCCGGGACCTCCGATGCGAACCCGTTGGTTGCCTGGCGGAACATCCACAGCACGAAGTCATCAACGCTGGGCTCGTTCGCGTCGTAGCCGTAAATCTTGGCTGCCCCAGCCCAGTGGAACCCATCGAGCCCCTGCTCAACCAGAGCCTCGTACTTGCTTGCCTCGCCGCGTGCGTTCTCGATCAGCAGGGTGCGAGTGAGTTCCAGCATGCTGTGCTCACGCTGGCCAACCAGGACCGCGCACATCTTGGCGCGCAACCGGTCAGCATCGTCGTCGGCTGTGAGTAGGGTCTTGAGGGTCTGCACTCGCTTGGGGGCCCGGAAGAACTTCTCGTGGTCGCGGACAACCTGGTCGATTCGGGGGCCGTCGAGCCCGAGGTCCTGTCGCACGAGCGCAGTGCGGTCTGCCGTGAACACGCCGTAGGCCAGTTCAAGGTCGAGCAACCAGTTGCCGATGCCGGTGGGCACGTGTCCGGCCCGGTAGATGAGGAACTTGGCCGCCGGTTCGTCATGGAGGACACGGTTCTTCACCGCGTACTCGTTGTTCTCGATGCGCAAGGTCGTGACCTCGTCGAGGTCAAACGCGTCGAGCTCGGCGGCGTACTCGCCCTCCGTGTCATGCCAGAAGACGAGCCGTTGCGACTCGAATCGCTGCTCCAGGTGCGGGAGGACCGCGCTCAGTGAGCTCATTCTGTGTCCTCCTGCTCAGCTAGCACGACGAGACCGAGCTCTGTGATTCGGTAGCGCTGGTCTCGGCTCGTGGGTTTGTCAGGGAGCGTGCGCTCTAGCAGCCCTGACTCAAGGAGCGGCTCGATGTGTCGACGGAACGCTCGAGTCTGGTTCGTGATGCCCAGCGCCGCCATGAGGTCCGCGCGGCTTGCTGGATCAACGTGGACCCGACGAAGAACAACGACCTCGGTCGACGAAAGGCTGGCTACAGACTGACTGGGTGCCTCATCTTGGTGCCTTAGTGCCCGATCTTGGTGCTTCGCATCGGCACCAAGACCCGCGTCCGGCGCATGGGACGGCACGTAGACGATGAACCGGAGCCGATCCATGACCTCTTCGACGCGCGGCTCAGGCAGCCCAGCCGCAGCGATCTGGTCATAGACCCGCTGGACGCCGGTGCCCCACTGCTCCATGATCCCGGCCTCACGGAAGATGCGCGCGAGCGACGGGTTCCGCAGCCGAGAAGCGCGCCGCATCGACTCCACCGTCATCCCCGGCAGGAGCAAGCCAGGGCTCTCAACCTGGATGCGGTCGTCAAAGAAACCCACCCGGATGGGCGTTCCGCGTTCGGCGTAGCTGGCATGTACGAGAGCGTTGACGACGACCTCGCGGATCGCCTCGACCGGGATCGAGTATGCATCCCGCCGGCGTACCTCTCCGAACACGGCGGACTTGTAGGCGTGCTTGAGGAGGAAGTCCATAACCCGATCCACGGCAAACGGCATCGGGCCGTGGACCTCGGTCTGATCGAAGATGTCGGTCCCGCTCCCGCCACGCAACCGGCCGCACTGGACCCACGCGGACGGCAGGAAGCGGGTGGGGTCACGGCACGAGGCAAGGAGGCCCGCATAGGTCGGGACGATCTCACCTCCCTGCTTGACTGCGAGCCCAAGCGCGACGAGATCATCGACATCGGTACTGCGCCCGCGCAGCTCCGACAGCGCCCTCAGATCGACATCATCCAGCGAGGATCGTGGCTCAGGCAGGTCTTCGAATGCCACGCCGCGCGCGTTGCGTTCAAGTTCTGCCACCAGAGCAGGGTCCGCCTGGCGTGTCGTCGATCCCAGACGTACATAGACTCCGCGCTCTGGGCCCTGTTCGATCATGCAGTGCGGACGACGGGTGCTCAGCGGCACGTCCACCACGAGAATTGTCGCCTCTCCAACGGTCACAAGGTCAATGGCCGGCACCAGCTGTGGCGAGATGCGATCCGCGATCAGACTGGTGATGCGCTCTTCCTCCCCGAGGGGGTCAGCCACACCGACAACCGTGCCATCGTCGTCCACTCCGATGACCAGACGACCACCAGCAGAGTTGGCCAACGCGACAATCGTGCGCAACGGCTTCGTCGGTGAGGACAGGTCACGCTTGAACTCCAGCGTCTTACCTTCAAGCGCTCGCACCCGACCGCGCTCATCCAGCTCAAACTCGCCAGACATGGGCAGCCCCCGCAAAATCTCGTCCCGCCGAGACGACAATCTCCTTCCACGCAGAGGCCAACTCGATCTCAGTCATCGGCAGCCTCCAACCCTGCGATCTTCTTCAGGGCCGGGTAGAACTTCGGGTAGTTAACCTTCACGCCATCGTCGAGGTCGATGGCGATCTGCCGCGATGCCAGCGGGTAGAGCACGTCGTGCTCATACTCACCCAACTCCAGCAGCACCTTGCGCAGCCGCTCAGCCTCCTTCAGCGCTGCGGCCTGCTCACGTGGCGTGCCGTCCCCGGCGGCGATGCGCTCCTGGTGCTGAAGGTTCGCCTCCAACTTTGACTCAAACTCCCGCAGGTACTCGTTCAGTACCGTCGAGACCGTGGACGGTGTGTAGCGATGCATGTAGATCAACGCGTTGAACGAACCCCTAGGGCTGGAGAACAACCAGTAGATCGGGCGCTTCTTGTAACGCTTCACGTGATCGTCGTAGAACTTGGATCGTCCGGCACGGGTAACGAAGTACTCCCGCAGAGCCTTGACGCCGAGCGACTCTTCAACGAACCGCAGATTCTCCTCGAAGTGATCCTCGCCGAACGCTACCCGCAGGAACTGACGGAACCGAGCAACGATGTCATCCTCAAACCACTCACCGTCAACGATCGGTAACACATTGTCAGCATCAGGAGCGAACGTCGGCTGCGGCACCTTGGCGAGGTAGTCCTGCATTGTCGCACCCTGGTCGGCGAGAATCAAGCCCGGCTCATCGAGACTGTAGCGACCGAACATGCAGCCGATGGAATAGGACACCAAGTCCACCGAGTCGTCAAGCGTGGTGGGCAGACTGGCATCCCTTGGGACATGCGCGAACGATTCGCTGGATGACCTACCGGCCAGGTCCGCGATCCGGTTCATCCAATACGCATCGCTAGAGTGCTCCAACTGTGCGATCTCTAAACCACGGGACGACCGGGTCTCAGCGGCAGCAGCTCGGCCTGCACTAAGTCTCGGTTGCCGGTCGTCGATGAACTGGCTCGAAGCGAACTCATGAGCAGTCTCGCTCTCCGCCCAATCCGCACGGGCCAACTCAACCAGCCGCTCGACCCGCGCGGCGTCTCCGTCCCCAGAAACCATCGGTAACCGAGCCACATCGCCGACCTGGTAATTGAGCGTCGGTGCCAGTACATCCAGGCCGGCGCGCACAATCGTCGAGTTGAGGTATCCCAGGAGGGCGAGCTGTGAATCTACCGAAGGCGCGAACGCGGACATTCCCGCCACGTCAAACACAAATCCAGGTGGAATCAATCGGAATCTGGCCCCACCGCTGCCGATGTTCGACCAAGTTACCGAGGGACGGAAATAGAAGTCGGGGTTGCGGACCGCCGAACGTGGCCGTCCTCCCTCCTCGGTGCCGAAGGCGCGGACCTCACGACCGTCGTATTGCCAGTTCACGACATAGTCTTGGTTCCCCCACCAGGGAAGAGGGGTCCCGCCCTTGTTGTATGGAAACCATCGGAGTCCTGACTTCGAGGCCTCTGCTCGGTCCCCACAGGAGACCCCGATCTGTGAGCGACTTACTTCCCACCAAAATCGAACGAATCTGCCATTGTCCGCTGTTGCCAGGCCTTGCTTTACATCCATCACATCGCCAACCGTGCGCGTCTTCTCATATAGGGAGAGGAGCGCTTCTGGCATATCGAAGATAAACGCGCCGCCTGGGACCGCTGCGAAATCGGAAACCTGGACGGTATGGATATCCTCATCGAAGGGTGGAAGCGATCGGACGGATCCCGAAGCAAGCAGTTCCTTCGGCACTCTAAAAAACTGGGACCGCACTGGAGTTGTGGATCGTCGAAAGATCGTCGCCGCCGTATTTAGGCGAACTCCGAATGCCGACTTGTCAATGCATGCCGTGACGATTGGGGAGGCCTGCCTGACGAGTTCACGGCGCATCTCCTCGTATGTTATATTGAACAACCACGATTCGCTGACGACCAGCGCAGCCAGACCCAATGGCAAGGTCAAGCCGAGCGATCGGGCGACGAACATCGTGCACAAGTCTCCGGCGTATTTCGCATAGCGGAACTCTGCAAAGGACCGCAATTCGTCGCTCATGTTGCGTGTTCCCATGTACGGCGGGTTCGCTACGACAGCTGAGTACTTCGGCAGTAGAAACTCCGCTTGTCGGACGACCTGATACGCCCGCTTGAGGGCATCTGCGCGGAAGATGTCCTCTTCGTCGTCGACAGTGTCGAGATGTCGAGCCAGCCGAACGGTCAGGTCAGGATCAGGCTGGATGAGGGACCCGAAAGTGTCAGCGTCAGCGAACTGGTTCCAGAACTCGTGCTCCGCGTACTTGTCGTCAGTCTCAGTGCCGAGGTAATCCAACTCGTCAGGGTCGAACCCGATGGGTTCAATCACGCCGATGTTAGGTTGGACGCTCCCGCTGAGGAAGGACCGCTGGTTGTCGCGCGCCTTCATGGTGAGCGCGAACGCCGCAAGCGCACCCGCACGAGGGTCAATCTCGGTGCCGTACAGGTTGCGGGTGAGGATCAACTGGGGAATCTCAGACGGCGCGTAGCCTTCCTCTTCGTAGATTGCGTAGAGCAGGTCGAACGCATAGGTGAGCATGTGTCCGGACCCGCAGGCCGGATCGATGACGGTCAGCTCTTCGGGGCTGGTGATCTTGAGGAAGTCGGTCTCTTCGTCGACCGGCGCGATGTAGTAGTCCATGCGGTCGATCAGTCGGGAGTCGGGGTGGTTCAGCATCCAGAGCCGGCCAACAGAGTTCTCGACGAGGTAGCGGACGATCCAGTGCGGGGTGAAGAGCTGGGTGGCGGCAGGAATCTCGGCCGCGCCCGCCTTCTTGCCCTTCCTGAATCCGGCGAAGACTTCGTCCTTGCGTTCCGAGATGTAGAACTGGTATAGCCATCCGATCACTTCGACTTCGCGGCAGACCTCTTCGGTAAGAGCAGCGGCCGCGCGCGTGAGGATCGAGTCCGCTGCCAGGAGGTTCGCGGGGATGAGGAGTTCGGTGTAGTCGCCTTCGCGCTCGAACATGAACGGCATCGAGCGGTTCCAGTAGTGGCAGTACTCGGCAAGCAGGAGGGCGTAGGCCTCTCCCTGAGGGTCTGCACTGGGGCGAGTCCCGTCGAGGAGACCGGTGATCGCGTCGATGGTGCGCTTGCTGGTGATGACTGCAGGATCTATGGTGCCTCGCTTGGCATCGGCGAGTATCTCGGGCTGTCCGACCTGCTGGCCGTGCGCAGGTGAGACGACACCGACGCCGGTGTAGCCGTTTGCGTCCATGAAGCGCAGAGCGATGATGCGGTTGAACCAGGTATAGGCGACCTTATCGGCGATCACGTCCCTGCCTTTGGCTCCCCCGGCCGCGGCTGTAATGTCGCGTTCGAGCATGCCCACAGCACGCTGGTTCTCGACCCGTTCCGGTGAGGAAGGGGCGAGCACGGCAGTCAGGCGGGCGCTGACCTGGGTATTTAGTTCGCGCCTGGCCCAGGTAGCGAAGCTCTTCAGCGGTGCGGTTTCCATGCGTGGTGTCTCCTACAGTGCGATGCGCTTGTCGTCGTTGAGGGCCTGGACCAGGGCCGTGCGGAGCGCGTCGAGGTAGCGGTCCACGTCGTCTTCGGTCTCCAGGACGCCGTGGATGCCTGTGGCGCTGATGCTCTTGACCGAGACGGTCTGCTTCACGGGAACGGGCGAGGCCACCGTGTCGTGGTCGCGAGGGCGGGGGTTCTCGGCGAGTTGGTCGAGGATGGCCGGGTAGGTGTGTTCCTCGAAGGTGTTGGCGATCTCGCGGACGACGGCGATCTGGCTCTCACGGCCGATCCGGTCGAGGATCGTGTTGACTCGCTGGGTCGTGTTGCGCGTGGCGGCGTCAGTGGCGTCGAGGTAGATCGCGCTGGTCTGGAGGGACGCCCAGCGTGAGTCGATCTCCCGAAGTGCCTCGTCGCGGTTCGCGACGAGCGCTTCGTCGACGCGTGCCTCAAGCTCGATTGCTGCGGCTTTCAACTTGGTCATCCGGTTGCCGCGGAAGGCTTGCGGGTCGGCGAGGAGTCCGGCCACCTCTTGGCTGCTGCCGGCGGGCAGATAGTTGAGGTTGTTGGCGTTGGTCGTGAGGAGTTCGCTTGCCTCGTCGTAGATCTTGCGCTGGGCGCCGCCGAGGAAGGCTTGGATGGGGTCGATGATGTCTGTCTTCGCGTCGAGCAGATCGTCGGGAGCGGCGAAGTCGGTCAGGTACCAGTCATCGGTCTTGCCAACGACCGAATCCAGCAGCGCGATCGGAGCTTCGAGTTGAGTTACGAAGGGGTACTTGGAGCCGCTGACTCGCGCCTTGAGTTCTTCACACTTGGCCCGGAGGCGCTCGCGTGTGTGTCGGGCGAGTTCGAGCGGGTCTTTCGGCACGGCGGGCTCATCGAAGAAGTCCGTGCAGAATGCCCGAAGCGTGGCGACCTTGCGCTGGTCGAACGTCTTCTGAGGTGCGACGACTATATGGGAGTGCTTCTGTGTGTTGCGCAGTGAGGCCGCCACTTCGCTGCGCTTGAGGAGGTTCGAGTCGACCGTGAGAGTGATCTTCGAGGTGCCGACGAGCCAGGCGACGACACACTCGATCGAGGCGAGGTCCCAGCCGTAGGGTTTGGCCTGGAAGTGATCGACGATCTTCTTGACGGTGACCTGTTCCCCGAGACGGTCGCGCTGCAGTAGGTACGAAAGCACCTCATCTGCCGGGACCGTGAGGATATGGATGGTGGATTCGTCAACCATCGCGGTCTCGTCGCGGTTCACGAACCCGGCGACCTGCTGCTCGCTGTAGGTGTGTCCGCCGAGCAGGCTGAGCTGCGTGTAGGTACGCGCGATGAGGTCTTGGAAACCCTCGGTGATCCGCATGACTGCATCGTCAGACCCCGGCTTGAGGTCTGCTGCGTTGATGACGAGATCGGCACGCCCGACGGCGCGGCGGATTCGCTCTACCAACTCCTTCTCGCGCTGCGCGTTCTGAGTGGCCTTGGCGCGCAGAATCTGCTCCTCGACTGGCGAGAGTGAACTGGTCTGCTTGCGCTTGGTGTACTTCTCGGTCTTGATCAGCAGCCGCAGGTCGGCCAGCACCCGGTTGTCGGGGTCGAGCACCACACGCAACTCGTCCTTGCCCACCGAGTGCATCCGAATGGCCTCCGGCGCGTAGGGGTACTCGGGAGTGATGAAGTGAAGTGAGAGTTCGCGCTGTTGACCGAACGCCTGGTCATCGAGCTTGTACCCGAACGGGAAGTCTTGCCCGTTCCTTGCGTACCGGAGCTTGGAGCTCTTGACCACATCGCTGGAGAGAATCTTGTTCAGCCGGGTGGAGACCTCGGAGGAGTCGATCTCGACGTTCTTGATCTCTTCCTCGATCACCTGTTCTTCGTTGGTCAGGTACTCGTAGACGTTGCCGTTGCGCTGCACGTACGTCTGGGTCTCCAGGAGCGTGAGCGCGTCCTGAACCTGCTTGGACAACGCGGGCAGGTCGAGTCCGAACCGGTTGTAGATCAGCACGGTCAGGTTGCGCGGGGTGGCCTGGAAGCTCTCGACGTACTTCACCAGGAACAGTGCCTTGAGCAGTCGCACGGCGAGTTTGGTGACCGGTGAACCGCTGTCGGGCAGGTCGCGCTCGGCGCGGTCAACCGAGCGCTGTGCCGCGGACTTCAACGACGCGCGGATACCCGCGAACATAGCGTCGAAGGTGGCCAACGTGCCGATCTCGACATCACCGATGTCTTTGGCGACTTGCTGGACGACGCCGAGCATGGAGCGCTCACCAACGGAACTGTTGCGGCCCTCGAATACGTTGTGGTCGGAGATGCCCTCGATCGCGGCTTGGAACAGCGGGAACTGGTAGCTCACGAACGGGTAGGTGCCGACAAAGTGGGTCTCGTCGGTGAAGTTGCGGTAGGTCTTCGCGCCGTCGACGAAGTCGAACAGGGTCTTGAAGTTCGCAGACTCCTGCGCGTAGACCGCTTCGAGCACTTGGGTGCCCATGTCGTTCTTCTCCAGCAGTCGCTTGCGGATGACCTCTTCTACGTCTGCGGAGGTGAGCTTCACTCGGGTCTTGAACCTGGCCTGAATCTTCGAGAAGTCGTTGCCCTGCTGCTTGGTGCGGTCGCCGACGACCTTGTCCATGTCCTCCTGTGAGGTCACGAACACCCAGGCCCGTCCGCCGCACTTCGTGTTGAGCGACTCGGCAATCGTCTGAAGGTTCAGCATCAGCTGCGTGTTCGAACCGATGAACTGACCGACCTCGTCCACGAAAAAGTTCAGCCGGTACCCTGCGGGTTGCTTGTCCAGCCAGGTGCGGACCTCGTCGGCAAAGTCCTCGATCGAGACCGAGTAGGTATCCTGGTACGTCTTCAAGATGTCGGGTGCGGTCGAAGAATCAAGGCCAGTGATCTGGGCATATGCCTCGTTGACCTGCTTTCGCACGGTCGGAAGCCCGAAACTCGGTCGGCGCTCCACCCACTCCCGGCCCGACACAGCTTGGAAGGCGCTCTTGAACACATCGAGTTGGCCCTCGTCGTCGAGCTGGCGCTCGAAGCGGGCGATGTGGCCCTGGTCGCCGTAGTAGCCGCGCGACTCATTGAAGACCTTCACGAACACGCGCAGCAGGGCGTCGGTCTGCTCCTTGCTGATGAGGGTGGCTTTCTGATCGATGTTGAACAACAGGCTCTTGGCTGGGATGCGGCCAGCCTTGTCGAGAAGGGGTGGCAGAAAGGCGTCTGCGGCCTTGGCGCGGAAGCCCTCCGAGACCCGCTCGCGCGGGAAGTTGTCACCCTCCACCTCGCCCAGGAGGTGTGCGAGGATCTTCAACAGGTGAGACTTACCAGAGCCGAAGAAGCCTGAGATCCAGACACCGTTCGCGTTGGTGTAGTTCGTGTACGACTCAAGCAGAAGCTCTAGTCCCTTGGCTGCTTCATTGGTCAGGACGTACTCGTCCACCTCCGTGCCCAGGTGCGCAACGTCGTCGGCCTTGATGACACCCTCAATGGGTCGCTGGACGTCCTTGGCGAAGATCTCGGTGAGATGCACGACGGTCACGGCTCCTGTTCCAGAATGTTCTTGGCGCGGTAGTACTGGTCGTCCTTCAACCTGCCGAACAGCACCAGCGACGAGCCGAGAGTGTCGGACTGCTCGTAGCGGCCAGGAAAGAACATGAGCATCGGTTTCCCGACCACGATGCTCTGCAAGTTGTTCAGCACGTTGTGGGAGCGGATGTAGGGGAACACCTCACCGATCCCGGTGAGGAACACAATGTCGAACCCGCCGTCAGCGAGCCGTTCTCGGATCGCGGGCGCGAGTTGCTGCTGTGGGTTGAGCATCGACTGCAACATCTCGGTGAACTCCGCCTTGTCGAGGTCGGACTCCACTTCGAGAACTTCGTGCCAGTCGCCGCGCTCCTTGAGGACCTCCACTGACAGGTCGTACAGGTTGATCTCGCGGACGTCGATGCCCTTGCCTGCGAGCCGGTTCTTGACTCGCTTCTTCGCCTTCGCTACGTCAAGGGCGTGCTCGGGCTCGTAGGGGTAGATGAAGAATGGTACTTCGTTCGATAGGCCTTCCATCTTGAGGAAGCGTTGGCCGCTGAGCACCGAGAACAGATGCTCCTCCTGGCGAGTGAGTTCGCTCGGCGTCACAGCGCACCCCCCTTGCTGTCTCGGGTCGGGAGGAACCGAACGTCGCTTGGTGTCTGGGTGTCGAGCGCGTCGTGGACGCGCTCAGAGAGGGCGGCGTGGACGATCTCGCCGTTGGCGAGCAGCCCCGCTTCGGTCAACATTCGGAACACCGTCGATCGCAGCTTCAGCAATGTGGAGTCCTTCACCTCCGCGAGTTCCGGGTGCCAGAGTGTCTTCCCGTGGACGAAGCTGTCGAAGTCTCCGTGGCCCAACACCGGCGTGAGCAGGAGGAACCGCTCACGGACGACCTCTTCGGCGAAGTCACCGATGAAGGCGTATCGGCGGCAAGCCGCCACCCACATCAGGTGACCGCGCTCGCTCGGGCTGGCATCGCTCAGCAACTCCAACTCGTCGTCAGTGAGCACAGCCAGCCGCTGTGCAACCTCGCGCGCAAGTCGGAACCCAGACGAACTGGTTCGAGCTTGGAGTAGGTTCTCTGTGCGGAGTCGCCCTCGGACGATGCCCCAGTCACGAGCTTCCAGATAGAGGGGCGCGGCGACGCCTGCTTCTCGGGTCAGGAGGGCACCACTGGTGAAGGACAGCGCGTAGCGGTCACGCTCCACGGAGAGGCTGTTCACCTGATCCCTCCTTCCGGGACTTGGGCAGTGGATCAGGATATGGGGTGACACCGACAACGCCGTCGGGAGGGCTCAGACTCAGCAGAGCGATCACCCGGGCGGGGATGGGCCAGAGCCGGCAGCCGAGGCGCCTGGCCCACCCAGCCGTCGATTTCGCTGGCTTGGAACTTCCCGAGGCGGCCAACCCTGCGTGTGGGCATCGCCCACTCGGCGGTCCAGGCGTTGACGATGGCTCTGGTGAGCCGCCCGTGGGCAGCGATGTCATCTGCGGACAGCCACCCCTCGGCCACCTTGGTCCCCCTCGCATTATGGCCAGGACAGGCCAGCACTCCCGACCATACCCGTGGATGTCGTCTCGAGTCGGGTTTATCCGAGCGTGTGGCCGGACGTGTAAGGCACCACGGACGACGCGACCTGGGCAAGAGTTGCCGACCGATTTCGGCGGCCTCGACCGAACGCGGCGTGGACGGGGTGCTGGTCTCCGCCTCCCGGGTTTTGCGGGCCACCCGCGGCGCCGATGCGCTGTTTCCCGAGCGTTGCGCCGGCGCGCCGGCCGGGTCGTCGACCAGCAGGACCGCTTCGTCGCCCTCATCGACGCGCTGGCGGCCCAGGCGAGGATCGCCCCGGACGACCCGTCCACCGACCTCGCGTACCAACGGCTGGTGAACCGCCGCGATCGCTGGATGACGCAGGCGTGACCCAGCGATGCCGCAGTTCACACCCTCGTCTACGAACGGTTCAAGGACGAGAGTCGGTTCCAGGCCTTAATCCGCAGCGCAGAGAAGATCACGGACAAGCGCTCATCGGCGACTGGGTGCCGTTCGTCGTGGCGAAGTCCCCGCGCGAGGTGCAGCCGGAGATCATGCCCCGGCACGACCAAGCCGAGGTAAGCGAGGAAGACCGGGCATTTCAGCACGATCTGGACTTCGAGTGGGATGTGGCACTCGTCGGCGAACTCACGAACCCAGCGCTGGTGCGGCCCACCGATCGATGCCCGATTGACCGAGAGCACTGGCCTGGATACCTCCGCGGGGGGCCGCTCGCCGCCTTGCGTCGTACCCTCATCGACAACCTCGGCCCGTTGTGTTCGCTCTGTCAGATCCGATATCCCGTCATGATCGACCACGACCACGAAACGAGGCTCGTCCGCGGCTACCTCTGCAGAGACTGCAACACCCGCGTCGAGCGGTGCCTCCACGTGTCAGGGTGCCCCAGAGCGGAGTATCTGAACTCCCCACCAGCAGCGCCACTCGGTCTGCGCCACCCACGCGGCGTGGAACGGCGCTACCGACCGGACAGGGCGGAGACCATGGCTCGTGCTCTAGCCCTGCTCGAACAGGCCTAGGTCCGGTAGGCCAAAGTCGTTGCATGTGACGACATCGGCATACCAAACGACCGTGGCATCGGCCCACCTCGGCTGCCCAAGCATGACTGCAGCAGAACCTCTGGTGCCGACGACCCATCTGGGAAACGACACCACTAGGCTCGCCAAGGTGACTGCCGTTCTCGTCCATGGCAATCCTGAAACGACGGCCGTGTGGGGACCCCTGCGCGCGGCCCTCGCTGAGCGCGGCGTCGACGACGTGGTGTGTGTCAGCCCACCGGGGTTCGGCGCACCGGTCCCGCCGGGATGGACCGCCACCTACTCCGAGTACGCCGCCTGGCTGGTCGACGAAGTGGCCACCCTGGCCGCAGAGCACGGCCCGGTGGACCTCGTCGGCCACGACTGGGGGGCGGGACACGTCGCCGGGGCGGTGGCGGCGCGGCCCGACCTGGTGCACACGTGGGCCATCGACTGCGCCGGCATGCTCAACCCGTGGTACGTCTGGCACGGCTTGGCCCAGGTGTGGCAGACCGAGGGAAGGGGCGAACAGGCGCTGGCCGGCTGGACCGCGATGGGCACCGACGCCTTGACCACCGGCTTCGCCGGCAATGGCATTCCGACCGAGATCGCCCGGGAGATGGCCGAGGCCTTCGACCAGGACACTGCCCGCTGCATCCTTGCCCTGTACCGCAGCGCGGTCCAACCGGCCCTGACCGAGCTGGCCGACCGCCTCGACGCCGCTCTGGAATCCGGCCCGCCGCCCGGTCTGCTCTTCGACGCCACCGAGGACGCCTACGTCTCCTCCGCTCTGGTTCCATCCGTGGCCGAACGTTTCGGGGCACACACCTGCTCGTTGCCGGGGGCCGGGCACTGGTGGCTGGTGAACCCGCAGCCGGTGGCAACCGCCGCCGACGCGCTGACGGCCTGGTGGTCGAAGGCCTGAGATCCGGTCAGCCGGTCCCGCAACAGCCGCCAACACCCCAGGAACACCCTTCCTGGTGCACCGAAATGTGTCTCAGAAACGCGAGAGCGTTCAGTGGAACCGGCACGAGGCTGCCCGAACCGGTCCAGCCGGCTTCACCTACCCCGGTAGCCGGCGCCACCGGACCTGACACCTGTCAGGTGGAGGTCATGACGCCGGCTCATGATGCTCGCGCCCCACCGATTCCTAGCGTTGAGGCCATGACGAGAACCACGGCCGCACACCCCAGCCCCGGTCGCCTCGACCCCACGCCTCCTCCGGATGGGCACCCTCGTCGGTGGCTGATCCTGGCGATCATGTGCTTGGCGCTGATCGTCACCGGCCTGGACACCCTGATCGTGACGATCGCGCTGCCCGTGATCGGCTCCGAGTTGGGGGCCACCGCCAGCCAACTGCAATGGGTGGTGGACGCCTACGCAGTCGCCTACGCAGTCCCGCGCGAGGCCGAACTGCTGCGTCACGTCGGCGGCGGCCCGTCCACCGACGACATCGCGGGGACGATGTTCCTCACCTGCGGCACCGTGCGCAACTACCTGTCGATCATCATGACCAAGCTGGATGCGACCACCCGGGATCAGGCAGTGGCCACCGCCCGCGAGCACGGGTGGCTCTGAGCCATCCCGCACGATCGCGTCGTCACCCGGCTGGACGACCGCGCCGGGACCTGCGGATGGCGACCCGATCGAGATCTCTGCCGACGATGAGACGACCCGAGAAGCCCTTCTGCGCGCCGTACCAACGGTGTTCGGGCCAGTTGCCCGGCACCAGGTGCGATAGCACGAGCGTGGAGACGCCGGCCTGCTCGGCGACCGGGCCGACCTGTTCGATGGTGGTGTGCGCGTCCAACAGATGCCGGTAGAGCCCCTCCTGCCCGGCGGTGCGGGGTGATGGCAGTAGCTGCTCCACCCAGAGCGGGTCGATCACCTCATGGACGAGAATGTCTGCCCCGGAGGCGAGTTCGATGAGGTTCTCACTCGGGCCGGTGTCGCCGGAGAACACCACGGACCCATCCTCGGTGTCGAACCGGAAGCCGAGCGCGGGGAAGACCGGGGCGTGCTGGACCAGCGTCGCCGACACCTTGACCCGGTCGTCCTCGAAGAAGGTGATCGGCGACATCCGCGGGTGGGGATTGCCGTTGGGGTCGGCCAGATACCGGGCGGGAATGGGGACGTCGGCACCGACGAACAACTGATCGGGGACGGGCTTGCGGTTGTCGAAGGCCCGGTCGTTGAAGTCGGTGGCGAAGGCCCGAACCAGCAGCTCGACCATCTCCCGGGTGCCGGGAGTGGGGTTGTCCGGCACGACAACCGGCGGGGCAGGCGGCGGGCCGAACAAGGGTGGGACGGCTCCCCGGTTTCCCGGGCCCCAGACGGTGATCTTGCTGTCCACGAGGGACAGGCCATTGGCCAGACCCTCGGTGAGCAGGTTGTTCAGGTCCACTACGTGGTCGGAGTGCAGGTGGGTGAGGAAGATTCCCCGCAACGCGTCCAAGGGCCCGTCGGTGTCAGCTCGCCAGTTGCCGAGCTCGGCGTCTCGGGCCTGGCGCAGCACGCCGGCACCGGCGTCGACGATGTAGTACCGGTCGCCGACGAGCACCGCCGAGGCGATCCCGTGCCGATCGCTGCCCGGCCACATCGGTGGCCCGCCCGAGGTGCCCAGCAGCACCAGCTGACTGCGGCTCTTGCGGTCCGAGCCCGAGGGCCGGGCTCCCTGGGAGGCCGCCGCGGAGGTGGGCGCCGCCGCGGCGACCACCCCCGCCGTCAGGGCGCCGAGGGCAGCCCGGCGGCTGACCCCCGTCGCCATGGCTTTCGTGACGATGTCACACATTTCCGTTTCTCCATCCGGGCAGGCTCGCCCGACTCATGTTGTTGTGGGATCGACCTGATCGAATGCGCTGGCCGCCAGGTCTTGTCGAAGGCCTTACCGCTCAGGCGTGTGCGACGAAGTCGATGACCATCCGGTTGAACTCGTCGGCGTGCTCGATCATCGCCCAGTGCCCGCAACGGTTGAGCAGCACCAGTCGGCTGTCGGGGATGTTCGCCAGCAGGAGCAGCGAGGTCTCGTACGAGACCACCCGATCGTCACGGCCGTGGATGAGCAGGGTGGGCACCGAGATGCTCGACAACAGGTCCGGACGTACCCAGGTCGGAAGCGGTGCGCCCTGGGGGAGTCCTGCGACGTAGTTCGCCAAGTGCTCGGGCCGGGATTGGGCCGCCTCCGAGCGGGCCCGGCACAGGTCGGGGGTGGCGAACCGCTCAGTGTCGAAGCACATGATCTCGACCAGGCGCTGCATGGTTTCCGGGCTCGGATCCCGGTAGGCCTCGATGAGGATCTTCAACCCCTCGGAGGGGCCGTCGCCCGCCCCGAAGAGCGTCGGCATCCGGCCCACCGGCGGACCCATGGTCACCAGATGCGTTATCCGGTCCGGGTGTTCGGTCGCCAGCCGCAGGCAGGTCTGACCGCCCATCGAGTTGCCGACGAAGGCGGCCCGCTCGATGCCGAGCGCATCGAGGAACTCGATCGCCGCCGCCACATGATCCAACTGGTCCACCGTCGCTGCGTCCGACTCGCCCCAGCCCGGCATGTCCACCGCATACACGTGGAAATGCTCCGCGAGTGCCCCGATATTGCCGCGGAAGTTGCTCCACCCGGTCGCCCCGGGCCCGCTGCCATGCAGCAGGACCAGCGGGTGACCCGAACCCGCTTCGTAATAGCGCAGATTCCAGCTGGCGGTGCGGACCGAGCGGGCCGCGCTCTGCTGAGTCACGTCCATCACCGCTCACCCCCGGCTGCGGCGGCCGGCGCGTTGGTGAAGGGCGCCCCACCGAGTAGGGCATGGACGGCCTCCGGAGGTCTGTGACCCCAACTGTGCAGGGCGTCCAGCGTTGTCGGCTGCCAGGTCTCGTCGTCGATGAGCAGTCCGCCCCAGCCGTACTCGACGCTGAAGCCGGAAGGGGTCCGCACGTAGAAGCTGAACATGTGGTCGTTCGGGTGCATGCCGAGTGTCATCTCCAATGGTTGGTGGGCGTCCAGGCAACGGTCGTAAGCCAGCCCGACATCCCGGATATCTGTCACCTCGACCATGAAGTGGTGGGTGCGCTTGGTGTGTGGCATCTCCCCGAAGGCCACCGAGTGATGCCGTGGATTGCAGTGCAGGAAGATCAGATCCGCCACCACCCCGGGAGCAACCTCCTCGACGATGGTGTCCGAGATCCGAAAGCCCAACAATCCCTGGTAGAAGGCGAGGTACTCCTGGCGGGGCACTCCTTGGGCCAGGAGCACCTGGTGCCCGGCCCCACCGGCTCCGGTGACGAACTCGCCCAGGAGTACGTCGGAGGTGAACGGTGTTGGTGCATCGGCGAAACCGGTGACCAGCTCGATCCGGTTGCCCATCGGGTCCTGCGTGATGAGGATCCGGTTCACCTGCCGGTCCGCGGCCAGGGCGGCGTCCCCCTCTCGCACGGGGACACCGGATTCGGTCAGGCGCCCGGCCAGTTCGTCCAAGGCCGCTGCGCTGGACACCTGGTAACCGCTGGCGGCCAGATCGTCGGCAGGGCCGCGTTGGATCCGCCACCGGTAGGGCTTGGCGTCCATCCGCAAGGCCAGGGCGTCCGCATTCTTGTCGGCGCACTGCATCCCGAGTAGCTCGGTGCCGAAGCGTTCCCACGCCTCGAGGTCGGGCGACTCGTAGACGACATACGCGAGTTCGCGTACTCCATTCATGAGGTTCACTCCTTGGTTGATGCTCTTGTTCCCCGCACCTGGTTGTGGCAGAAGGGGTTTGAGTAGTTGATGGGTCGTGGGCTCGCTATCGCGTCGATTCATGCGCCAGGGCCTGAGGCGCCTGAGCCGCGTCTGGTGGACCCGGCGCTCCGCGATGTAACGGGCTACGGCTCAGGCCGGTACCGCCAGGCCGTCGATATCGGCAGCAGCCACGAATCGATCGGGACGGATCGCGATGGCCCGCACGCCGTACCGCGAGAACCAGGGCAGCAGAACCTCTTCGAGGTCGACGAGGTCGTCCGGAGCCTGGGTGTAGGAGGTCTTCGGCCGGACCGCGAGATAGCGCGCACCAAGCTGATCCCACTCGCGCTTCTCATCGTCGTCGAGCAGGGTCGCCGGGTCGATGTCCAGGCCGAGCAGCACGAACTGGTCCCCGAGCAGGTCGTCCAGGCGGGCCATCCGGCCGAGCGCATCGCCGACCACTGGCTGGGGCACCATCCGCCCGACGATGCTGGCGTCGCCCAGGGTCCCCCGCAGCCAGCCGTCCACCAGCACCGGCGGCGCGATCAGCGGCGGCTCGAAGGGTGTGACCAGGCCCTGCGGAACAGCGTTCATCGCCTCGATCTCGGCCGAGGAGGCCTGCTGGGTGATCACCCTGCCCAATTGCACGGCAACGTTCGTGTAGAAGGTGGCGTTGGGGCGCCGCTCGACCTCGTACGTGTCGAGCCAGGCCTTGTCGCATTCCCCGCGCAGCACCCGGGCGAGCTTCCAGCCCAGGTTGTGGGCGTCGCGGATCCCGGTCTGCATGCCCGCTCCGGCCCACGGCGGCATGAGGTGCGCGGCATCCCCGGCCAGGAAGACCCGGCCCTGCCGCCAACTGTCGGCCATCCGGGTGTGGTGTCGGTAGAACGCCCACTGGTGGATCTCCACGTCGTCGTGCGTGACGCCCATCGCGGCGAGCAGCGGCCAGACCTGCTCGGAGGTGGCGAAGTCGCCCTGAGTCTCGTGAGGCGTGAGCGGGATCTCCCACCGGTGGTTCCCGGCGGACAAGGCGATGTCGACGACCGGACGCTCCCGGTCGGACCAGAAGGTGAGGAAGTCGCGGTCCGGCCACCACCGCTTGACCTTGCAGTCGATGACGATCCATTGGACGTCGACGGTGGCCCCGTCGAGCGTGCTACCGATGAGCTCCCGGGTACGGCTACTCCCGCCGTCCGCACCGATGACGTATCGCACCCGGGCCCGGTGGTGCTCCCCGGACTCCGGATCGGTGGAAGTGACGAGCACCCCATCCCCGTCCTGCTCGAGATCGACCACGGTGCGCCCGTACTCGACCCGCAGCCGGTCACCGTACTCGCCGGCGCAGTCGCGCAGTACCTGCTCCATCACCGGCTGGTAGATGTTGTAGAACCTGGACCGCGCACCGAGTGTCGAGGGCGGATGCTCCACCCGCATCAGTTCCTCGCCCTCGTAGGTGACCCACCGCAGGGCGCGCTGTGGTTCGACCACGGACGCGATCCGGTCATCGATGCCCAGCGACTGGAAGATCCGCATGGTCCAGTCGTTGATCGTCACGGCCCGAGCACGCTGGTAGATGTCCCGCTCACGTTCGAAGACCAGCACGGATGCTCCCTGATGGGCCAAGGTCAGCGCCGCAGTCACCCCCGTCGGCCCGTATCCGACCACCGCCACGTCCGCGTCGTAGCCCTCGCCTGTGTCGTGTGTGCCCTGCGTCATTGCTGGCTCCTGGTGTGTGTGCGGTGCGTTCGCTAGATCCGGACCTATCTTCTTTTGGACCGAGCGGTCCAATCCTGCTCTACGAGACTGACACGGGTCCCGCCTGCCTGGGCGAAGATTCTGCGGTGCAGAAAAGGGAAGACAGAGGTACCTCGGCTGCGGCGATTCGGGCGGTTCCTGCGGAGCAGGGGTACCCGGATTCGCTCAGGGAATGGCCGGCACGCCGCCTGCCCCCCACACAAAACAGGCTGTGGGTGCGATCACTGGAGGTGAGCTCCAGTGATCGCACCCACAGCCTGTTTTGTGCACGCCGACGCTCGACCATCTGCCACGATTGGCCGCTCGAGTAGGTCCGAACAGGGCGCATCGACCGCGACACCCCGGAAGACGACAGCGGCGTACCCTCGCCGGGTGACCAACCAGCGGACCACGAACCGGCGGGGGCGTCGTTCCCGGGGGGAGATCCTCGAGATCGCCTCCCGCGTCATGGCCGAGCGTGGATACGCTGCGACCACGATGTCGGTCCTCAGCCAGGAGAGCGGACTGCCCAAGAGCGCGATCTACCATCACTTCGGGTCCAAGGGCGGTGTGCTCACCGCGGTGATGTCCCGCGGGGCGTACGACTTCTTCGAGGCGATGCGTGCGGCTCACGTCGGCGGCCCCGACACCCAGGACCCGCGCGAGCGGATGCGATGGTTCCTGGTCCGGTCCGCACAGGTCTTCCTCACCCGGGCCGACTTCCTCCGCCTGCACCTCATCCTGGTGATGAGCACGGAAGCCGCGGAGACCGAGATCGGGGCGATGATCGACCAGGTGCGGCGAGACGGCCGCGCCTACATGAACGAGATGATCGCGGCTTCCTTTGAGCCGCTGGGCTCGACCGTGGCCCAGCGCCTGGCCGACGACCTCGACTACTTCGGGATCGCCGGCTTCGACGGAGCCTTCGTGGCCTACCAGGCCGACCCGACGCGGGATCTGGGTGCCTCGATGGAGTTGCTGGCCGAGGCCATCGTGGCCCTGGGCGAGGCCCGGCTGGGATCAACTGAGGGCTGAATCGTCCTCCCACCCGGAAGCGTCTGGAATCGAGCGGCCGAGACCCGGCCCCCGGTCATTCCCAGAGGGGCCTGCCGATCACCGGTGCCCTGATGCCGTCCGGCGCACCCAGCCGGTCACCGGATGCGCCGGCCCCGATGGCGCGGCCGACCCGAGGTGGACGGGGCACGCCCGGTCACCCCAATCCCGTTGTCCCGCCTGCCGTCAGGCAGTTGGCAGGCGGGTTCAGTCGTCCCGCTTGGCCACTGCGGGAAGCAGCATGAAGGCGCCGATCAGGAGCACCGATACCGCGCTCAGCGCGCGCAGGACCCCGAAGTGGTCACCGAGGAAGCCCAGCAAGGGCGGGCCTGCGATGAAGGCCAGGTAGCCGATGGTGGACACCACGCTCACCCGGGCCGCTGCCCGGCGGGGGTTGTCGGCGGCCGCGCTGATACCCACCGGGAAGCCGAGCGAGGTGCCCAGGCCCCAGACCGCCGCGCCGGCGAAAGCCACCGCCGCGTTGCCGAAGATCATCAGCAGGGAGCCCAGACCTGCCAGGACGAAGGTGACCCGCAGCACCTTCACCCGACCGAAGCGGTCGAGCAGCATGGTGCCGGCCAGGCGTCCGATGGTCATGAAGGTCAGGAAGGTCGCCAGGCCGAGGATGCCGGCCCACTCCGGCAGGTGGTGTCCGTCGACGAAGGCCACCGCCAGCCAGTCGTTGGCGGTGCCCTCGGTGAAGGCCGCGACCAGCACGATGAAACCGATCAGCAGCGTGCGCGGCTCGGTCCACGCCGAACGAACGGGGGCGGGCCTGGATCCCGTGGCCGGGACTACTCGGTCCGGTGCGGAGTCCGAGGCTGAGGTGGGCAGGGCGCTGGGGGCGGCCGTCAGCGGAGTGGACGTGACGCCTTCGGCGACGGCGGGCACCTCGTCGGTCCCCGCCTGGGTCGCGGCGGCTCCCGGCGGCACGACCTCCACCCCATGCGGGACGAAGCGGCGAGTGGCCAGCACCGTGAGCAAGCCGAGGACGGCCGCCACAATGAGAAGGTGCCAGGTCAGCGGGGCTCCGAGCCGCGCCACGCCCGCGGCGACGAGCGCACCGGCCACCGTGCCGAGGCTGAAGGAGGCGTGGAATCGCGGCATGATGGTGCGGCCCAGGCCGCGCTCGACCTCCGCCCCATGCAGGTTCATCGCCACATCCCACAGGCCCATGCCGAAGCACATGAGGAAGAGCAGAGCAGCGACCAGCGTGACCGAACCGACCGCCTGCACGGCGAAGCCGATCAGCGACAGCCCGCCCAGCAACAACGCGGCCCCGACCAGGACGGCCTTGTCCTCCCCGAGCCGCTCGGCGACCCGGCCGGCGACCGGGAGCCCCAGCAGTGAACCCACCGCACCTGCTAGCAGCAAGAGACCCAGGTTCCCCGGCGTGAGCCCCAGGATCTCGCGGGTCGCCGGGATTCGCCCGGCCCACGTCGCGAACGCGAATCCTGTGTACGCGAAGACCAGATAGACGCCCACCGTCGCGCGCTCGAGCATCGGGCCCGTGGCGATCTGGTGTGGACGCGTCTGGTCCTGGCGAGCGGTCACGGACATGGGGCTCCTCATCTGTGCTGCGGCCGGGTCGACGGCCTGGTGTGTGCTGCTGGGTGGTCAGCCGGATCGAACGGCCTGGTCTGTGTAGGTCGCCGTATCGAACGGCTAGTGGCGGCTAGTGGGTGCTGCTGTGGTGGTCTGCCGGCGCCCGGCCGTGCGTCGTCGTACGGCTCGGAGCCGGTTCCGGCCTGGTCCTGCGTGGTGGCGGGCGGGTCCAGCGGGTCCGCCTCGCCTTCGAGTCCGGCCCGACCCGGGTGATCACGCCGACCGGCGTGGGCTGGCGCTGGTGACCGGGTGCTGAGGCGGTGGTGCTCTGGTCGGCGACCCACGAGCACCGGCCCCCGACCACTCGATCCGCCCTCACCCGCAGGTCGCAACTGCGGGCCGGGCACGGACACACCCGCCCTCGCCCGGGTGGCTGCCCAACCGGGCGGGAGCGGGTGTGACCGGACTCGGTCCGTTTCGATCGCCCCGAGCGCGATCGACCCGGAATCGAATCGATTCTAGTGTGCCTGATGCCGTTGGCGTCGTCAATGCGCTGTTCGCGCCGCCGGGCCCGGTCGGGACCTGCCCACCATTGCTGACGCGAGGCGCTGGCAACGATGCGTCAGGTGAGATCGCCCAGGCGCCGGTGCCTGGGTAAGGCTGGCCGGTGCCGCGCCGACCATGACACCTCCCGAGCTAGTTCCGCGCGGACGAGGGGACGGCCAGCAGCGGGATCACACAGAGCACCGAGGCCAGCGCCATCGACACCCCCATCAGCTCGGGACTCACACCGAACAGTGACACCAGGGGTGGGATACCGGCTCCCACGATGGTCTGCACCAGGCCCAGGCAGGCCGCCGCCGACCCGATGGCCGCGGATTGTCCGTCCAGGGCCAGGGTGGTCGCGTTGGGCAGCAGTGGCCCGGCCACCGAGATGGCGAAGAAGAGCGGGACGAGCACCCACCAGACCCCCGCCCCCAGGACGGTGGCGAGCGCGATGAGCGCGCAACTGACGATGCTCAGGGTCAGGGCCGCAACGAGCACCCGGTAGGGGCCCACGCGGGGCACCACCCGCAGGTTGATCCGCCCCAGCAGGAGGATCCCGACCGAGTTCGCGGCGAAGACGTAGCCGAACTGCTGCGCGGTAAGGCCATATCCGTCCTGCAGCACGAAACTACCCATAGCCAGGTAGAGGCTGAGCGGCTGAAAGCCGATGGCCAGGACGAGAGCCGGGGCCAGGAAGGACCGGTCGCTCAGTACCCGCCGGAAGGAGCCGAGCATCGCACGAAGGCCGGCTGCTCGCCGGGCCGCCGGCGGCAGCGTCTCGGGCATCCGGATGGCGGCCACCAGCAGGACCACCCCGCAGACCCCCATGGTGACGAAGATGCCCCGCCAGGTGGTCACGGTCAGCAGCAGTCCGCCGACCAGCGGCGCCACCACGGGGGCGATTCCGAAGACGAGCGCGGTGATTCCGTAGGCTCGGGCCGCCTCGCGACCTTGATAGAGGTCTCGCACCATCGACCGGGCCAGCACCACCCCCGCACCGCCCCCGAGCCCGCCGAGCAGTCGCGCCACCAGGAGCAGTTCGATGCTCGGGGAGATCGCGCAGGCGAATGCGCCCAGGGTGAAGACCACGACCCCGATGACGAGCGGGAGCTTGCGTCCGACCTGGTCGCTGATCGGTCCGGCGACCACCTGGCCGAGGCCGAGCCCGAGCATCGACAAGGACAGCGACAGCTGGGCCACCGCGTGTGAGCTGCCCAGATCGGCGGCCAACTGCGGTAGGGCGGGCAGGTACATGTCGAAGGACAGCGGCCCGAAGGCCGACAGCGCGCCGAGCATGATGAGGATCCGCAAAGAGCCGACCGCCCGACGGCGGTCCTGCGGGCTCCCGGGTTCGTCGGCCGATGTGGCAGCCGGGTCCGGGCGCGGGCCGGATGACGCCTGCCGACGAGGCCGCTCCGACTCGCCCGACAGCGTCTCTTCGGGCGAGCGGTCTGAGTCGGGCCCGGACCCGGCCGGCCCGGCCGGTGACTGGTCAGCGCCAGACTGTCCCTGGGTTGGGATACCTGCCGGGTCCAGGCCAGCCGAGGCGTCCAGGTCGTCGCTCGCCGCTGAAGGTGTCCGGCACGAAAGGTTGGTCATGATGATGTCCGCATCGTTTGTTCTGAAGATCGGGGTGAGCCGACGGCGCCGGTGCCGTGTGGGCGATGGTTGCTGGTGGTCACAGTCGGCAGACGGCTGCCTCACTGGGGGTCGTGGTCCAGTCGATTGCTGGGGCCCGGTGGGCGGTCGTCGACGCCGACGGCGGCTCGGGTGTTCAGGTTGCCAACCCGCTGGTCACGCGATTCCGAGTTCCCGACGACGCCTGGACGCCCGGGCCGCCCACACCCCGCGCCTGGCGAGCCAGCCTGCCTGCCTGTCCGGACCCTGCACTGCCTGTCCGGACCCTGCACTGCCCGTCCGGACCCGCACTACCTGGCCAAGCGCCGCTGAGCCCTGCCCTACCGGTTCGCAACCCTGCACTCGACGAAGCTGTTCCCAGGCGTGACCTGGCCGGTCAACTCGGGTGGTCCACCCGATGGCCCAGGCGGTCCGAGACGTGTGGCAGGTCCGCCGACACCAGGGGCCTGGCGGTCACCACGGAGGTGGTCCGGTGGAATCGCCGAGGCGAACGGTGGTGGGCAGCAGCAGGTCTGCGCCCGGATCGCCCTCGATCATGGAGTGGACGAGACGGGCCGCTGCCCGTCCCTTGTCCGAGCCGGGTTGATGGACGGTGGTCAGATTGCCCGCCCAGTTCGGAGGATCGATACCGTCGAAGCCGGTCACGCTCACGTCCGCGGGCACGTCCAGCCCTGCGGCACGAACGGCCTGTATCGCTCCAAAGGCGAGTTGATCCGACGTGGTCATGATGGCGGTCGGCCGATCGGAGCCGCTCGCGTGCAGGAACTCGGTGACAGCGGCGAACCCGGCGTCGATCGTGCTGGCGCCCGCATTGACGGTGGGGACTGAATCGCCGAAGACCTCGCGGATCGCGGCCAGGCGACCCAGGACATCGGGGAACTCCGCCCGGGCAAGCGCATCGACGATCGGAACGGCCGCGCCCGTCGAACCCTGAGGGGCGTCAGCCGGAGCCAGCCGCTGGGCGACGGCCAACACCCTTCGGTGCCCGAGGTCCGACAGCTGGCGGGCGAGATCGAGCATGCCGATGCGTTCATCGATGTCGACGTGCCGCACTCCGTCCAGGTACGGCTGACCCATCGCCACCATCGAGATGTTCCGGTCGCGCAGGTGTTCGGCGGCCGGCACCGCGTCCGGCCCGCAACCGAAGAAGACCACCCCGTCCATCGCCTGCATCCGCAGCCGGTCGCGCAGCTCCTGCGGCGCCTGCGGACGCAGCGACAGCATCAGCATGCCCACCGGCAGCGAATCGAGCACCTCGGCCAGGCCGTTGACGACGGCGAGCGCATAGGGATCCTGCAGGGCATGGCGCAAGGAACCCTCCACCACGACTCCCACCACCCCGCATCGACCGCGACGCAGGTTCGCGGCGACCGGGTTCGGGCCGGCGTAATTGAGGGCCTGGGCCGCCGCGAGCACCCGGGTCCGAGTACCCTCGGACACCGGGCCATTGCCGCTGAACACCAGCGAGGCCGTGGACAGCGACACACCCGCTTGGCCGGCGACCTGCTTGAGGGTCACCCGGCCCGGATAGGTGTTCGGTCGCGTCATGAGCCGAGGGTATCAAATCGATTCGATCTTATGAGAGTAATGCTTGCCACACGGCCTCTCGCCTTCGTGCCAGGCAACGGGGGCCATCGTCGGAAGAGTCCGCGAGGCTGTGGCGACGTGTCAGCCAGGCAGGTCGTCGAGGCCACCCTCGACCGTGGCCGGCGCCACACACGATCCTGGGCTCGTCGCGGTGAGGAAGCGCCCCAAGGCGACCGTGCCCGGATCCTCGGCGGCGTTCGGGCCGGCGAGCAACTGCTGGGTGAGCCACACCTGGACGGTGCCGCTGTCGGGGTGGACATAGCCGGCGGTGCCGGTTCCGCCGACCCAGCCGTACCGTCCCAGCCGATTCCACGACTCCAGTTCGGCGACATCGACGGCGCCGCCGGCGCTCCACGACTGGCCGGCCAGGAAGGGGTGGCCAGGACTCGATGGCACCCGGGCGGTGAGCAGGCGCTGGCGGGCGGCCTTGCCCATCACGAGTCGCCCCTCCCAGTAGCCGCCGTCGGCGAGCATCCGGAAGAAGACATGCAGGTCACTCACAGTGGACAGCAGTCCGCCACCACCTGAACGGAACGGTGGCGGGGTGAACCATTGCCCGCGCATCTCGTCCACCGGCTGCAAGCCGTCCTCGCCGCCGTTCGGGAGCCGCTCATACAGGACTGACATGCGCGGCAACTTCTCGGCGGGAAGGCTGAATGAGGTGTCCGTCATCCGCAACGGACCGAACAGCGTATCGATCAGTACGTCGGTCAGTGACTGGCCCTCGAGCCGTTCCAGCAGTACGCCCAGCAGGTCGGCGCCGGTGTGGTACGTCCAGCCCTGTCCCGGTTGGTGCACCAGGGGGAGCTCCGCGGCCCGACGCATCCACTCGTCCGGCTCGGGGTAGGCCTGAGGTCGGGGTGGTCCCTGCGCCAGCCGATCCAGCAGCAGCGGCACGACATGCGCACCACCCTCGGCGGGAAAGCCCAGGCCTGCCTGGAAGGTGAGCAGGTCGTCCACCGTGATCGGCCGCACCGCAGGGACAGTGTCATCCAGCTCGCTGTCCGGGGTGCGCAGCACCCGCGGCTCGGCCAACTCAGGCAACCAGGTGCGGACCTCGTCCTGCGCGTCCAGCCTGCCCCGCTCGATGAGAATGGCGGCGGCGGCCGCCACGATCGGCTTGGTGAGCGAGGCGATGCGGACGATCGTGTCGCGAGACATCTGCACGCCGGCGAGTTCGCGCACGCCGGCGCTGGCGAACTCCGAGACCCCTGGACGGCTCACCGCTGCCACGACGCCGGGGACACCTGTCTCGGTACACACGTCGTCGAGTACCGCTTGGAGCGACCGCATCGCCCCACCCTGACAGTGATTGTTGGCAAATCTCAAACCCGCGGTTGTCGATGTCGCCCCAGAGATAGTTTCACCTTAAATCATCCATCGTCACCATCAACTACTCAGGGTTACCAGGTGAGGCTTCAGCACGGGCCGCTTGAGCGGTTCTTTCCGGCATCGCGTGACCGTGGTCAAAGAAGGGTCAAGGAATACAGCGCTACCGACGATTCGTCCTGCGAGAGTCCGAGCAGATAAGGATCGCCATGAGACCCAAGGCCACCCAGAAGCCGGCGGCCCTTACCCGGGGTGCCGCGTCCTCACGCAGGTTTGTCGTAGTGACCGCATGGCTGACCCCGGCGCTGACCGCGATCTACCTGTTCGCCGATCCCTCGCGTGGTGAGGCCTGGATGCTGCCGACCGACTGGTTCCCGGCCATGCTGGTGACCCTGATGGCTATCGCCGGGCTGCTGCTGGCCAAGTACACCGACACCGTCTCGGCCACCGAGGCTCGGGCGTGGCCGGCTTCCTTCGGTCTCGCCCTGCTGTTCGCCATGGACTTTCTACCCGCTCTCCTGCTCGTCTCCGCCTGCGCGATCGCCTCGGGACTCGCCTATCGCCGCCACTGGTCGGACACCCTGTTCATGTGGTGCCGAGACGCCCTGGCGCTGTTGGTGGCCACGATCGTGGCGCACCTTCTCGTCGAGACCGGCGACCATCGTGGCCTGGTCGACATGGCGACCACCCAGGGCATGCTCACCGGTCTGCTGTGCGGAGCGGTGTTCTTCACGATCTCCTATCTCATGGAAGGGATCCGGCGCGGCCTGGAGGTCGGTCGGGTTGGCGAGGTCGTCCTGCGGGTGGCCACCATCCGGGCCCCGGTCGGTGCCGCGCAGACCGTGATGGCTGTGATGATCGCCCTGCTCGTCCAGGTCACCCCCTGGTGGACGAGCCTGGGCCTGGTGCCGGTCTTCGTCCTGCACTACGCGCTGTCCACCTCGCGCCGACACCTGCTGGCCTCGCGCCGAGACCCGCTCACCGGTCTGATGAACCGCAGCCGGTTGGAGGTGCTGCTCGACTCCGCCTGCGAGGAGCTCTCACACGACCAGCAGTTGGCCCTCGTCCTGCTCGACCTGGACCACTTCAAGTACGTCAACACCGTCCTGGGACACCCCACCGGCGACGAGGTGCTCTGCGCCGTCGCCCAACGTTTGGAGCGGGCCTTCCGGGACGCGATGGCCGTTGCCCGGCTCGGTGGTGACGAGTTCGCGATCCTCGTCGCGGTGCGCGACGAGGCCGAGGCCAGGTCCATCGGTGAGCGGGTCGCCGCGGTGCTGGCCGAGCCCTACCGGCACGAGTCGAACCACCTGGTGGACGTCAACGCCAGCATCGGCATCGCCCTGGCCCCCCAGCACGGGCGGACGATGGCCGACCTGTTCTCGCACGCCGACGCCGCCATGTATGCGTCCAAGGACGCCAAGACCGGCCTGACCCTGTACAGCACGACGATGGCCAGCCCGACGGTCTCCCGGCTGGGTATCGTCGGCTCGCTGCGCAGGGCGATAGAGAACGACGAGTTCTACCTGGACTTCCAGCCCAAGATCAGCCTGAAGACCCGGCGGATGGTGGGGGTGGAGGCGCTCGTGCGCTGGCGCCACCCGAGCGGTCAACTGGTGCCACCGGACGAGTTCATCCCGGCCGCCGAACGCTCCGGGATCATGCCCGAACTCACCGACCTGGTGCTGCGGATGGCGCTGAAGGAGATCTGGCAGTGGCGCCGGCACGGCATCGAGGTGCCGGTCGCGGTGAACGTCACCTCCACCGACCTGCTCAAGCCCGGCTTCGTCGACAAGCTCACCACGATGCTGCACGAGTTCCAGGTGCCGGCCACCAACCTCACCCTCGAGGTGACCGAGCGGGTGCTCACCGGTGACCTGGCCGGCGCCCGAGCGGTCATGGTGGAGCTGAACAAGATGGGCGTGCGGCTGGCGATGGACGACTTCGGCACCGGCTGGTCGTCGCTGCTGATGCTGCGCAGCCTGCCGGTCACCGAGGTCAAGCTCGACCGCTCGTTCGTCGCGGGGATCGAGTCGGACCTGGACCGCGCGATCGTCAGCAAGGTGACCGAGCTCGCCCACGCCCTCGACCTCGTGGTGGTGGCCGAAGGGGTGGAGACCAGTCAGGTGATGGACCGCCTGCTGCGGCTCGGCTGCGACGAGGCCCAGGGCTGGTACATCGCCCGGCCGATGCCCGGTTCTGCCCTGCTGGAATGGGCGTCACGCCAGGGAGTCGTGGTGGAGGGCAACCAGATCGCCTCCGCGGCCGTCGCGGTGCTGGAATCGCTTGCCAACGGCAAGCGCCCCGCCCGCCAGCCGATCGAACCCCTCCCGCGACAGCACTCGGGTACCCCACACTCGGGCCACCTGACCCCCGAGGCGGAGTTGACGCTCGCGCGGGCCAGGCGGGAGAACGCGACCTCGCTGGCCGAATGGAAGGCCACTCATCAGGCGCAGTGATCATCAGGCGCAGTGACCGGCGGTTGGCCTTGAGCAGCGAAGAGCCTCGGGCGCTCAGTGCTCCAAGAGCCCGCGGATGTCCTCGGCCGTCAGTGGCGCACTGAACGATTCACCGGAACCGACCACGTCGTCGAAGAGTCGGCGTTTGCGTTCCTGCAGAGCGACCACCTTGTCTTCGATGGTGTTCGTGGCCACCAGCCGGTACACCATGACGGTCTTGGTCTGCCCGATCCGGTGGGTACGGTCGATGGCCTGCTCCTCCGCGGCCGGATTCCACCAGGGGTCGAGGATGAAGACGTAGTCGGCCTCGGTGAGGGTGAGGCCGAAGCCCCCGGCCTTGAGGGAGATGAGGAAGAGCGGGTCGTCCCCCTGACGGAACTGCTCGATCCGGGTGGCACGATCGCGGGTCCGGCCATCGAGGTAGCTGTAGCCGATGGATTCGGCGTCCAGGCGCGCCTTGACCAACCCGAGGAAGCCGGTGAACTGGCTGAACACCAAGGCCCGGTGGCCTTCGGCGACGACCGCGCGGACCTGCTCCATCAGGACGTCCAGTTTGCTGGCCGAGATCCTGGCGTAGTCGGGGTCGACGAGAACCGGGGCCAGGCTGAGCTGACGCAGCACGGTCAGCGAGCGGAAGATCGCGACCCGGTTCTTCTGCACGTCGTCGAGCAGGCCGAGCACCCGCTGCCGCTCCCGCTGCAGATGCTTGCTGTACGTGCGACGGTGCGCCGGGTTCAACTCGACGTGCAGCACCTGCTCCTGCTTGGGCGGCAGTTCGGGGGCCACCTCCTGCTTGGTGCGGCGCAGCATCAGTGGGCGGATCCGCCGCCGGAGCCGGGCCAGCCGTTCGGCGTCACCGGCCTCGATCGGGCGCCGGTACTCCTCGGTGAAGGCGACCGGGTCCGGGTACAGGCCGGGAGCCGAGATCGACAGCAGCGACCACAGGTCCATGAGGGAGTTCTCCAGCGGGGTGCCGGTGATCGCCACCTTGCAGCGGCCCGGTAGCCGGCGAACCGCCTGATAGGTCTTGGCGTGGTGGTTCTTCACCGCCTGCGCCTCGTCGAGGATGACCCCGCTCCAGGCGATGGCCTGATAGTCCTCCTGCTCCAGACGCACGAGGGTGTACGAGGTGAGGATGATGTCGGCGTCGGCAGCCATCACCTCCAGTGGCACAGCGCGGCGCGCCTGGGTTTCGGTGACCGCCGCGATGCGCAACTGCGGGGTGAACCGTTGGGCCTGTTCGACCCAACTGCCGATCACCGACGTGGGGCACACGATCAGCAGCGGGCCACCACCGGCGGACGCGTCGAGGTGGCCCTGCTCGTGCGCCCGGGCGGCCATCGCCAGGGTCTGCACCGTCTTACCCAGACCCATGTCGTCGGCGAGGATTCCGCCGAGGCCGTTGTCCCACAGCAGGCTCAGCCAGGCGTACCCGTGCTGCTGATAGGGCCGCAACTCTGCCTGCAAGCCGGACGGCAGCGGCGGGGCCGGGGACGCCTCCAGCTCCAACAGCGCCGAGACCGAACGGGCCCATCGGTCGGACTGTTCACCGACCACCCCGAGCGCGATCAGCTCCTCCCACAGGCCCGCGTGCAGTGGCGTCAGGCTCAGCCCAGGGGTGTCGGGCTCCTGCAGCGCCCGGGCCTCCTCGATGAGGGCCCGCAGGGACACGAACTCGGGCCGGTCGAGGCTGAACCACAGCCCCGAGTCGAGGATGAGGTGATCCGAGCCGGCGGCCAGGGCCCGGAACAGCGCGGCGAAGTCCACGTCCTCGCCGTCAATACTCACCTGCACGTCGAGGTCGAACCAGTCGGTGCGACCTGGGTCGGACGAGTCGGTGGCCGAGACCCGGATCAGCGGCGCCTCCTGCGCCTGGCGATAGTCGGGAGTGGGCCCGTGCACGTGCAGGCGTACCCGCTCGTCGGCGAGCAGCTCGGGCAACACCCGGTCGAGGAAGGTGACGGTCTGCAGGCCGGTGAGATGGGTCTGCTCCGAAACCAGCTGGCCGCCAGGCAGCCTCAGGCCGGGCAGGGTGAGGCCGGGGACCGCCTCGAGATAGCCCAAGGCCTCGACCAGGGCGGCCTCGGCCAACGGATCGCGAGGCACCGCGGACGCCGGGGCATCTGCCTGCACGGGTACCTCGACGGGCTCGCCGTCCACCTCGTACACCCAGTGACAGACCAGGTCGGTGCGGTGGGCGGGCTGGTGGGTGACCTGCACACCGAGGTACGGGCCGGCGACCGTCGGCGGGCGCAACTCGGTGTCGGTGGACCGCAGGTGCATCCGCTCGGCCAGCCGGGGCAGGTACTGGCGACGAAGGGTCGGCACATCGTCGCGGGGCACCCGCACCGGGCCGTGCTGCACCAGTGCGAACTCCTGCGTCGTCAGGGCACGCTCCAGCTGAACCAGCTGCAACCCGTCCTGCGGGCCGGTGCGCCGGGCCAGGCCGAACGGTGGCGACCCGATCCAGGTGATGCCGGTCAGGTCGACCGGCTCGTCGTCGTGGTCGATGCCCGGGTCGAGGACGGCGTCGCCCTCCTGGCTCCACGAGGTGAGGGTGAGCCTGGCGGGGATGTCGCTGAGCGTGACCGGCCCGGGTCGGGTCGCGTCGTCGAGCAGGGCCACACCCGCGGCAGCGGCTTGGTGGATCAGGTGCCAGGCGGACGGACCCAGGTCGGCCAGCGGGAGCAGGCCCTCGTGCACGTAGGCGAACGAACCGCCCGCCCCCACTGCCTGGATGGCCAGCAGCGCCTCGAGGTGCTCGGCGAGCAGGGGACGACGATCGCCCGGCCTGGCCCGGTGCGGGGTGAGCTGCGCCCAGCCCACCCCGGACTTGATCCAGCCAGAACGCTTGCCGGGGGTGACCGGGCGAAGCGCGAGGGATGGCGCCTGTCGGCTCGTCGTCCAGGGGGTGCCGGGTGATCGGCGCAGCACAAACTGAAGCCCCAGCGGGGCACCTTTGCCGAGCCTGGGCTCGGGGGTGAGGCCGTCCAGCAGTGCCCGCCAGCTGGTGCCGGACTGCTCCTGGCGGTGTTGCCGCCGCACGTGCTGACGGGCGTACAGGATGACCGCGGCCACGTGCTTGCAGTCGAGCGCGACCGGGCAGGAGCAGTAGCCGATGACCTCGGCGCTGAACTGATCGGACGGATTGCCCAGCCGCACGACCGTGTTGTACGTGACGTTGCGGCTGCCGGCCACCCGGGCGACCAGGGTGCGGCCGTTGTCGACCGTCATGACCCGCTGCACCTTGCCCTGGCTGGCATAGGCCTGGCCACGAGACAGCGGACCGAAACCGACCTCGTCGGCGAGTGCCTCGTCACTGAGCGACTGAAGCCAGCGCGTCGCCTCGGCGTCGAGAGTGAGCGTGGTTGCCATAACTGCACGCTAGGCGACGGGTCTGACAACGGGGTGCTGCCACGCGTTGAGGCGATGACCCAACCAGGCAAATGCCTCAGGAAGGCAGCGAGAAGGCCAGGGTCATGCCACGCCCGGCCGGCACCCGGCGGTGCGCGAGAGTCAACCGGAGGATCGGGCTACAGCGTGGGAGCCGAGCCGTGTTCGCCCTTGATGACGAAGTACGAACCGCGGATCTCGCCGGCGAGCTTGGACTTCTGCCGGGCGAACTTGAACCCCGACAACTCCTCCGGAACGTCCATTCCCTGGCTGAGCTTGAAGCCGACCGCCCGCTTTGCCCCGGGTGTCACCCCGTAGAGCACGTTGATGGCCAGACCGGACCGGTAGAAGACGTGGGCCCACTCGATCCCGTCCACGTGGACGAGAGCCGCCTGCAGGGCCGGGGACTCGATGACGATCCCCCGCTCCTGGGCCAGGATCGTGTGGACCCAGTCGATCAGCTCCCGGGCCTGATCGGCCTCGTGCACGGTGAACACCTGGTCGTACTTGTTCTTGAAGTAGCGGGCCTCGTTGGCCCGCAGCCCGGCCAGGGCCTCAGCCACCGGGGACGACTCGACTCCGAGAGTGGACACGGTGACGAAGTCGACTGCCTGGCTCACGGTGCCTCCTGGTTGTGGCGTGGGTGGGTACCCACGGTGCCACACCCTGCCGGTGCAGGTCCGGGGTCCGGCTGCGGCCGGAGGTTTCGACCTGCGCGCCGTCTCCGGCACCGACCTCGACCCGGTCGGGCTCCAGGTGAGACGGACCGGGTGATGGTCCCACCGGTCAGGTTCTGAGAGAGTGCGGGCAGGCCGGCACCCGGGGTGCCGGCCGGGCGTGGAGGTCCGTGATGCGAGCACTCGTGAAGACCCGGCCGGATGCGGGGCTGGAACTGTTGGACCTGCCGGTCCCCGAGCCGGGACCGGGGGAAGCCCTGGTGCGAGTCTTGCGGACCGGTCTGTGCGGAACCGACGCGCACCTTTACGACTGGGACGCCTGGGCGGCCTCCGTGGTGCACCCGCCGATGACGGTCGGGCACGAGTTCTACGGCGAGGTGGCCGCGGTGGGCCCCGGCGTCACCTCGGTGCAGGAGGGTCAACGGGTGTCGGGCGAGGGTCACCTGGTCTGCGGCGTGTGCCGGAACTGCCGGGCCGGACGACGTCACCTGTGCATCAACACCATCGGCATCGGGGTCAACCGCGATGGCGCCTTCGCCGACTACCTCACCATCCCCGCCGGCAACCTGTGGGGGCAGCCCGACGATCTGGACCCCGACCTCGGGGCGCTCTTCGACCCGTTCGGCAACGCCACGCACACCGCCCTGTCGTTCCCGATCGCCGGGGAGGACGTGGTGATCACCGGGGCCGGCCCCATCGGCGTGATGGCCGCCGCCATCGTCCGGCACGTCGGGGCCCGCTTCGTCGTCGTCACCGACCTCAGCGACGCCCGGCTCTCGCTGGCCAAGGCGGCGGGAGCGGATCTCGTCGTCAACGCCGCCACCACGACCCTGCGGGAGGCAATGGGCACCCTCGGCATGAAGGAGGGCTTCGACATCGGCTTGGAGATGTCGGGGGCGCCCGCGGCGGTGGCCGACATGCTCAGCACGATGAACCACGGCGGCCGGGTGGCGATGCTCGGGCTGCCGCACGGCGACTACGTCATCGACTGGGGCCGGGTGATCACCCACATGCTGACCATCAAGGGCATCTACGGCCGGGAGATGTACGACACCTGGTACGCGATGGGCGCCATGCTGGCGACCTCGGCACCGTTGCGCGCGGCGCTGGGGTCGGTCATCACCCATCGATTCGCGCCGCACGATTTCCAGCAGGCCTTCAAGGTTCTGCGCGGGGGACAGTGCGGCAAGATCATCATCGACTGGTCGTGAGGCGAGAGTTGGTCGAGGCGGCCGACCTGCCGGGCGCACCGCCCGGTTCCTACGCACCGCCCGGTTCCTAACTGACGGGAGCAGCACATGTACGGCATGGTTCGCGAGCAGCTGGTCGCCGATCTGGCCGCGATCGACGAGGCCGGGCTGACCAAGCACGAACGCGAGCTGACCTCGCCGCAGGCTGCTCGGATCACCACCACCGGCGGGGCCTCGCTGAACTTCTGCGCCAACAACTACCTGGGCCTGGCCGATCACCCCGAGGTGGTGGCCGCAGCAGCAGAAGGATTGCGGCAGTGGGGCTTCGGCATGTCGTCGGTGCGCTTCATCTGCGGAACCCAGGCCCCGCACAAGGAATTGGAGCGGGCCATCTCCGGGTTCCTGGGCACCCAGGACACGATCCTGTTCCCGTCGTGCTTCGACGCCAATGGCGGGGTGTTCGAGACCCTTTTCGACGAGCGGGACGCGATCATCTCCGACGCGCTCAACCATGCCTCGCTCATCGACGGGATCCGGCTGTGCAAGGCCACTCGATACCGCTACGCCAACGCCGACCTCGCCGAACTGGAGCAGCACCTCAAGGCGGCCTCCGAGGCGCGGCGCCGGTGCATCGTCACCGACGGGGTGTTCTCCATGGACGGGTACCTGGCGCCGCTGCCCGAGATCTGCGACCTGGCCGAGCGGTACGACGCGCTCGTGCTCGTCGATGACTCCCATGCGGTGGGCTTCGTCGGTGAACATGGCCGGGGCACCCCGGAGCACTTCGGCGTCATGGACCGGGTCGACATCCTCACCGGGACCCTCGGCAAGGCCCTGGGTGGGGCCAGCGGCGGGTACGTCAGCGGGCACCGCGAGATCGTCGAGTTGCTGCGCCAGCGCGCCCGCCCCTATCTGTTCTCCAACGCGGTGGCGCCGTCGGTGGTGGCCGGCTCCCGCAAAGCCCTCGAACTCGCCTCGACCTCGGACAAGGGCCGCCAGGCCCTGCGTCGCAACGCGCAGTTGTTCCGTTCGTCAATGGCGGAGGCGGGCTTCGAACTGCTGCCCGGCGAGCACGCCATCGTCCCGGTGATGTTCCGCGGCGAGGACGGCGCCCGCACCGCAGCCCAGGTCGCCGACCGGATGCTCGCCGACGGCGTCTACGTCATCGCCTTCTCCTACCCCGTGGTGCCCAAGGGGCAGGCCCGTATCCGGGTGCAACTCTCAGCCGGGCACTCCAGCGACGACGTGCAGGCCTGCGTGGACGCCTTCGTTGCCGCCCGGGCTGCCCTTTCGGGCCGCTGACAAGCCACCTCTCGGTCGACCCCGCCTCTTCTCGCGGCCCGCCTGGCGCCTGGCGACGCCGTCGAAGGGTGCCAGTTCCGGTTGCGACCTGCTACCGCTTGCCACGTCCATCTTCGAGCGGTGGAAGGCTCAGGAGGCCAGCTGCCTTCAAGCCGGCTTCATAACCCAGACTTCGATAGCCCTCGAACTGCTCGTCTGTGAATATCTGCTTGCTCGTGGGGTGGTTGGGAAATCGAGAGTCTCTGCGCCCGTAGGCCAACAGATCCCAGCTCGTCTCAGTGGACAACACCGCCTTTGCGTAAACCAGCCTTGCATGACTAGGTGGGTTCTGGTACTCAACGCTGCCGCGTACAGCCACGTCGTCAGCCAACTCCTTCTTCTCGCACAGGACGGCCCCTGGGTCAATGGACACCTTTGCGCCTAAGTCACTTCGCGCCAAGCCGATGGCGCGTGAAAGGTCGCTACCCTCACTATCACAGCTGGCATCGAAGCAGATCACATCGGTACAACGTCTCCGAAGTAGTTCGACGAGCCCCAGATTCTCCCAGTGCCCCCCGTCGGTCAGGTAAATATACCGGCGCTTGAGACTCAGGATTCCCAACGCCTCTCTAAGGACGTATAACGCGCCCGGTTCATACCAGCCTTGTTTTACTCGTGACCACTGTCGCTTGATCAAGCCCGCTCCCGCTGCACTCGTCCCTAGGCTCGTGGTCGGCTTCCGCCAACCGTCTCGACAAGGATTGGGAACCCAGACACCCAGACGTACGCCGGTCAGGGCCATAAGGAATCGCAATGGCGGATATGTGTAGCGGCCCATTATGGGTGAAAGTGCAGCACCAGAGAGCGCCATCATGGCGGGCAGGGTGAGCTGGGTCCCTTTGGGACCTGGGTAACCCTCCAGATCCTTGGTCGCATGGTAGCCCAGTACCGGACTTCCGCTCCAATCGCTTTCGAAAGTGAACGATTCAGCAAACCGTCCTGACGGCACATCGCTGGTCAGATTCACAGCGCAGCAGACAACCAGCTTGGGAATTGCATTTTCCTTGTCATCCGACGCCCTAGATACCAGCTCGCCAATCTCAGAGAATAGCAACCTTTCCGCATAGTCGATGGGCTTCGCCTTCTTGGAACTCTCCTCCCGTTCGACCGCGAAGGCACTGTTCAGGCGCTCCCGGTAGAAAAGATGCAACGAGTAACGGCGATTGTGGGCTGCCACCCCCATAATGAGTATGATGGCCCCGCTGGCGCCGGTGACTCCCAACCCCTCCCACGTGAATCCCCGGCGGGCGGCCAGTTCCATCGCAGATACAACAGGAACAAGCAAGAGGCCAGCTCCCGCGAACGCCGATAACATCATCATGAGGCGCGGTATCCGAAACTGTTGCCCAAGCCACAGCGAGATAGCTGTCATGAGTACGAGGAGAACCAACCAGACGGTCGCTACCGCGATGCGGTTGAGCAAGGAATCTGAGAAACTCCCCAAATAGTCTCGGAGGATATGGGTAAGGACCCATGAGGAGGCTGTCGCATACGGGGCCGTGAGAAGCGGGAGAACCGCGAGGACCGAAGCGAAAAGGGTAAGGGCCAGAATAGAGCCAGCCCAAGGCTCAGACTTTGTGCGACCATATCCACTCACGGACATATGTCCATCACTGAATCGTCGCACCATCACTAGGATGACTCCCAGGAGCATCAGCCCGAGGACCAGTGCGGGCAAGTACTCCCAAGCCCTCACTACTCTTCTCCCTGGCTCCTCGATCGACGGCACAGCCTCTCCTAATGCATGGATGGTCCACCCATACGCTTTTCCGAATATTATGGCGGAGAGCATGAACGGAAGATAGTTTAGGATGAACGAATACACGGTACTGAGGATCATCCACGCCTTCCCGTTCCATCCTGGGGCCAGGTAGTCTGTATGCGTTCTCAGATACCGCTCCTCTGCCGAGCCTCGACCCCAAGCCGGGTCTTCGTCGCTAGCTTCGCCTGTCGCTCGGGCGGTAGATATTGTGAGTGCGCTCGCAATGTAATTCCCACCCGATACCGCTGCCAGAAAATGGGATCGCTTCAGGATTCCTTGTTCGCGAAGCGCTTGCAGTGCCCCAAGATTGAAGGCCGCGGAGCGAATTCCACCGCCCGACAGCGCAATGCCGATCCGGCGACCTCCTTCCTCTGGATCTGAGGCACCGTCCCGATAGTCCATGGGAAGATCTGATATTCCGCGTCCCGGCCTAGTGGATAGTGCCATGACTGCCCCTTAGATAAGGTCGTAACCGAGTGTTCCTCTATAGTCGGCAGATAATGGGTCGCTTCCTCGCGGATAGACAGGCAGCGCAGACTGGTCACGCAGCCGGTCGAAGCTTGCCGAGTACAGCAGGCGCGAGAACAGCGGATGAACGCAAAGCTCGCTGGACTCCTCGTGAATCGGGAGGGTCGCATCTGTCGTGTACTGGAACTCACCCTCACAGTACCTGGCCGTCCGCTCCGTGTGCAGACCCAAGATGCCCATACGACTTAGCTGGGCAACACATTCAGAGAAGTCCCGGCCCGTTGCCTTCTTGATGCCTTGCTGATTGAAGTACTTGTGCAGCTGTCTGGCCTGGAACGTGATCTCCAGACGATTGGCCAGCTTTGTCAAGACCACGCCCACCCATTGTGAATCAGGGTGCGCCGTCAAGATACCCCGGTTTATTCGTTCCTCAACATCGTGAGTTCCGGCCAGAACCGCATCCGGCGCCACCCGCCATGGCAGCGATTCACCTCGGGAGGAATAGACACCGTTCAGGATCTGGAGAATATGGCGCGGAAGCAGTTGAGTATGGCGCAGGATGTATGCGACCGGGTCCTCCTCAACGCCAAGGTCGCCCACAACAACCGGTGGCAAGGTGGCCCGAAGGAGTGCTACCTCACATTGTTCACTACCCGGTAGGATTTCGGGGTGCGTTCGCATGAGACTGCTGAGTTGCTCTGGATGCTGCGTTTCCAAATAGAGTCGAAGACGCCGTCCGGCGAGATGCAGGAGTTCCTTGGCAGTCCAATAGATCGTGAGGTAGTTGTCACGGAAATCCTTCTCAGGATTCGATGACAAGGACATTATTGATGCAAGGAACTCGGTGGGAAGGCAGACTCTCAGTTGGTAGTAACGCCCCGTCGACGCCTGCTCTGAAAGGCGACCTGCACATGCGAAGAGTCCTGCCAATACCTCACGTAGTTCATCCATTCGTGCATGAAGCTCCTCCAAATTGTCCATGACAATGAGCATACGACTCGATCGGGCCTCGAGAACTTTCTCGAGTGAATGGCGGACCGATTCGAATCGCTGACGCTCAGCCTCATATCCGACGAGCACGTTACGTATTCCGATGCGCTCAGGCTCTCGAATGCGGCGCTGCACTTCCCCTAGAAAATCTTCGGCGACAGTCTCAGCGCTTGGGATATCTGCCCCGCGTAGGTCTAAGTAGTCCCATATTTCTTGGATCTCGGCCGGGTCCCTGACGGTAGCGGTCCTGCAGACATGAGCTAGCGCCACATGATCCAGCAACGAACGCCATAGGTCAGCAACGTCATCCACGAATAGGTGGGTGCCTCGGTGTTCGGCGTAGCTATTGAGCGTGGCAAGCATCTCCGCATAGAGGGAGGCGGTGCGAAGCGTCTCGGTCATGCAGGCTGCTCCACAGATCTGCTCAGCGGCTAGGAAGGCGGTCTTGCCCGCGCCCTTGCGCCCGACGATGTAGTTGTACCGTGGGTGATGAGTACTCTGCGTGTAGACGAGGTTCTTGCGATCGAAGAACTGCGCTAATCCCGGGTAGTCTGCCTGGATGAGGGTGTCTGTGTCGATCGGACCGAAGGGCCGGGAGTCGTTGATCAATTCATGCAGTCGATCGGCTTCGGGCAGCTCAGCGCTCAACGGCTTCTCCTATCTGGGGCACGGATGGGAGTAGGAGTGGCAGGCTTGTCCGGTTGATACGTTGTGATCAAAATTTGTGGATTTTTTGGGTAGTATGTCCGACTAGTGCAGAGCCGCAATTAATAGTCGCGTTGACTGCTTTTCGGTCACGTCTCTCCCGGTTGGTTGGCCTCATCCAGAGGCCTACCCGGCCTCACGACGAATGAGGGCCTGGCAGAACTCGATGACGTCAGGGTGCGCTGTGGGCACCCACGGTCCTCATCCCGAGATATGAACGAGGGCATCTGACCGCGTGCGTGGCGGCAGGGCCGCGACACAGCCCACGTGCGCTCTTATCCCATGTCCCGCACAGGTCATTGCGTCCCATGTCCCGCACAGGTCATTGCGCATCGATCTCCCACCCTGCGGGGGTCACTGCGCGATATGCACCAGGGCGTCGCCACGGTGCACGACCGGGGCGAAGGTGCGTCCGATGACGATGCCGTCCCGGTCGGCGTAGACAGCCCGCAGCGTGGTGCCGAATGAGTCGACCAGAGTCCCCAGGCGCTGACCCTGCTGCACCACAGCACCCAGGTCGACGTCCAGATAGAGGATCCCGGTCCGGCGGGCCCGCACCCACCCCGAGGCTCGACACTCCCGCGTCGCTCCGGGCGGTGGTAACGCCTGCTCCGCGATGAGACCGAGCACCGTGAACACCCGCAGCACCCCGGCCACCCCCGCCTCGACGGCCCAGTCGTCCAGACGGAGCGCCTCACCCGCCTCGTAAAGCAGCACGGTGGCACCCGCCTCGCGGGCGGCCGAGCGCAGCGAGCCGTCCCTGAGCTTGGCGTGGAAGGCGACCGGGGCACCGAAGGCGAGCGCCAGGTCGCGGGTCGCCGGGTCGTCGAGGTCCGCGCGGATCTGCGGCAGGTTCGAACGCCGGTCCGAGCCGGAGTGCAGGTCGATGCCCACCGAACACTTGGAGACCACCTCGCTCATCAGCAGATGAGCGATCCGACTCGCCAACGATCCCCGCCGAGACCCGGGGAAGACCCGGTTCAGGTCACGCCGGTCCGGCAGGTACCGATCACCTGTCATGAATCCCAGGACGTTGACCACCGGCACCACGATGACCGTGCCACGCATCGCCTTCGGGTCGAGCTTGCCCAGGACGCCGTGGATGATCTGGGTTCCCACCACCTCGTCACCGTGGATCGCCGCGTCCAGCCACACCACCGGACCGGGCTCGCGCCCGTGCAGCACCCGCACCGGCAGGGTCACCTCCCCACCGGTGACCAACTTGGTCAGCGGTAGTTGCAGGTCGCGCGAATGTCCGGGCCGGACCCGATACCCCCCGATCGGGAAGGCCTCACGGGGCACCGCTGACTCCGCGGTTGCGTCGGCGCACGGCCCGCTTGGGCCGCCCACCCAGGTAGCTGCGGCCCGAATCGACGAGGAAGCCCTGCCGCAGAGCCTCGCGTCCGATGAGCATCCGGAATCCCATCTCGTCGCGACCGGTGAGGGTCACTTCGACGTGGATGTCCTGGCCGAGCAGTCGTACCGCCATCCGGACCACCGGCCGGTCGCCCGTATGCCCGGACGACGAGCGCACCGTCCGACGGTCGACCAAGGGGGCCTCACACTGCACCTCCTCGCTGGAGCGCTGCCACGGATGCACCCCGAATCGGGCCCACGAAGCGCCCTCGCGCTCGAACTCCTCGATGCCGAAGGCGTGCAGCGAGGAGGTCCGGGCCCCGGTGTCGAGCTTGGCCTTGATCCATTCGACGTTCTGCTCGGGCAAAGCCACCCACTCACGCCACCCGGCAGTGGTTGAATGGCAGCCCGTCACGTCCCTCATCCTTGCAGGTCGTCCACCATGAAACTGGCAATCCTCTCCCGTGCCCTCGGCGCGTACTCGACGCAACGGCTGCGCACCGCCGCACTCGAGGGTGGCCACGACGTCAAGGTGCTCAACACCTTGCGGTTCGGCATCGACCTGTCCGGGGACGAGCCGGATCTGCTCTTTCGCGGCAAGCGGCTCTCGCACTACGACGCGATCCTGCCCCGGATCGGCAACTCGATCACCTACTTCGGCACCGCCGTGGTGCGCCAGTTCGAGCAGATGGACGTGTACACCCCGAACACCGCGAACGGCATCAGCACGTCCCGGGACAAGCTACGGGCGACCCAGGTGCTCTCCCGGCACAACATCGGGATGCCAGCCACCACCTTCGTGCGCGACCGCACCGACATCGTCCCGGCGATCGAACGGGTCGGCGGCGCGCCGGTGGTGCTCAAGCTGCTGGAAGGCACCCAGGGGATCGGGGTCATCCTCGCCCCGAGTGTCAAGGTGGCCGAGGCCATCATCGAGACCCTGCACTCGACCAAGCAGAACGTCCTGCTGCAGCGCTTCGTCAGTGAATCCCGCGGCCGGGACATCCGCGCGCTGGTGGTCGGTGATCGGGTGGTGGCCGCGATGCGTCGGTCGGCGCAAGGGGACGAGTTCCGCTCCAACGTGCACCGCGGCGGCCGGGTCGAGGGGGTGACCCTGGAGAAGGCGTATGAGGAGACGGCGGTACGCGCGGCCCAGATCATGGGTCTGCGGGTGGCTGGCGTGGACATGCTCGAGGGCGCCGACGGGCCGCTGGTGATGGAGGTCAACTCCTCACCCGGCCTGCAGGGCATCGAGGCCGCCACCCAGTTGGACGTGGCCGGGGCGATCATCGACTACATCGACAACCAGGTGGCCTTTCCCGAGATCGACGTACGCCAGCGGCTCACCGTCTCCACCGGGTACGGCGTCGCCGAGATCGTGGTGCACTCCGCCTGGGAGATGGTCGGCAAGCCGCTCAAGGAGTCCGGCCTGCCGGAGAAGGACATCACCGCGCTCACCCTGCACCGGGGGACCCAGGTGATCCCCAACCCCAAGGGCAGCACCATCCTCGAGGACGGGGATCGGTTGCTGTGCTTCGGCAGGTTGGAGGAGATGCGCTCGATGATCCCGTCCCGGCGCCGGCGGGGACGCAAGGTCCGCAAGCTGCGCAAGCAAGCCGTCGTCGACGCCTGACCGGCACCGTCCCTGGCTCCGTCCCCGACCGGAACCCTCACGCCAGGGCGTCAGTCGCCCCCGGGCAACATCCTGGCGCGCCCGGACAAGCCCGCATCCGCCCGGATGCTCACACTGGACGAACCTCGCCCGGTGAGCCCCCCCGACGGCGAGGCAGGCCACGAAGGGACATGGACATGACCGGGACAACGACGGAGCCGACCGCGACCACGGAAGCGACCGGAACGGGATTCCTGCCGCTGGACCTGTGGCAGGGCACGATCTTCACCGGAGGCTGGGAGCCCGCGGCAAGCACGTCGACCAGCATCGAACCCGCCACCGGCGACAGTCTCGGCACGATCGGAATGGTCGACGCAGACGGTATTGCCACTGCGGCCCAGGCCGCCGCGCAAGCCCAGCGCGAGTGGGCCCAGGCCAGCTATGAGACCCGCGCGGCCGTGCTCCGGGCCGCCGCGCAGGTGGCAACCGAGCACACCGAGGAGATCGTCGGGTGGCTGGTGCGCGAATCCGGTTCGACCGGGCCCAAGGCCGGTTTCGAGGCGTCCATCACGATCAAGGCGCTGCACGAGGCGGCCGGGCTGCCGTCCCGCTCCACCGGCGAGATCCTGCCCAGCCCGGACGGCAAACTGACTATGGCCCGGCGGCGGCCGCTCGGCGTCGTCGGGGTGATCTCCCCGTTCAACTTCCCGCTCTATCTGGCGATGCGCGCGGTGGCCCCGGCCCTGGCACTGGGCAACGCCGTGGTGCTCAAGCCGGACCCGCGCACCGCGGTCTGCGGCGGCTTCGTCATCGCCCGGATCTTCGAACTGGCCGGCCTGCCCGCCGGGGTGTTGCAGGTGGTGCCGGGAGACGGCGCGGCCGGGGCGGCGATCACCAGCGACCCGCACATCGCCATGGTGCAGTTCACCGGTTCGACCGCCGCGGGCCGCAAGGTCGGTGAGGCCGCCGGAAAGCACCTGAAGAAGGTCTCCCTCGAGTTGGGCGGCAAGAACTCCCTGCTCATCCTCGACGACGCCGACCTCGACCTGGCCGTGGCGAACACGGCCTGGGGTGCCTATCTGCACCAGGGGCAGATCTGCATGGCCACCGGCCGGGTGCTCGTGCACCGCTCGCTCTACGAGCCCTTCCTGGCCAAACTCACCGCCAAGGCCGCGGCCCTGCCGGTGGGCAATCCGGCCACCGACGAGGTTGCCCTCGGGCCGTTGATCAACGAGCAGCAGCGAGACCACGCGCTGGGCATCGTCCAGGCAGCCGCCGCGGCGGGCGCGACCATCGAGACCGGCGGGGGCAGCGACGGCCTGTTCTTCCAGCCCACCGTGCTGTCCGGGGTGGGCGTCGACAACCCGGCCTTCCGCGAGGAGATCTTCGCCCCCGTTGCCGTGGTGGTGCCCTTCGACACCGACGACGAGGCGGTCGCACTGGCCAATGACACCGACTACGGGCTCTCGATGGGGATCCTCAGCGCGGACGTGGCCCGGGCCATGGCCCTGGGCGAGCGGCTCAACACCGGCCTGCTGCACATCAACGACCAGACCGTCAACGACGACGTACTCAACCCGTTCGGCGGGGTGGGCGCCTCCGGTAACGGCACCAGCATCGGTGGCGCCGCGAACTGGGAGGAGTTCACCACCTGGCAGTGGGTGACGATCCGCAGCACCGCTCCCGCCTACCCGATGTGACCCCTTCCCCTGGACGACGCCAGCCGCCGCGGGACCGGGCTCTTCGGTACTCAACCTGACATGCCGCGGGAGTGTGACCCCTTGCCCGGCGCAGAAACACCGGGCGCCGAGCACTGACCAGAAAGGCCACGATGACCAGCAACGACGCAACCGCCAGCACCGCCGATGGGTCCACCTCCGGCTACCGCTGGGAGGCGATGACCCCGGCACTGGAGGGCCCGGGAGTCCAGATTCGCCGGGCCGACGACGACGGGCTGGCCCAGTGCCTGATCCGGCTCGCCGCGGGGGTCAGGACCGATCCCCTGTTCGCCGGCCTGCCCGACGACGCCTGCCAGTGCGCCCACTGGGGGTACATCATCTCCGGAACCATGCGGGTCCATGGTCAGGACGGGGCCCGGGACTATGCCGCCGGGGAGGTGTACTACTGGCCGCCCGGGCACAACCTGGAGGCCGTCTCCGACGCGGTGTACCTGGAGATCTCCCGCGCGGGTGAGTACGACGAGTTGATGGCGCACTGCCGGCGGGCCATGGCGGCCTGAGTTTCGGGCTTGGGTCGGCCGGTCCGGGCCTGTCTCACCTCGGTCACCTGCCGGGTGTCGCACACCGCTGCCGCCCGGCCCGATCTGCGAGCGCCAAACGTCACCCGGGTCACCTCTGGGCGCGTGGGGTGGCATCTACCGCCACCGCGAGCGGCACATCGTCACCCGGGTCACGTTTGGCAGCGTTCTGGGGCGCCCAAACGTCACCCGGGTCACCTCTGGCCACGCCGGGCAGCATCTACCGCCGCCGCGAGCGGCACATCGTCACCCGGGTAGCGTTTGGCACCGTCCTGAGGGCGCCAAACGTCACCCGGGTTACCTCTGGCCACGCCGGGCAGCATCTACCGCCGCCGCGAGCGGCACATCGTCACCCGGGTCACGTTTGGCAGCGTTCTGAGGCGCCGAAACGTCACCCTGGTCACCTCTGGCCGCGCCGGGCATGCATCGACCGCGACCGCAAGCGGCACATCGTTACCCAGGTCACGTTTGGCAGGCCCCCACCGCCACCAACCCGGCCCCGCTCCCACCCGGCCCGGTTCTCGCCCGGCGCCGTCCCGAGGGCGCCAAACGTCACCCGGGT
>JBKECN010000046.1:0-74178 GCA_047974565.1 Actinomycetales bacterium
GACAAACGTCACCCGGGTCACGGTTGGCCGCCTGCGGTCGCATCTAGCGCTGCCCGGCCGAGCACAACGTCACCACGGTCACGTTTGGCAGCCGCGCCCACGGCCCAGAGGCAGCCCAAGTCGGCCCAACGTCACCCAGGTGACGTTTGAGCAGCCGGCCCGAAGCCAGATCCCACCCGAACCACGGCCCACATGCCTTGGGAGCCACGGAAATGCGCCGGGACACTGCGCAACACAACGTGGCGCGGTCGTGTCAGTCGGGTCGGTCGGCGTACCGAGGCTGCTCGTGCTCGGCGAGGTGCTCGGCCAGCACCCGCCGACCGTCGGTGAGCAGGTTGGCGATACTCGGCGTGAGCAGGGTGTAGGTGACCAAGGCGCCGGTGCGCACGACCCCGATGAGCCGGGCGTGCCGTAGGGCGGAGAGGTGATCGTTGAGGGTCGTGGGGTCCGCCTCGAAGGCGGAGAACAGCTCGGTGACATCGTGGTCACGCTCGGTCAGCAGCTCCAAGATCCGGATCCGCACGGGATGCCCGAGGGTGCGGAAAAGCTCGGCCTTCGCCTGGAGCAGAGGAACGATCACGCTGGGAGCGTACGTGGTCACGTGTACTTTCTGTCACCACACGCGCGCACGTGCACCCATGCGGAGGGGACCTTCCAGTTACTGATGGTGAGCGTTGTCCGCCGTGTCAGTCATTCCCGCCAGCCGCGACGCCCGATCGGCCCAGCCAGGCTGTCCTGTCGGCCCAGTACTCGATACGCCGGCGAACACCCCGGGCTCCCGACCGGCCCAATCCCCTCAAGCCCAATCACCCACGCCCAATCCCGCCAAGCCCAATCACCCCGGCCCAACCCCCTCAAGAGCCCAAGCCCGCACGCCCACGCAGCGCTCGCACCCGACCCGGTCCGCCGCGCACACGTCAACGTCACGCACACGTCAACGTCACGCACACCTCAGCCGTAGACCCGCCCCCGAAGCACGACGGTGGCCTCGCGCAGCACCTGGAGATCCTCACGTGGGTCGCTGGCACACACGAGCAGATCCGCCGACTCCCCCTCGGCCAGACCCGGACGGTCCAGCCACTCCCGAGCAGCCCAGCAGCCTGCGTCCAGCGACTGCGCCGGGGTGAAGCCTGCGGCGACCAGTTCGGCCAACTCGTCGACGATGAGCCCGTGCGGCATCGCCGAGCCGGCGTCGGTACCGGCGTAGATCGGGACGCCCGCGGCGGCCGCGGCATGGATGGTCTCGTATCGACGATCGTGCAGGGCGAGCATGTGGTTCACCCAGGTGTCGAACCGGCCGCGGGCGGGCTCGACCAGGTGCGGGAAGGTGGCGATGTTGATCAGCGTGGGCACGACCGCCACCTGCTGAGCCGCCGCCGCCTCCATGGTGGCCTCGGTGAGCCCGGTACCGTGCTCGATCCCGTCGATGCCGGCAGCGATGAGATCCGGCAGGCACTCCTCGCCGAAGCAGTGCGCGGTGACCCGGGCGCCCTCCTCGTGAGCCGCGCCGATCCCCGCCGAGATCGCCTCGGCCGGCCAGCACGGCGCCAGGTCGCCCACTGAGCGATCGATCCAGTCGCCGACGATCTTCACCCAGCCGTCGCCGCGACGCGCCTCGGCGCGCATGTATGCCGCCAGGTCCTCCGGCTCGATCTCGTGCGCGAAGTTGCGCAGGTACCGCTTGGTGCGGGCGATGTGCTGGCCGGCGCGGATCACCCGCGGCAGGTCGTCCCGGTCGTCGATCCACCGCGTGTCCGACGGCGAGCCCGCGTCGCGGACCAGCAGCGTGCCGGCCTCACGACCGGCGAGCGCCTGCTGTTCGGCGGTCTCCGCGGACGCCGGCCCTTCGGCCACCAGTCCGATGTGGCAGTGCGCGTCGACCAGGCCCGGCAGCACGTGTCCCTCGATGGTCGTGACGGCGTGGTCTCCCGAGGGCCGGCTGAAGGTGATCCGTCCGTCGATCACCCAGGCCCGGTCGACCACGTCCTCGGGCCCGACGTGGATGGGGCCGGTGAGTTCCAAGACGTCTGCCATAGGGGCAACCTACGCGAAGGGTCACTCCCCTCCCGCGGCGCACCGGTCACCCGCCGCGAGGGCAGGCAGTCTCCCAGCCCCAACCCACACCCCAGCCCCAACCCACCCTGAGCCGAGGCAATCCCTCGGCTTCAGGAACTCGCGGTTCCGGAGGGCCGCAACTGGGCGGCCTCCAAGGCCGCACGCAGTTCCTGCAACAGGCTGGCGAGCGCGTCGATGTCGAGCGGGATGTCGATCCGGCAGGACCGCTCGGTCTCACGCAGCCGCTCCAGGCCGGCGATCCCCACGAGCCGCTGGTCCAGGCTCGAGGTGAGACCGTCCAGCGCGTCCCACAGTCCCTCACGGGTGACCAGCAACCGGAACCGCCCCAGCCAGCGGTGCAGGCCGGTGAACTCCTCCAGGGCCGTGTCGATCGCCTCTCGCACCTCCAGCAGCGAGACCGGCAACTCGTTGACGGCCACGGCCATCTCGATCACGACATGCTGCAGCAACCGCCAGAGCAGGCTGATCCGGGTACCGACCCCAGGACCCACGAATCCACCCACCAGGTGCGCCGCCTCGTCGGCGATGAGGTTCTCCACCATCCGGGACAGGCAGATCCAGCTGCTGGCCTGCTCGAACCGGTCCACCGCGTGCAGCAGGGTGGTGCGGGCCGAGGTGGCTGCCGCCCCTGCCGTGGCGGCCATCGGCTGCATCACCTCGGAGGTGTTCGCCAGCACGGGCGCCTGCGATCGGACCAGATCGGCGCCCTCTCGGGCGGCCCGGGTCAGCGCGCTCATGTCCTCGGCCAGACCGGCCAGTTCCTGGGCGGCGCAAGCCAACTCGGCGGTGACCTCCCGAAGCCGCGGCAGCGAACCGATGGCGACCGTGGTCTGCCCGTTGAGCACACCCATGCCCTCGGCCAGCTCGGCCATCGGGCCGAAGCCGTCGGTGTGGGTGGTGCTGAACCGGTGCACCTGGCCGGCCTCGGTGCGCAGCAGCAGCGCCGGCAGCGCGGAGATCCCAGGAGAGCCCGCCTCGGTGAGGATCTCGACGATCCGGTCGGCGCCGGCCTCGGCTGCCTGTGCGGGCTCGGCCCCCGCTCGGGCGGCCTGCTGCTCCGCCTCGTCGCAGGCTGCCCAGACTGACCGGCTGATGCCGAAGGTGGCGGTGCTGGCCGGGCGCAACCGGGCCAGCAGGAAGCCCTCGGCCACCGGCACCACGACGATGAGAACCCAGTGGGCGCTGATCCGGGACGGCACGTGGAAGCAGGCAGGCACGCCCGCCTTGAGTTGCCGCATCACCAGGCGCAGCAGCCCGGCGGGCATGGCCGGGTACCGGGCCGAGTCGAAGAGTTCGGCGTACAGACCCGACTCGTCGAAGCTCTCCACCCACTGCAGCGCCGAGGACGGTGGCCGCGACGCCGGCCGCAGATCGACGCGCTGCACGTCGGACCGACGGGCAGCCTGCGCCGCCCACTGCCGGTTCCACACCGAGAGCGCCTCGGATCCGAGCGCACTCGTGCGCTCGTGTTGTTCCTGGCTCGCCACCCAAGCCCCCGTCTCGTGTCTGGCGAGTGCCACAAGAACCCCGCCGCTTCGTACCGCCGTGCGGATCCGACCGGCATTCGCCGGGCCGCGGGCCGGGCGCTCAGCCCGAAGGGGCCGGCGCGAGCCCTGGCTCGCTAGGACGATCTGCTGATCCGCGTGGCATCCAGGATGACCCACCCCCGGAACCGAACCCCGTTGTCACGGAGCGTTTCACGCGGCCGCTCGGTCGGGTTCATCCGGTCGGCCCAGCCACCGGACGGCGGTTGGGACGAGGATGGACGAGGCAAGCCGGGCCGGGGTCAGCGCAGGAACTTGTCGAAACCGGGCGGCAATTCCAGCCCGGCCAGGTCGTCGGCATCGGGTGACTGAGCGCCGAGCCCAAAGGCTGAGCCCTTGGCCGATGTCGGCTGCTGGGCCTGCTGACGCTCCTGGGCGGCCCGCTTGGCCGGGTTGCCCGAGCGGCCTTTCTTGTTGCGGGACTGCTGCTGCGCCCGGCCGCGACCCTTCTTGCTCCCGGCTCCCCCGGCGCCGGGCAGCCCTGGCATTCCCTGCAGCGGCCCTGAGCCGGGCCCGAGGCCGGGCAGGTTGCCGTCCCGGAGTCGACGCATCACCTTCTGCGCCTCGGCGAAACGCTCCACCAGCTGGTTGACGTCGGTGACCGTCACCCCGGAACCGCGAGCGATCCGGGCCCGACGAGAACCGTTGAGCACCTTCGGCATCCGTCGTTCCAGCGGTGTCATGGAGCGGACGATGGCCTCGACCCGGTCGATCTCGCGTTCGTCGAGGTTCTCCAACTGCTCGCGTGCCCCGGCCATCCCGGGGAGCATGCCGAGCATCTTCTTCATCGAGCCCATCTTGCGCAGGCCCTGCATCTGGGCGAGGAAGTCGTCGAAGGTGAAGTCCTCGCCGCCCGCGAGCTTGCGGGCCATCTCCTCGGCCTCTTTGGCCTCGAAGGCCTTCTCGGCCTGCTCGATCAGGGTGAGGATGTCACCCATGTCGAGGATCCGGGACGCCATCCGGTCGGGATAGAAGGGCTCGAAATCGGTGAGCTTCTCACCGGTGGACGCGAAGAGCACCGGACGCCCGATCACCGTGGAGACCGACAGGGCGGCACCACCGCGGGCATCGCCGTCGAGCTTGGTGAGCACCACGCCGGTGAGGTTGACGGCGTCGTTGAAGGCGGACGCGGTGGCCACGGCGTCCTGGCCGATCATCGCGTCGACGACGAAGAGCACCTCGTCCGGCTCGACGGCGGCCTGGATGTCGGAGGCCTGCTGCATCATCTCGGCGTCGATGCCGAGCCGGCCGGCGGTGTCGACGACGACGACGTCGTACTGCTTGAAGCGGGCCTCGAGCACCCCGCGCTGGGCTACCTCGACCGGGTCGCCCACCCCGTTGCCCGGCTGCGGCGCGAAGACGGTGACACCGGCCTGTTCGCCGACCACCTGCAGCTGGGTGACCGCGTTCGGGCGCTGCAGGTCCGCGGCCACCAGCAGCGGCGCGTGCCCCTGCTCGCGCAGCCAGCGACCGAGCTTGCCCGCCAGGGTCGTCTTACCGGCGCCCTGCAGCCCGGCCAGCATGATGACCGTGGGCGGATTCTTGGCGAACCGAAGCCTGCGCTGCTCGCCGCCGAGGATGTCCACCAGGGTCTCGTGGACGATCTTGACCACCTGCTGGCCCGGGTTGAGGGCCTTGGAGACCTCCTCGGACAGGGCCCGTTCGCGCACCGTGCCGGTGAACTCGCGCACCACCGGCAGGGCCACGTCGGCGTCGAGCAGGGCGCGGCGGATCTCCCGGATGGTGGCATCGACGTCGGCCTCGGACAGCCGTCCCTTGCCACGCAAGTTGCGGAAGGTGGCGGTGAGGCGATCGGAGAGGGTGGCGAACACGAGGATCCTTCAGCTGGGGCCAAGCGGGCAGGTGACAGGATATCCGCCCCTATCGATCCGTGTTGCTGCCTTGCCGCGACCTACACGTGCCTGAGGCATGCCGACCTCGTCGTATGTGACGACATCGGCATGCCGGTGCCGGATGCCCCACCTCGGACGCCTCAGTGCCCCTCCCACACCGCTGCCGCCATCAAGCCGGCCACCACCGAACCGGTCCGGGCGGCCGAGAGCTTGGGTCCGGTGCCGCTCGGGTCGGCCTCGCCGAGATAGAGCACGTCCACCGCCCGGCCGGCGTGGGTGGCCACGTGCGCCGACCTCACGTCCACCCGCAGGTCGTGCAGGGTCCGGCCCAGAGCGTGCAGGAGTCCGGGACGGTCCACCGCCCGGATCTCCAGAACCGTTGCGTCGGTGGAGGCGTCGGGAACCACGATGACCCGCGGTGCCAGCCCACCGGCATCGGTGATCCGGCCCGGACGCCACGCCGCCTCGCGCCGGGCAAGCCGGGCCAGCGGTTGCTGGTCACCCTCGGCCAGGCGCAGCAGGCCGGTGCGCAGCACGGCCGGGTCGGCGGTGTTGTACCCGGAGTCGACGTACCAGGTGTCCACCGCGACACCGTGCACAGTGCGCACCAGTGCCGAGCGGACGGTGAGCCCGTTAGCCGCCAGCAGACCGGCCACGTCGGCGAACAATCCGAGCCGGTCCGGCGCGACGACGGTGACCGCCTTGGCCTCGTCCATCTCGGTAAGCACGACGCTGACATCGCCTGCCTCGCGGGCGGCCCGCACCAGGGACTCCTCGTCCGGGGTCAACGGACTCGGCCCCGGCGCGGGTTGACCGGCCAGCCGCCGCCTGGCCCGCGACATCAGATCGTCCACGAGTCGGCGACGCCACGGCGTCCACGCGGCCGGGCCGGCCGAGCGCGCGTCGGCTTCGGTGAGGGCGCGCAGCAGGTCCAGCACGTCTTCGCGATGGTCCACCGCGCCGAGCAGGGCCTCGACGGTCCGCGGGTCGTCCGGGTCCCGTCGGGTGGCCAGTTCGACGAGCGTGAGGTGCTCGGCGACCAGCCGCTCGACGAGCAGCGCCTCGTCCTGGCCGAACCCCAGGCGCAGGGTGATCCGGTGCGCGATCGGCGCACCGACCTCGCTGTGATCTGCGGCCCCGGCGCGCTTGCCGATGTCGTGCAGCAAGGCGGCCACCAGCAGAAGGTCCGGACGAGAGACCCGGTCGGCCATCGAGGCGGCCTCCACGCAGGTCTGGATCAGGTGCCGGTCCACCGTGTGTCGGTGAACAGCGTTGCGCTGCGGCCTGTTTCGCACCCCTGCCCATTCTGGGAACCACTGGGTGACCAGGCCGGCCTGATCGAGGGTCTCCCAGACCCCGACGAGGTTCTCCCCGGAGCCGAGCAGCCGGAGCAGGGCCTCGCGGCCCCGGTCGGACCAGGCCCCGTCGTCGGCGTCCTGATCGGTGCCCGGCTGGCGGAAACGCCAGTTCGTGGTCTGCTCGGCCAGGCCGTGCGCCAGGTGACCGGCGGTGATCGGGGACAGCGGCAGCCCGTTCCAGGCGGCCGCTGCGGCAGCCCGCACGGCCAGGGTGCGTTCGGTGGCCGGTTGGGCCTGAGCGGACAGGCAGAGTTCACCCTCGTGCTCGACCAGGCCGGGCTCGAGTTGACGCAGTTGGGGCCGGCGACGGCGCAGACCTCGGCGCCGGCTCGTGGCGCCGCGGGCCCGGCGCAGCGACAGGTCGAGGCTGTACCGGATGGTGCGGGCCGCCTCGCACACCACGGCCAGCAACGCGTCGGCGTCGTCCAGGCCGAGAGCCACGGCGACCGCGTCCTGCTCGGCCATCAGCAGGCGCTCGGTGGGCTTGCCGGTGACGGCGTGCAGACCGTCGCGCACGTCGAGCAGTCGGTCGGCCGCTGCGGTCAGGGCCGGGCCGTGCGGCAGGTCCGTCAGCCAGGTGGCCACCAAGGCCTGCAGGACGACGACGTCCCGCAACCCGCCCCGGGCCTCTTTGAGGTCGCCTTCGATGAGGTAGGCGAGCTCGCCGTGCAGGTGGGTCCGTTCGGCGAGGGAGTCGGCGATGTCGGTCAGCCGGTTCCGGGCGTTCTTGCGCCACTGTTCGCGCAGCATCTCCCGGGTGCGCAGGGCCAGGGAGCCGTCCCCGGCGATCGGGCGCAGGTCGAGCATGCCGATGGCGGCCGCCAGGTCCTGGCCCGCGACCGAGGCGCATTCGGCGACCGAGCGCACCGAGTGGTCGATCCGAACTCCGCTGTCCCACAGCGGGTACCACAAGGAGTCGGCCAGTGCGGTGAGCTGGTCGGGGCGCAGCGTCCGGTTGTCGTGCAGCAGGACCAGGTCCAGGTCGCTGGCCGGGCCGGCGTCGCGGCGCGCGTGCGAGCCCACCGCCACCAGGGCCAGTCCCTCGTCCGGCACCCCGGGGTGGCCCTCGGTGATCGCCTCCCACAGCGAGGCCAGTTCGGTGTCGACCATGGTGGCCAGCGCCTCGCGTCGGGCCGGGCCGTCCGTCGGGTCGGACAGCCCCGAACGCACCGCCGCGACGAGACGGTCGCGCCGCAGATCCCGAACCGCATAGGGGATCTCGGCGCGACCGTCTTCGCGGGAGGTGGTGCTCAGAGTGCGTCCAGACCGCGCTCGCCGGTGCGCACGCGGGCCACGTCGTCGACGGGCATCACCCAGACCTTGCCGTCCCCGATCCGGCCTGTCTGAGCGGACTTGACTATCACTTCGACGATGTCGGTAGCGTCGACGTCGTCGACGATGACCTCCAGGCGCACCTTGGGCACCAAGTCGACGGTGTACTCCGCGCCCCGGTAGACCTCGGTGTGCCCGCGCTGGCGGCCGTAGCCGTTGGCCTCGCTCACCGTCATGCCCTGTACGCCGAAGGCCTCCAGGGCGGACTTGACGTCGTCGAGCTTGTGCGGCTTGATCACCGCGGTGACCAGCTTCATGCCGAAACCTCCTTGCGGGAGCCGGTGCTCGCACCGGCGCTGGGACGACCCAACGAGCCACGCTGACCCATGCCCCCGGCGAAGCCGCCGAAGTCGTAGCCCTGCTCAGCGTGCTGGGCGGAGTCGATGCCGGCCACCTCGTCGTCCTCGGCGACCCGCAGCTTCATGGTCTTGTCGAGGATGAAGGCCAGGATCGTGGTGATCACGAAGGATACGGCCAGCACCGCGAAGGCACCCACGGCTTGGCGCCAGAGCTGGTCCAGCCCGCCGCCGTAGAAGAGCCCGTCCACCCCGGCCGGAGCCTCGGCGGTGGCCAGCAGGCCGATCGCCAGGGTGCCCCACAGGCCACCGACCAGGTGCACCCCGACCACGTCGAGGGAGTCGTCGTAGCCGAGTTTGTACTTCAGGCCGATGGCCAGCGCGCACAGCATCCCGGCCAGGGCGCCGATGACGATGGCACCCACCGGCGAGACCGACGAACAGGCCGGGGTGATGGCGACCAGACCGGCGACCACACCCGAGGCCGCACCCAGCGAGGTGCCGTGACCGTCGCGGATCCGCTCGGTGATCAGCCAGCCGAGGACGGCGGCACCGGTGGCGACCATGGTGTTCACCCAGGCCACCGAGGCGGTGTTGTCCGCGGCCAGCGCCGACCCGGCGTTGAAGCCGAACCAGCCGAACCACAGCAGCCCGGCGCCGGTCATCACCAGCGGCAGGTTGTGCGGGCGCATGAGTTCGCTGCCGAAGCCCTTGCGCTTGCCGAGCACCAGGGCCAGGGCCAGGCCGGCGGCACCGGCGTTGATGTGGACCGCGGTTCCACCGGCGAAGTCGATCGCCGCGAGGTTGTTGGCGATCCATCCCCCGACGTGGCCGTCGTCGTTGCTGAAGTCGAACACCCAGTGGGCGATCGGGAAGTACACGATCGTCGCCCAGATGCCGGCGAAGACCATCCACGCGGAGAACTTCATCCGGTCCGCCACCGCACCCGAGATGAGCGCGACGGTGATGATCGCGAAGACGGCCTGGAAGCCGACGAAGGCCATCGAGGGCAGGCCGCCGGCGTCCGAGGTGGTGTCGGCCATCAGGCCGTTGAGGGCGAAGTACTCGGTCGGGTTGCCGATCAGCCCGGCGCCCAGGTCCTGGCCGAAGGCGATCGAGTAGCCGTACAGCACCCACAGCACGCTGATCAGGGCCATCGCGCCGTAGGACATCATCATCATGTTCAGGACGCTCTTGGAGCGGACCATGCCGCCGTAGAAGAGCGCCAGGCCTGGAGTCATCAGCAGCACGAGCGCGGCGCTGGTGAGGATCCAAGCGGTGTCGCCGGTGTTGACCACCAGTTGACCTCCTGGTCTTCGGGGAGCCCCTCGGGGCTGAGCTGTCGTGCCGGGCACGCCGAGCGGCGATCCGGCCTGACCTCCACGGTGCTGGGTGCGTGTTACGCCAGAGGGTCCGGTTGTGTTTCCGGCATGTAACGGCGAGCGCCTGGACGTGAACTGTGTGTGTCGCCGTCCGATTTGAGGGGAATGGGCCGCGTCCCGAGTTGGCGGCCAGTCCCGGGAAGCGGGACTCGATCCGGGTCCGACAGCACGGGCGGGTCGGCCCGGCAATCAGCATCGCGTACACCCAGCCGAGCGTCGCCCAGCACGGACAGTGACCACACCACCCGACAGCCAGGACAAAAATCCACTAAACCGGTGAACTAGTTCAACTCGCCCACATGCCGATGTCCTCATCGGAAGACTTGGCGCCGTTCATCCAGTTTCGCCAGGTTCGTTATCCGTCACCCACCTGGGTTCCGGGTTCTTCCGTGTCGAATTCACTTGAACGAGAACACTTTACGTGGGGGGCGGTATCTGTCGGATGTCCGGCTCTCCCTCGGCCCAGACCTGTCCACCTTCGGGGTGGGCAGGCCTCAGCACCACCCGACGACCCAGCACCAACCCAACGACCCAGCACCACCCGACTACCCAGCAGCAACCCGATTAATTACAAGGAGTAGATGTCATGCCGCCTAACCGTTCGGGCCCCGGAAGGGGTCCTGTCGATCATCGTCACCAGAGAGCACTGGGCGCCGGAGCAGCCATCGCCGGCTTCGCGCTCGCTCTCGCCGGGCCGTTGCCGGCGAGCGCCGCGACCGTCACCCCGCTCATCGATGACACCTTCACGTCCACCAGCGCTCAATCGGGCTGGGTGCTGACCCCCAGCACCGCGCCGGTGGGCCAAACCCCGTACACCAACGGCGCCTGTCTGACCGCTGGCACCGACACCTCCACCACCCCGATCCCCGGCTGCGACCTGACCACCCCCGACGCCGACGGTGAGGGAACCCTACGGCTGACGCCCGCCACCGCGGGCACCAGCGGAACGGTGTTCAGTGACACCGCCATGTCCACGGCCGGCGGCTTCGAGGTGAGCTTCGACACCTACCAGTACGGCGGTCGCGGGGCGGACGACTTCGCGATGATCCTGGCCGTCGCCGACCCCCAGGACCCGGCACCACCGGCCACCACGGCACAGGCCGGCTCGTACGTCAGCAGCGCGGAGCCGGGCGTGCCCGCCGGTTACTTGGACTTCTTCGTGGACAACTTCGGCAACTCGTCGCTGACCAACTGGGGCGCCTGCCCGGCGACCACTTCGCTGGGCAACGCGATCGGCGTTCGCGGACCGGGTAACGGCACGTCGGGGTACTGCCTGCTGGACAACCAGTCGGTCTCCCCCGGCACCCTGAGGGGATCCACGAGCGAGCGGCCCGGCCCGGTGAGCCACGAGATCGTCATCAATCCGTCAGCGGACGAACGCACCGGATCCGGCGGGCTCGTCGCACCTGCGGGGAGTTGGGCCATGCGCACCACTCCCCTGGGCGGCGACCCGGTGGAGTTGACCGGTGCCCTGCCCAGTGCGGCCACCATGACCGACGTGGGCATCCCCGCGGGATGGTTCGACCCTGACACCGGCGTGCCGCACCTGGTCACGGTCGGGCTGACCGCCAAGAGCGCCGGCTACGAGGACACCCACGAGGTGAGCAACTTCCGGATGTCGCAGCTGCCGATGTCGCTGGAGCTCAACCCGTCCAGCGTTCCGCAGGAGAACTCCGTCACCCTGTCCATGGCAGGTGTGCCGGCAGGAGCGACCGGCACGATCACGTTCACCAGCAACGGGTCCACGCTGTGCACCGCGACCCTGCCGGCGGTCTCGTGCGAGACAGCGGTCACTCTGCCCTTGGGCGATCACGACGTGACCGCGGACTACTCCGGTGACGAGAGCAACCCCGCGCAGAGCGACACCGCCACCCTCACCGTGACGACGCGGGCCTGTCTCCTGGAGGACAAGACCCTCGCGGCCGGCGAGTCCTGGTCGTCCACGACCGGTCCGCTGGGCACGCCTTACCACCTCACCATGGGCACCGACGGCAATGCCGTGGTGTATGCGGGTGACGGCATGCCGATCTGGCAGACCCACACCGCCGGCAACCCCGGTGCCACGCTGGTCATGCAAGGCGACGGCAACCTCGTGGTCTACAGCGCGACCGGCCAGGGCCTGTGGGCGGCATTCCCCGAGGGCGCACCCGTCGGATGCGCGACGCTGGCCGTGCAGAACGACGGCAACGTGGTGATCTACTCCCCGGGGTCGCCGCCGTACGCACTCTGGAACACCAGCCCGGACAAGTTCGTCCCGCAGCCGCCTGCCGCGACCGGCAGCTCGATCACCCAGGCGCACAGCCTGCGTCCCGGCCAGTCGATCACGGTCGGCGAGCACCTGCTCGTCATGCAGACCGACGGCAACCTGGTGCGTTACAGCCCGACCAAGGGCACGTGGTCGAGCGACACCGCTGGTAACCCGTACGCGTGGGCGGTCGTGCAGACCGACGGCAACTTCGTCGTCTACAACCGCAACGGCAGCCCGCTGTGGGCGAACTACGCCTACGGTGGAACGTCCGTCACGCTCACCGCTGACGGAACGCTCGTCCACCTCAAGGGCGGCACTGCGATCTGGAGCCGCTGAGGCTGTGTCTGACCGCTGAGCCGGCGTCTGACCGCCCCCGGGACCCTGCGTCCCGGGGGCGGTTGCCGTGTGTGGGGCCGTGGGCCGCGACCCGGGCCCGGTGCGCACAGCCGGTGCCAGCCTGGCCGGCGGACCGGGTGACGCCCCAGGCCCGCACCGGGACGACGAAACGCACCCGGGACAACGAAACGGGCAAGATGGGGCCTATGAGCGACCTCGATCTGCGATACCTCAGTGTCGATCCGGACGCTGCCTCGGCGGCCGTATTCACCTGCGTGTCCCGGGCCTTCCACGAATCCATGCCCGCCGAACACCGTCAACGCTGGCAGGCGGTGGTCGAACCGGACCGCACGTTCGGGTTTGTCGACGGCTCCCGGTGGGTCAGCACCTGCGGGGCCTTCACCCGACGGCTGACGGTGCCCGGCGGCGCCGGCGTCCCGACCGCGGCCGTCACGATGGTCACGGTGGAGCCGACCTGGCGTCGGCGGGGTCTGCTGTCGCGGATGATGCGCCATCAGCTGGAGGAGATCCGGGACACGGGCACCGAGCCGTTGGCCTACCTCTGGGCGGCGGAGTCAGCCATCTACCCGCGGTTCGGTTACGGGCGCGCGAGCAGTCGGTTGACGCTCAGCGGGCCAACCCGGGCCCCGTTCTCGGACGCCGGCCTGGGTGAGGCGAGGTCGGTGCAGGAGGTCACCCGCGAGGAGTTCGAGCCGATCGCCGAGGCGCTGCACGCTCAGCAGTTGCCCGATCGGGTCGGAGCCCTGGACCGGCCGCCGCAGTGGTGGGAGTTCGTGCTCGCCGACTTGCGCGAGGAGAGTTCGGACGTGGGGCCGCGCCGCTATCTGGTCCACCGCCGCGACGGCCAGGTCGCCCCCGGGTCCCGGCTGGCCGGTTCACCCACCGACCCTGCCTCGCAGGTGGACGGCGTGGCGATGTTCACCGTCCGGTCGCCGTGGGCGCAGCCAACCGACGGTCAGGCCCAACTGCGGATCGAGATGCTCGAGGCGCAGTCCCCGGCGGCTGCGGCCGGGCTGTGGCGCTTTCTGCTCGACCTGGACCTGGTGCGCACCTTCGAGTACCGCACGGCCGTGGACGATCCGGTGCAACTCATGCTCAGCGCCCCCGACGCGCTCACCGCGCGGGTGTTCGACGGCACCTACCTGCGTGTGGTGGACGTGGTCGCCGCCCTGCAGGCTCGCCGGTACGCCCGCGAGATCGACATCGTCCTGGACGTGCACGACGAGATGCTGGGCTCGGGACGGTATCGGTTGCAGGGCGGGCCCGACGGATCGCAGGTGACCCGCACCGACCAGGCCGGCGATCTCAGCCTCGGAGTCGGCGACCTGGGATCGGCCTACCTCGGCGGCTTCTCGCTGGCCATGCTGGCGGCAGCAGGCCGGGTGGAGGAACACCGCACCGGGATGCTCGCCCGCGCCGCCGCGGCATTCGCGACCGCGCGAGCGCCGTTCTGCCCGGACGACTTCTGATCCGTTCTCGTCTAATCCGTTCTTGTCTAACGGACTCCAGCGACTAACGCGCTCCAGCGACGAGCAGACCCGAGCCAGCCAGGTGTGGCGGGTGTCAAGCATCTCCAGCCTGTGCGAGTTGGTCCGCCAGCCGGCCAGGTCGCGTGATCTCGGAGCAGGCCGCGGCGGCCACGACACAAAACAGGCTGGTAGTGGCGTTACTGGAACTCAGCTCCAGTGATGCCCTCACAGGCTGTTTTGTGTCGGGCCTGGTTCTGCGCCTGACTCGGCTTGGGCGGCTTGGTCCGGTTTGTGCCCGGCCTGGATCGGTGCCTGGCCCGGTTTGCGCCCGGCCCGATCCTGCAGCTGCTCTGTTTCCCTCTGTAGCCGGCGCTAACGCTGGCCAGGCAGCGCGCCGCGGTCGGCGTAGGCCGCCTGCGCCGCACTCACCCGCTGCAGGATGGCCACCCAGCACACCAGGCTGGCCAGGCTCGCTCCGGCCGCGAGCCAGGACACCGCCGGCAGGTTGGCCAGTTGGCTGCTTTGCACGGCGCTGCTCGCGGTGGCGGCGCTCCACTGGGCCAGCAGCCAGGTGGCCCACCAAGCGGTGAGCACGGACGAACTCACCGGCGCGGCACTGGCCCGGACGATGTCCGCCACCACTCGATAGGGGAACCACAGGTTCAGCACCGGGAAGATCCAGCCGAGCCACAGCCAGACCTGCGAACGCTTGTGATCAGCGTGCGGATCCATGGCGATGGTGTTGGCCCGGGCCCGGCTCAGGAACAGGCACGAGACGACATAGGTCACCGGCAGCAGGGCGGCCAGGGCCAGTTGCAACATCACGTACCCCGTGAAGGGGACGGTCGCCTCGGCCGCCTGGCGTACCGCCGAGGGCGCGGCAACCGCCATCGCGATGGTGATCATCGTCCAGAGCGAGGCGAGCACCATCGCAGCCCGGCCCAGCCCGGCCACCGGCCTAACCCCTGCGGGACCGGGCGCGGCAGCGGATCGGTCGGCCCGACGAGCCGGGTCCGGGCGAGCACCCGGACTCTTCGACGTGCTCACGCCCCGGCGTCGAGCCGCGCGGCGACGTCTGCGGGAAAGCCTCCAGTGGCGATCGGCCCCCACCGGGTGGGCGCCAGGCGGATGAGCGACTTGCCTTGCACTCGCATGGCGGCCCGGTACTCGTCCCAGTCCGGGTGCTCACCGGCCAGGCACCGGTAGTACTCGACCAAGGCGTCTTCGGCCTCGGGCATGTGCAAGACCTCCTGCTCACCATCGACCTGCACCCAGGGGCCGCCGAAGTCGTCCGACAGCACGCACACCGATCCGGGGCTGCGTCGCTCGGCATTGCGGGTCTTCGCCCGTCCCGGATAGGTGGAGGTGATGATCCGCCCGGCCTCGTCCACCCCTGCGGTGACCGGGGAGAGTTGGGGGCGGCCGTCCGCTCGTTCGGTCACCCACAGCATGTGGTGCCGGGGCCGGACGAACTCCAGCAGCTCCTCCAGCGGGACGGTCTTCGTCGTCGCGATCGTTCTGGCCATGGGGCCCAGCCTCTCACGGTCGCAGGTCCACGGCCGCTCTGTCAGGGGCGACCCGGCGAGGTGATTGCCGGATCGCACAGGGCTCGGATCGCACACTGCGCTGAGTCACCGGGTCACCCCGTCGATCACGGATGAATCGCCCGATCCGGTGAAGCGCCCCGAACTAAACCCCTCAAGACGGGTGCAAGCGGAAGATGATCCGTGCCTGCGGTTATTCACCCGACACCTCGCCGACCACACCTGACGGAGTCGGCACACCCCAGGCACGGCCCATGGCTTGGCCGCGTCGGCGCTCATGACCGGCGTACCGCCAACGCACCGTACGGCGGTGCAGCCCCGAGGCCACCACGAAGCAATACCCAGGGAAAGGAAGCCCAGTGCAGTCAAGCCAGGCACCAGGGGTAAGGGACGGCCGTCATCGTCGACGACTAGGTGGGGCCGGTGTCGCAGCCGCCGGTCTGGCTCTCACCCTCGCAGGCCCGCTGCCCGCCGCGTCTGCCGCGGTCACACCGCTAGTGGACGAGCCGTTCACCGCCAGCACCCTGTCGTCGAGTTGGGTGGCACCCGTCGCGCCGCCGCTGGAAGGGCCCAACACCGCGTGCCTGAGCGCGAGCACCTCCGAGGCACCGAACCCCGAACTGCCTGGCTGCTCGTCCATAGCAATAGACCCCGACGGTTCTGGGGTTCTCAGGCTGACGGACACCGGGCAGAGTCAAGTCGGCAGCGCCTATTTCGCGACGAGCGTGCCCACCGCGGGCGGGCTGGAGTTCTCCTTCGACACCTTCCAGTACGGCGGAGGCGGTGCCGACAACATCACCTTCAGGCTGGCCGCCACCGACCCAGCCGTGCCTGCGGCCCCCACCGAGAACGGTCCCTACCTGGGCATGCCGGGTACCTCTGGGGTCCCCTTCGGCTACCTCGGCTTCGCGGTCGATGCGTGGGGGAGCTTCTCCGCTCAGGGTGCCGGCACGTCCTGCCCGACCTCGCCCAGCGCGGGAAACAGCCTCGCCGTGCGTGGGCCCGGCAACGGTGAGAACGGCTACTGCCTGGTGACGAACCAAACCGTGTCGCCCAACAGTGTGCGTGGGTCGACCCCGGTTCGGCCCGCTCCGGTGCCCGTGCATGTGATCATCAACCCCTCCAACAGTGAGATGACCGGCGCCAGCGGATTGGTGGCGCCTGCGTACAGCTGGGCGATGCGAGCCACACCGCTGGGCACCAGCACACCTGTGGACATCGACGGACCCCTGCCGAACGCTATGGATCTGAGCGGCCTGGACTTCCCGGCCGACTGGTACAACCCCACGACAGGGGTTCCCTACCAGTTGTCCTTCGGATTCGGCGGTTTCAACGGCGACATCACGGACAACCACGAGGTCTCGAACCTGCAGGTCAACACGCTCTCCTCCCAGGTGGGCGTGTACAGCCTGTCCTCCCAGGCCCCGGGGACCTGGACCACCGGCGTGGCACGCACCGTCTCGGTGACGCCCTCCCTGGCGTCGGGTCAGGGCGACGATCAGACCGGGGCCATCGTCACCACCACCTTCCCCGACGGACTCACACCTGGCACAGCGACCGGGACGAACTACACCTGCACCACCAGCGGCCAGGTCGTGACGTGCACGTGGGACGGGATGATGACGCCGATCACCGCCGGCAGCACGCTGCCCGCGATCGAGATCCCGGCCACCGCCGCGAACACCGGAACCTTCACCGTGTCCAGCATCGTCAGTTCGAGAACCAGCAGCCCGGCCACCTCACAGGTGCAGATCACCACGGGCGCAGCCGCGTCCATCACCGCGGATCCGGCCTCGGTGGTACGCGAGTCCACCACCACTCTCACGATGAACGGCCTACCCGGAGAAGCCACCGGAACCATCACGTTCTCCAGCGGCGATACGGATCTGTGCACGGCGACGCTGCCCGCGACCTCGTGTTCGGCAACCGTGACGTTGGGGGTAGGCAGCCACACCGTCACCGGGTCCTACTCAGGCGACGCCAACAACTCGGCTCAGGCCCCCACCACCGACTTGGAGGTCACCGCCGCCTCGGTGTCGATGACGGCGATGCCCAGCAGCGTCCCGCAGGAGGAGGACACCACGCTGAGCATGCTCGGCCTGGCCAGCGACGCCACCGGCACCATCACCTTCACCAGTGAGGGCACCACACTGTGCGCGGCCGACCTGCCAGAGAACTCCTGCCTGACCACGATCACCCTGCCGTTGGGCGATCATCAGGTGAGCGGGGCCTACTCCGGTGACGACAACAATCCCGCCCAGACCGCCAGCACCACGTTGACGGTCACTCCCCGCACCTGCCTGCTGCACAACGAGACCATCGAGGCCGGCCAGTCCTGGACGTCCGGTCCCGGGCCTCAGGACGGCAAGCCCTACAAGCTCACGATGGGCTACGACGGCAATGCGGTGATCTACGCGGGCGATGGAATGCCGATCACCCAGACCCACACCGCGGGCAACCCCGGTGCGCGGATGGTGTGGCAGGGCGACGGGAACCTCGTCGTCTACAGCGCCAGTGGTCAGGTCCTGTGGTCGGCGTTCACCGGTGAACCACCGGCCGGATGCGCCACCCTGGCCATGCAGTCCGACGGCAACCTCGTCATCTACACCCCCGGTGCCAACCCGTACCCGGTCTGGTACACCGGTGCCGACCGGGTCGTGGGGCAGCCGCCGGCCGCTTCGGGCAACCCGCTCACCCAGGCGCACAGCCTGCGCCCGGGCCAGCAGATCCAGGTCGGTGATCACCTGCTGGTGATGCAGCTTGATGGCAACCTGGTGCGCTACAGCCCCACTCGCGGCACCTGGTCCAGTGGCACCGCGGGCAACCCGTACGCATGGGCCACACTGCAGACCGACGGCAACTTCGTCGTCTACACCCGGGCCGGTCAGGCGTTGTGGGCCTCCAACGCGATGGGCGGGACCACCGTCACCCTCACCAGCGACGGGATGCTCGTCGAGCAGAAGGGCGGGTCGGTCATCTGGAGCAGGTGAGCACCGCCTGAGCAGAACGCCCCCGGACCTGAGGTCCGGGGGCGTTGTGCTGTCCCGATCTCGCGCTCGGGACCCACATGACTACGGGGATACGGGTGACGGTCGGGCTGAACCGCCCGTTCAGGAGAGCAGCGCGTCGACGAAATCGGCCGGCTCGAAGGGCGCCAGGTCGTCCGCGCCCTCACCCAGCCCGACGCGCTTGACCGGCACGCCGAGCTCTCGCTGCACCGCCACCACGATGCCTCCCTTGGCGGTGCCGTCGAGCTTGGTGAGCACGATGCCGGTGATGTTGACGACCTCGGCGAAGACCTGGGCCTGGCGCATGCCGTTCTGGCCGGTCGTGGCGTCCAGGACGAGGAGCACCTCGTCGATGCTGTCCCCGCCCATCGCCTTCTCCGCCACCCGCTTGACCTTGCCGAGTTCGTCCATCAGGCCGGCCTTGTTCTGCAGGCGGCCGGCGGTGTCGATGACGACCACGTCGGCTTCGGTCTCGATCCCCGTGGCCACCGCGTCGAAGGCCACCGAGGCAGGGTCGGCGCCGTCCTTGTCCGAGCGCACCGTCGGCACCCCAACCCGGTCGCCCCAAGTGGTGAGCTGCTGGGCGGCCGCAGCGCGGAAGGTGTCGGCGGCACCGAGCACCACGTCCTTGTCCTGAGCCACCAGAACCCGCGCGAGTTTGCCGACCGTCGTGGTCTTGCCGGTGCCGTTGACCCCCACCACGAGGACGACCGCCGGACGCAGGCCCGAGCGGGCGACGTTGAGCTCTCGGTTCATCGTGGGGTCCACCACCGCGATGAGTTCCTCACGCAGCATCGCCTTGACGTGCTCCGGATCGCGCGTGCCATCGATGGCCACCCGGGTGCGCAACCGCTCCACGAGTTCGCCGGACGGCCCGACTCCAAGGTCTGCCAGCAGCAGGGTGTCCTCGATCTCCTCCCAGGTCTCCTCATCGATCCGGTCGCGAGTGAGCAGGGCGAGCAAACCTTTGCCGAGGGCGTTGTTGGAGCGGGCCAGCCGCGCCCGCAGACGCTGCAGTCGCCCACGGACCGGGTCCGGGCGCTCGATGGTGGGCACCGAGACGTCCGGGGCGGGGCCTTGCGGCGGGGCACGGTCGGGTTCGGGCAGGCGGACGGGCGTGCCGGTGTCCGTGTCGGTTCCGCCGCCGCCACCTACTGTCGGGGAGGTGGGCCGGGCGGGAACCTCGGGTGCCCCGCGGCTGGGACGCCGGACGAGTGCGACCACGGCGAGACCGACGATGACGATGACGCCGATGAGGATGGCGACAATGAGCTCAACTGACTCCACGGTGCCCCATCCTCGCATCGATAGCAGGGCCCGGACGACCCGACGGGTCGGGTCAGTGCGGTGGCTGCGGCACTGGTGGGGCGCGTCAGGCGACGCGGTGTCAGCCGGTCGGCGGCTCCGGTCAGCGGCGCCGCGCAGAGCGGCCGGGTGGGCCGGGTGGGCCGGGCGGGCCGGGCGGACCGTCAGCAGCACTGGTGGGGCGAGCCGCGCGCCTGACCCAGCGGGGTCAGCGGCCCCGGTCAACTGCGGCAGCACTGGCGGGGCAAGCCGCACCCCCGACCCAGCGGGATCAGCGGCCCTGGTCGCGAACCGCGCAGAGCAAGCCACGCGGCCGAGCGGGAGTCAGTCGAGCGGAGTCAGCAGCACCAGACGCAGCTCACGCGCAACCCCGGACCAGCGGGTCGCCGCCTGCCGATCGGCAGGGCCCGGAAGGCAGGACTCGGCACCCGAACAGCGCAGAAGCGCTACGCAGAGCCACCGCCGCGGAGGCTGGTGTGCCGCGCATCACCCCCTGCGGATCGCAACGGGGGCCAGTCCGGCACTCCCCGCTGGCTAGGCTGCCGCCGAGTGGGTCACGATCCCGGCGATCTCAGGACGTCCCGGACGAGTCTGACCCACGATAGAAGTCTGATCCGCTGCTGGATCACAGTCCCCATTCGAGGAGCACACTGAGCATGGAATGGTTCAAAATCTGCGTCACCAAGAAGTACGCAGACTTCAACGGTCGCGCCCGGCGAGCCGAGTTCTGGTGGTTCACGCTGTTCGCGGTGCTGCCCTTCCTCGTGCTTTACGTGCTGGCCCTCATCATCGCCGGAGCCTCCGCTGCCACCGTCAACCCCGACGGCTCGTTGAGCGGTGGCGGGATCACGGGCAGCCTGTTCGCGATGGCCCTGGTCGGCGTGGCCGTGCTGTACAACCTGGCGATCCTGGTGCCGACCCTGGCCGTCACCGTGCGCCGCCTGCACGACACGAACAAGAGCGGCTGGTGGTTCCTCATCAGCTTCATCCCCTTCGGCAGCCTCGTGCTGCTGGTCTTCGAGGTGATGGAGGGCACGCGCGGCCCGAACATGTACGGCCCCGACCCCAAGGGTGGTTTCGGCCAGCCCGGTATCGCCGGTGGGTACGGCCAGCCGCAGCAGCAGTTCGGCCAGCCTCAGCAGTTTGGTCAGCCCCAGCAGTTTGGCCAGCCTCAGCAGTTTGGTCAGCCCCAGCAGTTTGGTCAGCAGCCGGGACAGTTCGGCCAGCCGCCCCAGCAGGGCTGACGACCAGTAGCGACTCGACAGCGCCGAGGTGAAAGCGACCTCAGTGCGCCACAGCGTCGTGGCTCCAAAGGCGGTGGGCCTCTCCCAACGGGAGGGGCCCACCGTCCTTTTTGGTTTCAAGCCCCCGAAGTTGGCTTCGAGTCCCCGGAGCCGACCGGCCCAGCAGGATGCCTGCACAGGTGGCACCCCTGGCGAGTGCAGCCGGCTACCGACTCAGCACGATGAGCGACTTTGAGATCGAGTCAGCTCCGGTCGCCGACATGAACGTGCCAGGACACCGACACTGGCTGGTCGGGTCCCCTGCGCCCCCCGCCAGCCACGCACTCCAGTGAACACTTCTGCGACCCACGGACACATTTGCGTTCACCGAAACCGCCACACGCGACCACGTCCCCGACGACAACCCCAACACCCATTCCAGTGAACACTTCTGGGTCTCACAGACACATTTGCGTCCACCGAAACCGCGACACGCGACCACGCCCTCAGCGACGGCCGCAACACCCATTCCAATGAACACTTCTGCGTCCCACAGACACATTTGCGTTCACCGAAACCGCCACACGCGACCACACGCCGAAGACAACCCCAACACCCATTCCAGTGAACACTTCTGGGTCCCACAGACACATTTGCGTTCAACAGGACCGCGCCCGCCCGCCGCTCAACACGCAGCGCTTTCTTAAGTACCGGATGGCACGGGCTCAGGCACGGGGCAGAACGAGCAGAGGGGTTGAAAGCGGTCGTTGGGGCACCCGCCGGCCGGCTCCGTGGTCAGAAGGCCACCGTCCGAGTCGCACTGCCACCCCGGGGGCCGGCGGAAGCTCACGCCCGTGCCGGGAGAGCACCGGTCTGGCTACCGATGAGACCGAGTCCGGCGTCTCCGCCCGCTACTTGACCACACAGGCCGCGGTCAGAAACCGCTCCAGTGCACACTTTTACGTCTGACAGGCACATTTGTGTTCAACGGGACCGCGCCCGCGCGACACCATGCGGCGCCTTTCGCCCGTACCTACCCATGCCGCAAACCCCAGTCCCGACCCACCCGATCCAGGACGGCACTTTCGCCGGCGCGTGGCACGAGCGGGACCTCCTGCAACGACCGGTCGAGGCAGGATCGAAAGCGTGGATCAAGCGCACCGCCCATGCCATATCCCTGCTGCTCGGTACGCGATCACCCGGTGGGTGGAGTGACCCGGACCGGGTCGCGCAGCAGACCGACCGGTTCCAGGCAGGCATCCGGACAGATGGCAACTCAGGTTGGTGGAGCTGAGCACAGCGGTGGACCCCTCGACGCGTTGACCCGAGCCCAGGGCAGACCATGGCGGGTCGCCGGCTGGAGTCGCTGACGCGAAGAACACGAAGGTCCGGCCGGCGGTTACCGGTCAGCTGGGTCACCCGGTGACCAGGATCAGCAGCCGTGGCAGGGGCACCAACCGAAGTCGACTAACCCGAAGGCCACGAAAGCCCGAGCGCCGGTTGCCGGGTCGACTGGGTCACCCGGTGAGCAGGATCAGCAGCCGTGGCAGGGGCACCAACCGGAGTCGGCTAACCCGAAGGCCACGAAAGACGGAGCGCCGGTTACCCGGTGGACTTGGCCACCCGGTGCGGGATCAGCGGGCGTGGCGGGGTCCCGCCTGCGGAAGGGTCCAGCCGATCGGGGTGCGGAGCCGGTTGCGCTTGGTGGGCATCTCGGGCCCGAACGTCACCGCGCCGTTGTCGCCGCCGATCCGGGCCAGTGCAGCGGCCCGCCTACGCGCGGCGTCCACCGAATCCATGCCGCCCTGGCTCAACACCGTCTTGCCGCTGCGCAACTGGGGTAGCGCGACAGAGACCATCACCAGCAGGGACAGTGCGAGGGTGAGGATCATGGCGGTGAGCACAACTGACACGCGTCCTACCATGGCCCACGACTGGGCGTTAGCGCCAGTTCGCCCGGCGCGGCGCGCCGACCGCGTTACTGGCATCACACCGCGCCCCGCCCACACCCGACGGATCATCAGCCCGTCGAGAGGCCTGGGTCCCAGTCGCGGGCGGAGCCGAGTGCGTCCCGCCGTTGCCTACTGAACCGGCCCAGCCGGGTCTCACGCGCGGGCGGAGCCAGGCTGCGCACTCGATCCACTCTCCCAGCGGACGCGAGTCCAGCCTCCGAGCAACCGGCGACAACCAGTGGATCGCCCATGCCGGATACGGCATACTCAACCCACGCATAGCGCCGGATCGAGCCGTCGCGACCGCAGGGGGTGGAATCGCATGGACGCACCATCAGCACTTGTCGTGTTCCTGCCGGGGATCGGGGGCTCCCAACTGGCCGATCCCAGGACCGGGAGTCTCATCTGGTCGGCACGGCCTCGAGATCTGAGCCTGCTGAAGCACCCGGATCGGTTGAATATCAATGAGTTTCCCCAGTTGAACCCGGTCGGGCTGATCCCCACCCGCAAGGCCTTCGGCATCTGGACCGCTATCCACGGCTATGACGGCGCGCTACGAGACCTGAGCAGGGATCTCGTTCTACGACTCGACGACGGCAACCCCGAGACCGAGGACCTGGACGCCACCCTCGTCGCCATCGGCTACGACTTCCGACAGAGCATCACGGCGTCCGCCGAGTACGTCGGCGACCAGATCGCCAAGCGAGTCACGCACCTCTGGCCCGCTGAGCACGATCAGCGCCGACGAGTGGTCGTCGTGGCGCATTCGATGGGTGGGCTGGTGGCCCGCGCCTGGGCGTCGCAGTTCGACGAGCACGACACCTGCCGGGGGATCATCACCCTGGGCAGCCCGCACCGGGGCGCCCCCAAGGCACTGGACGTGTGGTGCAACGGGGTGCGGCTGCCGGTGATCGGCGCCCACGTCCCCCGGCCGTTCATCACCAAACCGCTTGGGGTGCTGCGGGACTGGCCGGGCTTTGCCGATCTGCTCCCCCGCTACCGGATGATCGAGGACATCCGCGAAACCAGCACCACCCGAAACCTGTACCCCAGCGACGACCTCACCGCTTCCGTCGCCGCACACCATCGACTGGCAGGGCTCACCAAGGCGGCGCAGGAGGCCGCGAACCGCCACGACGACATCACCGCCGGCTGGAAGAACCTGGCCAGCCAGCCCGCCCTCACGGTGCGGATGGGCTTCGGCCAGAAGACCCTGCGCTCGGCCACCTGGGACGGCACGACGATGCGAGTGAGCCACGGCAAGCCAGCCATCTTTCCCGATGGTGACGGCTGGACCGCAGCGCTGGGCGACGGCACCGTTCCCGCGTTCTCGACGATCCCGGTGGACGTGGGCAACCTGGCCCCGTACGACTGCGATGTCGACTTCACGCATAGCCGCCTCGCGGCATTGCCGGTCGCCGAATTGGTGAGGAAGCACCTCCAGTTCGGTCGTCTCGATGACCCGGTCTATCGCGGCGGCGACGGGACCGACCTCACCCTCGACCTCGACTCCCCCGAGGTGGCCCTCGCCGGCACCTCCGTGCAGGTGCGGGCCAGGGTCCAGACCCTCAGTGCCGGGCCTTACGAATCGTCCGACCCCGGGCCGGCGTCCCTGCGCTGGGCACGGATCGACGACGACCGCGGCACCCCAGAGCGGGCCACTGCGGTGGCTATGAAGCTGGAGGACGGCCACTGGGTGTCCAGCCTCCCCGGTCTCCCGCCCGGCCTGTACGAGGTCACCTGCGAGTCGGAGACCCTCGAACTCGACACGACGCGGACCGTCGAGGTGGTGGACGACGATGACCTCGACTGACCTGACGAGTCCGGTCCACGAAGCCGGTGACTGGCCGGTCTGGTCACCGAGCCGCCCCGAAGACCTGGCTCGATACGTGCACCCCGAACAGGTCCGATCCCACGCTGGGCAAGTGCCTGAAGCAAGCGGGCAGGGCCCGCGCCATCGGCTGGAGCAGGTCTGGGCCGGGCTCAAGGCCCGTGGCATCGGCTACGCGCACGAGCGGCTGGGCAGCAGCGCCGCCGGACAGGTGATCAGGCCGCCCGGTGAGGTGCTCGCGACGGCCCGCAACGGCACCTGCCTGGACCTCGCGCTCGTCCTGGCCGGGGCCTGCGAACTGGCAGGCCTCCCCTGGACCGTCATCCTGCTCGACAGCGCCCAGCACGGAGCGCCCGGTCACGCGTTGGTGGGGGTGCTGCTCGGTCGCGACGGCTGGCCGGACGGCTGGGGAGACCCGGTGCTCGATGCGCTCCCCGAAACCTGGGCCGACGATGTGCGCCCCGGTGGGGGCGGGTCGCAGCCGGTTCTGGTGGTCGATCCCAACGGCCTGGCCACGCGGGCGCCCCGACCCGAACCTGGCGTGGACACCGACCTGGCCACGGCTGCAGCGCACGGCTACGAATACCTGCGCCAGACGGACGAACGCTGGACCTGGCGGGCTAGCGTGACGGCCTCGCTGGCACAGCCTTTCACCCCGCCCGGGGTGCCCGCGAACCTGCCCCTACGAGAGATCTTCCTGCCCCACGAGAGCGCACCCTCGCCACTGAAGCAGCTGCGCGCCGAGTATCGGCTCACTCCGTTCCAGTTGCGGGACGAGTACGACCTGCTCGTGGACTTCTGCGAGGAGGTCCGCGCTGGGTCGGCGACCGGGATCGCGATCATCCACGGCGTGGGCGGTTGCGGCAAGACCCGGCTGGCGCTTGAGGTGGCCGAGCACCTGCGTCTGGAGGGCTGGTACGCGGGTCCCTTGCGCGAAACGACGCCGGAGCCAGCCGGTACGCCGGAGCAGAGTGCGGGGGATGGATCCGATGACGATCAGCCCACCCCAGCGATTGAGGTCCAGTACCTCGGCAGCGTGGGTGCACCCCTGTGCGTCGTGGTCGACTACGCGGACGGACGGTTACGCGAGACCATCGCGCTTCTCCATTCCCTCAAGCGGAGGCTCTGTTCGCCAGGATTCTCCCCGGCAGTCGTCATCCTCACGGCTCGGAGCATGGAGGGTGCCTGGTGGAGTGAGGTCGATGACGCACTGGAAAGCGACACGCATCCACATAGGCCCGAACTCACCCAGGGACTCGCGGCCACCCACAAACCGCTTGACGTCTTTCAGCAAACTCTGGTCGCTCTCGGCGCGGACAGAAGTGACCGTGTGCCAGCCGCCCCATCAGTGGGGCGGACATGGACCACACTTGACCTCGTGATGGAAGCCTCGCTGGCCGCTGAGCCGGGCGGAGAAGGACAACTTCCCACTGATAGGTCGGACCTCTACAACACACTTCTCCAACACGAGTACAAGTACTGGCGGAAGACGTACTGGGAACTGACCGGTCATCGCCCAGAGAAGGGGATTCTCGAGAAGGGAGCCATGTGCCTGACATTGTTGTCACCGACTCGCGACAACACCATCGAGGCACTACGCCAGGTCCCGCCGCTGGAAAGGGCCGACCAGTGGCGCTACCACGTTGGTGAGGCTCTCGAAATGTGTCTTGGTTCCGGCGCTGGCGAAAGGCTGGCGCTACGACCGGATCCCATCGGCGACCACTTTCTCCTCACCCAACTCAAGGCGGACCTCGAGGGTGCGGCGACCTCGCGTACCTTGACCCACACCCTGGCCGACGCCGATGAGGAGACCCTGCTGCGATGTGTCCTCACCCTCAATCGGGCCGGGCAGGACGACCCAGCCCTCGCCGCCCGCCTCATCGGCCAACTCGTCAGGGACGGGATGCTGCCCGGGTTTGCCGGGGAGTCGTCCGATGGCCGGGACGAGACCGAAGGCACCACGGGCACAGTCTCGAAGCAGGCTGAGGCAAACCAACAACGTCTCACGCCCCGTTGGGCGATCGCGGCCGCGGTCGCCGTTGCGCAGCGCGGGCCAGCAGAGGATGCGCTCATCACCCTGGTAGGGGACGCCGGCCTGACACATGAACAACTGCCGCTCGATGATCTGTCGACCATGGTGCCCGACCACGCCACGGGGCCGACCGAGTTGGGTCGAGTTGTCGACGAGGCGCGACTCATACGCAGCAAGGAGGCAGATCCTGAGAAGCGGGCCTGGCTCTGGGCTCAGGTGAGCGAGCGCCGCCGTGCGGCCGGAGACCGGGCTGGGGCCCTGACCGCCATCGACGAAGCCGTCACCCTGCGCCGCGCCCTCGCCCAGGCCAACCCCGCCGCCTTCACCCCCAACCTCGCACGGTCACTGCAGGTGCGTGCCACTCTCCAGGGTGGGGCAGAGGCTGTGTGCCGCTGGCGGGATTCGCTGGACGCCCTGCCATCGCTCACCCGTGCTTTCCTCCTGGCCCGTCTCTGCCAGTGGACGGCGGCAAGCGACGTGGAGGCTGATCGAGAGGGACTGCTCAGCGAGGCGGCTCAGGCTGTGGCCGGCTCGAGTGACGCGCCCAGACATTTCGTCGTCGACACCCGAATGCTGGTGAGAGGAGCCGCAACTGGACTTCCTGGCGAGCGCCTGCCCGCCTGGGTGAGTGCGTCCATCCCGGATGCCCACTACGAGGCGATCGTGAGCCTAATGAGCACGATCTCCGATCCCGAGGCGCTGGCAGATCTCCTCACCCAGCACGAGCAGACGCTGGCCGACCCGGTGTTCCCCAGCACAGCGGACATCGTCGAGTTCCTCCACGGCGGGGAGACCGACCGCGAACTCGACCCGGTGCGGGCCCTCATCCGGGAGGTGGCCGAGGACGGCCTCGCAGCGGTGGTCGCACGACTGCGAGCCCTCGGCGCCGGCCAACGCCTCATCAACGACTGGATCGCGACGCAGACCTGGCATGAGTCCCTGACCTTCCTGCAAGGCCACGAGGACCTGCGCAGCAAGGAAGTGCGCGAAGATCTCGCCGCCACCGACCACCCTGTCGCCCGCCAGCACCTGGCGATCCTGGCCTTGGCCGACCGCTTCGACCTTCATGGAGAGGCGGGTTTCAAAGAGCTCCATGCCATCCTCGCCGACGCTGAGGCCGCCTCACGCGCCGCCGACCAAGCGTTGCGCGGGGGCGACCTGCTGTGGATGAGAACAATTCTCACGGCGAACTCCGCCGTGTTCGAGCAGGCGCGCGGGCAGTTGTGCGGGGCGGTGCTGATGGCAGCAGCCTCCCAGGAAGGCGACAGTCTGGAACTTCTGCGACACATCCTCGTCACCGCCAGGGCCGAGTTGGGAGTCGATCTCGACCTGGAAGGCGACCCAACCCCGGAACAACGCGCCGCCCGTCAGCGGCTCGCGACCTTTACCGCGGCACGCGCAGTGTCACTCAAGGCATTCCTGCGCACCGGGCCCCAACCCGACCTGGCCCGGCACGTCGGCGCGATGATCGAGGAGTTGGAGAGCGCGACCAATGTCGACATGCGCGACCCGGCACCCGACCACCAGCCGCGCTAGCCCCCGATTCGGGGCACAGAACAAACGCCCCCCTCCCGTCGACGCCTCTCACCCGGATCGACGGCGCCTGAGTCTCCCCGCCACGTCATACCCGGCCCGCACGACCCGGTAGAGCGGTGTGTACACCCGCTCTCGCTCCCTGATCCACGGCGCGAAGATCTCCCGGTAGGGGGTCCGATCGGCGTCCGGGCCGAAGAGTTTGTCTTCCACCTGGCTGCCCTTGAAGCCGACTTTCTGGCCGAGCGCGCCGCCGATCCGCAGGATGAGATTGGTCCTCTTGCGCGCGGGGTCGGTGGATCTGATGTTCTCCATAAGGGTCCAGGCGTATTCGCCCAGGGCCTGCAGGTCCGGCATCCGCGCAGCGTTGTAGTCGGCGAACGGGGTCGCCGAGCCGGTGGTCAGCTGGTCCACCAGGTAGCAGCAGTCCTCTAGCCCGGAATTCAATCCCTCGCCGGTGGGCGGCAGCACGCTGTGGGCGGCGTCGCCGATGAGCACGAGCCACTCCCCCACGTTGAGGTACGGGCACCGCACGACGGCCCCGGAGAACGAGTCGCGGGAGAAGAAGTCGACGTAATCCTGGTCGGCGAGCAGCGGCGCGGCCAACGGGGCGTAGGTCGCCACATACCGGCGCAGCCCACGCAGGTTCTCCGGCGTGGGCTCGTCCGCGAGCAGCAGTTCCTCATCCTGCGTCCCCGTCACGGCGGTGGTGGAGACCGTCCACACCTCGTCCTTGAGAGTCGCCGAGTAGACGCCCTTGTCGCCGAAGATGTAGTGCCAGTACGGGTCCATCCCGGCCGCGCTGACGCCGGGCTGGGAGAACAGCACCCGGAAGCGCACACCCCAGTCGCCGATCTCTGGGTTGAAGCCGTCCAGCTGCTCGGTGAGCGCCCGACGGGTGGCCGACCACACCCCGTCGGCGGCGATGACGCGGGACAGGCTCGCGTCCACGGTCACCGCCTCACCCGAGACAGTCTCGAAGACAAGACTTTTCGAAGGCAGGTCGAGACTGGTGAGTTTGTGTCCGGTGACGACGGTGATCGACCCGCTCGCCTGGGCGGCCTCGAGCAGCACCTCGTTGACGTAGCCGCGGGTGATAGCGACGACCGTCCCGCTGTCGAGCTCTGCCACCTTGCGTTGGCCGGCGAAGATGCGCCACCCCTTGACAAGGGCACCCTCCTTGAGCACCTGCTCCAGGAGTGCCGGGTCGATTCGCCGCAAGGTCTCCTGCCCGCGAGCGTTGAGGCCGAGCGGGTAACTGTTCGTCTGGGCGGTGGGCACCTCGTCCTTCGCCTCGTACACGGTGACCCGGTGCCCGGCCCCCGCCAGCAGGAGCGCTGCGGCCAGCCCGACCGGGCCGCCGCCGATGACGATCACAGGGCTGGGATCAGCCACGGGGCATCTTCCTCTCGTGTGCGGGCGTCGGCCGGATGCCGTCGGCCCGTCTCTGCCTGCGCGATGCCGGCTCGGACCTGGCATCCCCGGGTGATCGTAGAGGTCAACGAACGGCCAGGACGCTCCCCCGCGTACCAACCCGATACGACGTAGGGCTTGACACGACGTAGGGGCGATGCGGCCGCAGCCACACCGCCCCAGTCGCGCCCGCAGATCGGGCACCGTTCGACGGACGTCCCGGCACCAGATCAGCCAGAAGCCAGATCAGCCACAGGCCAGATCAGCCAGAAGCCGATCGGCCCCAAGCCGGATCAGCGGTACATCGGCATCGCCGAGACCGGCCACCCCAGGTTGTGCACGGGAGCGATGGTGATGTCCACCTCCCCCAGCCCGTACTCGGCGAGGGTCTCCTTGAAGGCGGGGTTGTCCACCATGGCCCGGCACACCTGCTCGTTGTCCCACACGTCGATCACCCGGAAGCCGGTGTCGATGTCGGAGGCCAGGTGCACCAGCGGACGGGCCGGGGAGACCTCGACCACATGCTCGAGCACCCGGTCGTACCGGCCGCGCAGTTCGCTGGTGTCTCCTGTCCAGGTGAAGGTCGCCATCATCCGTTCACTCATCGCGTCCACCGTCCTTCGAGTCCTCGCTGGCAGCCACGTCCACCTCGGGTGGGGTCAGGCTGACCAGGCCAACTGCCAGGTCCTCCAGGAAGTCCTGGTCGGTGGGCTTGACGTCCTGGCTGCCCGGCGACCACGACGACTCCTCGGTGCGCACATGCCCGGAGTGGACGCTGTCGATGCCCACCCCGATCCGCAGCGACCGGTCCCGCCAGCTGAGGGTGAAACTCAGGTGGCCGGTGCCGAACTCGTCCTCCAGCAGGATCCTTTCGGCCTGGGCGTCGAGCATCGCGTTGGCCTCGCAGATGACGTGCTCGGCCCGGGCCCGCAGCCCGAACCACTCGTCGATCGCCACCGCGATCCCGGTCGGCCGGCTGGACTCGAAATGCAGCACGGCAGGCGTCGAATCGCCGCGTACCGCGTCCCGCACCCGCAGCATGAACGGGGTGAACACCACGTCCCGCTGGGAGTCCTCGGCGGGCCCTGGGCCCATTGCCATTTCCTCGGTCATGACACTCATCCTGACGTCCTCATCAACGGGCTGCGGACCCCACCGGTGGCCTTGTCGGAGGAGTCGAAGAAGTCCTCCCGGTAAGTGTCCCGCGGGAACAGGCGCTTTTTCATGAGCATCTTCATCGACGCCTCCACCATCGGTGGCGGCCCGCACAGATACGCCACATGCCCTCGCAGCGTGGGGAAGTCGTCGGCGATGACATCGGTGACCAGGCCGAACGAGGTGCCGTCCACGCCCTCCTCCTGGGACAGGCAGGGCCGGTAGTGGAAGACGTCGGAATGCTCTTCCTCCAGTGCCCGGAAGAACTCCACGTCGTAGAGGTCCACCGCCTCCCGACCTCCGTGGTAGAGGTAGATCTCGTCCTCGATGCCCTCCTCGAGCAGGTAGGCGACCATGGACTTCAGCGGTGCCAGTCCGGTGCCGCCACCGATCATGATCATCGGCTTCTCCCGCAACGGCCGGGCGAAGAACCGGCCGTACGGCCCGGCCAGCGAGATCGTGTCGCCCACGGCCAGATCCTTGAAGATCCAGCCGTCCGTGCCGCGCCCACCTGGGGTGCGCTTGACGGTCAGCTCGATCTGCCGGGTGCTCGAGGGCGGGCTGGCGATCGACCAGCTGCGGGTCACCCCGTCGTCACCGGGCAGCCGCACCTGGACGTACTGGCCTGCGTTGAAGGTGATCTCGGTGTCCAGGTCGATGGTGATGCGCTTGGTCTCGCGGGCGCAGTCCTGCATGGCGGAGATGGTGCCCACGTAGTCCTGGACGGGGTGCATGGTGATCCCCTCCTCGGCTTCGACGTCGGCATCGATGATGACGTCGGAGTTCGGAGTGGCCACGCAGACAAGGGTTTTGCCCTCGTTGCGTTCGAAGTCCATGAGCGCGAAGGCCGAGGCGTCCTGGTGGTCGACCTCCCCGTCGAGGACCTCCACCTTGCAGGTACCGCAGGTGCCATGGGTGCAGGCGTGCGGCAGCCAGACACCCGCCCGCAGGCAGGCGTCGAGAATGTTCTGACTCTCCTCGCACTCCACCTCGCGGTCGAGGGAGTCGATGCGGATCGTGTGCGTCGTCATTGACAAGCTCCTTTCCTAGGCTGGGGGCGGGGCGCCATTGCCCCGCCCCCGGTCTCGTCAGGCCAGCGTGAAGCTGACCAGGCCCTTGTGTGCGATGCCCAGGCTCTCCAGGGTGTCCTCGGGGGACGGCTCGATCGGTGTGTCGTCGAGGTGCCAGGCGGTGACCTTGTCGGCGTCGAAGTCGGGGTCGGCGGCCGCCCACGGCCCTACCACCTGGGCGGTGAAGTCGGCCCAGGTCATCGCCCGCGGCACCCGGAAGCACCCGGGCGCGACGATGAAGATGTTGCCTCGCCACCACACGTTGACGAGCTGGTCGTCACCGAAGAGTTCGATCCGGTCGCGGGAGGGGAAGTTGTATTCGCCGAAGGCCGTCGGCGGTGAGACCATCTGGGTCTCGCTCATGTCAATCTCCTTGTCTGGCTGTGTCTTTGTGGCCGGCTGGCAGCCGGCCCGGCATCATCGGCGGGCCGGCGATCGGGTGCCGGTGACCCGTGGGTGGCGCACCCGGCCGATGACCGGCCGGGTGCGCTCTAACGGGTGGCTCAGCTGACCCCGGCAGCGGCGTGCCATTGCGCCCAGTTCTTGGCGTCGGCACTGTCCAGATACTCCCCGGAGTCTCCGGGCTGCAGGTTGTACCACTTGAGCACGTCCGGGATGGTGGGCCCACCGCAGTTGCCCTGGAAGATCTGGTGCACCGGCAGCCACGCCTGGCGGTACTTCCACGGCTCGCGGTCGAAGATCCACTTACATCCGTCGGAGCAGAAGTTGTATCGCTCCCCCTCGTAGACCGAATGCCTTTGGGATTGCACCGAAGGATTGCCTGTCTCGGTGAAACCCATGGGGATCTGGCAGGTCTGGCAGAGCATCGGCAGCCCGCCATTGAAGAAGCGCTTGCCGTCGGCCTGCATCTCGCGGGCCTTGAGGTAGACCGGACGGTAGTGCTTGTCGAAGGTGTCCGGGTACTGCTCGGACATCCAGTCCATCTCCTCGTCGTGCGGCACCGTGGTGGTGAACGACGCGGCGTGCGACCACTGGTAGAGGATCCAGTGCACCTGGTGCGAGAGGTACTCCTTCTCGGCGATGGCCTGGTCCAGGTGCCGGGGCGGGCGGATGCCGTAGTACTCCAGGTCGGGGAAGAGTCCCTCGAGCATCTGCTGTTCGAAGTACAGCTCGAAGGCCTCCTTCCAGGACATGACCTTCTTCGGCAGGAAGTAGTCCTGCATGCAGGCGACCAGTCCGAGCAGCCGGTACCCGCGCCAGAACCACTTGTCGATCCAGTCCTGCATGATCGGCACGTTGTCCTCGTCCTGCTCGAGGATGAACTTGATCGCCTCCAGGCCCAGGGTCATGTGCCGGGACTCGTCCGACTGGGCGGAGAAGCCGAACGACATGGTGCCCAGGTCGCCGTTGAACGAGGCACCGGACATGAACGGCACGAAGAGCAGGTTCGTCAGCAGGTACTCGAAGGAGAACGAGATGGCGACCATGAACTCGAACGGGCCGGCGGAGATGCCGTCGTCGAAGAACGACTTGGGCACCGAGAGGTACCAGACCCGGTCGTGCATCCGGTTGGGGTCGTGCAGCCCGTCGTAGTACTTGTTGTACATCGACAGCGCGTGGGTCTCGGTCTGGTTGTGCCGCAGTTCGTCGATGCTCTGGCAGAGCGAGGCGAAGCGCGGGCCCGGGCCGTTGAGATGCCTTGCCAGGTAGGCGAACTGGCGGTGCGCGGCATACTCCAGGGGGGTCACGCCCTGGAGGAAGAGGCGCAGCGAGTTGATGTAGCGGGCATCGGTGGCCTGCAGGTGGCCCTGGGCCTGGGCGAAGGAGTCGAGCACCGCGTACAGGCGCTTGTCCTTCTCCGCCTGGTACTTGCAGTAGGCGTCGACGGTGAGCCGGAAGGGGTCCTCCCAGGCGTCCCAGTCGTGGATTTTGATGCCTTCGAATGTGGTGTACGGGTAGAGCTCGTCCTGGCTGACGTAGCTCGGCTCCCAGTCGAGTCCGCGGGTGAGCTGGGCGTAGCGCTCCCGCATCGAGGCCTTCTTGGCCATGGTCTATCTCCTAGCGTCTATCTGCGATGAATGTTCTCTGGGCACGAGACACGTTGTCCCGTGCCTGGTGTGGTTCGATCGCCCCCGAGAACGCTCGTCCGCGCGGATTGGCGGGTCGGGCGCTTCGAGATGCGCTGTGGTGCGGTCGTTCTGGTGGTCAGCGCCGCCAGCCGACGACGATCTCATCCTCTTCGATGTCGAGGTTGCCCGACATCGAGACGATCGCCAGCTGGAACTCCAGCGTCTCCCACTCCCGCCCCATGTGCTTCTCGACGGTCTCGCGGTTGATCACCAGCCTGCCATCGGTGCGGATCTTGACCAGTCCCGGCATCCGCAGGGTGTCCGCCGCCGGGTTGTCCTCCTCGATCGCTTCGATCAGCGGACGGTTCGCCTCAGTGTCCTGAATGTCGACACTCGCCGGACGAGCCGGTCGAGTTCTGGCTTCTGCCATGGTGTGTCCTTGTCACAGTGCGCTTTTCGCGTAATCGGATGTGGTGGAAGAAGTGTCTCGCCAGCAAGCGAGACGGGGCACTGGCCGAGCGGGTGGGCTCATGCCTCCAACGGGACGCCGAGCCCGCGGTAGCGCTCGATCTGGGCGTCGCGGTAGGCAGCGGCGGCCTCGACGGCCCCGGTTCCGCCCAGTGCCTTGTCGATCTCCACCGCGATCGGGGCGACGGCCGCGGTGGCGGCTTCGAGCCGCTCGCCGATCATCTGCGCCAGCGCAGCCGCGTTGGCCTCGCCGGCCTCTGGGTCGCCGGTCCAGGCCTTGATCAGCGGGTCGAGCCACTTGCACTGGTCCGCATACCAGTTCGTGTAGTGCTGGCCCAGCAGCGAGACCACGCCGGCGCCGCCGGTGAGGGCGTGCTCGTCGGTGTACTCGTGCATCAGCCGGAAGATCTGGCCGTCCACCAGGTCGATGGCCATCAGCCCGACGGCGTAGTCCTTCTCGATCAGCGCCTTCTCCACGTACTCGCGCAGCGGCTGCAGGTGTTCGCTCTCGAGCCAGTGCTGCTTGGCCTGGTCGAGGGCGTTGGAGGAGCCCTCGCCGACGGCCAGGCCGATCATCGAGTGCACCTGGGCGTTGCCGATGCGGTCGAAGGCGGCGAAGGCGACGGCCTGGGAGACGCTGGTGCCGTAGGCGAACCGGCAGCCGTTGATCGAGATGAGTTCTGCACCGGCCTCGTAGTGGCGCAGCGGCAGGTAGCAGCTGATCACCAGCGAGAGCCACTGCTCCGGCAGGCCGGCGAGCAGGTTGCGCTCCTCGGCGTACTTCAGGGTGCGCCCGAAGCTGTCGTAGTCCTCGGCGCGGCTGGCGACGTAGGTGGCGTAGTAGTACTGACGCGGGTCCGTGTAGGAGTAGGGATCGGTCAGCTTGAGGACGGTGTAGTCCGGGTCGTACAGCTCGTGCTGCGGTGCCCAGAACGGGCGATAATGGAAGTTCTCGGTCGGCTGCATCCCGTAGGTACCCTCCTGGTACCGGGATGCGGCCTTTTCACCGAAACGTTCGACGATGGTGTCGAATGTCTGGCGCCGAGGCTCGATGGTGTTCGTGCGGAGCTCATAGCCCATTGCGATTCCCTTCGGATCGTCCTTGACCCGGGTCTCCGGCGGTCGCCGATGACCACGGTTGGACCGTAGGCGGCAGCGGGTGGGGCACACCAGGGTCGGGCGGCGCCGTTGTCGGCTACGTCAGGCTGGACGGCCGGCGTTGTTCACCCTGCACAAGCCCACTTGCCGACGTCGCCGAACCCGTCCCTACACTCCGACATGTCAACGACGACAACACATGTGTACGAATGGGATGAGGCACTCGAAGCGGCCTCACACTCGATGTTGTGCCGATTAGCCGACCTGACCGATCAGGTGACCGAGCTGCTCGCGGCCGAGATCCCGGAGGCCGGCGGGCCGGACAGCGGTCTGCGCCGGGTGCTGGAACAGATGGCACGTAGCAATGTGGACAATGCACTCACCGCGATGGGCCAGCATCTGCCACTGAGCCAGCTGCACCCCACGACCGCCTCACTCGCGCTGGCCCGGCGCCTCGGTGAGCGGGGCGTCCCCGCGGACAACACCATCCGGGTCTACCAGGTGGGGCACCGGTGGCTGCTGGGACAGATCCTCCAGGAGCTGGACCGGCTGATGCCCCAAGGCGCTCCGGTGGCGGCCGTCGCCGACCTGGTCGACTGGCACCTGGGGTACCTCAACCTGATGTCCGCCGCGGCCGGGGCCGAGCACGCCCGCACCCAGGAGCTGTGGACCCGCACCGCCGGAGCGGCCACGGCCGCCCAGGTCAACTACGTCCTCAAGGACGCCGACGACACCGACGTGGCCAGTTCCGTCCTGCACTACGACGTGAGCGGCCGACACCTGGGCCTGCTGCTGTGGTCGGACAATGCGGCGGTACCCGCATCACGGATGGCCATGCTGGTGCGCAGCCTGCTCACCCAGCCGGGTGTGCGTGAACTCATCGTGGTCCCCCAGGACCTGGGCTCGGTGCTGGCCTGGATCTCGATCGCCAGCGCCCCCACCCGGGCCCTGACCGCGCTCTCCCGGGTGGTGCGCGAGCACGGCGACACCGTGCGGGTCGCGGCCGGCGAGCCATCCATCGGGCTGCAAGGCTTCCGGCTCACCCATCAACAGGCTCAGGCCGCCCGGCGAGTGGCCGACCTGCCCGGCTCGCTGGACCAACGACTCACCCGGTACCGGGACGTGGCCGCGGCGAGCCTGCTGGCCCTGCACCCGGAGGAGTCCAAGCCCTGGGTCACCGAGGTGCTCGGGCCGCTGGCCGAGGAGGGCGAGGAGCTGGCCCGGCTGCGGTTCACCCTGCGGGCGTATCTGGACGCCGGCGAGAACGCCTCCAATGCGGCACAACGCATCTACGTGCACCGCAACACCGTCAAGCACCGGGTCGAGCGGGCCCTGGGCATGCTCCCGGTGCCCTTCGAGCAGAACCGACTCTCGGTGGCCCTGGCGCTGGCCTACTTCGACCGGGCCGCACCCCGGGGCTGACCTGCCGCACCAGTTGCGCGGATCGAGTCGTCCGCCGGGCACTGATTCCACCGGTCCCACCCCGGGCAAGGACCCGAGCGCGCGCTGATCCCGTCCTCGCCACCGTCGTCCTCAACCGGCGCCGCGGATGCGTGCCTGCCGCCACTGTCGCGGGCTGGTGTGGAACTGCTGACGGAACCAGCGGGTAAAGCCGCTCGGGGCGCTGAAGCCCAGCAGATCCGAGATCTCAGTCATCGAATAGCGTCCCTCGGACAGGTGCCGTCCGGCCAGCTGACCACGCACCCGGTGCAGCAGCCCGGAGAAGGTCTCCCCCTCGGCGGCCAGCCGGCGATGCAGGGTGCGTTGATCTACTCCCAGGCTGCGCGCCACCTGGGTCATCGTGCAGCGCCCCAACGGCAGCAGCAGCTCCATCGCCTCCTGGACGGCCGCGGCGGCTCCGGGCTGACGCGGTGCGGTCAGCGAGGCCAGCAGTTGGTCGCTGTAAGGGCGTAGCAAGGGATCCGCCAGGGTGCTCGGGGCGTCGAGGTCACCCGCGGACAGCACGATGCCGTTCACCTCGCGACCGAAACCCACTCGCGGGCCGAAGACCTCGCGGTGCGCAGACAGCTCACGCGGGCCTGGGTGGGCGAAGTACACCGCCAGTGCCGTCCAGCTCGGCCCGACGAACTCGCGGACGATCCCATGCAGGGCGGCCACCGCCAGCTCCATCGCCTGCCCCGAGGGCACCAACTCGTCGAACTCGAGCGAGACAGTGATCGTCGCGACGCCGTTGGCCTCGCCCAGCCGCATCCGCAACGCCTCGTTGTAACTGCGTTCGTACCGCAGCAGCAGACCCAGCGCGGTACGCAGGGTCGGCTCCTCGCGTAGCACGAGGCTGAGCGGGCCGAGGGTGGAGAGTCTGCGCCGGGCCGACAGGCGCAGTGCGAAGTCCGGGGTGGCCGCGCTGGTCGCCGAGTTGTGCAGCAGCCTGGCGATCGCCGCCGCCGACACCCACCGGTCGGGGTAGGCCAGCACCCCCGGGTCCAGCCCGGCCTCGGCCAACTGTGTTCCCGGGTCAAGCCCGAGCGACTCGGCCACCTCGACATATCCGTGCAGCGTCGCCGCGCGCATGCTGATCGCCACTGGTCGTCCTCCTGAACTCGCCAGGTGGCCCCGAGGGGCCTGGGTTGCTCCCCGTCGAAACGTGGGCGCCGTGGTCGGCGCCGGTGAGGCCCGCAGAACTGAGAACCCGCACGAGCGAGGCCGGTTCAGGTCGGGTCCCGGTCAGGTCCCAGCGGCCTGCTGTCACCCCGGGACATCACTTCTGTCTGGAAAAGATAAGGAATCTGTCTGGATCGGTCAAGATTTCTGCCCTGTGGACCCGTACCTTTATCGACATCGAGTTCCAGGGCCCGGTCGCTGACCAGGTGGCCCGCAGCCCTTCCAGACACCAGCCCGACCGCCAGCTCCGGCCGGCCATCCCACCAGACCCTGTGATGGTGCCTCACGCGCGGGAGCAACGTCGCGTGGGCCCGACCGCCCAACGCCAGCGCCCCAGCACGACAGCACCATCCCGCCGAGAACACAGGCGGACCGACAGCACCCCGCGCCGACGCTGCTGGCCGGCCGACAGCACCAGCGGGCCGACAACGCAGGCCCGCAGACACAGCACCCCCGCAGACTGCGGCGGCGGCCGCGACGCCAACCCGTCACAACCCCGACCCACGACGCCAACCCGCGACGTCGACGACCACACCCGTGCCGGGCAACGGCACACCCGGCACGACCCCACCGGGCAGCGGCGCCCACGCCTGCTGCCACACCCGCAAACCGCCCCGTCGGGTGGACATCACGAAAGGCAGATCCGATGGCACAAGGTATTCGCTTCTATGAGGCCGGGACTCCCGAGGTCCTGCGTTGGGAGTCGTTCGGGGTCGGCTCCCCCGGCCCCGGGGAGGTCCGGATCCGGCACGGCGCAGTCGGTCTCAACTTCGCCGACACGTACTACCGCAGCGGCCTGTACCCGGCCGAGTTGCCCGCCGGTCTCGGTGTCGAGGCCGCCGGCGTGGTGGTCGAGGCCGGGCCGGGAGTCGACGGCTTCGCACCCGGCGACCGGGTCACGTACACCGGTAGCCCGCTGGGCGCCTACAGCACTGAACGCGTGATGCCGGCCGAGCACCTGATCGCCCTGCCCGACGCGATCGACTTCGACACCGCTGCCGCGATGACCATGCGCGGACTCAGCGCGGCCTACCTGCTGCGCCGGGTAGTCCCCGGGCTGCGCGCCGGCGACACGGTGCTGCTGCACGCAGCAGCCGGGGGTCTCGGGCAGATCTTCACCCAGTGGGCACGCGAGATCGGCATCACGGTGATCGGCACCGTCTCCACCCCGGAGAAGGCCGAGGTCGCCCAAGCCCACGGCTGCGCCCACACCATCGTCTACACCCAGCAGGACGTGCCCACCCGGGTGCGCGAGCTCACCGACGGGGTCGGCGTTCCGGTGGTCTTCGACAGCATCGGGGCCACCACGTACCAGTCGTCGCTGGATTCGCTGGCCCGCCGCGGCCTGCTGGTCTGCTTCGGCACCGCCTCGGGCCCGATCCCACCCATCAACGCGATGGAACTGGCGATGAAGGGCTCCCTGTATGTGACGCGTCCGGCGCTGGCGGACTACATCGCCGACCCGGCCGAGCGCGCCGCACTGGCCGCCGAACTCTTCGACCACGTCTCTGCCGGACGAATCGTGGTGGAGATCAACCATCGATATGAGCTCCAGGACGCGGTGCAAGCCCACATCGACCTGGAGTCGGGCCGCGGCATCGGCTCGCACGTGTTCACTCTCGAGAACTCTGCCTGAGCCCTCTCATCGCTTCCCCGGACGACACCGACGTCGCCGGGATGACACACCGACAAGGAGAGTCATGACCATCAACGCCACCCAGGCCGTCGACGCCGGCGCGCCTATCGCGCTGGCCGACGAGCAGAACCCGATCCGTGCGCTGCGCCTGACCGCCTACATCGGCGCAGAGCTTGCGGACGTCGACCTCGCCCAGGTCGCGGCCAGCGACGAGCTGTTCGCCGCCTTCAAGTCCCTTCTCCTGCAACACAAGGTGCTTTTCGTGCGGGATCAGGACATCTCCCGGGCGGACCACGTCCGGCTTGCCGAACGGTTCGGCCCGCTGGAGGACCACCCGGTGGTGGGCAGCGACCCCGACCACCCGGGCCTGGTGCGCATCTACAAGGACCTGGACAGCCCACCCGAGCACTACGAGAACGCCTTCCACTGCGACGCCACCTGGCGTCAGAATCCGCCGATGGGCTCGGTGCTGCGGTGCGTGAAGACCCCGCAGGTCGGCGGTGACACCATCTGGGTGGACATGGCCGCCGCCTATGCCGGTCTGCCGGAGGCCGTCAAGGAGCAGATCGCCGGGCTGCGCGCCAAGCACAGCATTGAGGCCACTTTCGGTGCGGCCCTGCCCAGCGGGGAACGGCACGCCCTGCGGGACCGCTTCCCGGACGCCGAGCACCCGGTTGTTCGGACCCACCCCGAGACCGGTGAGAAGGTGCTCTTCGTCAACGCCTTCACCACGCATTTGGTGAACTTCCATACCCCGGAACGGGTTCGGTTCGGCTTCGACTACACCCCCGGCGGCAGCGAACTGCTCAATTACCTGATCCGCCAGGCCGCCGTCCCGGAGTACCAGGTGCGCTGGCGGTGGACCGAGAACAGTTTCGCGATCTGGGACAACCGGTCCACCCAGCACTACGCCGTCCAGGACTACTGGCCCGACGTGCGCCGGATGGAGCGCGCCGGAATCGTCGGCGAACCCACTTTCTGAACACGAACGCCCGTCCGGGCGATCCGCTGTCCGGCAACCCATCTCACCTGCAGAACCCGTCAGAACCCGGTGACCGGCATTCCGCCGGACGCCACAACACAAGGAGAGTCAGATGCACTTCCACGACGACGCCCTGTTCCCCGAGGTTCAGGAGCCGGTGGTCATCACCGCCGCCCCCTACGGCCCGGAATGGGAGCCCGCCGACTTCCCCGAAGACCTGCCGTTGACCATGGACCAGCACGTCCAGCAGGCAGTCGACTGCTGGAACGCCGGTGCCACCGTCCTGCACATCCACGTGCGCGAACTGGACGGCAAGGGCTCCAAGCGGCTGTCCCTGTTCAACGAGTTGCTCGGCCGGCTGCGTCAGGCCGTGCCGGAGATGATCCTGCAGGTTGGCGGCTCGATCTCATTCGCCCCGGAAGGCTCGGGCACCGAGGCAAAGTGGCTCGAGGACGACACTCGGCACATGCTCGCCGAGCTCGACCCCAAGCCCGACCAGGTCACCATCGCGATCAACACCAGCCAGATGAACATCGTCGAGCTGATGACCGAGGACGACATCGCCGGCACCTCTTTCGAGCGTCCCGAGGTCTACGAGGCCTACCGTGAGATGCACGTCCCGGCCAACCCGGGTTGGGTCATCGAGCACCTCAAGCGGCTGGGGGCCAACGGAATTCAACCGCACTTCCAACTCTCCAGCATTCCGCAGCTGGAGACCGTCGAGCGTCTCATCCGGCGCGGACACTACCTCGGCCCGATGAACCTGACCTGGGTGGCGATCGGCGGCGGCTTCGACGGCCCCAACCCGTACAACATGATGAACTTCATCAACCGGGTCCCCGACGGCGCCTGCCTCACCCTGGAGACGCTGATGCGCAGTGTGCTGCCGGTCAACGCGATGGCGCTGACCATGGGGCTGCACTGCCGCACCGGAAACGAGGACACCCTGTGGGGCCGTAAGGGTCAGAAGTACACCTCGGTCCAGCAGATCGAACAGCTGGTCCGGCTCTCCGGCGAACTGGGCCGAGAGGTCGCCACGGGCAAGGACGCCCGCGACATCTACCGGATCGGGCAGACCTACTCCACCGTGGACGAGACGCTGGCCAAGCTCGGCTACGCCCCCAACCGGGGCGCCGGCCAGCTCGGCTTCACCTTCCACGCCTGAGCGCACCGCGCCGCGCCGTCACCCGGGTGACAACCGGCTACCTCATCAGGACGCCACAACGCGTCCTCCCAGGACGCCACATCGCGCCCACCCAGGACGCCAAACGTCACCCGGGTGACCACAGGCCGCCCTCGGCGACCTCTACCGTCACCACACCCGGCCAACCGTAACCGCGGTCGCATCTGGCACCGCCTCACCCCGGAATACCGCCGCGCCCGGCCGTGCGAGACGGCCACTGGTGTTCCGGCACTGCCGCTCTCACGTCATCCCCTCGGCAACGACGCCTCAGGAGTCATCATGGCAACCTCCGCTCTCGACCAGTCGCCGCTGGAGCCGCACGACGGCTCGCCTCGGCTCTCCCGCGCATTCGGCTGGATCGTCTTCCTGCTCACCTTCGGCCTGCTGCTGTCCGATTACATGTCCCGGCAGGTACTCGCAGCCGTCTTCCCCTTCCTCAAGATCGAATGGAACCTCACCGACGCCGAACTCGGTGCGCTCACCAGCATCGTGGCCCTGACCGTCGGGGTGCTGGCCGTCCCGTTGTCCCTGCTCGGCGACCGGTGGGGACGATCCAAGGCGATCGTCCTGATGGCCGGCCTGTGGAGCCTGGCCACCCTGGGAGCAGCCCTGGCCGCGAACTACGAGCAGATGCTGGTCGCTCGCTGTCTCGTCGGAGTCGGCGAAGCCGCTTACGGCAGTGTCGGTCTCGCCGTGGTGCTGACCGTCTTCTCCCCCGCCCGCCGGGCCTCGCTGACCGGCGCGTTCATGGCGGGAGGCTCTTTCGGATCCGTCCTGGGAGTCTTCCTCGGGGGCATCATCGCGGTGCAGATCGGCTGGCGCTGGTCGTTCGGGGTGATGGGCTGCATCGGGCTGGTGCTCGTCCTGCTCTACGCCCTGTTGATCAACGACCGGCGGCTCGGCGCGCACCGACACCCGGACAACGCCGAACCGGTTACTGCCGCAGGCACTCGTGCCCCGCTGCGCACCCTGGTGTCCACACCCTCGGTGGTGTGCGCGTACCTGGGCAGCGGGCTGCAACTCTTCGTGGCCGGCACGATGTTCGCCTGGCTGCCCAGCTACCTCAACCGCAGCTACGGCCTGGCACCCGACCGGGCTGGTGCCGCAGCCGCCTTCTTCATCCTCATCATGGGCGTGGGGATGATCGGCTGCGGTGTCATCACCGACCACCTCAGCCGCACTCGGCCCGAGCGCAAGTGGACCACGGCCATCGCCTACTCGGCGCTGTGTGTGGTCCTGCTGTCCCTCGCCTTCGCCCAAGCCCCCGGCGCCGCCCAGCTGACCCTGCTCGCGATAGGTGTGTTCTTCGCGGCCGGCACCTCGGGTGCCGCGGGTGCGATGGTCGCCAACCTGACCCCGGCCTCGATCCGGGCGACCGCCTTCGGCAGCCTGACATTGGTCAACAACGTTCTGGGTCTGGCGGCCGGGCCCTTCGTGATAGGTCTGCTGGCAGACCGGCTCGGCCTTGAGGCCGCGATGCGCCTTTCTCCACTCGCATGCCTGCTCAGCCTGGCCGCGTTCGCTCTCGGGCTGCGGTACTACTCGTCGAGCCTGGCTCGGGTCGCCGCCGTCAAGGCGCAGTGACGTGAACCAGTCCCCTGACAGCCACGGCGATTCCCGGCCCGCCGTCGGCCATCGCGACCGGATCGTCGTCGTCGCCGGCCTGCGTGCCAACGTGCCCGACCACTGGCAGACGAGGTTTGCCGCGGCCCACCCGCAGGTCACGGTGGTGGACTCGTTCTCCCGGTCGAAACTCGATCTGGACGGGAGGATCCGCGACCTGCAGGACGCCGTCGACAGACTCGACGGCCCGGCGACCATCCTGGCGCACAGCGCCGGGGTGCTGGTCACCGTCCATTGGGCGGCACGGTCCACGACGCCGGTGCGAGGTGCGCTGCTGGCGACCCCGCCGGACCTCACCGACGAACTCCCTGCGCAGTACCCGCGGCTGGCCCAGTTGGCCGAGGCAGGCTGGCTGCCGATCCCCACAGATCGGCTCCGGTTCCCGTCGGTGCTGGGCGTCAGCGCCAACGACCCACTCGGCCACGCGAGCCGGGTACGCGCGCTGGGCCAGGCCTGGGGCAGTGAGGCCGTGGACCTGGGCGCCGTCGGTCATCTCAACCCCGAGGCCGGCTATGGCGAGTGGCCCGGCCTGGCGGACCTGCTGAACCGGACGCAGGCCCTCGCCGCGGCAGCCATCGATGCCATCGCGGTCGGCACGCGTGCACCGGGAGCCACAGCGCACCGGTGACCTGGGCGGTTACGGCGCGGGTTCGTCCTGCCCCAGTGTGATTCCCTTGCCCGCAGCGCTGAGCAGCCCGCCGACCGCGCTCAGGCCACCGCTGCGGGCCGCCAGCGCGGAGGCACCGATCCTGGCCACCTCGCTGTTGGCCAGCCCGACGACGAAGTCCTGGACGTTGCGGCTGGCCTCCAGCGAACGCTCACCCGCCCGACCTGCCCCGGCCGAGGCCGCCTCGCCCGCGCTCATCGCGGCGGCAACGGCGCCGGACAGCTGGGAGGTCGAATCCGGGGGCGCCGCGGACTGCAGCGCCGCCAGCACCGCGGCCTCGTCGGCTTCCTCGACCAGCAGCTTCTGATCCTTCAGCGCGACCAGGGCCTCGGAGAAGTCCAGAGGCGGGGCTACCGCGACGTCCCGGGCTCGGCTCGCCGTACTCACCTCGCCCATCTGCGGGGGCAGGATCGGAATCGGCGAGTCCTGCCAGTTCCAGAACCGGGTGATGTCGATCTTCTCCGCCGAGTTCGACTGGCCGAGAACGGCTTCAGCGAACACACCTTCCGAAGGCAGCACCACCTGCGAGTGCCTGGTGGTGCGCCGGGTGAAGCTCCGTTCGAAGGCCTCGGCCTGGTCGCGTCGCGATGCCGGGAAGTCCCACCGGAAGGCGACCATGGAACCGAAGTAGCCGATCGGAGTCGGATCGATCAGACCGCCGATCTCCTGGCCCTCGTACTCCCCGTAGGGGAAGGTGCGGTCGGCCAGCAGGCGCCGCCACACGGGTGGCTTGATTCTCATCCACATCTGCTGGTTCAGCACATCCCGCTGCTGCTGCAGGATGCCGTGCAACCTGGTGTACAGATCGAGCCTGGCCTGCAGGACATCGAGTTCCTTGTCCACCAGCTTCAGTTCGGCCTCCGAGTCCGGGGTGGTGCTCTCCAGTGCGTCAAGTTCCGCCTGGACATGGTCTCTGCGTACCAGCACTTCGGTGCGGTTGTCGCGGTACTGGGCGACCACCCCAGGGTCGGCGTCGGGATTGGCGCCGAGGGTCTTGAGCATGGCATCGACCTGGGCCAGCTCACGCACCTTGTCACGCAGGGAGCGACGGTACATCGCCATCGTCGCCTGGTTCGTGGCGATCTCCTGGCGCAGCGTGGCGGACCGCTCCCGCTGCGCTTGCACAGCAGCCTGCACCCGCGGTGCCTCGGTGCGGTAATCGCCCACCCTCTGTTCCAGTTCGGTGGCACCCAGGTCGCGCAGCACCTCGCGCAGCAGTTCCACGGTGGCCTCGCTGAACTCGTTCATGCCGGCCTCGTCGAAGTCGAACGGTACGAGGGGTACGAAAATGCAGCGATCAGCCTGAATCACCTTGGTCTCCAGGGCAAAGATCTGCAGACACTCGAAGTACTGCATCGTCAGGGCGTGGGCGTGGTTGTAGTTCGCAACCACCCGAGTGCTGGTGCTCTGCTGCTCCGACTCCACCACCTCCTGGATCTGGGTGGCCCGCGCGGTACGGGTGGCCTGGGCAACCTGCTGGGTGGTCTGCTGAATGTCCTTCACGGCGGACAGGCCGACAGTGCGACTGCCGGTGCTGGACGAGGCAACCAGCCCCTGACGATTCGTGGTGGAACCCGAGGCGCTGCCACCCCAGAGCAGGAAGCCGGCGTGCCCCCCGGCCTCGGCCTGGCTGGCACTCGCCGTCGTGGCCGTCGTCGAGGAGGCGGCATGGCTGGCCACAGCCTCCTGCACGCTCACCGCCGAGATATCGGCCGAGGAGATGCTGCCCAGCGACTCGACGTCGTCGCGCCGTTGCTCGTCCTTCACCTGGGTCTGGCGGCGCCAGTCGACGATGGCGAGCCGGGTCACCTCCCCCGGCGCCAGGCACAACGACATCCGTAGCTCGCCCAAGGCCAGCCCCTTCTGGAACCAGCCCTGCTCGAAGGTGAGCAACACCCCGGTCGCAGGGTGGTCCTGTGCCGCCGGCGGAGGCGAGAAGGGGTCCAGTGCTTCGTTGAGCGGCTCGCCTTCGGCCGAGCCTCCGGCAACATCGGTGACGATGAGCTGCTGATAGAACGCCGTATTCGATACCGGCCCCATCTTCGGGACGAGTTCCGTCGGCGTTTCCTCGGATACTGATAAATCGATCACAATGGCCCTTTCCGAACGGCGGGACGCAACCGGCTCGTCAGGATTACCAGCATTCACCATGCGGTGGCAATACTCGTGGGACGTGCATCTGCTCCTCGCGCGTCCATCAGGAACGAAAGCCCCATAGCCGCCATCGATGGGGTCAGGTTTGAGGTGAAATCGATTCGAGGAACCGTTGTGGATCGATTCATGGATGGTCGAAATCTGTTGCCCGATAAACGATTACATCCCACCATAGGATCCGATCGGGGACTGACCGGTGCCCACGGGGGGTTGACCTCACCCTTCGTAGGGGCCAGACTTGCCACCCATCCTGTGAAGCTGGCGGCCGCAATGAGAATTCACCCGTGACAGCGTGACCTTGCCTTCTCGTCACGTGTGCGCTTTTCTCTCGCCAATCCGGCCTGGCCTTGAGCAGCCCAGTCGCGCCCCATTCACAATCTCTCTCGACGCACTGAAAGGCGCGGATTCATGAACCATGCCGCGGAGCTCGGACCACAAACACCCGGGCAGCGGCGCTACGACGGCGCCCTGCGGCGTCGGCTCCGCCTGGCAACCATGGCAGGCTCCGCGCGCGCGATCGGGATTCAGGTCGTGTGGCTGGTCATCATCGTCGCCGGGGCGGCGATTCCGCTCACCGACGCGGTCCTGCCCGGCTGGGACTGGATAAGCCCGACCTTGGGATTCATCATCGTCGTGGCCGCCGGGCTGGAACGAATCTTCCGTCGCACCACCGACGCAGCCGTCAGCCTCGACGAACTGCGGCGCAGCCTGGCCCGGGAACGACGGGGACTGCTCACGGGGATCGGCCCGTACGAAGCCTCGGAGGCGGACTACGTCCTCTTCATCGAGAGAGCCGAAGCACTCATCGCCGAGTACGACGCCCAGATGGTCGCCTACGCTCGGCGGGTAGTGGGGCAAGACCAGTCGTCGTCGGATACGTCGTCGTAGGCGCCGGCACCGCCGGGCTCCCGGACCGCCTGGCCCCCAAGACCCCTGCACCGACACATGCGGGTGTGCTTGGCACCCGGACGGGCCCCCGGCACCTGCGCGACCACCACCCGATGCTCGCGGCACCGCACCCGCGGCGCGTCGGCCTCCAAGTAGACCGTATCCGGTTTGGTGGAGGATGGTTGGGGTTGCTTGGATTGAAGGGAGATTCGTGATGGGTTCACTCCCACGGGGCGCGTCGCCGCCGTTCCGGCACCTGGGTCAGGGCGAACCTTTCTTCTACTCCAGTATCCACGCAAAATGCTTCTTATAGACGTGCCGTGCCTCTCGCTCCTGTAACCAGTATTTGATTCTCACAAACTCTCCATACCAATTGATAAGGCCTTGATTCAACTCAACCTTAGCATCAGAATCATCCGGGTCAGCTCGGTCTGAGAAATTCCACTCTCCATGCCCATCAAGCCAGACGAGTTGCATATCGACCCCGTCCGCCCCTCGCTCATAAAACGACTCCAAGACCTCGACGCGGAGGTACGCTTCTAGCGCGCCTGGTTTGTTTACGGCGCAAATGCGTTCATGGAAGGAATTGGACGTTTTCTCTACCACCACGGCGCCCACCGCCGAGGCTTTCTATGATTGACGTGAAAATTGTTCGTCATTCTACCTCTTATAGGACGGGGCCCGATACTGGCGGAGACCATCTCGAGAATAGGAGCGCTTCACGCCGTTGCGGTTCAGGCTCTTGGCCGCCCCCCGTCCAGTCCACATCTTCCAGCGTGGACGCGGTGCTGGTCCCGGTGACCGGATCCGCGGTCGTGTCGGTAGTCGCGGCCAAACCACTCCCCAGATAAGCCAGGTACCGGGTCGTGGTCGAACGCGTCCCCCAGTCACCGGTCGAGTCTCCACCGTCCAGGCGGGGTTGTCACTGGTATCGACATATCCACGGGCCAGCGGGGTGACCATGACTACTCCTGCTTATCCGTGGACCGGTTGATGCCGCGGGCAAAACCGTCAGGAGCCGTCGGGTCTTCGCCAGTGGGACCACGACCGGGGTATACGGGTGTGACGCAGTGGGTGGGTTATGACCCTAGCCGGGGGTTGACACCCGTCACCGGAGTAGCCGGTGCCACGCTGTCGCATCGGGCGGATACTCGGTCAACGCGACCACCAGCGCCGACACTACGCAGGGGTACACGTACGACACGGTGGCCAGCGACTGGCGACGTCGAGTACGGGTAGGGGGTGAAGTCGTTGACCCAGATGCTGCCCACCCGGGCCTGCCCGATAGCCAGGCCCGAGCGGGCCCCCTTCACCGTGAACGTGACATCACCCCGTACCACCACCGGATTCGCCAGGCCCAGGCCGCTGTCGATCGCCTAGGTCAGCCAGCTAGCCTTCGAAAGAAATTCCCCGCTCCCGAGCCAAATCGGCCAGTACTTTCCGTGCTTTGTCGTAGCCTCGTGCAGAGAGAACCAAGAATGTAACCTCTCGGATTCTTCCAACCTTACGATGCAGGGAAACGCGCAGGAAGAACGCAGCCCTGTCCCATTCCGGACTCGAATCCGGAGAGTACAGAAAAATCCTAGCCAGGGAATCCCATTCCACCGTTACCCACCCTCCCCACGGGAAACGACGCCATCTAAGCCCCTCTGGAACGGAGAATAATCGGCGACCACCGGGCACCAGACGCCACAGAAGAGCCCGGATAACCCCCATGGCAATGGATACTGTTGAAACGAAGATGATCACCTCCAGAGGCGCCCCAACAATCAGCAATAGACTATCGAAAGGCACGCACATGATCACTCCGGCCTTAATCGGGCGCCAACAGACCCTAAATTCTGGTGAGATAATCTCGGTAGCGCTCATCGCCGGTTGCGGCGCCCATGCCCGGCGGTGTCATAGCTGGTGGTCTGGGTGATCCCACCCGGCATCACCTGCCGCACCAGGTTCCCCGCCGCGTCATACGCCCCGGCGAACGACACCGTCCGCCCGCTCGTGACGTGGGTCACGGTAGTGGGCATGCCCCGCCGCTCCACCGTCCCGTCCGCGTCCGCGCCGTACCCATACGTCGTGGTGCCCTTCGGATCAGTCACGGTCAACACCCGACCCGCATTGTCCAACGTGGTGGTCGTGGCCGACTGCCCAGCCGGGGTGTACGTGGTGGCCCGGCCCCACGCGTCGTACCCGGTGTCCAGGGTCCCTGCTGAGGAGGTGACCCGGGTGACCAGGCCCGTGCTGGTGGCATACGTTGTCGTGGTCGCTGGCACGCCCGGGCTGGCGGTGACCCCGGCCAGTGACACCTCGGTGGTGGTGGGACGGCCCGCGGTGTCGTACCCGAGGGTCGTGGTCCGTGACACGCCCGCGGTCGCGGTGGTCTCCACCGTGGTGGCCGGGGCCAACCACACCGTGTACGCGGATACCCGGGACAGGGTCTGGGTCCCCGCCAGGACCGCTGGGCCGGTGGTGCAGGTCAGGCCGTTCCATTCCGGTTTGTTCCCGCACGCGGGGTCGGTGGGGTGCGCGCCCGCAGTGTAGTAGCGGGTCTGCCACGTCCCCGGCCCCGCAGCCGGACTCGTGGCACCACCAGACTCCGACGGCTGCCGGGACTGGATCACCCGCCCTGTCGAATCCAGGGTGGTGTCCCGCACCTCATCCCCGGGCCCGGCGCCATACCCCGGACCGGTCGGGGTCGGGTTCTTGATCGCGGTCACCCGGGTCGGGGTACCCCACACCCACCCCGACGTATCGCCCGTGGCGGGACCGCCGTCATGGGCGGCGTAGTCGGTGCGGGTCACCGCACTGACCGTGGAATCCGGGTCGGTCTGATACGTGGGGGAGGTGGCATCGACCGCGCCGGTGACCGACGTGGTGGCCAGGGAATATCCCAGGCCGGTCTTGGGATCCACCCCGCTGTTGGGGGCGGCCTCGTCATACACGGTGCGTTGGTGTGGTCTCGCCCACACCATCGCCCCACCCGGGCCCGGGACCTGCCGGGCCGGTCCCCACTCATCAGTGGCCCGGGTCCCGGCGGGTACCACGACGGTGCCGGTGGGCACGGTCCGGGTCGACCCGTCCGGATTCGACGCGGTCACCGCCGCGGTGGTGACAATGTCCGGGTTGTACGCGGTGATCGTGGCGAACCGGTCCACCCCGACCGCACCCGGGACCGCCGCGTTCGCGGCCCGCCACGCCGCGAAATCACTCGCGTCGATCGACCGCACCACATTGTCATGGTCGTCGTAATCGGTGGCGGTGACCTGCCACGCCCCCGCCCCGTACGCGGCGGTATTCACCGTGTACCCGGTCAGGTCCGTGTACTGCACCGACGCATACTGCCAATCCCCCGCAGACACCGACCCCGGGGTGTCACCCACCGAACCCGCCGGCCGATCCGCATCGAACACCGCGAACCCCACCGTCGGAGTATGCCCCTGATCCCACCCACCCTCCGGCTCAGGTGCGGTGGCCGCCCGCAGATCCGGCAGCCCCGACGTGGCCTGCGTGGCGTCAATCCCATACACGTACGAGGCAACCCGCACCGGGGACCCACCACCCGAGGCGGGGTCACGGGACACACTCATCAGGTGGGTGGCCGCCACCCCGTTGACCGGGCTCGTGGTGTACCCGAACCGCCACGTCGCCAACCCCGGCGGAGTCAGGCTCGCCACCCGCGGCGTCGTCCCGTCATAGGAGTACCCCGTCGCCAGGCCGGTGCGCGGGTCGGTCACCGACGCCAACCGACCCGAGGCGTCATAGGCGTAGGAAGCCACCCCGATGGAGTCCATCCCGGCACCACCCGCCTTCGCCGGATTCCACAGGTTCGCGGTCACACTCGTCAGTTTCCCCGTCGAAGCACCACTCGTGCCATAGGAAAGACTCAGATACCGACACCCGGCCGCGGTCGGCGCCGACCCCGTACACGTCACCCCCGGCCCGTCGGAGCCAGGATCTGGGTCACCCGACCCGTCGAATCACGCGTATACGTCGTGGTACCAGCATTGCCGGGTTCCTTCACCAAGCCAGGAGTGAACACCGCAGCCGTCGACGCCGTCGCCGCGGTCTTACCCGCCCACGTGGTCACCGTGCCGTCAGGCTCGCTCAACGTGACATCAACCAGCCCGTCCGTGCCCGGCTGGGCCGTGCCGGCACCGTCCACGGCCACCGTGTCCCCCACGAACAGGCTCACCCCCTCCAGAGCGGTGTCATCATCAGCGGCCCGCCACGTCCCGGTCGCCAAGCCCGCACCCACCCGCTTACCGCCGGTCGGAGTAGATGAAACACACCAGCAACTCCATCCGGGCCGGCAAGCGTCCGAGCCACCATCGCGTTGCTCGAGATGTCCACCACCTTGTCGAACGTGGCCATGCCCTCGGCGACAGTGACCGCCACATTGGCCGCCGGATCCGAGGTCCACACCGCTGCCGCGTCCCCGGCGGCCCGATACGGCACCCTCGGGGGGACCGTGCCGCTCGCGGGGTGGCAGCGCCCCAGGCGCCACCAACCCGCTGGCAGCTGGGATGCGGTGACCGGATGGACCGGGGTTCTCGAATATCTGCCAGTTCGGCAATATTGCCAACGTTCCGGGCGTGATCCGAGTAGCGTCTCTATGACAGGAAACGGCCAGACAAGCAATATAGGACGAACACTCATCTGCCGTGTGCCGTGACGGGGGCGACCGTCCAGCCACTCTCGGTGAGCCTCACCTGATCGCGGTTAGGTAAGGCTGGCCCAAACCGGGGGCAGCGCATCGTGACCCGTTGCGACAAATCGGGTCGTGGGTGAAACCCCAAGCGCTGCGGCCTCACGGTCCGCAGATGCTGGGAAAAATGGTTCTGTTGCCATTTGGATCTCGGGGGAGTGTGCTGGATGCGGAGTCTAACCACGGTGTTGCCGCGGCCGTCAGCGGTGGTCGCCATCGTCGCATTGGCCATGTCCGTCGTGGTCTGGCAGCCGCCGGCCGCCCGGGCGGAGCCGATCGCTACCGCCGTCTACGGAAGTACCTCCTCCGCGGACATGTTGGGTGTGGGTGTGGACCTCATCGGCCTGAGCCTGGCCGATCTGCGGGTCGCGCATACCACCGGGCCCACCGGCACCGCAGTGGGCTCGGTGGCGACCACCGACAACGTGGATGCCACCACGCTGGGAGTGATCACCGTCCCGGTCAGCGGGGTCACCACGGCGGTGCCCACCGGCGCGGACGGCGACGACACCGCCACCGGGACCCTGCTGGAAGTCGACATCACCGTGCCGACCCTGCTCGACGTGCAAACCGGAACGTTGACCTACAACCACGAGGTGCACTGGCGGGACGGGGTCTGTGTGCCGCCCGACACAGTGCTGTCCTCGGCGACCACCACGACCGCCGGAATCACGGTCGCGGCGGCGGGCACGGACGTGCTGTCCACCGGCGATGTCACCACGACAACGAAGACGACACTCCCCCAAGTCGATACGTTCCACGACACGCGCGGCGTACTGTCGCAGGCGAGCGGGACGATGGCGGACATCTCCCTGCTCGGGGGTGCGGTGACGGTCTCGGCGCTCGATCCGGTGATGAGCGTGATGAGCGGCGACTCCACAGCGAGCATCACCGGCTCAGCCGTGCAAGTTTCGGTGGGCGGAGCGCCGGCGGTGACCCTGCTACCGGGCACCAGCCAGACCTTCAGCCTGGCGCTGGGGCGCACCGTGACCCTCACGTTGGCGCCCAGCGTCATCACCGGGGCCGGCGGCACCTTCGAGGCGACCTACCTCACCGCGGACGTGCATCTGGGCCTGGGCAGCGACGTGAGCCTGAACCTGATACCGCTGTCCGTGTCTGCGCTGGCGCCGGCCACCGGGCTGGAATGCGACACGGCGGCGACCATCGCCATCACCAGCCCGGCCGACGGCTCCGCGACCGCCGACAACACCCCGACCATCACCGGCACCTCCGACATCCTCAGCGGCACCGTCTCACTCGTGTTGGACGGCCGTCCGGCGGTGAGCGTGAGCACCGACGCCACCGGTGCCTGGAGCTACACCCCCACCACTTCGCTCGACGACGGTGTGCGGGTGGTGTCGGTGTCCGGTACCGATACGGCGGGCAACTCGGTTTCCACGTCGAGTTCGTTCACGGTGGACACCGTCGGGCCGGCGGTGGCGATCCTGTCCCCCGTCGATGGGAGTGCGACAGCCGATTCCACCACGACGATCAGCGGCACCTCGGACGTACTCAGCGGCACCGTGTCGCTGGTGGTCGATGGCGGCACCGCGGTCCCGGTGCCCACCGATGCGTCCGGCAACTGGACCTATACGTCGGTCAGCTCCCTGGCCGACGGCTCGCACACCGCATCGGTGACGGCCAGTGATCCGGTGGGCAACACCACGTCCGCCTCGACCACCTTCACCGTGGACACCACGGCCAGCGTGACGATCACCGCGCCGGCCGACGGGTCGGTGATCAACGACCCACAGCCCCTGGTCACCGGCACCTCCGATCTGCCCGACTCCACCTTGACGCTCACCCTGGACGCGTCCGCGCCAGTCAGCCTCACCACGGACGCAACCGGCGCCTGGTCGTACCAGGTGCCGGCCACCCTGCTCGACGGAGCCCACACGGTGAACATCTCCGGGCAGGACTCTCTGGGCAATACCGGCTCTGACAGTTCGTCTTTCACGCTGGACACAGTGGCACCCGCCGTCGAGATCACCACTCCGGCGGAGGGGTCGACCACCAACGACGCCACCCCGACCATCAGCGGAACCTCCGAAGTACTGTCCGGTTCCATCGCCGTGGCAGTCGACGGCGGCACCGCGGTGAGCGTCTCGACGGGCGCGGACGGATCGTGGTCGCTGACCGCCCCGGCTCTGACCGACGGCCCCCACACCGTCACGGCCACCGCCACGGACCCAGCCGGAAACAGCGCCTCCGACACGAACTCGTTCACCGTCGACACCGTTGCGGACGTGGCCATCACCACTCCCGCGGACGGATCGCTGACCAACGACCCGACGCCGACGGTGAGCGGCACCTCCGAGGTGATCTCGGGCACAGTGTCCCTCGTCCTGGACGGCGGCACGCCCGTCACCGTCACCACGGGTGGGGACGGCTCCTGGTCGTCCACCCTGCCGGGCCTAAGCGACGGGCCGCACACGGTGACGGTGAGTGCTGTCGACGGCCTCGGCAACACCGGCTCAGACACCAGTACGTTCACCGTGGACACCGTCGCCCCGGTCGTGGCGATCACCTCACCGGCCAACGGAACGGCAACAAACGACACCACCCCGACGATCACCGGCACCTCGGACGTGCTCTCCGGATCGATCCTCGTCGCAGTCGACGGTGGCACCCCGGTCAGCGTGACCACGGCGCCGGACGGCTCCTGGTCGCTGACCACCCCGACCCTGACCGACGGCCCCCATGCTGTCACCGCGACCGCAACAGACCCCGCCGGCAATACCGGCTCGGACACCAGCTCCTTCACCGTCGACACCACCGCGCCAGCGATCGCCATCACCGCACCCGCCGAGGGCTCGGCCACCAACGACATCACTCCGACGATCACCGGCACCTCCGACGTGCTGTCGGGCACCGTTCAGGTCATGGTCGACGGCGGCACTCCGGTGAGCGTCGCCACCGGAGCGGACGGGTCATGGTCCCTCACCTCACCCACCTTGGCCGAGGGCCCGCACACCATCACCGCCACCGCAACAGACCCCGCCGGCAATACCGGCTCGGACACCACCTCCTTCACCGTCGACACCACCCCACCCACGGTCACAATCACCTCCCCCGGGAACGGGACGGTGACCAACGACACGACCCCGTCGATCACCGGTACGTCCGACGTGCAATCGGGCACCATCACCGTGGCGATCGATGGCGGCACCCCGGTCACCGTGGCCACCGGACCCGACGGCTCCTGGTCGCTGACGGCCCCGACCCTGACCGAAGGCCCGCACACCGTCACCGCGACGGCAACCGACCCAGCCGGCAACACCGGCTCCACCAGTGCGACTTTCACCGTCGACACCACCGCCCCCGCGATCACCATCACCTCCCCGGCAGACGGGTCGGCGAGCAACGACACCACACCCGCAATCACCGGAACCTCGGACGTCCTCTCGGGCAGCATCCTGGTAGCCGTGGACGGCGGCACCCCGGTCACCGTGACCACCGGCGCCGACGGCTCCTGGTCGACCCCCGCCGGAACCCTCGGCGAAGGCCCGCACACGGTCACCGCCACGGCAACCGATCCAGCCGGCAACACCGGCTCCGACACCACGACCTTCACCGTCGACACCACCCCACCCGCCATCACGATCACCTCCCCCGCGGACGGCTCGCTCGGCAATGACGCCACCCCCACGGTCACCGGAACCTCGGACGTGCTCTCCGGCTCGATCCTCGTCGCAGTCGATGGTGGCACCCCGGTGAGCGTGACCACCGCGGCGGACGGCTCCTGGTCCCTGACCACACCCACCCTCACCGACGGACCCCATACCGTCACGGCGACCGCAACCGATCCAGCCGGCAACACCGGCTCCGACACCACGACCTTCACCGTCGACACCACCCCACCCGCCATCACGATCACCGAGCCGGCAGACGGATCGCTGACCAACGACGCCACGCCAGCCGTTACCGGCACCTCCGACGTGCTCTCCGGCACTATCAGCCTCGTCGTCGATGCCGACACCCCGGTGATGGTCGGCACGGGCAGCGACGGGGCGTGGGCAACGTCGACGGTGTCGCTGGCCGACGGCCCACACCAGGTGGTCGCCTCGGCAGTCGACGCGGCCGGCAACACCGGTTCGGACACAGCCTCTTTCACCGTCGACACGACGCCTCCCGTGGTGGCCATCACCGCGCCGGCCGACGGGTCGAGCACCAACGAGGTCAGCCCGACCGTCACCGGAACCTCGGACGTGCTCTCCGGTTCGATCCTGGTGGCGATCGACGGCGGGGCCCCGGTTGCGGTGACCACCGCGGCGGACGGCACGTGGTCCACGCCGGCCGGCACGCTCACCGACGGCGCGCATGTCGTCACCGTCACCGCCACCGACCCGGCCGGTAACACCGGCTCGGACTCCAGCACCTTCACCGTGGACACCGTGGCCCCGACGATCCAGATCGTCACGCCCCGCGAGGCCGCCTATCTGCCGTCCGGACCGGTGACGATCGCCGGAACGACCTCGCAGACAGGTGGAGTGGTCCAGTTGTCGATCGACGGGCTGGCTCCGGTCTCGGTGCCGGTCGACGGCACCGGCGCCTGGACTTATCTGGCCACCGGGCTCGCCGACGCAGAACACCAGGTGACCGCAAGCATCACCGATGCGGCCGGCAACGTGGCCTCCGACTCCGTACAGTTCACCCTGGGCGCCACCATCGGGGTCAGCATCGTCACTCCCGAACAGGGCACGACCATCAGCGACGCGACACCGGTCAGCTCCGGCACCTCGACGGTCATCTCCGGAACGATCTCACTGGCGGTGGACGGCGCCGCGGCGCTCACCCTGCCCACGGATGGGGACGGCCTGTGGTCCCAACAACTCACCACTCTGGCGGACGGCCCGCACACCATCACCGCCACTGCCCTGAACGGGGCTGAAATCGACTCTGACGCAGTGACCTTCACTGTCGACACGACGGCTACGATCCTCATTGACGAGCCGACGCAGGGCGAGCACACCAGCCAGGCGCGTCCGCCGATTCGTGGCCGGTCGGATATCCACAACGGCACGGTGACCATCGACCTCGACGGCACCCAGACCACTGTCGAGACGAACGCTCACGGTGACTGGCTGCTCACCCCGAACTCACCCCTGGCCAACGGGCCATACACGGCTCGAGTGAGCGGCAGTGACGCGGTCGGCAACACAGCAGCGACGTCGGTGGACTTCGTTGTCGCCGCGCTCGAGCCGGCGATAGCCATCACGTCCCCGGCGACTGGGGCCGTCCTGGCCGAGAATCGACCGCCGGTGCGCGGCACCTCCAATGTGCCGCTGGCAACGGTGGACTTGACGCTGGGTGGCACCCTCTGGGCTCAGGTGGCCACCGATGCCGAGGGCGGATGGGAGTACCTGCCCGCGGTGGGCTTGGCCGATGGCACTTACACGGTGGTGGCAAGCGTCGTGGACGGCGCCGACCAACGAGCCCAGGCAACCTCCACCTTCACCATCGATACACTGGCTCCCAGCGTCGAGATCGTCTCTCCAGCAGCGGGATCGACGACGACGGACACCACGCCGGCGATCACCGGATCCTCCAGCCTGCGCAGTGCCAGCATCCAGCTCAGCATCGACAGCGGCACCCCGGCGACGGTGAGCACCGACGCCGCTGGAGCGTGGGCGTTCACCCCGACCACTGCGCTCGCCCTCGCCGAGCACACCGTGCAGGCCACCGCTCAGGACGCGGCCGGCAATGTGGGCCAGGACTCCACGTCCTTCACCATCGCCGCTGACTCGGGAGGCTCCGGGGACTCCGGTGGCTCGACCGGGTCCACGGGATCCACCGGATCCACCGGGTCCACCGGGTCGGGCGGGACGAGCACGTCCGGATCGGCGTCGGACGGCTCGGGCACGAGCGCGTCCTCGTCGTTGGCCTACACCGGGATGAGTACGAGTCCGCTCAGCGTGGGCATCCTGCTCGTCCTGGGCGGGGCTCTGCTCCGGCTTCGGCGTCGTGGCACCGGGCTGGACGAGAGCCCCGTGTAACCCCTGGCCCCCGGGACTCCCCGCGAGCGGCCCCTGAGGTTCGGCGGGCCCGACGTCGAGGTGGTGACAGATGTCCAATCCATCGCTCACTTTGCATTGCAAAGTTTGAGACTTTGCGCTACAAAGTAGCTATGGGAACACCAGCGATGACAGTCCAGTCCGTTCACGATCTGGCCGAGCGGCCCAACCAGCGGGTCAACCACGGCTACGCCTTCGTCATGCTCTTCTGGGGCGCCCTCACCGTGGTCTCGGGTGTGGTCTACACGATCTGGGATCCGGCGATCAGTTGGGTCTACTGGGCGATCGCCGGCCCGGTCGGTGGGGCTCTCACCGCCGGGTACTTCGCCCGCCGCTCGATCCGGCTCGGCATCCGGGGCAAGCACATCTGGGCCTACCCGGTGATCGGCCTGGGCATCACGGTAAGCGCATTCGCGGTCGCCACCCTGGCCCCTCCGTTGTGGATCATGCCCGCCATCGCCATTGCCGTCGGGGTCGGCAACCTCCTCTTCGGCGTGCTCTCGCACTACTCGGCGGTCACCGTGGCCGGCCTGGGCATGGTGGCACTCGGCCTGGCCGGCGGCCTGGGCGGGCTGGAGTCGGCACCCTTGCTGTTCATCCTCGGCGGCTACTACGCGCTCACCGGCCTCGCGCTGCGGGCCGACTCCTCGCGATGAGCAGCGGCCCGAGCGCGGACGGCTCTCCCCTGCACGATCTGGACGACGTCGTCCACCAACGGGTTCGGCTCGCCATCCTGGCGCTGCTCAGCCAGGTGGACGCCCTGGAGTTCACCCGGGTCCGCGACGAGTTGGGGGCCACCGACGGCAACCTCAACCGGCATCTGCGGGCGCTCGACGATGCCGGCTATGTGAACCAGTCTCGCGAGAGCCGTCGGGGCAAATCGTCCACCTGGCTGTCCATTACCGCGGCGGGAAGCCTCGCACTCTCACGGGAGGTGGCTGCCCTACGCGCACTCCTGGACCACATCGACTAGCGCGTGTCCCGTAATCCCCGCCCTGCTGCGCAGGACCCTGACGGGCGTCCGGCGGCGTTGTCCTCGACTCGACGTGGCTCTGCCACGCCCTCGCTCGTCCGCCTTGCCGCACACTCCGCCAGAGACTGCTCGTGACGGGCTCGCATTACGAGACATGCCTAGCCACTCACTCCCAGTCTGTGGACCACACGCCAAGCTGGGTGTGCAGGAGGCCTCGGACTCGACCGCGCTCTTGCACGCCGAAGCTGCACCTTCATGACCACGGTGACGTTTGCCATCGACACGACTCCACTCGCCCCGACTCAGCTCCCGCTTCGTCACCCGGGCGACGTTTGGCGCCAGCGGATACCGCTCGTCCCAGCCCAAGGCCGCACCCTCGCAACCCGGGTGACGTTTGGCACCTGCACTTCGCAACCCGGGTGATGTTCAGGCCCCGCACTTCGCAACCCGGGTGACGTTTGGCACCTGCACTTCGTTACCCAGGTGACGTTTCGCAGCCTTGGGTGACCTCTAGCGTTACCCCCGGCCGCACTTCGTCACCCAGGTCACGTTCGGCATCACCGGACACCGCCCACCCCAGCCCACGGCCGCACCCTCGCAGCCCGGGTGACGTTTGGCATCGACCGAACACCCGCCCCTGGCCCCCCAGGCGCACTTCGTCACCCGGGCAGGGGTGTCCCGGCTCGACGTGGCTAAGACCCAACTCGCGCCCTCCTCCACCGTGCCCAACGCCCGCCAACCGCTCGCGACGCACGGGGCATTGGACGCACGTGAGAACAGACGCACAGGGCATTCCCAGACACGCCAACTCGATCCAGCTAGATCAGGGCGAACGCCGGCACGGTCGCGTACTTCACGCCGATCGCCACGAGCAGCAGCACGAAGATGCCCGCCAGGCCGAGCCATTGCCGGGCCCGGTGAGCCCGGCCGGTGACCGGCTGTCGCCGGCCGAGGTAGGCGATCGCCCCGGCGCCGGCCACACCGGTGAGGAAGCCGCCCAGGTGCCCCTGCCAGGCGATGCCGGGGATGAGAAAGCCGATCACGACGTTGATGCCGATGACCGCCCACATCCCGGCCGCCGACCAGCCCAGCCGGTGCTGCAACACAACGAAGCCGCCGAAGAGACCGAAGACCGCACCCGAGGCCCCGACCACCGGTGTGCACCACATCCCGCAGTGACCTGCCGCCAACTGGGCCATCGTCGGGGGCGCGGCGAGCAGCACGAAGAACACCGAGCCACCAAAGGCACTGAGCAGGTACAAGGCCACGAAACGGGCCCGGCCGAGCATCGGCTCCAGATAGGTACCCATGATCCACAGGGCGTACATGTTGAACAGGATGTGCGTGGGATTCGAGCTATGCACGAAGGCGGAGGTCACAAAGCGCCACGGCTCGGCGGCACCGAACGAGGGCACCAACCACAACGACTCGGTCAGCGACGGAACGAAGAGCTGCCCGGCGTAGATCACCGCGCACAGGCCGATCAGGGTGATCGTCGCGACCGGACGACCATCGGTGACCGCACCACCGAAGATGGTGCGGGCCGAGGGGTTGCGCTTGGCCTGAGCGTTCACGCAGTCGACACACTGCACTCCGACCGCCGCCGGGCGTTGGCAGTCCGGGCAGGCGGGACGGTTGCAGCGTTGGCACCGCACCCACGAGGGCCGGTCCGGATGGCGGGCACAGACCGGGAACTCGCTCGGGACCTGCGGCCCCGGCTGTCCGGTCATCGACGGGTTGCCGTTCTCACGTGGTCTGCCGCGCTCGCCCTGCACTGACCGGGCATCACCCAGCACGCTCCAGACGTTGACTGATCACCGTGGACACCCCGTCCCCGCGCATGGTCACACCGTACAGCGCGTCCGCGCCCTCCATCGTGCGCTTCTGGTGGGTGATGACGATGAGCTGGGACGAGTCCCGCAGCTCCCCGAAGATATCGATCAGCCGGCCCAGGTTGACGTCGTCCAGGGCCGCCTCCACCTCGTCCATGACATAGAACGGAGACGGCCTGGCCTTGAAGATGGAGACCAGCAAAGCGACTGCGGTCAAAGACCTTTCGCCGCCGGACAACAGCGACAGCTGCTTGACCTTCTTGCCTGCCGGGCGAGCCTCGACCTCGATCCCGGTGGTGAGCATGTCGTTCGGGTCGGTGAGCACCAACCGGCCCTCCCCGCCCGGGAAGAGCCGGGAGAACACCCCGACGAACTGTTCGGCGGTGTCGGCGAAGGCCTCACTGAACACCTGCTCGACCCGCTGGTCGATCTCGGCGACGATGCCCAGCAGGTCCGCACGCGAGCGTTTGAGGTCGTCCAACTGCTCGACGAGGAAGGTGTGCCGCTCCTCCAAGGCCTGGAACTCCTCCAGCGCGAGCGGGTTCACCTTTCCGAGCGCATTCATCGCGCGTTCGGCCTTGCGCAGCCGCTTCTGCTGTTCGGTCCGCACGAAAGGCACCGGCTCCGGCGCAGTCTCGGGCTCGGGATCTCCCGGTGAGGGCGGCGGCGGCGGAACCATCAGGTGTGGGCCGTACTCGTCCACCAGCACCTCGGCGTCCAGGCCCAGTTCGCTGATCGCCCGCTCGGTGAGTTGCTCGATCCGCAAGCGTTGCTGGGTGCGGGCCACCTCGTCGCGGTGCGCCTCGTCGGTGAGCTGGGCCAGCTCGGCGCCCAGGGCGTCCAGCCGGTCGCGTTCGGTGGCGACCCTGGTCTCCCGCTCGGCGCGTTCGGCCTCCACCGCGTCCCGGTCCGCACCGGCCCGGGCCACCGCCGCGTCGAGCAACTGCACCAGGGTCTGCATCCCGGTCTCCACCGACGCGGCCACAGCCGCCTGCCGGCGACGCTGCTCGGCCCGGGCGGCGGCCCTGGCCCGGGCCTGCTCCTCGCGCAGAGCGGCTCGTTCCAGCGACTCGGCCCGCCCGGCCAGGCCGGTGAGGCGTTCCTCGGCGGTGCGCAGTGCCAGTCTCGCGTCGGTCTCGGCCGCCCGGGCCGAACGCGCCTGCTCGGCGAGGGCGTCCCGCTCGGAGGTGTCGGGCTCGGCGTCCCCGTCGGCCGTGGCGGCCTGAGCGGCATCGAGCCGGGCGGTCAGTTCGGCGAGGGCGGTGGTGTCAGCCTCCAACGACTCTTGCGCCGCGGCCAGCGAGGACTCCAACCGGGCAGCCTCGGAGGTCGCCGAGCGTACCGCGGAGGCCAGCTGGCCGAGCCGCTCGGCCACCGCCGCGAACCGGGCGTCGCTGGCGTGCAACCGTTCCAGCGCCGCAGCCACCCGCTCCCCGGCCTCCTCGGCCTGGCGCCGCGCAGCCACCAACTCGAAGCGGGTCTGCTCGGCGGCACGTACCGCCTCGGCGAGCGCGCCCTCCGCCTCATCGATCGCCGCCCGCACGTGCAGGGCCGAATGCTGCGTGGACGAGCCTCCCCGGGCGGTGCGCGAACCCAACACGTCCCCGTCGGCGGTGACGGCGGTCAGGTGTGGATGGCCGGCCACCACCGCGCGGGCCTCTGCCAGTCCGTCTACCACCACGACGTTGCCGAGCAGGTCGGCCACGGTGCCGGACAGGTCGTCGCCGGTGGTCACCAGGTCGCGTGCCCAGCGCCCGCCCCCGGGCGCCGCACCGCCGGACACGGCCGGCTCCGCGGTGCCTGCCAACACCAGGGACACCTGGCCGGCGTCGGTGTCACGCAGGTGGCGAAGCGCGTCGACGGCCGCCTCCACGCCGGTGACCGCTACCGCGTCGGCGAGGCCGCCGAGCGCGGCCGCGATCGCGTCGGCGTAAGCCGGATCCACCTGGACCAGTTCGGGAACCACTCCCAGTACCCCTGCCACCCCGGATTCGGGAGCCACCAGCACCGCGGCCCCGTCCGCAGCCTCCAGGCCCAACTCCAGAGCCTCCTTGCGGGCCGTCCAGGTGGCTCGCTCCTTGTCCGCCTCACGCTCGCGCTGCTCCAACTCCGCGACGCGGGCGGCGGCCTCGGCGGCGGCCTGCTCGGCGGCGGTGTGCTCGGCGTCGAGCCCTTCCTCACCCTCCTCGACCCCGGCGACCTGCTGTTCCAGGACGTTGAACTCCTCCTGGCTGGCCCGGCCTCGTTCGGTTGCCTGCTCGACCGCCGCCCGCAGGCGCCCGATCTCGGCTTCGGTCGCCTCCACCCGGGAGCGTTTGGCGGATACCTGGCCGGCGAGGCGGGCCAATCCCTCTCGGCGGTCCGCCCGGGCCCGCTGCAAGGCCGCGACGGCGCGTTCGGCCTCCCCGTGCCGCTCCTCCAGCCCGCTGCGCTCGCCCACCCGGGCTTGCAGCACCGCGGCCGCGGCATCTACCTCACCGGCCAGCGCCTGTTCTTGTTCGCGGGCCCGGGCGGCGTCGGCGCGCAGCCGGTCCGGGTCGGTGCGGTTGTCCGGCTCCGGATCGTCCTGGCCGAGCAGCCGGAGGCGTTCACTGGCCAGGCCGGCGGTGCCCCGGGCCCGCTCTCGTAGGCCGGACAGGTCGAACCACACCTGGGAGACCTCACGCATCCGTGGTGCTGCGGCCGCCGCCTCGTCCTGCAGCCGCGCCAGGGTCCGGCGGGCCCCGGCCACGGAGTCCTCCACCTCGGCACGCCGGGCCAGCAGAGCGGTCTCGTCCGCGACCTCCTGCTCGAGAGTGGTGCTCAGCTGGACGAGTTCGTCGGCCAGCAGCCGGGCCTTGGCGTCGCGGACCTCGGCCTGGATGGTCACCGCCCGGCGAGCCACCTCGGCCTGGCGCCCCAGCGGGCCGAGCTGGCGGCGGATCTCGGTGGTCAGGTCGGCCAGCCGGGTGAGATTGGCCTGCATCGCGTCCAGCTTGCGCAGCGCCTTCTCTTTGCGTTTGCGGTGCTTGAGCACCCCGGCGGCCTCCTCGATGAAGCCGCGCCGCTCCACGGCGGTGGCCCGCAGCACCGAGTCGAGCTGCCCCTGCCCGACGATGACGTGCATCTCCCGGCCGATCCCGGAGTCCGAAAGCAGTTCCTGGACGTCCAGCAGCCGTACCGCCGACCCGTTGATGGCGTAGTCCGAACCACCGGAACGGAACATCGTCCGGCTGATCGTCACCTCGGTGTAGTCGATCGGCAGCGCCCCGTCGGAGTTGTCGATCGTCAGGGCCACCTCCGCCCGGCCCAGTGGTGGCCGCCCGGCGGTGCCGGCGAAGATGACGTCCTCCATCTTTCCGCCGCGCAGGCTCTTGGCGCCCTGCTCCCCCATCACCCAGGCCAGGGCATCGACGACGTTCGACTTTCCCGAGCCGTTCGGGCCGACCACGCAGGTGATGCCCGGTTCCAGGCGCAGCGTGGTGGTCGAGGCGAACGACTTGAAGCCCTTCATGGTCAGGGTCTTCAGGTACACGCGGCCTCCCGGCATCGGTCACCCTCGCACCGCGCGAGGGCACCCGCCGAGGCTACCCGCGACCGGCCGGGATCGTGCTGACGCCGGCCTTGGACCACGCCGGTGTGCCGCCGGTCACGTCGCATATAACCGTCCGATCACAGTGCGGCCCACGTTGACACAATTCGATGAAACTTTGGGCGGTCCGGGCGGTGAAGCGCCTCATCGGGAAGCTACCGTGTGCCGCATGGATGTCCTCGATCTGGCGCGTCTGCAATTCGGCGCGACAACCGTCTACCACTTCATGTTCGTCCCGCTCACCATCGGTCTGTCCCCGATCGTGGCCATCCTGCAGACCATCTGGTACCGCACCGGGGACGAGAAGTGGTTCCGGATCACCCGGTTCTTCGGCAAGCTGCTGCTGATCAACTTCGCCATCGGGGTGGCCACCGGCATCGTGCAGGAGTTCCAGTTCGGGATGAACTGGAGCGAGTACTCCCGGTTCGTCGGCGACGTCTTCGGTGCGCCGCTGGCCATGGAGGCGCTGGCCGCGTTCTTCCTGGAGTCCACCTTCCTCGGACTGTGGATCTTCGGGTGGGACCGGCTCCCCCGGGCCATTCACCTGGCCTCCGTGTGGGCCTTCTCGATCGGCACCTGGCTGTCCGCGTACTTCATCATCGCCGCCAACTCCTTCATGCAGCACCCGGTCGGGGCCCGGTACAACCCCGAGACCGGGCGGGCCGAACTGGAGAGCATCGGTGCGGTGCTGACCAACCCCACCACGCTGGTCGCCTTCCCGCACGTCATCTCCGGGGCACTGCTCACCGGTGCCACCTTCGTCACCGGGATCGCCTGCTGGTGGATGCTGAAGTCCGCCCGGGCCAAGCGGGAGAACGACGCGCAGGCCTACCGTTCGGCCACCCTCGTCGGGCTCATCGTCCTGGTGGTGGCCGGGGTGGGCGTGATGATCACCGGCGACTCCCAGGCCAAGATCATGTTCAAACAGCAGCCGATGAAGATGGCCGCCGCGGAGGGTCTGTGCGTCGGTGAGGACGGGGTCCCCTTCTCGATCCTGGCCATCGGTGACCTCACCAACGACTGCGCCAACGTCGACCACGTCATCGAGCTGCCGGGCGTCACCTCCTTCCTGGCGGACGGCACCTTCGACGCCTACCTCGCTGGTGTGGAGGAACTCCAGCCGCAGTACGAGGAGCTGTACGGACCGGGCCAGAACTACGTCCCGAACCTCGTCGTCACGTACTGGTCGTTCCGGCTGATGATCGGCTTCGCGGTCTTCTCCGGCCTGCTCGCGGTGGCCGCGTTGTGGTACACCCGCGGCAAACGCACGACGGGCCCGCGCTGGCTCGGCATCCTGGCGGTGCTGGCCGTCCCAATGCCCTTCCTGGGCAACTCGTTCGGCTGGATCTTCACCGAGATGGGGCGCCAGCCGTGGGTGGTGAACCCCGCCCCCGAGGGCGACCCGGCGATCCGCCTGCTCACCATGGACGGGGTCTCACCCAACCCGGCGTGGATGGTGGCCACCACGGTGATCGGCTTCGTCGTGCTCTACGGGGTTCTGGCCGTCTTCTGGGTGCGGCTGATGCTGCGCTACGCCCGCGAGGGCCTGGTGGCCGAGTCCGAACCGGTCCCGGTCGATTCCGACGACGACACGCTGCACTTCGCGTACTGAGAGGCAGGCATGGATCTCAACATCTTCTGGTTCCTGCTGATCGCGGTGCTGTGGACCGGCTACCTGGTGCTGGAGGGCTTCGACTTCGGGGTCGGCATGCTCCTGCCGGTGATGGGCAACACCCGCAAGTTCGGCGTCGAGCGGGCCGAGAAGCGGCGCCGGGTCCTCATCAACTCGATCGGGCCGGTGTGGGACGGCAACGAGGTATGGCTGCTGACCGCCGGTGGCGCCACCTTCGCGGCCTTCCCGGAGTGGTACGCGAGCCTGTTCAGCGGCTTCTACCTGGCCCTGTTCATCATCCTCGTCGGGCTCATCGTGCGGGTCTGCGCCTTTGAATGGCGCGCCAAGATCGACTCCCCCGCCTGGCGGGCCGGATGTGACGCCGGAATCGTCTTCGGCTCCTTTATCCCCGCGCTGCTGTGGGGTGTGGCCTTCGCCAACATCGTGCGCGGGGTGCCGTTGAACGCCGACCACCAGTACACCGGCACCTTCTTCGGCCTGCTGAACCCATACGCCCTGTTGGGCGGCCTGGCGTTGATGTCGATCTTCCTGCTGCACGGCGCCATCTTCATCGCGCTGAAGAGCCGCGGCGAGGTTTTCGAGGACGCCGGCGACCTGGCGGCGCGGCTGTCCGTGCCGGCACTGGCCATCGGCGGGGTGTGGGCGATCTGGACGCAGCTGGCGTACGGCAAGGGCTGGACCTGGGTGCCGGTGCTCGTCGCCGCCCTGGCCCTGGCCGGTGCGGTGGCCGCCACCCGGGCTCGCAAGGAGAAGGGTGCCTTCGCCCTGACGACGCTGACCATCGTCATGGTGGTGATGCTCATTTTCGGTTCGATGTACCCGAACGTGCTGCCGTCCACGGTGGACCCCGCCACCAACTCGCTCGACATCTACAACGCCTCGTCCACCCCGTACACGCTCACTGTGATGTCGTGGGTGGCGGTGATCCTCACCCCCATTGTGCTGATCTACCAGGGCTATTCGTACTGGGTCTTCCGGGCGCGGTTGTCGACCAAGCAGATGGGTCCGCACCACGGCCTCACGTTCGGCAAGCCGACAGCCAAGCATCACTGAGTGCGCCCGCTCGACCCTCGCCTGCTGCGTACCGCATCCTCGGCGCGCCGCTGGGTGGTGCTGGCGGCCACCGTGCAGGTGGCCTCTGCCGGTCTCCTGGTCGTGCAGGCCCTGTGGTTGGCGGACGCAGTGGCCGGCGTGGTCGCCGGTGCGCCGGCCGACAGCGTCCTGCTGCCCGGGCTGGTGGTGGCCGCCACCCTGGCGGGCCGGGGCCTGCTGGCCGGTCTAGCCGCTCGCTCGGCGGATCGGGCCGCGACTCGGGTGATGCGCCAATTGCGGGGTGCTGCCCTCGACCGGATCGACCGGGTCGGCCTGCGCGGGGAGTCTCCGGCTGATCTGGCCACCCTGCTGACCAGTGGCCTGGACCAGTTGGACGGTTACCTGGTGCGGTATCTGCCGCAACTGCTGGGCACGGCCGCGGTGACTCCTCTTCTGCTGGTTGTGGTGTTCACCCAGGACGTGATCTCCGGGGTGACGATGGCGCTGACCCTGCCGCTGGTCCCCTTCTTCATGGCGTTGGTCGGCTGGACCACCCAGCGCCTGTCGGACGAGCGGATCGCCCGGATGCGCCGCCTCGGCGACCAGGTACTCGACCTGATCGCGGGGTTGCCGACGCTGCGGGCCCTGGGCCGCGCCGCGCCACAGTCCGCCCGGGTGGAGGCGCTGGGTCAGGCCTACCGGACGAGCACCAACTCCGTGCTGCGGATCGCCTTCCTTTCCGGTTTCGTCCTGGAGTTCCTCACCACCCTGTCCGTGGCCCTGGTGGCGGTGGGTATCGGGATGCGGCTGGTCTTCGGCGAACTCGATCTGCAGACCGGGTTGGCGGTGCTCATCCTGGCTCCGGAGGTGTACCTGCCGCTGCGCCTGGTCGGCCAGCACTATCACGCGAGCACGGACGGCATCGCTGCGGCGGCTGCCGCACTCGAACTGCTGGACGATGCGCCGGGCGTGGACGACGACCTGGGGGCTGGCCTGGACACGCGGGCGAGTACCGGCCTGACCCCCGCCCGCGCCGATCAGACGACCCCAGCCGCGGTGCGATCAGAAGCTGCTGTGCGAACAGAAGCCGCTGTGCGAAAAGAAACAGAGTTGCCGCCGGTCACCGCAGTGGCCTGGCACGAGGTGTCGGTGCACCATCCGGGCCCCACCCGGGCGACCCCCTGGAGACTCACCGGCCGGGCCCGCGCCGGGCAGGTGAGCGCCCTCGTCGGGGAGAACGGGAGCGGCAAGTCGACGGCGCTGGCGGTCCTGCTCGGGCTCACCTCAGGCGACCACGGCCGGGTGGTGCTGGAGGCGGCGGGGAATCAGCCTGTTCCCGACGGGCCGTGCCGTGAGGCGACAACGGGACCGGGCGACCCAGGTGCCGGCCACACAGGCTTCGACCATCCGGGGGCGGGCGAGACCGGCGACGACCCAGAGCTGACCGAGGTGACCCTCACCGCGTCAGTGCTGCCCGCCTGGCATGCTCAGGTGGCCTGGGTTCCGCAACATCCGGTCGTGGTGGCCGGCTCGATGGCCGAGAACGTCGAGTTGCTCAACCCTGGGGTGACCCAGGACGAGCTGGACGCCGTGGCTGGACCGGCCGGCCTGGAGTCCACGATCGCCACCCACGGCTGGCACGCACCGATCGGTACCGGTGGCCTCGGGCTGTCGGCGGGCCAGCGCCAGCGGCTGGCCCTGGCCCGTGCTCTGGTCCGGGTGAACCGAGGCGCCCGGGTGCTGCTGCTCGACGAGCCCAGCGCGCACCTCGACCCGGACACCGAACGCGTGGTGCTTGCCTTGCTGCGCTCGGTGGCGGCGCGAGGCCTGGTGGTGGTCGTCGTCGCGCATCGTCCCGCGCTGGTGCACGCGGCGGACCAGGTGATCGAGGTATCCGCCGAGAGACTGGCCGCGGACGTGGCCGCGCCTGCAGACCAGGCCTGCCGCGCAGACCAGGCCGGGGATGCCGGGGATACAGACCAGGCCGGGCGTACAGACCAGGCCGGCCCCAAGAGTTCGCAGAGCCACGCCGTCAGGTTCGAACCGCGAGGTGCCCGGTGACCGGCGGCCGGTCGCAGCCGGCTGGCCCGTCCGGCCCGGATTCCCCGGTTCGGGCATTGGCACGGCTGCTGCGACCGGTGCTGTCGGCCCGACAACTGGCAAGCGCCACCGCCCTGGGCGCCCTGGGCGTAGGCAGTGGCGTCGCACTGATCGGGGTGGCCGCGTGGCTGATCGCCCGGGCCTGGCAGATGCCGCCGGTGCTGGACCTCACCGTCGCGACCGTGTCAGTGCGGATGTTCGGCATCGGCCGGGCAGTCTTCCGTTACACCGAGCGGCTCTCCTCACACTCGATCGCGCTGGACGCCCTGGTCCGATTACGCACCAGGCTGTACTCCGCCCTGGCCGACCAGGATCCCCGGGTGGCCCTTGGCCTGCGGCGTGGAGATCTCCTGGCCCGGGTGGGCAGCGACCTGGAGGAGGTCGCCGACGTGGTGGTCAAGGGACTGCTGCCGTTCACCGTGGCTGCCGTGGTGGGGGCGGTGGCGACTCTGGCCAGCGCGCTCATCCTGCCCGCAGCCGGGTTGTGGTTGCTGGCCGCCCTGCTGCTGGCCGGGGTGGCATCGCCGATGCTGGCGGCGCGCGCCGCCACCCGGGCCCACGCCGACGCGGTCATCGCCCGCGCCCAGATCAGCGCCGGAGTGCTCACCCATCTGGAATCACTCGATGAACTCCGGGTGGCGGACGCCCTGCCCGCCTCGCGAGGCCGCTTACAGGAGTGGGAGTCCCAACGAGAGCACGCCGTCGACCGGGCCGCCGCCCCGGCCGCCTGGGCCGCCGGCCTCCAGCATGTCGCGGTTGGCGTGGGGGTGGTAGGAGCGCTCATCGCGGGTGCTCCGGCCGTGCAGAGCGGTCGCCTGGACAAGGTGCTGTACGCGGTGATCTGCTTGCTGCCATTGGCTGCGGTGGAGGCCTGCTCGGGACTACCCGCCGCCGCCGCGCAGATCTCGGTGGCCGGGCGTGCGGCCACCCGCGTGGCACCGTTGATGGCCGGTGCCGGGACGGGCAGCGCCGGGACGGGCAGCGCCGGCGCCGGGGCTGGGCTCGGTCGTCCTGGAACGGACAATGCTCTGCGCGACAAGGCTGGGCCCGGCAACGCTGGGTTGGACAGGGCTGGACCCGACGACGCTGGGCTGGACAACGCTGGCCCCGACGACGCTGGGCCCGACAACGCTGGGCCCGACGACGCTGGGCTGGACGAAGCTGGACACGACAACGCAGGACCCGACAACGCAGGACCCGACAACGCAGGGCCCGACAACGCAGGGCGCGACAACGCAGGGCCCGCCCGGGATCGGCGGGCGCACCCCCAGTCCCCTGCCACCCCGGGTCGAGCCCCGGCGAAGCTGCGGGCAACCGACCTGAAGGTGGGCTGGCGAGAACCGTTGCCAGTACCCACCGAGATCACCATCGCTGCGGGCGAACTCGTCGTCATCACCGGCCCCAGCGGTGTCGGCAAGACCACCCTCGGCCTCACCCTGGCCGGCCTTCTGGAGCCCCTGTCCGGTCGAATCACGCTGAGTGGCCAGCCATTACCGAGCCTGCCGGAACTGGCCCGGACGGTGAACTTCACCGCCCATGACGCACACATCTTCGGCACCACGGTGCGGGAGAACCTGCTGGTCGCGGCGCCTCGCGGCTGCACGGACGCCGAGCTCCTGCGCGCTTGCGAGCGCAGCGGACTGGACGCCTGGCTGGGCACCCGTCCGGATGGTTTGGACACCAGATTGACCGGCGGCGGCAGGTCGCTATCGGGTGGGGAGGCACGCCGACTCCTGCTGACCCGGGCCCTGCTGACCGGAGCGCAGGTACTGATCCTGGATGAGCCGACCGAGCATCTCTCGGCTCGGGGAGCGGGTGTGATCTTCGACGAGCTCGCCGATCTGGCGCACGGTGAGGGGCTGGCGGTGCTGGCGATCACCCACGACGACTCGGCCCGGGCGGACCGGGTGATCCGGGTCGGCGATTCACCGACCTGAGCCGCACCGACCCGCGGCCCCAAGCTGTGACCGCACCGACCCGCAGCCTCGCTCGACCCGTGACCGCACCGACCCGCAGCCTCACTCGACCCGTGACCGGACCGACCCGCGGCCTCGCCCCCGACCCGTCACCGCACCGACCCGCGGCCTCCCCCGACCCGCAGCCTCGCCCCGACCCGTGACCGCACAAACCCATGACCACGCCCCAGCCGTCAGCGCCCACCGGTGGCAGCACCCAGCAGCGGAACCGCCGTCAGATGAAAGCAGCGTCGACAGCCAAGCCGGAGCAACAACGGTCCCGGCATGAGTTGAGCCCGGCATGACACTGTGGACAATCAGCCCGCACTGACCCTGTCCGGCGATTCTCCACATCGTTAGAGTCGCCCCATGCCCGTCTACGAGTTCTCCTGCCCCGACGACGGACGGTTCGACCTCACCCTGGCGATGACCGCGGACACCGCGCAAGCCGCCTGCCCCACGTGCGCGGCCCCGGCCGGACGGGTCTACTCCGCCCCGGCGCTGCGGCGCGGCGATCCGGCAGCCAGACGGCTCATCGAGGCCACCCGACGCACCGCCAGTGAGCCCGGGGTCGTCCAGTCGCCGCCACCGCGACCGGGTGGGCGCCCGGTGAGCACCGACCCCCGCACTGCCCGCCTCCCCCGTCCCTGACCTCGAGCCCCGTCACCGAAACCCCGCCATCCAGCACCCGCCATCCAGCCACCCGCCATCCAGCCATCCAGCCACCCGCCATCCAGCCACTCGCCGTCCAGCACCCGCCGTCCAGCACCCGCCATCCAGCCACCCGCCGTCCAGCGAAACCCATTGCCCGCCCACAGCAAGGAGGTACTTCCCGGACAGCAGACCGGTTTGAATCCAGCGGGTCGCGAGCATCGCGACACAGTTCCGCGCCCGGCCGCACCAACCCGCGCACCAGGACCTGAGAAGGAGATCGCATGCCTCGCAACGTGTTCCCACTCGACTCGACGAAGTCCTTCACCGAGCAGCAGTACGTCGGTCACAACCGGTGGCATCCAGAGGTACCGGCCAACGTGACGGTCAAGCCCGGCGACACCTTCCGGGTGGACTGCCGGGAGTGGTTCGACGGAGCCATCGTCAACGACGACTCCGCCGATGACATCCTCAACGCCCCGCTCAACTCGGTGCACGTGCTGTCCGGCCCGATCGCCGTCGAGGGGGCCAAGCCCGGGGACCTGCTCATCGTCGACATCCTCGACGTCGGACCGATCCCGCAGGAGGACGAGGGTCCGCTCGCTGGCCAGGGCTGGGGCTACACGGGCATCTTCGCCACCCAGAACGGCGGCGGCTTCCTCACCGAACAGTTCCCCGACGCCTACAAGGTGATCTGGGACTTCCAGGGCGGGGTGGCCACCTCCCGGCACGTGCCAGGCGTCTCGTTCGTGGGCATCGTCCACCCGGGGTTGATGGGCACCGCCCCGTCGTCCGACCTGTTGGCGAAGTGGAACACCCGCGAAGCCGCGCTGATCGCCACCGATCCGAACCGAGTGCCGCCACTGGCTCTGCCGCCTCAGCCGGACAGCGCCATCCTGGGGGCGCTCGCCACCTCCGAGTACGCCCGGGTGGCCGGCGAGGCGGCCCGGACCGCGCCTCCGCGGGAGAACGGCGGCAACCAGGACATCAAGAACTTCACCAAGGGCAGCCGGGTCTTCTACCCGGTCTTCGTCGAGGGCGCGAACCTGTCGATGGGCGACCTGCACTTCTCCCAGGGCGACGGAGAGATCACCTTCTGCGGCGCCATCGAGATGGGCGGTTTCATCGACCTGCACGTCGACCTGATCAAGGACGGGATGAGCACCTACGGGGTGAGTGAGAACGCCATCTTCATGCCCGGCATCACCGATCCCCAGTACAGCCAGTGGCTCGCCTTCTCCGGCACCAGCGTCACCTTGGACGGAGAGCAGCGCTACCTCGACTCGCACCTGTCGTACCAGCGTGCCTGCCTGCACGCGATCGACTACCTGACCAGTTTCGGGTACACGCCCGAGCAGGCCTACATGATCCTCGGCGCGGCGCCGATCGAGGGTCGGCTGTCCGGGGTGGTGGACATTCCCAACTCGTGCTCGACGGTCTATCTGCCGACCGCGATCTTCGACGTGGACATCCGCCCGTCCAGCAGCGGGCCCACTCAGATCGACCCGGGGATGGGGGTGCCTCGCTCGACCTTCGGCTGAGCGGAGATCGCCGGTTGAGCGCCACCGAGCCCCTGGTGGCCTCGGTCTAGGTGACCAAGACCCAGGCCACATCGCCCTGAAGACCCAGCCGGACCTGAACGCAGGGGGGCCCAGGCGCCCACGGGTCTGCCAACGTCGTCACATATCGCGACTTTGGCATACCGCTGTCAGCCGCCAGAGACCACGTCCGAAGGCGATCCGCCACAGGCATCACCCGGTAACAGGCGCCACCCCGGCAACCTGTGGCAGCGCCCACGTGGACACCGACCCACGGCCACCACCCCGAACCTGACCGCAATGAGCAGGCACCACCAGAACCCACGGCTACCTCACCCAAAACACCCAGCCGGACCTGAACGCGGGGGGCCCAGGCGCCAGCGGGTCTGCCAACGTCGTCACATATGGCGACTTTGGCATGCCGCTGTCCAGCTGCCAGAGACCACGCCCCGACGGAATCCGCCACATGCATCACCCCAGTAACAGGCGCCACCCCAGCAACCTCTGGCAGCGCCCACGTGGACACCGACCCACGGCCACAACACCCCGAACCTGACCGCCATGAGCAGGCACCACCAGAACCCACGGCCCACGTCACCCAAAACACCCAGCCGGACCTGAACGCAGGGGGCGCAGGCGCCATCGGGTCTGCCAACGTCGTCACATATCGCGACTTCGGCATGCCGCTGTCAGCCACCAGAGACCACGCCCGAGGGGATCCGCCACAGGCATCACCCCGGTAACAGGCGCCACCCCGGCAACCTGTGGCAGCGCCCACGTGGACACCGACCCACGGCCACCACCCCGAACCTGACCGCAATGAGCAGGCACCACCAGAACCCACG
>JBKECN010000048.1:0-28869 GCA_047974565.1 Actinomycetales bacterium
CCTCGCCCTGCTGTGCTGGCGCCACCACCAACTCATCCACCGCACCCACGGCGACACCCGAGGAGAGGCCTGGCGCCTGATCATGCGCAACGGCCTACCCCACGCGATCCCACCCACCCACCTCGACCCCCACCAACAACCCCTACGCAACACCCTGCGCCAGGCCATCGACCAAACACGAGCCACCGCAATCCAACTCACCCTGTGCCCGTGATGCCGGCAGCCGACCGGATGCCTTGCTACTGTCTGACAATCAGAGAATGCTCAAGGGCAATCAGAGAATGCTGATGACTGGGTTGGAGGTGGCAGTGCGATGACGGATGAGCAGGCACGGACGACCGGTGCGGGTCTGTCCCCGGTGGCGTCGTTGAGCCGTCGCGACGCCGCGATGCGCGAGATTCGACGTGCGGTGGTGACCGGCGCGCTGCAGCCCGGGGACAAGCTGACCGAGAACCAGTTGACGACGCGGCTCAACGTCAGCCGACCCACGATGCGGGAGGCCTTGACGCAACTGGCCCAGGAGGGGCTGCTGATCCAGGAGCCGTACCGGGGACTGCGGGTGGCCGATGTGGACCCCAAGGCGATCATGGACATCGCGCGGGCCCGGGTAGCCCTGGACATGCTGGCCGCCGAGGAGATCCTGGCGGATAGCACCGGCGGTCGGCTGGACCGGGTTCGGCAGGCATGGGCGGACTACGACCGGCTGCCGATCGATGCGGACGACTTGGTGGCCCACGAGGCCCACATCGCCTTTCACCGCAGCATCTGGGAGGCCTCGGAGAACACCCTGCTGATCCGGTTGTGGTCGGTGACCGAGGCGCACATCACCATCGCCCTGGCTCGCGACCAGTTGACCCGACACGACCCGCGCCGGGCCCATGACATTCACCGGCGCGTCGTCGATGCGCTGGTCGGCGGTGATCTCGGCGAGATTCGCGACGCGATGGTCGCCCACACGATCGATAGTGCGGAGGAACTTGTGGGCCTGCTGACGGCACCTGACCTCTCGCCAGCCGGCTAGCTTGCGCTTCTGCACGCGGAGCGGCTGACACGTGCCTGGGCCTGTACCACTCGCTCAGCGGACGTAGTCGGCTCCAGTGATGTCGATGGTGGCGCCTGTGGTGTGACGCGAGCGCCCGGACGCCAGGAAGACGACCATCTCCGCCACGTCCTCGGGTGGGGTGAGTTCGCGCATCGGCAGAGCCTCGCGCACCCGGGGGTCGAGGTCGCCGGCCAGATCGGTGGCCACCCATCCGGGAGCGACGGCGTAGGCCAGGATCCCCTCGGCGGCGAACCCGCGCGCGATGCCCTTGGTCAACGCCAGCAGGCCACCCTTGGCCGCCCCATAGGCGAGATGGTCAGCGTCGTCCCCGCGGTGCGCGGAGCGGCTGACAATGTTGACGATCACCCCCGCGCCGCTCAGCCGGAAGTGCCGGATCGCCGCCCGGCACAAGTCAGCCGGAGCCTCGAGGTTGAGGCTCAGGTTCTGCCGCCAGCCGGCCGACCAGTCGGGGCCCTCGGGCGGGTCGTCCACCGGAGAGGCGATCCAGGCGCCTGCATTGTTGACCAGGACGTCGATGCGTGCGGCCCGACGTACCGCCTCGACCCACAGGCCGTCCGCGCCACCGGGGGTCGCCAGGTCCGCCCGCACCAGCAATACCCGCTCTCCCAGTTCGCTGGCCACCTGCTCGGCCGCCGACTCATTCGAGCTGAAGTGCACGACCACGGTGGCGCCATCGCGGTGGGCGGCGCGGGCGATGCTCCTGCCTACGCCGCGTGAGGCTCCGGTGACGAGCACGGTCCGGCCGGCCATCGGGGCGGTGGTGTCGTTCATGAGGTGACCGTCCTGTTGGCCACTGGGTAGCGCCGCTTATCGGGAGTGCTCCGGGGCCTCACCCGGTGGCTACTGCGGGGCCCAGATGTCGGCGAGGGTGAAGCCGGTGGGGAAGGGATCCGAGGGGTCGAGAATCCACTGCGCGCGGCCGGTCACCCAGCCGCGGCCGGTGATGGTGGGCAGCACGGCCGGGTGATCGCCGATCCGGGTCTCCCCGACCAGGCGGCCGACGAACTCGGTGTCGACGATGCTGCGGTGGTGGAAGTCCTCGCCGAGGGCGAGGTCTCCGCGGCGATGCAGCGCCGCCATTCGAGCGCACGTACCGGTGCCGCATGGTGACCGGTCCAATGCGCCCGTCCACGTGCCCGGGTCGTTCGGGAGCAGCGGCCCGTTGCTCATCACCACCGTGTTCCGGCTGACCTGCCCCGGCACCGGCGCACCCGAGTGCAGCATCACCAGGGCGACGCCGCCCACGCCGGGATTGACCGGGTGGCTCACCCGAATCTGTTCCCGGGCAGCGAGTTTGATCAGGGCACCGGCCCTGGCCAGGTCCTTCGCCCGGCCAGGGTCCAGGTCCAGGCCGACGTTGCGAACATCGGTTTGGACGAAGAACTGTCCCCCGAAGACGACATCCACCTCGATGCTGCCGATCTCCGGTACCTCCAGCGGGTGGTCGAGGGCGACGACGAAGGAGGGCACATTCGCGACGGTGACGGACTGGACCCTCGTCCCGTCGAGCCGGGCCGTGGTACGTACCGTCCCCACGGCGGTGTCGATCACCACCTCGACCGTGCGCGCCCCGTCGGGTACCGGCACCAGCCCGGTCTGGATCGCGGCGGTCACGGCGCAGATCGTGTTGCTGCCCGACATCGGAGTGAAGCCGCCGTGTTCGAGCACGATCATCCCGAAGTGCGATTCCGGGTTGACCGCCGGCAGCAGCAGCACCCCACACAGGGCCGGGTGGCCGCGAGGTTCGCGCAGCAGCAGGTGCCGCAACCAGTCGAGCCGCTCCTGACAGTAGGCGAACCGCTCGGCCATGGTCGCGCCTTGGACGAGTTCGGCGGCGGAGGTGACCACCCGGCTCGGCTCGCCTTCGGCGTGAACCTCCACGGTCTCGAGGACGAGCTGGCCGCTCATCGTCAGACCGTGTGCACGCCGATGGAGTTCAGCAGGTCCCGCAGTTCAACGCGCTGGGCCTCGGCCAGCGGTCGCACCGGAAGCCGCGCTGGCCCCGCGGAGAAGCCGACCAGGTCCATCGCGGTCTTGACGCCCGCCACGTAGTTGACGCTCTCCAGCCAGCTGGACAACCTCCAGAGCCGAGTCCACAACTCACGGGCCGCCAGAAGATCGTGCTTGACGCCAAGGGTTTCCCACAGCTCCACCGCCAGTTCCGGGACGATGCCGGCGGCGCCCCACACCGACGCTTCCGCACCGCTGGCGATGCCGAAGAAGGTCAGCGTGTCCCAACCGTTGAACGCCTTGATCTTGTCGGTTCGCGATGCCAACAGATCCGCCAGCGCCACCGCGTCACCGGAGGTGTCCTTGAGGTAGTCGACGTGCTCGATCTCGCCGAGGGCGGCGATCTCGGCCGCGCTGAGCTTGGCGCCGGTGATGCCGGGGATGTTGTAGTAGACGATGGGTAGATCGGTGGCTGCGGCCACTCCCGTGAGGAATACCTTCACATCCTCGAAACTCATCGGCTCGTAGAAGGGCGGCACCACCATCAGGGCGTCGGCGCCCACCGCCTTGGCGTGCCTGGCCAGGTCGATGGTGACCTCGTCGGTCAGCGCACCGACGCCAGCGATGACCGGAACCCGCCCGGCGGCCGCGTCGACGTAGAGCTCGATGACTCGCTTGTGCTCGTCCAGGCTGAGAGAGGTGAACTCTCCGGTGCTGCCGGTAGGCACCAGGCCATGGATGCCCGCCGCGATCAGCCGATCGGCCTGCGCCTTCAGGTTGGCCTCGTCGATGCTGCTCCCGTCGGCGGTGAACGGGGTGGTGACGGCGGCGAGAATGCCGCGGAGTTCGAGAGATGACACTGGGGTGGTCCTTTCCGGTGGTCTGCTGGTTGGGCGTGTGGGGTGAGCAGTGGGTATGGGGTTCGGTCAACTACGGGGGAAAACTCATGCTGGTTCGGTGTTGCTGGTCGGGCCCTGGGTTCAGTGGTGCTGGGCGTAAGCGCCCCTGACGAACCGGGCGGGGCTGAAGGTGTTCAGATCCGGGCTCAGTCGGTCACGCAGGATGAGGTCGGTCAGGGCGGTTGCCGAACCTGGTGCCAACGTGACTCCGAGCATCGCGTGGCCGGCGGAAACGAAGGCATTGCGCAGCCCGCCGAGGCGCCCGATCACCGGCTTGCCATCCGGGGTCATCGGCCGGCAGCCGGCCCGGGCGGGCGGGGGCGTGCTCGGCGGCTCCCAATCGCGGAAGTAGACCCGGGGGGCGCGCAGGATCGCGTCAACCCGCACCGGATTGACCTTCTCGTCCAGGCCACCGAATTCCATGGTGCCGGCGAGTCTGAGTCGTCCGTCCAGGGGCGTCACGGCGACCTTGGCATCGGCCAGATTGACGGGTTGCCGGAGCGGGTACGGCTCCAGGTCCAGGCAGTATCCCTTGCCCGGTCGAACCGGCAGCGGAACGCCGAAGAGCCTGGAAAGCGGCCCGGTCCACGCCCCGGCGGCCAGCACGTATCGATCCGCGGTGATCGTGCGGCCTCCGCTGCGCAGCGCCGCGACGCGGGTGCCGTCGTGGTCGACGGCGTCGATCGCGGTGTTCTCCTCGATGTGGACGCCCAACTCGACCACCCGCTTGTGCAGGCTTTGGACGAAGGCCCCCGGGTCGAGGTGTTGTTCGTTGGGGTACCAGATGCCTCCGTAGACCTGATCGGACAACCGAGGTTCGCGCTCGCGGACCGCGTCCCCGATCAGGATCTGGGGATCGAGGTCGAACTGGCGGGCCAGGTCCAGGTTCTCCAGTTGGTGATCCAGGGCCTGCTTCTGGGTGAAGGCCTTGAGCAGGCCACGAGCATGCAACTCGTAGTCGATGCCGTCGGCTCGGTACTCCTCGAAGCTCTCGACGCTGCCGTGGGCCAGACGCAGGTGGCCCTCGAAGCCGAGTCGCTGATCGACAGCGGTGCATCGTCGCCACATGGTGAGCATGAAGCGGATGAAGGAAGGGTCCAGGCTGGGCCGGATGTAGAGCGGACTGTCCGGACGCAGCATCCATTTCATCGAGGTGAGGACCAGACCCGGTCCGGGGACCGGCGCCGCCTCGGCGGGTACCACCCACCCGGCGTTGACCTCGGAGGCGCCCGACCCGGTGGACCGCGCGTCGACGATGGTGACCGCCTCGCCCTCACGCGCCAAGTGATAGGCCGTGGTGAGGCCGATCACTCCTCCACCGAGGATCACGGTGTGCACGGTGGTCTCCTCGTCTCTCGAATGCCCCAGCCAAGGGCGGTGGATGTACCTCCGGGTCGCCGTCCCTGCGCGGTGTCGCCCGGCGCGGTGTCGCAGTATCGGCCACCGCTCGTCGTAGGTTGTCAGACGATCAGTGAATTTGACAAGAGTTCGTCGCGAGCGCGTCCGGCTACGGTTGGTGCGGCAGGTGCCCGCGTGGCCAATTCGTTCGACGCGTGCTGGCCGCCCGCTGGGTGGCCCATCCCGGTGGACACTTTTGCGTCTGTGGGACGCGTTTGTGTTCACTGCGCCGCAGCGGACCCGGCGGCGCGGGGGCGTTTCGGGCAAATGAGGACTGTTATGGCGAGGCTCGCCCCGCACTGCAACCACACCACCAGACCCGGGCGGCCCGGCACGTGCGGGCCAAGTCCGGCTGCGGTGTCAGCGAGGATGCGGCACGGGAGTGCGCCCCCAAACGCTCGGTGAGATCGACATTCTCGGCTCGGACCGCCCAGGCGGAGGGCGGTCGACGCAGACGGTTGTCCGCTGAGGCGTGTCCGCTGAGGCGAACCCTTGCGTCTGTGGACGCCCGAGGCCTGTGACGCCACCCCGCCGGTTGGCAAGGTCTTGCCTACGACGCCAGTGCTACGTAGATTGTCTGACAGTCTGTTACCAGTCGTTGTTGATGGGAGCCCCATGACCGTCTATGCCGTTACCGATCCCGCCACCGGCGAGCGGGTCCAGGACTATCCGACGGCAAGCCAAGCCGAGATCGAGGACGCGATGGCCTCGGCCTACCGGGCTGCACGCACCTGGGCTCGGGAGTCGACCGTGGCTGAGCGCGCAGCCCTGATCTCCCGCGTCGCCGACCTGCATCGCGAGCAGCGGGACGAACTGGCCCGGATCATCGTGCGGGAGATGGGAAAGCCGCTGGATGAGGCGCTGGCCGAGGTCGACTTCGCCGCCGACATCTTCGGCTACTACGCCGACAACGCCGAGACCTTCCTGGCCGATCGGCCGATCGACCTGCTGGCCGGCGAGGGCTCCGCGCTGATCCGTCGTAGCCCGCTGGGCGTCCTGCTGGGAATCATGCCGTGGAACTTTCCCTACTACCAGGTGGCCAGGTTCGCCGGGCCGAATCTGTGCGTCGGCAACACGATCATCCTCAAGCACGCCCCTCAATGTCCCGAATCCGCCGCCGCGATCCAGCGGATCTTCGACGCGGCCGGATTTCCTCCGGGCGCCTACGTCAACATCTACGGCACCAACGACCAGGCCGCCGAGATCATCGCTGACCCGCGCGTGGCCGGGGTCTCGCTGACCGGGTCCGAGCGGGCGGGGGCCGCGGTGGCCGAGATCGCCGGCCGTCACCTGAAGAAGGTGGTCCTCGAACTGGGCGGCTCGGATCCGTTCGTCGTGCTGTCCACCGACGATCTGGACGCGACGGTCGACGCTGCGATCAACGCGCGCTTCGACAACACCGGCCAGTCGTGCAACGCGGCCAAGCGCTTCATCGTGGCCCAGGATCTGTACCCGGCCTTCGTCGAGCGCTTCACCGAAGCCACCCTCGGCAAGGGGCCGGGCATCGCCCCGCTGTCCTCCCTGGCCGCCGCCGAGCGGGTCGAGGCGCAGCTCGCGGTCGCGGTCCAGGACGGCGCCACCATCGTCGGAGGCGGCAGGCGGGGAGCCTTCGTCGAGCCGGCGGTGCTCACCGATGTGCGACCCGACAATCGCGCCTTCCGAGAGGAGTTCTTCGGCCCGGTCTCGATGATCTTCCCGGTGACTTCAGAGGATGAAGCCGTCGACCTAGCCAATGACACCTCCTTTGGACTGGGCTCGTATGTGTGGACCACGGATGCGGCGCAGGCGCTGCGGGTCGCCGACCAGATCGACGCCGGGATGGTCTTCATCAACGGGGTGCTATTGGACGGCGTGGAACTTCCCTTCGGGGGGATAAAGCGCTCCGGCTTCGGCCGTGAGATGGGCAGCCTGGGCATAGAGGAGTTCGTCAACAAGAAACTGATCCGCAGCACCATTCCGCTTTCCGGCTGAGCGGAGTGAGTCAGTGGGTTACTGCGGGGTGTCGCGTCGCTACCGGGCTGAGTCAATGGGTTGCTGCGCGTTGGGTCGTGGGGTCACCCACCTCGTTGACCCGGTGGCCCGCTGCCGCGCCGGGTCACCCACCGCGCTGACGCGGTGGCCCGCTCCCTCGCTGGGGCATTGCCACCGCGCTGACCCAGTGGCCCGCTGCCGTGCTGGGTCACCCGCCGCGCTGATGCAGTGGCCCGCTCTCTCGCTGGGCCATTGCCACCGCGCTGACTCGGTATCCCGCTGCCGCGTTGCCACCTCGCTGACCCAGTGGCCCGTGCCGTGCTGGGTCACCCACCGCGCTGATGCAGTGACCCGCTGCGGTGCTGGGTCACCCACCGCGTTGACGCGGTGGCCCGCTCCCGCGCTGGGTCACCCACCGTGCTGATGCAGTGACCAGCTGCCGCGCTGGGTCGCCCACCGCGTCGATGCAGTGACCAGCTGCCGCGCTGGGTCGCCCACCGCGTTGACGCGGTGGCCCGCTCCCGCGCTGGGACCTTGCCACCGCGCAGACCCAGTGGCCCTTGACAGGCCCGCCACCCGGGCGCCTGACCGCGCCACCAACCGCCGACTGCTCACCACCAGGAAAACCGCGAGAAAGGACGCTAAATGCGCGCCGATCACCTGTTCAAGGTCTTCGACCTCCACTCCGGTGGGGCACCGAGCCGGCTCATTCTCTCCGGCATTCCGCCGCTGGCCGGAGCGACGATGATGGACAAGATGCTGGACTTCGCGGCGCACCATGACTGGATCCGCCGGGCGCTGGTCTTGGAACCCCGGGGGCGCGATGTCACCAGCGGAATCGTGCTATTGCCGCCGACGCGTCCGGATGCCGATGTCGGGGCATTCTTCATCGAGGCTCACGGCTGCCTGCCGATGTGCGGCAGCGACACGATCTGCACGGTGACAGCGCTGCTGGAGACCGGGCAGTTACCCATCACGGGAGCCGAGACGGTCGTCCGCCTGGACACCCCGGCCGGGCTGATCGAGGCGACCGCCACGGTCGAGGACGGCCGGGTCAGCGCGGTCACCTTCGTCGGCGCGCCGGCCTTCTGCCTGCTGCCTCGTCAGGTGCTCACCCTCCCGCCGTACGGCGACGTGGTGGTGGACGTTTCCTACGGCGGCAACTTCTACGCGATCACCGATGCCGACCAGTTGGGGATCGCCCTGGACCCGGAGAACGTCGAGCCGGCGACCGAGTTCGCCGCGCACCTGGAGCGGGCGGTCAACGAGCAGCTCGACGTGCGGCACCCGGAACTGGACGCCATTACCGGCGTCTCACACGTCCAGTTGTACTCGGCTCCGGCCGATCCGGCGGAGCCCACCTCGGTGATGGTGATCATGTCGCGGGGGCTGGTGGATCGCTCACCCTGTGGCACCGGAACGACCGCGAAGGTCGCCACCCTGGTATCCCAGCGCGGGCTGGACCTCGGTGAACCCTTCGTACACCAGAGCATCACCGGGGCCCGCTACACCGGCGTGGCGGTCCAGAGTGGCCAGGTGGGCACCACGGCCTCAGTGCGGGTGGCGATCACCGGAAGCGCCTTCCTCACAGCGGATTCGACCATCTACGTCGATCGCCGGGACGTGCTGGCCGAGGGGTTCCGACTCGGCTGAGCGTTCCTCGGGGCCGTCCCGGCGCGGGTGAGGGCCACCCCGGCACCTCCGAGTCGAGCGCCCTACCACGCACGGTGTCCCGGCTCGGGCGTGGCCACCCCAGGAGGATCACCGGCCGAGGGGCTAAAGGTGACACGCTCCTCTGGCGTGTTCACGTCCCTTCTGGTTGGTTATGTCCCACCGACGTTCCGCGCGTCGCCCGCCCGCCTCCGGTCTGCCACCAGTGGGGTGCCCGGGCCGGGCGCACCATGAGGGAGGACCCATGCCGCTGGCCAGTTCCGTCCGTCGCCGACCGATGCGCCGGGTGCTCGCCCTGACCGCGCTCGCCCTGGCAGCCCCACTGGTCACCGCCGCTCCCGCGCAGGCGGCGGATCCGGTGACCCTGAACATCCTGGCCACCAACGACTTCCACGGCCGCATCGACGCGAACACGGTCGCTTGGGCGGGCACCATCGAGCAGTTGCGGGCCGAGAACCCGGGTGAGCCCAACCTGCTCGTCGGTGCGGGAGACCTGATCGGCGCATCGCTGTTCGCCTCCGCGGTGGACAACGACCAGCCGACCATCGACGTGATGAACGCGGTCGGACTGGACGCCTCGGCGGTCGGCAATCACGAGTTCGACAAGGGATGGAACGACCTGCGAGACCGGGTGATCGGCCCGGCCGGCACGCCCAACGCCCAGTGGGCATACCTGGGCGCCAATGTCTACGCCACCGGCACCACCGACCCGGTGCTGCCCGAGTACGAGATCTTCGACCTGTCCGGCGTCAGCGTCGCCGTCGTCGGCGCGGTCACACAGGAGACCGCAAGCCTGGTGAGCCCCGGCGGTATCACCGACATCGACTTCGGCGATCCCGTCGAGGCGGTGAACCGAGTGGCCGGCGAACTCTCCGACGGCGATCCCGGCAACGGGGAGGCGGAGGTCATCGTGGCCACCTTCCATGCCGGTGCACAGGTGGGGGAGGGCTCGACTTTCGACGCCGAGGTGGCCAAGGGTGGCGAGTTCGCCGAGATGGTCAACCTGGACCCGGCCGTATCGGTGATCATCAACGGGCACACCCACCAGGCCTACAGCTGGGACGCCCCGATCCCGGGCTCCACCGCCACCCGGCCGATCATCCAAACCGGTTCGTACGGTTCGAACATCGGCCAGATCCAACTCACCGTCGACCCCGACACCGGCCAGGTGAGTACGTACACCGCACGTAACGTCGCCCGCACCAGCACACCCGACACCGACCTGATCGCCACCTTCCCCCAACTCGCCCAGGTGCAGACCACGGTCGAGGCCGCGCTGAACGACGCGGCCGAGGTGGGTAACACGCCGGTCGGCCAACTCGACGCGGACATCACCCGGGCGCTGAGCAATGGGGAGTGGGTGAACGACCGGTGGGTCGCGCCCAGCCCGGTGGTCGAGGACCGCGGGGCCGCCTCCAGCCTGGGTGGCCTGGTGGCGAACGCCCTGCGTGACGGGGTGCCGGACGAGCTGGGCACCGTGCACCTCGGCATCGTCAACCCAGGCGGCCTGCGTCAAGACCTGCTCTATGCGGGCGACTCGGCGCAGAACCCGGCCAACACGGACGGTGTCATCACCTACGCCGAGGCCAACGCGGTGCTGCCCTTCGTCAACAACATCTGGCTCGTCGACCTCACCGGCGCCCAGCTCACCCAGGTGCTGGAGCAGCAGTGGCAGCGCCAGATCAAGCCCACCGACCCGATGCCCTCCCGGCCGTTCCTGGCCCTGGGGCTCTCGGACAACGTCCGGGTCACCCTCGATCCCACCCAGCCCATGGACCATCACGTGACGGGCGTGCAGATCAACGGCCAGCCACTGGACCCGGAGAAGGTCTACACAGTCTCGACGTTCTCGTTCCTGGGCACCGGCGGTGACAACTTCGCGGCCTTCACCGCGGGAACCAGCCGTGACACCGGCCTGGTGGACCGGGATCTGTGGATCCAGTACCTCACCGACCACCAGCCGGTGAGCCCGAGCTTCGCCCGGACGCAGGTGTTCCAGAGCGGGATGCCGACCTCCGTGGCGCCCGGGCAGCAGGTCGCCTTCTCGCTCACCGCCGACACCTACGGCCACACGCTGGACCTCACGTCCCAGAACGCGGTGCGCAACACGGCCGTCGAGGCGCAACTGCGCTCGGGCGCCGACCTCACCGATCTGGGCTCGACCCCGGTCGCCGACGGGACCGCGGTGGTGTCCTTCACCGTTCCCCAGGCTGCGGTGGCTGGGGACGACATCCTCCTGGTGGTCAAGACCAGCGGGACCAGGCTGCGGATCCCCGTCGCCGAACTCGCCGACACCCTCGGGGCCGGTCAGCAGTTGACCGCGGGGTTGTCCCTGACATCGGGCGGCTACACCCTGGCGATGCAAGCCGATGGCAACCTCGTGCAGTACGCCGAGGCCGGACGAGTGCTGTGGTCCAGTGGCACCGAAGGCAACCCAGGAGCCTTCGCCGTCATGCAGGCCGATGGGAACCTCGTCGTCTACGGTCCTGCGGGGGCCTTGTTCTCCACCGGTACCGGCGGTGCCGCCGGAGCGGGCGTCACGCTGCAGGCCGATGGCAACCTCGTCGTCTACTCCGCGACCGGCAGCCCGTTGTGGGCCACCGGGGTGGACGAGCCGACACCCGAGACCAGCGACCGGCTGACTGCCGGCTCCTGGTTGCGCCCCGGTGACGAGCTGGTCAGCCAGGACGGGCAGCACCGGGTGGTCATGCAGACCGACGGCAACCTCGTCCAGTACGGGCCTGCCGGCGCCCGCTGGTGGAGCGGGACCGCCGGTGCCTCCGCGGACGGAGCAGTCGTGCAGTCCGACGGCAACCTCGTGGTGTACTCGACGACCGGGACTGCCCTGTGGGCGAGTCGCACCACGTCCGGGCAGCTGCTGGTGATCCAGGACGACGGCAACCTGGTGCTCTACTCGGCCACCGGCCCGGTGTGGTCGACCGGCATCGCCTGACGGACAGCCCGGCGAAGGTCAGGCCCGCGCCGTCCACGCCAGCAGGTCCTCCACCGGCCAGGTGTTGACGATTCGCTCGGCCGGTACCCCGACCTGCTCGGCTCGTTCGCAGCCATAGACCTGCCAGTCGAGTTGGCCGGGGGCGTGAGCGTCGGTATCCAGGCTGAACAAGCATCCGGCCCCCAGGGCCAGGGCCATCAGGTCCTGCGGTGGATCCTGGCGTTCGGGCCGGGCATTGATCTCCACCGCGACACCGTGCTCGGCGCAGGCGGTGAAGACGGCCTCGGCGTCGAAGCGGGACTGCGGCCGGGTGCCGCGATCACCCATAACCAGACGCCCTGTGCAGTGACCGAGCACGTCCACGTCGGGGTTGCGCACTGCCGCGATCATCCGGCGGGTCATCGCTGCCGGCTCCATGGCCAGCTTGGAATGCACGCTCGCCACCACGACATCCAGGCGGGCGAGCAGATCCGGCTGCTGGTCGAGCGAGCCGTCATCGAGGATGTCCACCTCGATGCCGGACAGCAGGCGCATCGGCGCCAGCCGCGGGGCCAGGGCCTCCACCACGGCGAGTTGGCTGCGCAGCCGCTCGGCGCTCAGGCCTCGGGCGACCTTCAGCCGGGGCGAATGGTCTGTCAGGGCCAGGTACTCGTGGCCCAATTCGACCCCGGTGACGGCCATCTCCTCGATCGGGGAGCCGCCGTCACTCCAGTCCGAATGCAGGTGCAGGTCGCCGCGCAGGGCGGAACACAGCTCCCGGCCACCTGCAGTCAGCGGCCCGGCCGAATCCTCGAGTTCCGCGAGGTAGCCGGGCCGGCCCTGCAGGGCCTCGCGGATCACCGTCGCCGTCTTGGGCCCGACCCCGGAGATCTCGGTGAGAGTGCCAGCGGTGGCGCGCTGGCGTAACTCGGCCTCGGGGATGGTCGCGATCGCCAGCGCTGCTCGGCGATAGGCCTTGACCCGGTAGGTGGAGGCCCGCCCGCGTTCGAGCAGAAAGCCGATCCGCCGAAGAGCCGTCACCGGATGCATGGCCGCAGCCTACGCAGCACCCGTCGACCCGAGTGACGGCCGCGCAGCAGTGTGCCGTGGGGGGCCCGGGGGAGGCGGGGTAACCCAGGGGTCGAGACGGGCGCCGGCCGGCCAGGCTCACCCGGCGAACATCCGCAGGTTCGCGGCCTCCGCCTCGGCGTAGGTGGTGGCAGCCGCGCCAAGGGCCTGGGAGATCTGTTCGAGGGCGGCCTTGACCTGTTCCTGGGTGAGGCGCCAATCGTGGGCCACCGTCTGGAACCGGCTGGCGGCCTGACCCTGCCAGGTCGACTGCAGGTCGTTGAGCCGGCTGCTGAGCAGGTCGACCTCGGCGCCGATATTCGACACCGAGGTCAGGACTGCGGCGCTCGCCGAGGCCACTTGGGCAGCATCTACCTGAAAACGAGACATGGGTAACTCCTTGTTCGGATGAGGTTGTCACCCGGGCCCGGGCATGCGACTCACCGTACGGGCGATCGAGCTGCCGGACTGGATTCGTCCACAGGTCTGCCAAAGCGGGGGCGTGACCGCCGGGCTGTGGAAACTCGGGACCCGCCCGACTCGGCTGCCCGGCCCGGATGATCCACCCACACCCCCACGACCGACATCTACCGGCGAGGGTGCGAACCTCAGCCGTCCTCGCGGCTGCCCAGGGTGACCGACACGTCGGTGAGGGTGCCCTGCCGGATGACGCCCAGCGTGACGTCGTCGCCCGGGGCCCGCTCACGCACCTGCGCGGTGAGCGATTGGGCGCCGGAGACCGGCTCCCCGTCGATGCTCACCACGGTGTCCTGAGCCTGCAGGCCGGCCTGTTGAGCCGGCGTACCGGCCACGACCTCCCTGATCGTGGCGCCCTGACGCGCCGTGCCGTCCGCAGTGGCCTCACCGTCGCTGAGGGTGACCCCGAGATAGGCGTGGCTTGCGGTGCCGTCGGCGATGAGCTCATCGGCGATTCGCTTGGCCTCGTTGGACGGGATGGCGAAGCCCAAGCCGATGCTGCCGGCCTGGCCCGAGGAGTCCGACATCGACGCGATCGAGGAGGGGATGCCGATCACCGAGCCACCGGCGTCGACCAGGGCGCCCCCGGAGTTGCCCGGGTTCACCGCGGCGTCGGTCTGGATCGCGTTGGTCACCACCTGGTCGGCGGCGGTCTGCTGCTGGCCGAACGGGCTCTGCTGCTGGGTCTCCTGGTTGGAGGTGATCACCGGCCGGTCGACTGCGGACACGATGCCCGTCGTGACGGTGCCGGCCAGGCCGAGGGGGTTGCCCACCGCCATCACCGGCTGGCCCACAGCAACCTTGGATGAGTCACCCAGCGTTGCCGGGGTCAGGTCCGAGGGCGGGTCGGCGATCTGCAGCACGGCCAGATCGGTGGCGGCATCCAGCCCGACCACCCGGACGTTGCTGAACACGCGGCCGTCGCTGAGCACGATCTCCAGCTGGGCGTTCGATCCGGCGCCGGTGGCCACGTGGTTGTTCGTCAGGACGTGGCCCTGATCGTCGATGATCACCCCGGAGCCGGCCCCCGAGCCGGCCGGCCCGCTGACCCGGATCGCGACCACCGACGGGGTCACGGCCGTCGCCACCGCGTTCCAGTCCAGAGTGCCGTCCGTCACCACCGGCGGCTGGGCGCTGGAGGTCTGTGAACTGCTGCTGGTGGGGCTGGGGGCGGTGCCGGTGTCACCCACCAGGCTCAGGGCCCCCGCGGTCAGGCCACTGGCCAGAACCGCGGCGCCGACCGTGGCGAGCGCGAGGGCACCCCAGCCGGGTCGACGCCGCTCGCGAGCAGGACCGGGCGGTGGCCCGGCGGGCGGGCCGGGCATCGCCGGATCCGGCGGGCCGGGAGGTTCCTGCTCGGTCGGCAGCGTTTGAGTGTGGCCGTAGCCCGGGGAGTATCCGGGACTGTACTGCGGTCCGGGATACGGCGCCCCGGAAGGGTGGGACACGGGAGCCTGGGGCTGGCCAGGGGCCGATCCGGGCTGGGGGTCCTGGGAGAACGGGTTGTTGCTCACGCCAGTGGTCAACTGCCTTTCATGCCGAGATGTCAGTTCGTCGCGGTCGCTGAGGTGATCCGGGCGGAGCGTGCGCTGACCGACCGGAGCGGCTCGGGCGGACACCCGGCCCGACCTCGGCACACCCCGAACCTGAGTTACTCCCAGTCAACGTCGGCTCACTGGGTGAACCCTGGGGCGAAACTGGGAGAAGCCTGAGAACTCTTCCTCAAGGGTAGGCGTACCTCGAAGGTCGCACCGCCGCCCGGGGTGGGGAACACCCGAGCGGTACCGGCGTGGGCACCCACGATCGCCGCGACGATCGCCAGGCCCAACCCGGAGCCACCTCCGGCGCCACGCGAGCGGGACGAGTCCGCGCGGTAGAAGCGCTCGAAGATCCGCTCCGCCAGGTCCGCAGGCACCCCCGACCCGTGGTCGACGACCTGGACGACGGCAGCCCCGTCCCGGTGGCCCACTCCGAGCTCGATCGGGGTGCCGGCCGGGGTGTGCCGGATCGCATTGGCGAGCAGGTTCGTGATCACCTGGCGCAGTTGCTGCTCGTCGCCGGTCACCAGCGCGGAGGACGGCTCATCCGCTCCGTCCGGGCCGGTCATCCTGACCGTGCGATCGGGGGCCAGGGCCGCGGCGTCGGACTCGGCGTCGCTGACCAGCACGAGCAGATCCACGCTGGTCAGGGAGAGGCCGCGCTGCTCGTCCAGGCGCGCCAGCCGCAGCAGATCCTCCACCAGGCCGGACATCCGCCGCGACTCGTCCTCGATCCGCCGGAAGGCCGAGGACACGTCGTCGGGGCTGCGCACGGCGCCCATCCGGTACAGCTCGGCGTAGCCCCGCACCGTGGACAGCGGGGTGCGAAGTTCATGGCTGGCGTCGCCGACGAAACGCCGCATCCGCTGCTCGGAGGCCTCCCGGGCGGCCAGCGTCGTCTCGATCTGGTCGAGCATGGCGTTCATCGAGGTGCCGAGCCGCCCGACCTCGGTGCCCGGCACGATGGACTGCACCCGGCGCGAGGTGTCGCCCTCCCCGAACGCCCCGGCCACCGTCTCGACCTCACGCAACGGCCCGAAGGCCCGGCCGATCGCGAAGTACCCGACCGTGGTGACCAGCGCGAGCAGACCCAGGGCCAGCAGCAGGAAGCGCACGACGATCGAGGTCAGGGTGACCTCGTTGTCCGAGGTGGGCAAGGCGATGATCACCGGGCATTCGTCCCCGCAGCCATCGGAGACCACCACGGCGCGGTAGCGCTCACCGTCGTCGGCGGTGATGGTGCGCGGGGAGGTGCTGAGCTGGTCCACGACGGTGGCGGGATCGGACAGGTCGAAGTCCCTGCTCACTGCCCACTGGTTCAGGTACGGCATGGCGAACTTCACCCCGACCCCGCGGTGATCGTCCTTGTCCAGGTCGTCGGGGCCGGCCGGGCCGGGAACGTCGAACCGGCGGGTGGTGCTCCATTCGGAGACGCTGGTGGGGTAGGCCTTCTGGGCGACCACCCGGCGCAGTTGTTCATCCGTGCGGGTGGTGAGCTGATCCGAGAGGGCGACCGTGATCAGCGCGCCCGCAATCGTCAAGGCGGCCGCCAGCAGCGCGGCCAGCAGCACCAGCAACCGGCCACGCAGCGACATCCCCGCCAGCCACCTGGGGCGGGACGGGCCTGGCTCGGGGGTGGGCTGGGTTGCCCAGGCCGAGGAATCCGCGGCCGGTGCTGTCGTGCTCATGCGAAGTCGGGCGGCAGCCGCAGCACGTATCCCACACCGCGCTTGGTGTGGATGAGAGGGGGCCAGGTCGTGTCGTCGGTCAGGTCCTCCGGGGCGCTGTCCACCTTGCGACGCAGGTACGAGATGTAGGACTCCACGATGCCGGCCTCGCCGTTGAAGTCGTAGTTCCACACGTGGTCCAGGATCTGCGCTTTGGACAGGACCCGGTTGGGATTGAGCATCAGGTAGCGCAGCAGCTTGAACTCGGTGGGGGACAGGTCGATGTCGCGTTGGGCGCGCCGCACCTCGCGGGAGTCCTCATCGAGTTCGAGGTCGTGGAAGACGAGCCGGCCCTCGACCCCGGCGCCGGCACCGGTGCGCCGCAGGATCGCCCGGATTCGGGCCACCACCTCCTCCAGCGAGAACGGCTTGGTGACGTAGTCGTCCCCGCCGACGGTCAGCCCCTGCACCCGGTCCGACACCTCGTCCTTGGCGGTGAGGAAGAGCACCGGGGTGTCCCGTCCCCGCTCCCGAAGGCGACGGGTGACCCCGAAACCATCCAGACCGGGCATCATCACGTCGAGGACGAGCAGGTCCGGCCTGACCTTCTCCGCCACCGCCAGGGCGTCCTGGCCGTCCTGCGCCGTGTGCACCTCGAAGCCCGCGAACCGGAGCGAGGTGGAGAGGAGTTCTCGGATGTTCGGTTCGTCGTCGACGACGAGGAGTCGGGCCTCGGGGGCACTCGTGCTGGTGGTCATGGAAGAAGTCTCGACCGTGAACCTGGGAGATTGCTGGGCGTCGGCTGGACAGGTGCGCCGGATCTGAGGCCGACTTCGGATCGCGTTGTCGCTCGTCGTGGCAGGCCGGGAGTACCGCCGGACGGGGCACGTCCCGATCGTTCGGGTGGAGCGAGGCAGGTCGTCACGAGGGGTTCAGGGGTGATTCGCGAGCCAGCCGGGGATCGACTCGGCCGCCATCGGCCGGGCCAGCAGGTAGCCCTGGCCGACGTCGCAGCCCAGCCGGGTCAGCACCTCCAGGGTGGGGTAGTCCTCCACGCCCTCCGCCACCACGACCAGGCCCAGGACGTGGGAGACCTCGACGATCGAGCGCACCAGGGCGGCCGCAGCCGGGGCCTCGCTGACCCCGACCATGAAGGACTTGTCGATCTTGATCTCCTGAACCGGAAGCTGCCGCAGATACGCCAGCGACGAATAGCCGGTGCCGAAGTCGTCGATGGACAGCCGTACCCCGGTGGCCCGCAGCTGGTGCAGCGGACGCAGCGTGTCCTGGTGGTAGGACATCAGCGAGTCCTCGGTGAGTTCGATGATCACCCGGTTCGGGTCCACCCCGACCTCGGAGATGATCGTGCCGATCTCGATCGGCAGGCCCGGCTCGAGCAGCAGTCTGGCCGGCAGATTGACCGAGACGCTGAGGTCGTCCCGCCAGCTGGCCGCCTGCTCGATGGCCTTGCGCAGCGCCAGCATGGTGAGCACCCCCACCTGGCCGGTCTGGTCCGCGAGCGGGATGAACTCCTCGGGGGCGATCGGGCCGCGCTGGGGGTGGGTCCAGCGGGACAGCGCCTCGAAGCCCACCACCTCGCGAGTGTCCAGCCGGACCTGGGGCTGGAAGTCGATGGTGATCTGGTCGGAGTTGATCGCCTGGCGCAGTTGGCCCACGAGGTTGAGCCGGTCGACGCTGCCCCGGTCCTCGTCCGGGGAATACCACGCGAAGGTAGGGGCCCGGTTCTTCGCCGTGTACATGGCGATGTCGACGTGCCGCATCAGGGTGGCCGCGTCGAGGGTGGCGTTGGAGACCCGGGCAATGCCCACCGAGGCGGACACGTCGATCACCGAACCGGCCAGGGTGAACGGCGAGACGAGGCAGTCGGCCAGCCGCTGGGCGATCGCCTCGGCCTCCAGCGGGCCGGAGATCTCGGGCAGCAGGACGGCGAACTCGTCTCCACCGAAGCGCGCCAGCATCGATCCAGGTGGGGCGGTGGCGGCCAGCCGCCGGGCCACCTGCTGCAGGAGGTGATCGCCCGTGGGGTGCCCGAGCACGTCGTTGACCTCTTTGAACCGGTCCAGGTCCAGCAGCAGCACGGCGGCGAGGGCGCCGTGCTGGGCGTGACTGCGCTGGTCGGCGAGCATCCGTTCGACGGCGGCGGTGAAGGCCGACCGGTTGGGCAGGTTGGTGAGGTGGTCGTGGGTGGCCTCGTGCCGGAGCCGGCCGAGCAGGTTCATGTTGTTCCAGACCGCGCTGGCGTGGGTGACCAGGGTCTGCAGCAGGTGCAGGTCGCCGGTGTTGAAGGTCGCCGCGGCCCCCAACCGGTTGTGCACGACGAGGGCACCCTCCTCGGTGCCGTCCACGACGATCGGCATCACGATCGCGTCCCGGAAGCCGACCTTGGCGAGCCATTCCCGTTCGGCCGGGTCCCGGGTGTCGCGGCGGATGATCGCCGGTGCCGACCCGGTGGACGGCAGCGACTGGTCCAGGGTGGGCACCCCGGGCAGCCACACCTGGGACTGCTCGGCCGAGACCAGTTGGGCGGCCTGATCGGTGAGCTGGATGATGAGATCCGCGGTGGTCGCCGAACTGCTCATCTTGCGGGCCGCGTTGAGGACCTCGCCCAGATCCGCGTGCTGGCGCATCAGCCGGGAGTAGCTGCGAAAGGCGAGCGTCATGCCCATCGCAACGACCAGCAGCAGCCCGTATCCGGCCGGTCCCGCCTCCAGGGCGAGCAGGCTGAGCAGCGCCATCGACCCGGACAGCAGCCCCGACAGGAGCACCGAGGTGATCATGTCGCCCACCTCGCGGGCCGAGGGCAGGCCTTGCAGCAGGGTGATCGCCAGCACCACCGAGCACACTCCGACGGTGCCCGTGGTGAGCACGACGGCGGCGGCCTTGACCCAGTCCAGCTGTGGACCCCAGCCGAGTTCGCCCAGGGTGGAGAAGAGCAGATAGCCGATGCCCACCTCTGCGGTGAACAGGGCGAGGTTGAACATGGCCTTGTGCATGGCCGGGCGGGTGACGAGTACCGCGATCCCGGTGCCCAACAACCGGGCTGCGATCAGCCACCAGACATCCAGGGTGAACAGGCCCAGCACCAACGGCAGGTCGGAGAAGGACACCGACAATGCCTGGGTGCGGACCTCGACGTGAATCTTGGCGAACTCGGCGAGCAGGAACAGGGTCGCGCACACCACGAACATCACGGCCGGATTGGGGCCGAGCACGGGGTGCGCGGTGCTGAGGCTGGCAGCGGCAACGCCAATGACGCCGAGCGCTACCGTCTCCACCGCAAGCGGGACGACACCGCTGGCTGAGCGGGGCGACATCACGGCCACCGACACAGTGTGACGGATTGTCGCCAACGACACCTGTTTGGCCCGCCAATAACACCTACCCGGCCTACCGGAGAATTCCACTGACGTGACACCGAGGCCTTCCTTGACGCTCTCCAGACGCCTGCAGGCGGACCCGGACGGGCCCGCCTGCAGGTGTGAAGTTGTGTTCCGCGGATGCGGTACCCGGGCCGACCGGTCCGGTCTCACCGTCGTTGACGGTTGGGGGACGAGCCGGCTGGCCGGTCGGGCGCCGAGCGTTCGGTCGAGATCAGGTCAGGGATGCGCCCCGGGTGATCTTCTTGCCCGCGAGCGGGTCGCTCTTGGTGATCTTCTTGCCGGCCAGGTCATCCGTGGACGACGAGCGGGTGATCTTCTTGCCCGCCTCGAGGTCGGTGCTGTGGGCGGCCACTCCGGCCGAGCCGGCCGCGACGAGCAGGGAGATGCCGAAGGCGGCGAGGGTGGTGGCGGTGCGCTTCATGGGGGTCCTCCGAGGTAGTTCGAAACGTCCGGTGCAGGGGATCTGCGCCGGCTGAGTGTTCTGCACTCGCTGGGACAGGTGTCGTCGCACAACAGGGATGGGTTTAGCCAATGTGTCCGCGAAGTACTGCCTGCTACCCGGTTTACGTCGTTCGGAGGGATGTCGCTTCCGCCCGACCACACCGGAAGATCACCATGAGTTACGGCGCGCCGGGAAGCCCTGGTAAGCCGAATTGCTCCGTATGAGGAACGAATGACTTCGAACGGCTACGTATGTTTCACTCAGATGTTTGACTACGGTCACTCGTGCGCCGAGGACTCCGTCGATACGGTGATCAAGAGCGCTCTTCGGTCATGACGGCCGTTCTTCTGGCGTGGTGAGCTGGTCCAGGTCGTCGGCGTCCACGATGCGATACGCATAGCCCTGTTCGGCGAGGAATCGTTGACGGTGTGCGGCCATCTCCGCGTCCACGGTGTCCCGGGAGACCACTGAGTAGAACCGGGCCGTGCGGCCATCGCGTTTTGGGCGGAGCAAACGACCCAAACGTTGGGCCTCCTCTTGGCGTGACCCGAACGATCCGGACACCTGTACCGCCACCGAGGCCTCGGGCAAGTCGATGGAGAAGTTCGCCACCTTGCTCACCACGAGCACCGGGATCCGACCCTGCCGAAACTCTTCGTACAACCGTTCGCGGGCCGCCGAGGAGGTCTGCCCGGTCACCACCGGGGCGTCCAGCCGGTCGCCGAGTTCGCCGAGCTGATCCAGATACTGGCCGATCACCAGGGCCGGCTCGCCTCGATGCCGGGCCAGGATCCGCTCTACGACGTTGAGTTTGAGTGGGGAGGTGGCGCAGAGCCGGTACCGGTCTTCGGCGTCCGCGGTGGCATAGGCCATTCGTTCGGAGGTGGACAGGGCCACCCGCACCTCGACGCAGTCCGCCGGGGCGATGTAACCGGAGTTCTCGATGTCCTTCCACGGCGCGTCGAACCGCTTCGGCCCGATCAGTGAGAACACCTCACCCTCGCGGCCGTCCTCGCGCACCAGGGTCGCGGTGAGCCCCAGCCGGCGACGGGCCTGCAGGTCGGCGGTCATCCGGAACACGGGTGCGGGCAGCAGGTGCACCTCGTCGTAGATGATCAGGCCCCAGTCGAGGGCGTCCAGGAGTTCGAGATTGGTGTAGGCGCCCTTCCGTCGGGCGGTGAGCACCTGGTAGGTGGCGATGGTGACCGGCTTGATCTCCTTGCGGGTCCCCGAGTACTCGCCGATCTCGTCCTCGGTGAGGGTGGTGCGTCGCACCAGTTCGCTCTTCCACTGCCGAGCCGAGACGGTGCTGGTCACCAGCACCAGGGTGGTGCTGGATGCCTGGGCCATCGCCCCGGCGCCGACGAGGGTCTTGCCCGCCCCACAGGGCAGCACGACCACGCCGGAACCTCCGTGCCAGAAACTGTCCACGGCGTGCCGCTGGTAGTCGCGCAGGCTCCACCCCTGCTCGACCAGGGCGATCGGATGTGGCTGGCCGTCGACATAACCGGCCAGGTCCTGCGCCGGCCAGCCGAGCTTGAGCAGTGCCTGCTTGAGATTGCCTCGCTGGCTTGGGTGCACCACGACGGTGTGTTCGTCCAGGCGGTCGCCGATCATTCCCGCGGTGCGCTTGGACTTGAGCACTTCGGCAAGCACGGGCCCGTCCGAGGTGGACAGCACCAGGCCGTGCGTGGGGTGCTTGCTCAGCGTGAGCCGACCGTACCGGGACATCGTGTCGGCCACGTCGACGAGGAGGGCGTGGGGTACCGGATAGCGGGAGAAGCGCATCAGGGCGTCCACCACCTGCTCGGCGTCGTGGCCTGCGGCCCGAGCGTTCCACAACCCGAGCGAGGTGATCCGATAGGTGTGGATGTGTTCGGGTGCGCGCTCGAGTTCGGCGAAAGGGGCGATCGCCCGGCGCGCCTCGTCCGCGTCCGGGTGACCCACCTCGAGCAGCATGGTCTTGTCGCTCTGGACGATGAGGGGTCCGTCGTTCACGCATCGAGGGTACGTGGATCGGCGATCCCTCCCGGACGGCACCGTTCGCGGGGAGCCAAGGCCGGGTCGGGGCCGGTGGGACAGCGCGCGTTGCTTGCTCGCGCTGAGGTCGCTCGTGCTCTGCTCAGGCCCGGTGTCCCGGTGCCCGCTCAGCCGGAGACCGGCATCACCATCCAGCCGAGCACCAGCACGTAGACGACCGCCCAGGCGATGAGCAACCGCCAACCCCGAGCGATCTGCGGGCCACCCTCGGGAGGGGCCTTGGACGCGGTGTTCGCCACCCATAGCGACAGGGCCAACAGGCACATCACGACGATGCTGCCGACGATGTAGCGGGAGAGCACCGGGTCGACGTTGACCAGCATCGGTGTCATCACCAGGTACATCCCGAGCAGACCCGAGAGCGCGGCGGCGACCAGGGACAGGGCCAGCAGGAGTACGGGGCGGGTCGACCTCATGACCGGGATTGTGGGCCACCCTTGGGCTGCGCGGCCCGACCAACACGCAGGTTGCGGGCTCGATGGGAGGCATGGTGTCCAGGATCGAGCCGCACCGGGCGAACCGAACAGTGGGTTCTCACAGTGTTGCTTCCCGCGGGGGTTGCTTCGAACGGGGGTTGCTCCCGCAGGGAGGTGCTATCCGGGGTGCGGCACCCGATCCGGGCCGTCGTCGGTGGCCACCCCGGTGATTCGGTGCACCGGCACGGTCATGGTTCGGCCCGTGGACAGGTCCACCGCGATCGCAGCCCCCGCCCCCACCCGGACTGGTTGGACCCGGTGCACGCTCGGTCGGCCCCGGGCGTCGCTGAGCCACAGCCACACCGCACGTGCCTGGTCGGCCGCCTCGGCCAGGGTGGCCAGTGCGTCCGTGGTCGGGGATCGCCGGGCCGGGTCGGTGTGCGCAGGCGGCTCCGCCGTTGCCCGTTGCGCCTGGTCGACCCGCCGCAACACCTGTACGGCAGTGACCGGATCGTCCTCCTCCAGCGGGATGGCGCCCACCGGCATCGACAACGGTGGTGGGGCTTGCCGGGGCCCGGAGGCCAGGGTCGAGACGCTGCCGTCCGCGTTCTCGCTGACCGCCACCGCCCCGCGGGAGCGGATGGCCTCGAGCAACCGGGCCGGTTCCAGGGAGCAGACCGCCACCGTCGGGGCGAGCAGGCGAAGCCCGAGTCCACTCAGACCCGGGTCAGCGGTCAACTCGGCCAGCGCCTGCTCGTCGTCGCTGCGCAGATAACTTGTGGCCCGGCCCACCCGCAGCAGCCCGTGTCGGCGGGCCACGTCCCGGACGAGGAACTCCAGCGGCTGCGGCAGCGGCCCGGCCGAGACCTGGGCCAGGCCGGCCAGCAGTTCGGCGGCGTCCAGGCCGTGATCGAGGGCGCGACCGAGAGCGTCCGGAGTGAATCGGTACACCGTGGCGCTGCCTCGCGATTCGATCTCCGCGCACAGGTCGAGCAGCCGGGCCGCCGACGGCACGAGCGGACCGGGGGCCACCGCGGTGAGGTCGGCCTGCACATGCACGGTGCTCACCGGCGCGGGCAGCGCAGCATCCAAGGCATCGGCCGAACCGGACAGGTCGCCGCGGGCGGCGGGGCGGGCGTAGTCGGCGAGCAGGTCGAAGGCCATCAGCCCCAGGTGATGGGCTTCCTGCAGGATGGGGCCGATGAGCCGGGGGACCGATGCGACCGGCCCGCGCGGGGCGGCGAACCTCAGCCAGGCCTGCACCGCCTCGGCGCCCACCGGCGGGACGGGGACGGCCACGGCCGCCAGGACTTGGGCTCGAAGGCGTCGCTCCGCCTCGCGGTGACTGGCCGGGCTCAACGCGGCGATCAGTTGGGAACGGTCATCCCGGGTACCGGTCAAGCCTGGCGACCATGGGGCGTCCAGCCAGCCCTGCACCAGCCGGGACCACCGCGTCCCGGTGGAACCTTGCGACCACTCGCCCGCCAGCCTCGACGGGCGCAGGGCGGCCGGCCCGCCGCCGCGGTCCTCGCTGATCCCCAGCAGGCCGGCACCGGCAGCCACCACCAGGACGAGGGCGGTTCGCCGCTGGTCCAGGTTGAGCCGGCGACCGATCCGAAGCAGATCGCGGGCTCCGAGGCCACCGCTGCGCAGCATGGCGCCGCCTTCGTCGCCCAGGGTGGCCAACAACTCCTCGGTCGCTCGCACGACCTCGGTCGCCGCGGCCGGGGCGCTGCGCTCGACCCGGGCCAGGCTCACCGGATCGACCGGTGCCGGGTTCGGGGGTTGCGGCAGAGCGAGGACGAAGCCCCTCAGGCCGATGCCCGCCTCCCGTGAGATGGCCACCTCGCGGGGTCCGGTCGGCACCAGCAGGGCACGGGCCAGGAGCCAGTCCACCGGTCGGCGGGAGTTGGGATCGAGTTCGCGATCGGCGTCGTCGAGGCTGCCCGTCCCATCGGCCCTCGGGGCGGTGTCATCGCCCTGGCGGCTGGGGTCGGCGGTGCCCGCCGCGGGTTGATCCGATGCCGGGACGACCGGGGACAGACTCGGATCGAGGAGGCTGAGCACCCTGCTGACGGCCGGGGGCGCCTGGACAAGGACCTGTGCGGTGTCCTCGCGCAGGTGCCGGGCCACCGCGTCGACCTCCGCGGGCACACCCAGGGCGGCCGCGACGGTGGCCAGTCGCCCCGGGCTGGTGCTCAAGGACTCGGCCACCGAGGGTCCCAGTCCGATCGGGGCACCGAGCAACTCGCGCAGGCTGCGCACCGGCTGCGCCGCCCGGGTGCCACCGAAAACCAGCCCCAGATCGATCAACTGCCTCAGCATCGGACGCACCACCGACGCCGTGCTGCCACAGGCCCCGGCCAGGCGGGTCAGGCCGATCGGAGTGGGCACCAGGGTCAACACCGTGGCCACCGCGAGGGTGGCTGCGTCGAGTCCCGCCAGCGCCCGGTGCACGCTTGCCTGGGTGCCCGCCCTGGCGGCCAGCGAAGCCAGATCGCCCGGCATCGGGCGCAGCAGGTCGGGACGTCGACGCAACAAGGCCACGAGGTCGTCGTCCGACCGGGCGCGCAGGTCGTCGGCCAGGCTGCGGGGGGCTCGCCGGCTCGACTGGGTGGACATCCGTCCCACGGTACGCGCCGGTGCGCCGGGATCGATCCGGTGCGGCGGACGTGCTGGTCGCTGCGCGGTGGGATGGGCTGGCGGGCCTGGACCCGGCCTGGGCCTTACGATGTGACGCTATGAGTGAGGGTATCGACGTGGGCGCGCTCGCGAGTTTTCCGGTTGGCGAGGGGCGGCGGATCTACGGCGACACCATCGGCATCGACTACGACATCGCGATCTGCAACGACGAGGGCGAGTTGTACGCCGTCGACGACACCTGCACGCATTCGCTGGCCTCGTTGTCCGAAGGGTGGATCGAGGAGTGCCGGGTCGAGTGCCCGTTGCACTCGGCGGAGTTCGACCTCAAGACCGGAGAGGCGTTGTCGCTGCCGGCGGTCAAGCCGGTGCGCACCTACCGGGTCGAGGTGGTGGACGGCAGGGTGTTGCTGTTCCCCGGGCAGCCCCGGCCGCAGTGACCTCGCCGCAGATCGACGGAGACCGCCGGCAGGGGGTGCCCGCGCACCTCGGCACGCAGTTGCCGGGCACGCAGTTGCAGGGCACGCAGTTGCCGGGTACGGACCGCACGGACCAGGACCTGGATGCGCTGGCCGGTCGGCTGCTGGCCCGGATGCGCGACCTCGGCTCGGTGCTCGTGGCCTTTTCCGCCGGGGCGGACTCGGCTCTGGTGCTGGCTGCCGCCGCGCGAGCCCTGGGCCCCGCGAAGGTGGGCGCCGCCACGGCCGTCTCGGCCTCGCTGGCCGAGGGGGAGAGCGCCCAGGCACGGGCCTTCGCGGACCGTCTCGGGGTGCGCTGGCTCCCCGTGCCCACCCAGGAGATGGAGCGGGCGGGGTACCGGGCCAACGCCGGTGATCGGTGCTTCCACTGCAAGGCCGAACTGCTCGACCGGCTCGCACCGGTGGCCGTCCAGCACGGGCTGGCCCATGTGGCCACCGGCACCAATGCCGACGACGCGGTGGCCGGCTTCCGGCCCGGAATCCGGGCCGCCGCCGAGCGGGGCGCGGTAACCCCCCTGCTCGACGCCGGGCTGACCAAGGCGGATGTGCGAGCCCTGAGCCGGGCCTGGGGCCTGCCGACCTGGAACAAGCCGGCGGCCGCGTGCCTGTCCAGCCGGATCGCCTACGGGGTGGGCATCACGGGCCACGGCCTGGCCCGGGTGGGCCGGGCCGAGCGTTCGGTGCGTGAGGTGCTCACCGGCGCCGGTCGACGCTGCGACGACCTGCGGGTGCGCGACCTGGGTTCGGATCGGGCCAGGGTCGAACTGGACGCCGACCTGCTGCCGGACCTGACCCCGCAACTGCGCGAGGACCTGCTGGCCGCGGTGACCGGATGTGGCTTCGAGGCGGCCGAGCTGGACCCACGGGGCTTTCGGTCCGGCTCCATGAATGAGCTGCTGGACGACGCGGCCCGCTGGCGCTGACCCGCAGGGCAGGCGGGCCCTAGGACCGGGCGAAGGGAATCGACATGAGGTCGTCGCCGACCAGCACTCGGCCGCTGTAGCCCTTGCGCGCGTTCTTGCGCCACTCCCGGTCGCTCAGCAGACGAGGATCCGCGGGCACCAAGTGGTTGAGCACGAGGTTCTTGGCACCGGCGAGCTCGGCGAGTGGGCCGAGCTGGGTGACGTCGGTGTGCGAGCGGGTCAGGTGCCCCAACAGGGCCGGGTCCACCCCGAGGAAATTGACGTAGAAGTTGACGTCGATCACCTCGTGCACCAGCACGTCGCAGTCCTGCGCCAGCCGGATGACGTTCTCGGAGTAGGCCGTGTCCCCGGAGAAGACGACCGAGCCCTCTTCGGAGTCGAAGCGGAAGGCATAGGAGGGGTAGCACGGTCCGTGCGGGACCAGGATTGCGCTGACCCGCACGAAGCCGTCGTCGAAGATGACGAATGGCTCCATGTCCGGCGAGCGGTTGGTCCAGTCGGCGCCGAGCCCACCGGGATGCTCGATGTCGTGCACGTCGAACAGCTCGCGCGGGTCGGGGATGCCGGCGGTGCGCATGAAAAGGTTGGTGCTGTACGCGAAGGCGCCCATCTGCATGGCATAGATGTCGCTGATCCCGGGCGTGGGGTTGTCGGGGCCGATGGTGCCCAGTCCGGGGGTCTCGGCCGGGGGCAGCCCGCCGGCGCGGCCCGGCCCGTAGACCTGCACCCGCTGCTGCCCCTGGGCCGGCGGCAGGACGCCGTCGCCGGAGTCGTTCGCCCCGAAGCCCGGCAGGGCGACGAAGTCGTAGAAGTTGATCAGATGGTCCGCGTGCAGGTGGGTGACGAAGATGCCCCGTAGGTTCGTGAAGGCGAGCTCGGCCTGCGCGTACTGAGTGACCGCGCCGCGCCCGCAGTCGATGACATACACCCGGTCGCCGATCACCAGAGCGCTCGCGATTCCCGCCCGATCGATCTCCGGCGGCGGGCCACCGGCCACCCCCAGCAGCACTACCCGGGACGAATGTCTGTGGTGCAGGGCGCGTTTGGGCACTGCGGCAGCAGCGGCCGGGCTCACCAGCGTGGCGCCGGTGGCCGCAGCGACGCTGGCCCCGGCCAGACCGAGCAGTCCGCGGCGGGACAGCTCTGCTTCGGTGATCGTGGACGTGACGCACATGGGGACTCCGGTTCTGGTCCACGCCCTGGGCGGACCGGGCTGAGTCGAACTGGGGGGTGATGCCGAGACGGGTGAGCCGAGTCGGGTGAGCCGAGTCGGGTGATGCCGAGACGGGTGAGCCGAGTCGGGTGAGTCGAGACAGGTAAGCCGAACGACTCCCGTTCCGCCCCGCGCGGGGTCGCCGCACGTCGGGGTGGTCGGGTGGGGGAGCGTCCGGGTATCGGCCGCACGAAGGAGTCGCTCCGGCGCCCGTCCGCACAGGGCGGAAGCCGGAACGTTAGGGAACAAATAATCACAGAGGGGTGCGCTGGCGCCAGAGGTTCCCGAGAAGTATTTCGGCTCCGAACGACGTGCGTGTGGCGTTGAGAGTCGGGGTCCGCCGCAGACCCGGGCAACCGGGGCGGCACCAGTGCCGCAGAGCGGATACGCTGGGGGTCTGCGGGTCGCCCACCCAGCGCAGTGCCCGCACGCAGTGAACATGATCCGACAAACCCGGACGGCAGGTCAGCAGCAAAGTGCCCACAGGCAAGGTGAAGTGGTTCGACGTCGACCGAGGGTTCGGCTTCCTGGCGACCGAGGGTGGGGAAGAGGTGTTCCTGCACGCCTCGGCGCTGCCGGCGGGCACCACGGTCAAGCAGGGCTCCCGGGTGGAGTTCGGCATCGCCGACGGTAAGAAGGGCATGCAGGCTCTCTCGGTGCGGGTGCTGGCCGAGCCCACCT
>JBKECN010000012.1:0-18812 GCA_047974565.1 Actinomycetales bacterium
CTGATAGATCCAGTCGGCGACCTCACCGAGCGCGGAGTGATTGAGGGCGGTCAACTCCCCGGGCTTCAAGGAGCCGTCCGGCAGCATGGACTCACATCGCACCCACTTCGTGGAGGCGCACATGGTGACCGGAAAGAGCCACGACGGGCACTTCTCCTCCAGCAGCAGCCGATTGGCGTCCGCGACATGTCCGGTCTCCGAGAGGGCCCAGGTGACGAAGGGCGTGCCGGCGAAGCCGGTGGTGACGACGTACTCGCGCTCGCGCACGACTTCGGCGAGCCGGGCGCCCGCGGCCGTGCGATGCGGTTCGTCCAGCAGGCCGAAGCAGATCGCCAGGGCGTAGACGGTGGCGCAGTCCGAGACGATCCTGCCGTCCTGGCCGACGTAGGCCTCGGTGAAACCGGCCCGCATCCGGTGGGCGAGGTCGTCCCAGTCGGCGGCCTCAGCAGGCCGGCCGATCAGCCGGGCGGTCTCGGCCGCGAACCGAGCCGAGCGGTACACGCTCGCGGTCGCGACCACCCCCTTGTCGGCCTTCGCATCGGCCGGGTTGTCCGGGGAGGCGTCCGGGTCGAGCCAGTCGCCCAGCTGCATGTCCTTGTCCCATAGGCCATTCGGGGACAGGCGCACCCGCACGGAGTTCAGGTGCAGCACCATCGCCGGATAGTGCGCGGCGAGCCGGTCCAGGTCGCCGTAGGCCCACCACAGAGCCTGCGGCACCCACACCGCCGCGTCGCCCCAGATCGCCACCGCGCCGTGGAAGGGGTTCTGGAAGTCGCCCGTCCAGTTCGCCAGCTTGAGCACATCCGGCACCACGTAGGGCACGTACTCCTCGGGGTTCTCCCGGGTCTCCACCTCCAGGTCGCCGAGCCACTTGTGCAGGAAGTCCGCGACGTCGAACTGGTAGGCAGCAGTGGCGGCGTAGGCTGCGATGTCCCCGGTCCAGCCGAGCCGTTCGTCGCGCTGCGGGCAGTCGGTGGGTACGTCGAGGAAGTTGCCCTTCTGGCCCCAGACCGAGTTGCTCACCAACTGGTTCACCCCCGAATTCGAGCACTCGAACCACCCGGTCCGAGCCATGTCCGAGTGCACGACGACCGCTTCCAGGTCGTCGACGGTGAGTTGCCCCGGATAGCCGGTGATCTCGGCGTAGCGGAAGCCGTGGAAGGTGAGAGTGGGCTCGAACGAGTCCTGCCCGCCGGAGAGGACGAAGTTGTCGGTGGCCTTGGCGGCTCGCAGTGGCCGCACCCCCAGTTCCTCGTGCTCGAGCACCTCGGCGTGCCGGACGGTGATCCGGGTGCCCGCGGGGCCCTGGGCTCGCAACCGGATCCAGCCGACCAGGTTCTGGCCGAAGTCGACCAGCGTCCGTCCGGCCGGCGAGGTCCAGATCCGCTGTGGTGCAAGGGTTTCCTGGCGGGTGATCAAGGGTCCGACCTGGTCGATCAGCCGGCTCCGGTCGCACGGCACGCTGCGCACCGCGATGGGCTCGGGTTGAGTGAGCCGGGCGTCGATGGTCTGGCCGTTGTAGAGGCTGTTCGCGGTCACCGGGCTGGTGTGTGCGCGCCAGGACTCGTCGGTGACGATGGACCGTACGGTGCCGTCGGTGTGCTCGAGGGTCAGCTCGGCCAGCACGCCGAGTTCCTCCCCGTAGTTCGCCATCGCCCCTTCGAAGCCGAGATCTCCTCGGTACCAGCCATTGCCGAGAAGGATCTCGAGCCGGTTGTCGCCCTCGACGAGCAGGTCGGTGACCTCGAAGGTCTGCACCTGCAGGCGCCATTCGTAGGACGTCCAGCCGGGGTTCAGCACCGAATCGGTGACCGGGCGCCCGTTCATGGACGCCTCGTAGACCCCGTGGGCGGTGATCCGCAGCGTGGCGGCAGCGATCTCCGCAACGGCCTCATCACGGGGAAAGTCGGTGAAAAGGACGACTGCGGCGTCTCGGTCGGTTCCGGCGGTGATCATCGTTGATGTATCCAGCACGAGGTGCAGCCTAGTCAGAATTGAAACGTTATACAAGGGATGCGTTCTGCCGAAGTTCATACGGAGTTGTTATAGAAGAACTAGAATAATAGGGTGCCAGACATGTTGCTCCGGGTCGACGAGTCCTCCCAGTTGCCGATCTATGCGCAGATCAAGGCGGCGGTCCGCCGCGACATCGCCAGCGGAGACCTTCCCCCCGGCGCCCGGCTGCCAACCGCCCGCGACCTGGCCGAGGCTCTCAGCGTCAATCTGCACACGGTGCTGCGGGCCTATCAGGGCCTGCGGGACGAGGGCGTGGTCGAACTCCGACGAGGCCGCGGAGCCGTCGTGTCTCGGGAAGGTGTCGGGATGGCAGCCACCCATGCCGCACTGACCGCCTTCGTGCAAGCGGCCCGCGATGTGGGCCTTACCCCAGATGAAGCCGCTGACCTCGTGAAAGGGCAGATGTCGTGACCACCGACGCAGTACCGGGAACCCGAGCCGCCACCGCGCTCATCCTGCTGGTGCCGTTCGGGGCCGCGATCGCGCTCTTCCAGCTGCTGGAGACGTGGCGCGATGTCCTGCCCGATCCGGTCGCGGTGCACTGGGGCCCCACCCTGGAACCCAACGGATTCCTGTCGCTGTCACAGCTCGGCTGGCTGAGCCTGCTCCCGCTGCTGGGCGCCCTGGCCGGCGGGCTGATCCTGTTCGCCAGCGGCAGGCACGCCAGCCATCGCAGCGCGGCCGTCGCCATCGCCACCGGCCTGAGTGGTTTCATCGTCGGGCTCGAAGTGCTGCTGATCGGTGGACAGCGGGGTCTGCCGGCGGGAGCCAGTGCAGCCTCGCCGACCGACGCGGCGATGGCCGCGGTCGTCCTGGGCAGCGTGCTCCTGGCCGTCCTCGCCGCGTGGGTGACCCCCCGGCCGGCCGAGGAGACCCGGCTCGCGCAGAACCCCGTTCCCGCGAGTGCACCGCGGATGGACCTTGCGCCGGGGGAGAAGGCCGCGTGGGCGGGGTGGAGCAGTTCCGGGCGGGTCCTGGCCATCCTGGTGGGGGTGGTGGCCGGCGCGCTGCTTCCGGTGGCGGCCCTGAGTGGGATGTGGTGGACGGTTGGGGCCACCGCGCTGGTGTCCGTGTCCGCGGTGCTCGCCCTCTTCTCGTTCCGCGTCACGGCTGGAGAGGCCGGCCTGGTCGCCCGAGGGGTGATCGGGTGGCCCGTCTTCCGGGTGCCGCTGGAGCAGTTGGCCTATGCCGAGGTGGTCCAGGTGAACCCGCTGACCGATTTCGGGGGATGGGGCTACCGGCTCGGCGCGGGCGGGGTCACCGGGATCGTGGTCCGCAAGGGCGAGGCCCTCAAGGTGGTGCGGGCGGACTCCAGCTCGCTGGTGATCACCCTGGACGGGGCACAGCAAGCGGCGGCGCTACTGAACACCCTTGCGGACCGGGCGCGTCCACAGCCGCGAGAACGCCTGAGGTGAGCAGGCCGGGCTGGTCCGGAGTGCTGGGTGTGAGCGCACCCGGGCGCTGCTGCCGGGAGCGCTGGGGCCTTTTGCCTGTGATCGGCATCCCACGCACGCTTGCGCGCGTCGGCCTGCAGACGGACATGCATACCGCCGCTGATTCGGTTCCCACTACGCACGGGCTTGCCTCCCGACGCCGTGGAATGCATGTCCTTGTGCAGGGGAGGTGTTTGGAGCCTCACGCGGACCTCGATTCGGGCGAGGCTGGTTGCGGCGTGCCGGTTGGAAGTGTCCTGTGCGTCGGGCTCGGCGGGTAATTCGGCGGTTTCACGTGTGTGCCAGGGATGGTGGGCGAAGGGGCACTGGCCGTCGTGACGACAGGTGCTGCCCCTGACGCCCGATCGGCTCACTGCGCGGCTCAGTCCCGATCGGCCAGCGGGCCGGCGAGGCGATGGATCCCGGCCTGTACGTCTGCGGCCGACGGCATCGCCACGTAGCTGATCCGCACGTGCGAGGCGGTGTGTTCGCGCGGGTGGTAGTTGCCCCCTGGGGTCACGGCCACACCGCAGGCCATCGCCGCGGCGGCGAAACGCTGGGCGTCCAGGGGTTGGGGGAGCCGCACCCACAGGTGATATCCGCCGCGCGGGTGCAGTGCCAGGGCATCGGCCCCGAAGACCTCACTCACCGCGCGCACGGCGACCTCGCGACGCCTGGTGAGTTCGGCCTGCAGGCGTCGCAGCCCCCGTTGCCAGCCCGTCGCGGTGAGCACCTCCAGCGCGGTGTATTGCAATGGCGCGGGGACGAACATCGAGTCCACCGCCACGGCTGCTCGCAGCCGGGCCATCGCCGGCCCGCGTGCCACGAGCGCCCCGACTCGCACGTTGGGGGAGGTCACCTTGGTCAGCGACCGGATGTGGACCACCGTCCCGTCCGGGTCGTCGGCGGCCATCGGCGCAGGCAACGGCCCCGCGTCGGTGTGCGCCATGTGCCGGGCGTAGTCGTCCTCGAGGATGAAAGCCTCATGTTCACGGGCTATCCGGCGTAGTTCGCGCTGACGCTGGGCGCTCATGCAGATCCCGGTGGGATTCTGGAAGAGCGGCTGCACCACGATGACCCGGGCTCGGGTGCGGGCCAGCGCCTGCTCCACGTAGTCCGGCTGCAAGCCGTGTTCGTCGGCCGGCACCGGCACCGGCACCAGGCTTGCGGTGACCGCGGCGGCGATCGTTCCGGGATACGTGGGGGACTCCACCAGCACCGCCGCCCCCGGCTGGGTGAGGGCACGCAGCGTGGTGGCCAATGCGGCCTGGCCACCCCCGCAGATGAGCACGTCCTGCCCCGCCACCTGGCCGATGTCCTCGGCGAACCAGTCACGTAGTTCGGCCAGGCCGGTGGCCGGCGGCCGGCGCCACGCCTCCGGACGCCGGGCGGCCCGGGCCAGCGCGGCGGCCAGTGCCGCTCGCGGTTGCAACTCCGGATGCAGGTAGCCCCCGTTCAGGTCGACGACATCGGGGCCGGGGGTGCTCAGGGCGCCCATCAGCCCCGGTGAGTGGAAGGTGCGGGACGGGCCCGGGCCGATTCCCTCGTTGAGGTCGAGGGTCGCCTCCTGCCATGAGGTATCACCAACCCGCGGGACAGTGCGTGGGGCGGCTCGAAACGTGCCGGCGCCGGGGCGGGTCTCAACCAGGCCGCGCCGCCCGAGGATGGCCAGTGCGGTCGAGACGGTGGTGGCGCTCGCACCGAATCTACGGACCAGCTCACGGTGAGTGGCCAGGCGCTCACCAGGTGCCAGATCTCGCAGCTCGTCGGCGAGGCGCTCCGCCACGTCCTGAGCACTGCTATCGATAGACATGGCATTGATGATAGCGATTGAGCCGAAGCTCAAGATTCTAGCCGTGACTTTAGGTGATAGCTCGCCTTCTGCTACCGTGATACGTGAATAGTTCGAGTAGCGCTATCGCCCTTGGCGGGATATCACCCGCCGCGACCGGAACCTTGCTGGCCGGCCTGGGGGTGTTGAGTTTCTCCGCCAGCTTCCCGGCGACGGTGGTGGCTCTGGAGTCCTTCGGCCCGTGGACCGCCACGGGCCTGCGAGGGCTCCTGGCAGCAGCCCTGGCCGGCGCCGCCCTGCTGATCGCCCGGGCTCCTCGCCCCGCCCGCTCGGATCGGGCGGCAGTGCTCGTGGTCGCCTTGGGCTGCGTGGTCGGATTCCCCTTGCTGACCAGCCTGGCCCTGCAGACCTCGTCGACGGCGCATTCGGCCGTGGTCATCGGGGCGTTGCCGATGGCCACCGCCGCGATCAGTGCGGTCCGTACCCGCACCTCGCCCTCGCCGTTGTTCTGGGGCGCGGCCGGCGTCGGTGCGGCGACGGTGATCGCCTTCGCCGTGATGCAGAACCACGGGGTGCCCACCGTCGCGGACGGCTATCTCTTCGCGGCATTGCTGATGTGCGCGGCCGGCTACGCCGAGGGCGGCCGGCTCGCCCGTACGATGCCCGGCTGGCAGGTGATCGCCTGGGCAGTGGTGGTCGCGGCCCCGGTGAGCGTGGCGGTGACCCTGCTCGCGCTCACTCACGAGCCGGTGCGGCTGACCGCTCCGGGCGTGGCGGGGTTGGCGTACATCGCGGCCATCTCCCAGTTCGGTGGCTTCGTGGTCTGGTACCGGGGGATGGCGCTGATCGGGGTGCCCCGCGCGAGCCAACTTCAACTCGCTCAGCCGCTGCTCACGCTGATCTGGGCGGTGTTGCTGTTGGGCGAACGGTTCTCGGCGACGGTCCCGCTCACCGCGATGCTGGTGCTGGCCTGCATCGTGGTGACCCAGCGGGCGCGGTAGCCGCCCTGACCTCTCGGACGCAGCTGGTCACAGCCGGCGGCTCAGTCGGTGGAATGGGCTCGCAGGTAACGGCTGTCGTCGTTGAGATAGGCGTAGTAGAGCCCGACGAGCAAGCCGCCGCCGACGTAGTTGCCGATCAGGACCACCCCGATATTGCCCAGGGCCGGTAGTGCCTGGATGCCGTCGTGCAGGCCGACGATGATGAACAGCACGGTGTTGGCCACCGAGTGCTCAAAGCCCAGAAAGGCGAAGATGAAGACCGAGGCCATCATGACGAAGCATTTGGTCAGATCCTCATGAATGAGGCCGTTGTACACCAGCAGCATCGCCAGGTTGATCATGAAGTTGCACAGCACCGCACGCATGAACAGGTCTCCGGTGCCCACCAAACCCTCTGAGAGATAGGCCATCTTGTGCTCAGCCGCCAGTGCCATCTCCTGCCCGACCGGGCCGTCGATGAGGGTGCTCAGGGCGAAGGGCACGCCGATGCACACCGCCCCGACGAGGTTGCCGAGATAGCACAGGCCGAGCAGCCGACCCGCCTGCCGCAACCGGATCCGCCGGTAATAGGCGCCGATCGTCACGATCATCATGTTCGAGGTGAGCAGTTCGGACTTGGAGTAGTAGATGAACACCAGGGCGGTACCGAAGGCCATCGCCCCGAAGATCCGCCCGATCGGGCGCAGGGTCTCCTGGCCCACGGGTATCTCGTCGAAGGTGGCGATCATCGCGTAGTTGGTGGCGTAGAGGATGCCGATGATGACCCCGGCCATCGAGGCCCGCATGAGGAAGCGCCGGGTCAGCTCACCGGACATCTCCGCTTTGTCATCCAGCACGTCCAGAACCGTGGAGATGAACTGCTTTCCAGGGAAGAGACCGGTTCCGCTCACCCGGCCAATGCTGTCACTGTCCGGACACCGCCCGGGTCTTGTGTCGTTCGGCGTGACGCAGCAGCGCTCGGTTGCCGTCCCGCCGGGTGGAGCCGGACCGCTCACCAGTCGCGGTAGGCGTCTGCGGCCCGGATGAACCGGCGCTGTGCGGGCGTCTCCACGGCCCGCCGGTGATACCCGGCGCGCACCCAGAGCACCGCCTCTGCCGGGGTCAGACCGCCGAAGACTCCCAGGCAGGCGAGCATCGTGCCGGTGCGGCCCCGCCCGCCTCGGCAGCCGACCTCCACTCGCTCGGTGGCGGCCCGGTGCCACGCCTGGGCCAGCGCGGACAGCGCCGTGTCGGGGTCGGCCGGGTAGCCGAAGTCTCGCCACCGCAGCACGGTGCGTTCCCACGGCACGCTCAGCGTCGCGCGGCGCAGCAGCCCGTCGGGCGCATACACCCCCATGTCGGGCCGGGGGTACAGGCTCGCCACCTGCCCGATCCGTACCCCGCGAACCCGGCGCCCGCCCGGAAGCGTCAGCACGTTCGCGGCCTCGGGCCAGGTGGACGCGGCCGACCTCGAGAAGGGCTCCGGCATCGACCACCTCGCGTGAACGGTGGGCGCGCCATCTGCGCCCGTGACGGAATTCTCCCGCGGCGGGACCGCAGGCACAGGTCCCTCGGCACGATCGAGTATCTCGTCTCGATCGACGTCAATGGTGGCGCGATCGATGTCGATGGTCGCCCCCATCGACGACGGTGGTTCCGATACCGGGTCCGCTGGATATCCTGCCCGGGTGACCACGAACGCGCGGCGCCTGCTCGGGGTACTGCTGATCTGCGGCTGCCTGGCGTGGTACGGCTTCAGGTTCGCCCTCGTCCCGGTCGGCTGGCGCACCGGGATGGCGGGACTCGCCGGCACGGCGTTGGCGTGGGCGTGCCTGCTCGGCGGCACCTGGCTGCTGGCCACCGCGGCCGCGTCCTCGAGCCGGGCGCGCCGGAGTCGCTGAACCTCGTCCACTCACTGCCCGGCTGATCACCGCCCGGCTGATCACCGTCTGGCTGACCCGGCCCGTCTTCCACCGAATGGCAGCCCCGGCCACGCACATCCATGGCATCGGACCCCAACACCAGTACGCTCGGCACGGTGAATCTCGAGAAAGTGGTGTTCGGGTTCTTCGTGTTGCTGGCGGCGACGCTGAACTTCGGATACTTCGTCGGCGACCTGGGTGACGCCAGCGTGCACAACATCTACGAGTTGTACGCCGCGGTGGTGGTCAACCTCATTGCCACCGTGCTGAAGTTCGGTGACCGCACCCAGATCGGTGCGGTGCACCTGGCCACCTCGCTGGTGGCGGACCTGCAGTTGATCGCGGCGGTAGGCGTGTGGGTGTACGCCACGGAGATTGCGGCGGGTGGCCCCACCATCCATCTGACCTCCAGCGTGGTCTCGCTGTCCGGAGGCGCGCTGCTGGCGAACTTCGTCTCCATCGTCCTGCTCGTCATCGAGACCGTCTCCTTCCGGCGCCACTAGCAGACCATCATGGGCAACCCGCTGCTCGATCTCACCACCAGACCGTGGGCGACCCGACGCGGACTGCGCCGGGTACAGGTGCCGGTGCCCACCGAGGTGCCCGCCACCGACGCGGTCTTCCTCGTGCTGCGACGGATGCGGCTGCCGCTGGTGCTGCTCATCGGCGTGTTCACCATCTCCGTCTTCGGCCTGATGATCGCACCGGGCCGCGACCCCCTCGGCCAGCCCTACCGGCTCAGCGTCTTCGAGGCCTTCTACGTCATCAGCTACACCGCGACGACCATCGGCTTCGGCGAGATCCCCTACTCCTTCACCGCGGCTCAACGGCTATGGGTGACGATCTCGATCTACGCCTCGGTGATCGGCTGGGCCTATTCGATCGGCACCCTGTTCTCCCTCGTCCAGGACACCTCGTTCCGCGACGCCCTGGCCCTGCAACGATTCGGCCGCCAGGTGCGCCGGATGCGCGAGCCCTTCCGGATCGTGGCCGGATACGGCAATGCCGGCCGGGTGATCTGCCGGGTGCTCGACGCCTCCGCACACCGGGTGGTGGTGATCGACAGCCGCCAGGACCGGATCGACCAGCTGGCCACGGACCAACTCGCCGCGGACGCCCCCGGGATCAGCGCCGACATCTCCCGTCCCGCGATGCTCGGCCTCGCCGGCCTCGGGCACCGCGACTGCGCGGGTGTGCTCGCGGTCACCAACGACAACAACACCAACCTCAACATCGTCATGGCGGTGCACCTGTTGCGCCCGGACCTGCCGGTCATCGCCCGCTGCACCGACCGGGCCACCGCCGAGCACATGATGGACTTCTCCCCGCAGGCGGTGATCAACCCCTATGACCGCTACGGGGACTACCTGGTGGTGGCATTGCGGACCCCTTCGTCCTACCGGTTGCTCAGTTGGCTGCTCTCCGAGCCCGGTGACCCGGTGCCCGCCACCCAGGAACACCTGCGCGACGGCCGGTGGATCATCTGCGCCGATGACGCCTTCGGCAAGGAGGTGGCCGCCGATCTGGAGTCCATCGGCTTGCAGGTGGACGTCGTCGACCCCCGCGCGGGCGACCCCGATGTCACCGACGTGCGCGGGCTGGTCGCCGGCACGTCCAGCGACACCTTCAACCTGGCGGTGGCCGCGCACGCCCGCCGCCAGAACCACGACATTTTCTTGTCAGTACGGCAAGAATCGCATGTCACCGCGGCACTGCTGGCCGCCTTCGACTTCGACTCGGTCTTCGTGCCCACTGAACTGGTGGCCAAGGAGGCACTGGCCCGGGTGGCCACCCCGATCTACTGGAGCTTCATCGAACACTGCCTGGCGCAGGACGACGCCTGGGCCGAGGCCCTGATCCAACGCCTGCTGGACCGCTGCGGCAAGGGGCTGCCGGAGACCATGCGAGTGATGGTCGACCGGGAACACGCACCGGCGGTGCGCCGCTGGTTGCGCGACCACGAACTGAGCCTCGGCGATCTGCTGCGCAGCCCCGACGATCGCGACCGCACCCTGCCGGTGGTGGTGTTGGCCCTGGTGCGGCCCGCGGGCACGATCTTCCTGCCCGACGAGAGCCAGTTGCTGCGTGAGGGCGACACCCTGTTGGTCGGTGGGAAGAACACCGGCCTGGTGGATCTGGGCGGCGCCCTGTTCTACGACGCCACCCTCACCTACGTAGCCACCGGACAGCAGGTCCCGCACACCTGGGTGTGGCGCAAGCTCACCGGCGCTGTGGCTCGCAGGCGCACCGACCGGACCGAGTCCGCCTCGTAACCGGCCCTCGCGGCGCTACGCTGAAGCCCGTGCTGCGAGACACCGCGTGGCCCCCCGGCACCCCCTGCTGGGTGGACATCACGACCCGGGACCTGGGCATCAGCCAGTCCTTCTACAGCGTCGTACTCGGCTGGGACTACCTCACTGCCGGCCCGGAGTTCTCCGGTTACTGCACCGCCACGATCGACTCCGAGGCGGTGGCCGGGCTCCGCCCCCCGGCTCCCTTCACCCACCCGTCTCCCGGTACCAACCAGACGCCGGCGGAATGGTCGGTGTACCTGGCCACCGACGACATCGAGTCCACCCACGAGCTGGCCCTCGCACACGGGGCCGAGGTGATCGTGCCACCCACATGGTTGGGTGACCTGGGCGCCATGGGCAGGTGGGTGGACCCGACCGGGGCCGCATTCGGCGCCTGGCAGGCGGGCCGCAACGTCGGCGCCACCGTGGTCAACGAGGTGGGCGCGCTGGCCTGGTGCGATCTGATGACCGCCGACCTGCCCGCCGCACTCGACTTCTACGCCGCGGTCTTCGGCCTGACCTACCGGGACGAGGCGATCGTCGGCCACGACTACGTGCTCTTTCGCACCAGCGACGGTGAGCGACCGGCAGGCGGGATCGGCGCCTCACCCGAGGGGTCGTCCGGTTGGGGCACCTGTTTCGAGACCGAGGACGTCGCGGCGGCGGCGGCTCGGATCGAACGCGCCGGCGGCACGATCCTGCAACAACCGTGGGACTTCGAGTACGGGCGGTTGATGGCCGCGGCCGGACCGGACGGGGAGACGTTCACCCTGATCACCACCAGTGGTCCGGGGTCCACCCAGTAGCCGGCCTCCAGCCAGCCGGGCGCTCCTGCGCACAGGTCAAGTGTCAGCGCTGCACCGCACGACGGGTCACTGCTCGACGCTGAACGGGGAGCTCACGCCCAGCTCGCCCAGCATGGCGGGGACTTCCTCGGCGGTGCGTCCGGTGGAGAACAGCCACCCCTGGGCGTACTGGGCACCGAGCCGATGCAGGTCGGCGGCCATCGCCGCCGAGTCGACGCCTTCCATCACCACGCTGACCTGGTGGGCCTGGGCGACCTGCAGCAGGGCGGCGATGATCGAGCGGGATTGTGGCTGGCGGACCCGGCGGGTGAGTGAGCGGTCGACCTTCAGGACGTGCACCGGCAGGCGGGTCATGTACGCCAGCGAGGAGTATCCGCTGCCGAAGTCGTCGATGGCGATCCGTACCCCGTGGTCGTGCAGGGAGTGCAGCGTGCCGACCGCGGGGTCGTCGCGGTCGATGAAGACATTCTCGGTGACCTCCAGGGTGAGCCAGGACGGCTCCACGCCGTTGCGGATGAGCTCCTGGATCAGGTGCGGCTGGAACGAGGGACGGCGCAACTGCACCGGCGAGACGTTCACCGACATGCCGATCTCGAAGCCTTCGCCGCGCAACTGAGCCTGCAGCCGGATGGCGCGCACCAGCGACTGCCAGCCGAGTTCGTGGATCAGGCCGATCCGTTCGGCCACCGGGACGAAGGTGGCGGGTGAGATGCCGCTGTCGTCCGGCCAGCGGGCCAGCGTCTCCAGGCTCACCACTCGTCCATGTGGCAGCGACACGATGGGCTGGAAGACGAATCGCAGGGAGTCCTCGCGCACTGCCGAGCGGAGCCGGAGTTCGAGTTCGGCGCGCTCTGCGACGGTACGGGCGTCGGCGTCGGTGAAGAAGCGCACGGTGTTGCGTTCGTCCTTGGCCGCGCGTAGTGCCTGGGTGGCGCGGGTCAGCGCCGCCAGCGGGGTCTGGTCATCTGTTGATTCCGCTCCGACGGCCACCCCGATGCTCACGGTGATCGCCAGTTGTTCCACCCCCGGGACGCCGGCAAGCACCGGGACGGCCTCGGTGCGCAGTTGTTCGGCGACCGCGATGGCCTCCTGCCCGGCCAGCAACGGGTTCTCACTCGGCAACAGCACCGCGAACTCGTCCCCGCCGAGCCGGTACGCGGTGCCGGGGGAGTCGTCGAGCAGGCGGGCCAGCGCCACCAGCACCTCGTCCCCGACCGAATGGCCGAGCAGGCCGTTGACCTCCTTGAACCGATCCACGTCCACCACGAGCACCCCGAGGGCGCGCTCGCTGCTGAGCATCGTGGACTCGAGCCCGCGGCGGTTCATCAACCCGGTGAGCGGATCTCGGATGGCCTGTTCGGCGAGCATGGCCACCAGCGCGCGGGCCTGGCGGGAGCGGTAGAACTCGCGGCCGGCGAAGCAGGCCACCAGCAGCGCCGACAGCACCAGCGAGCCGGCGTCCGCGGGCGAGCCGATCATGTTCGGGATGTACAGCAGCAGCGGGATCGCGGCGATGGCGATGATCACCGTGCCCCGGATCCGCTCTCGGCGTTCCTGGTGGGGGCCCTCCCCCTGCTTGGGTGGGCGGAGCCTGGACAGGGCCAGCGCGCAGATCACCACCGCGGCCACCAGCAGTGCGAGCCGGTACCAGTAGATGTCCACGTCCCGGCCGCGGGACCACAACAGCAGTGCATCGGCGCACACGTAGCCGAACTCACCGAGGCCGAGGAAGGCGATCGGTGCCTGGGGCACGTTGCCGGCGAGCAGCACGCAGATCATCACCAGGCTGAGCTCACTGAACAGCACGATGAGCGCGACGTAGTCGATGTCACCGAGGCCGTTGGCGCCGGGCCGCCAGATGGTGACCTTCCACAGCAGGGGCAGCCAGGCGCTGCAGCCGAGCAGGATGTCGAAGAAGAGCAGTGGGCCGATGTACGAGCTATGTGCGCCTTCATATCGGGTGGTGGCGATGATGACCAGCCAAGCCGAGGCCACCCACAGCACATGCCCCACGGTGGGGAAGGTGGTGTCCCCGCGGATCGCGTTGATGAGGATGATCCCCAGGCCGATGCTCCAGAACCCCACCCCGAGAGCCATCACCAACCCGATGGTCTCCACTCGCCGGACGATGGCCAGCATGAGCACAACGATCACCGCCACGATCGCGACCTGGACGGGCGGGCTCATGCCAGACCCCCTGGGCGCACGATCATTGGTCCAATGTGTCACCGCTGACGGTGCGATGGCGATTCGTTGCCGCTTCACTCACCTGTTTGCGGACGCCATGGCAGACCTACCGCTCCTCACCTCAAAGGACGTATCGATCACGGAGGACATAGCGGCCTTGCCGGTGAGTGAGGGCGTCGTGGCAGGCTTGTCTGCGTGACTGATTCTGCGCCCGGTGGCGGGGATGCGACGCGGTCGGTGGGCATCGGCCCGGCAGGCATCGGCCCGGCAGGCGCCGAGGTGAGTGAGTCTGCGCCCGGTGGCGCCGGCTCGACGCCCTCGGCAGGCCTTAGCCCGGGAGGCGTCCCGGCGGCCGACGAGCAGGAGGGCCCGGCGATCGAGGTGATTGCCCACCGGGGCGCGTCGGCGGAGTTGCCCGAGCATTCCATCGAGGCCTATATCGAGGCGATCGAGGTCGGCGCCGATCTGCTGGAGTGCGATGTGCGGCTCACCGCCGACGGACACCTGGTGTGTGTGCACGACCCCACCACCGACCGCATCACCGGCCGCCGGGGCCGGGTGAGCGCGATGACCCTGGCCCAGTTGCGTGAGCTCGACTGGGGCTGTGCGACCGGTGGCCCGCTGACCCTGCACGATCTGTGCGCGTTGGTCCGCGACTGCGGCCGGCCGGTCGGACTCGCGGTGGAGACCAAGCACCCCACCCGCTTCGGCGGCGCCACCGAACAGGCGGTCTGCGACCTGCTCGACCACTTCGGCTGGCTGCCGCTCGGTGAGCCGGGTGCGGTCGGCGACGGAGCGCAGGACGGGATCGAGGACGCGGCCGCCGCGCCGGTCCGGGTGATGAGCTTCTCCGCCCAGGCATTGCATCGGGTGCGATCACGAGCGCCCCGGCTGCCCCGGGTGCTGCTGCTGGACAAGCCTGCCCCGGTGGCCACCCGGCACACTCTGCCGGCCCGGGCCGGTAGCTGCGGGGTGGACGTGGAGCTGGTGCGCACGCAGCCGGCGTGGGTGCGCGCCATCGTCGCCGCCGGTCCTCGGGTGGACGTGTGGACGGTGGACGACGAGGCCGATATGGACGCATGTCTCGATCTGGGTGCGGTCGGCATCATCACGAATCGTCCCCGGGCGGCACTTGTTCATTTCGGCCGGCGGATGCCGGACGTCGGCGAACCATTCGGGGCGTGAACGCCTTTCGCCGGTGTGGCGCACGGTGCTGATGTGACGGCCTGCTCGGAACTTTCATGGCAATGGGGTGAGGTTTGCGTCACACCAGGGGACTAGTAGGTTATGGGCATGTGGTAAGGGGCCTGAAGCTCCAGACCCCCGCCGCGGGTCAAGGCTGCGCGCAAGAGATCGGGGAGCGCTCATGAGAGATCGAGAAGGTAGTTGACGATGACACTGACGTTGCCTGAGGCGGACATCGAGCTGCTGGAACTGCGCCAGCGCGGTGACGCTCGTGCCGTCGCATTGCCTTACCATCCGCGCGCGGTGTGCGTGGTGCGTCACATGCTGGCGGAGGATCTGACCGGTCAGGTCGAGCTGGGGATCATCGACGAGGCCGAGGTGATCGCCTCGGAGTTGTTGGGCAATGCCATCCGGCATGCCCGTCCGCTGGAGGACAACCGAGTCACGCTGCGCTGGCAGGTGCGCGGCGGGGTCCTCGACATCGAGGTGACGGACGGAGGATCGCCCGGCGAGGTGCGGGCCCGGCGCCCGGCACCGCTGGCCACCAACGGGCGCGGGCTCCGGGTGGTGCGCGCCCTCGCCCACGAGTGGGGGGTCTTCCAGGACAACACCGGGCGCCGCACGGTATGGGCCTGTCTCGGTGGGCCATCGCGCCGACGCCACCGCTGGTAGTCGGCGAACCGCTGGTAGTCGGCGAACCGCTGGTTGTCGGCCAACCGCTGGGAATCGGCAAACCGCTGGGAATCGGCAAACCCAGGCGACCAGTCGCCGCGACCGATCCCGGTCGCCGCACTCAGGCTGCGCCGACCCGCCGAGGCGGTCCGGTGAGACCGGCCGTTCTGGCCACGGTGCCCGGGCGTGGTCGCTAGCCTTGAGCCTCGTGGCCAAGAAGTCTCGTCGTGCAGTCGTCACCGCTGCGGTGGTCGATGGGGAGATCCCCGTCGTCGGTGGGCGTGAGCCCTGCCCCTGCGGTTCAGGTAAACGTTACAAAATGTGTCATGGGCGTGGTCGGGGCCTGACCGAGCCGGTGCGCCGGCCCTTCGAGGGGGCGCCCGGAGAGTGCGATCTCGTGGCCCTGCGAGAGATCGTCCCGGCCGCGACCATGCAGGTGAGCCTGACTCCCGAGTACGGCGGCCACGACGTGACCATCGCCAGCGTGCTGCCGATGGCCTGGTCGGCGCTTCGCCGGCTCGACGGGGTCGTGCTGGCCGGCCTGCAGACCCGGGCAAGTTCCTCGGATCCCAGCCGCGACCTGGCCGCCGCACTGCTCGAGGCGGTCGACTCCGAGCCGGGCACCCCGGTCCCCGGCTCCGGGCGACCGGGCCCAGGCCCCCGCTTCCAGGACATCGTCGAGCCGCAGTCCGACCCCGCCGTCCGGGTACACGAGGATTTCGACTTCTGGCTCGGTGAGCAGGCCGAACGCACCAGCGAGGTGCTGGAGTCGATGGAGCAGGCCAAGGAGCGGATGATCCCCACCGAGCGGCTGGCCTCGGTGGAGGCCGCCTATTGGTGCCAGATCGTGGACAAGGCGCACCTGCGCTGGGTACTCCCCTTCGACGAGGACCCACTCCTGGACGCCTTGGCCCGGCTACACGCGGCCGGAGGTACCAACCTGGGTGAGGGCACCCGGTACATCGGCTCGTTCCGGGCACACGGGCTCCTGGTCCCGGTTTGGGACCTGGTCCCCGGGTCCACCGCGGATGACATCGAAGAGGCGGCGGCGGCCTTCGGTGCGCGCTTGGACGAGGCGCTGGCCACCGACGCCGAACTCACCGCCGACGAGCGACGTGCCAGGGCGGGTGTGGTCTCGCGACAGTTGACCCTGCGCTGAGTTGACCCTGCGCTTGAGTCTGCCGTCCCCGCTCAGAGTGGATCGCGGGACACCGGGCAGGACATGCACCGTGGCCCGCCCCGGCCCGAACCGAGCTCCGAACCGGAGAAGGTGACCACCTCGATGCCCGCCTCCTCGAGGCGGGCGTTGGTCTCGGTGTTGCGTTCGTAGGCGGCCACCAGCCCCGGACCGATCGCCAGGGTGTTGTTGCCGTCGTCCCACTGTTCCCGCTCGGCGGTGACCGGGTCGAGGCCGGTGTCGATCACCCGGAGCTGGTCGATCCGCATGGCGGCCGCGGCCGCCTGGAGGAAGGGGGCCGGACCGCTGACCCGCAGGTCGCCCTCGCTGGGCCAGGGGTCCTGCGCGGTTCCGGGCCCGTCGGCCGGGGTGATGGTGAATGCTTCCAGGCTGTCGGCGATCACCGGGTACATCACCACTGCGTCGGCGTCCACCATCGTGCAGACAGTGTCGAGGTGCATGGTGGCTCGCTCCTGGGCGATCGGCACGGCCAGTACCGTGTGCGCCACGCCGGTGGAGAATGCTTGCCTGGCAAGGCGTTCCACGCCGGAGGCGGAGGTCCGTTCGCCGGTGCCGACCGCGAGCACGCCGTCGCTGATCACCAGGACGTCGCCGCCCTCGACCGGTTCCAGGGCCGGCTCGTACACCAGCGGGGTGCCCTCGAACCTCTCGTGGTGCCGGTAGATCACTCCGGTCAGGCTCGACTCGCGGGCCCGGGCCGGCATGGCCAGGGAGGTGATCGCCACGTGGTCACGCAGCCACACCGCCGAGTCCCGGGTGAACAGCAGGTTCGGCAGCGGGTCCACCACGAAGTCGGTCGGCCGGCCCATCGCGTCGACGAGTGAACGCTCGGGTGCGGCGCGTCCGCTCACCTCGTCCAGGCGGACTCCGGCCATCAGCGCCTCGGCCAGGGCGTCCGGGACGAGGTCCTCCAACTGGCGTCGGACCCGGAGTCCCAGATCCTGGCCCAGCCGGGGATTGCTCACCGCCGCCTCGATCGCCTCCGAGCGGGCCGGTGGCTCGTTGAGGGCCTCGGCCAGCAGGTCGGCCAGGTACAGCACCTCGACCTCGCGGCTGCGCAGTGCCTCGGCGAAGGCGTCGTGCTCCTCCTGGGCCTTGGCCACCCAGGGAAGACCGTCGAAGAGCAACCGGTCGTTGTTGCGCGGGGTGAGCCGCTTGAGTTCGTTGCCCGGCCGGTGCAGCACCACGGTGCGCAGCCGGCCCACCTCGCTGCTGACTCCTGGAGCGGTGGTGGCAGTGGTCGCGTCGTGTGGCTCAGCCATGGGCACATCCTGGCAGGGCGATGTCCCACAGTTCTGGTTCGGCTGCACTTTTCCGGATCGGTTTGCCGATACGCGACGGCGCGCCCGAGCCCGCTGCATCCGCCCGACAGGGCGGTGACGACGGGCCGTGACACGCAGCCGGCCCGTCCGGTCACGTCCCCGACCGGGTGTGCCCTAGGCTCGCCGGGTGGCAGAGCATGTGGCCGTCATCATTCCCGCCAAGGACGAGTCCGAGCGGATCGTCTCCACGGTGCGTTCGGCGTCGACCATCGAGGGCGTGGACCTGGTGCTCGTGGTGGACGACGGGAGCACCGACCACACGGGCCTGCTGGCCGAGCAGGCGGGAGCAACCGTGGTCAGGCACCCGGTGAACCGGGGTAAGGCCGCCGCGATGCAGTCCGGTGCCGCCGCGCTCGCCGGTCTGGAACGGGACGCTGGCTCGGCCCCTCGGGCGCTGCTCTTCATCGACGCCGACCTCGCGGACTCCGCCGTCAACACGGCGCCGCTGGCTGCCCCGATCCTGGCCCGCGAGGCGGACATGACGATCGCGATCCTGCCCCGCCAGGCGACGGCGGGTGGGGGCCGGGGGCTGGTGGTGAACCTGGCTCGCCGCGGCATCCGGCAGGCGACCGGATGGACGGCCACCCAACCGCTGTCCGGGATGCGGTGCCTGACCAGGCAGGCGTTCGAGGCGGCCCTGCCGCTGGCCCCGGGATGGGGCGTGGAGACCGGCCTGACCATCGACCTGCTGCAGGCCGGGCTGCGGGTGCAGGAGGTGCCCTGCGAGCTGCATCACCGGGTCACCGGCCGGGACTGGCGTGCTCAGGTGCACCGGGCCAGCCAGTACCGAGACGTCGCTCGCGCGCTGTGGGCGCGCCGGTTCCGCCGGCTCGCCGACCGGCTCTCGCGTTAGGGCCCGCCAGTACATTAGTGCGTCGAGTGTCGGTTTCTGGGCGGGATGTCTGGCAAGGCGGAGGTTTGCCCTCGTAGCAGCGCTACGGGGGCGGGCCGACAACGCAGCCAGGCGCCCGAGCCAGGAGGCGACACGCAGCAGTAATTTATTGG
>JBKECN010000051.1:0-24522 GCA_047974565.1 Actinomycetales bacterium
CCGGTCGCGCCGGGGAGCCGGAAGCGCGGCCGCCCGGTGACGGCGCACCAGGGCGCGGGGCGGACGCCGGGGCTGCGGCGGGCTTGGCGGAGGCGTAGTCCTCCCGCAGCTTGCGCACCACGGGAGGTTCGATCGTGCTGGACGCAGTTCGGACGAACTCGCCCATGTCCTTGAGTTTTGCGGTCAGTTCCTTGGAGGTGACCCCGAGCTCCTTGGCGAGCTCATAGACCCGGACCTTTGCCACTTCTCTCCTGTCTCGGTCCGGGCCTGTGGACAGGGGGCACGGACCGTCGTTACGGCTGGGGGATGTTCATTGCTGGGAGCTCATCGGGTGCCCATCAGAGAATTACCCGCTCTCGTTGCTCGACGGTGGTTGACTGCGCGCGAGTGCCTCAAGGTACGCGGTGACGGCGTCGGCCTCGACAGCGCCCTGCACTCGCAGTGCCCTGCCGAAAGCACGTCGCCGGGTGGCCAGCCGCAGACATTCGGACTCGGGATGCAACCACGCACCCCGGCCCGCTGCCCGAGCCGACGGGTCCGGGAGGATCTGCACCCCCGTTGGGGAGGCATCCCCGGCCACCACTCTCAGCAATCGCGACCGGTCGCCCCGTTCACGGCACCCGACACACGTGCGTTGTGGTTCGTGACGGTCGATGGTCACGAGCCTGCACCTCTCGGGTGATGCCCTGACGGGCACCTCCAGCGCCTGAGGAACCGTGGCCCCTCCAGGACATGGAAAACCGCGGGCGGGACGCCCAGCGCAGATAGTCTACCCGAGAATCGCCGTGGCGCTGTTCAGTCAGGCGCGGCTCGACCCAGGTGGCCGGGACGGGCACCGAGCCAACGGCCGGTACCTGCCAGTTATTCCGGGTATGGGTTATTGGGGTGCGGGGAACTGGTGGGGCTAGTGCAGCCCGACAGGTCAGGCGTCCGGCTGAACGTCAATTCGCCAAGTCCCCCGACCCGCCGGACCCCAACCCCACGCCACAGATCAGGCGTCCGGCTGAATGTCAATTCTCCAGCCGGTCAGTTTGTTTGCGAGGCGGGCGTTCTGCCCCTCCTTGCCGATGGCCAGCGACAGTTGGTAGTCGGGCACGATCACCCGGGCCGACTTGGCGTCGGCGTCCACCACGTCCACGCGCACCACCTTGGCCGGGCTCAGCGCGCTGGCGACGAACCGGGCCGGGTCCGGGTCGTAGTCGACGATGTCGATCTTCTCCCCGTGCAACTCGGTCATCACGGCTCGCACCCGCTGTCCCATCGGCCCGATACAGGCGCCCTTGGCGTTGACCCCCGGAACGGCCGTGAAGACCGCCATCTTCGTGCGGTGGCCGGCCTCGCGGGACAGCGCGGCAATCTCCACGCTGCCGTCGGCGACCTCGGGAACCTCCAACTCGAAGAGCTTGCGCACCAGGTTCGGGTGGGTACGGCTGACGGTGATCGACGGGCCCTTGAGGCCCTTTCGCACCGACACCACCAGCACCCTGAGCCGGGCACCATGCTCGTACACCTCACCCGGCACCTGTTCCTGCGGGGGCAGCACGGCCTCCACCGAACCCAGGTCGAGGTGGATCATCCGACGGTCCGGGCCCTGTTGGATCACCCCGGAGACGACGTCGCCCTCACGATTGCGGAAGTCGCCCAGAACCTGCTCGTCCTCGATCTCGCGCAGCCGCTGCAGAATCACCTGCTTGGCGGTGGTCGCCGCGATCCGCCCGAAGCCACTGGGGGTGTCGTCGAATTCGCCGATAGCGGCGCCATCCTCGTCCACCTCGGTGGCCCACACGACCACGTGCCCAGACTTGCGGTCCAGTTCCACCCGGGCGGGAGAGATCGCTCCGGGAGTCTTGTCATAGGCGGTCAGCAGTGCCGCCTCGATCGCCTGCACGAGCACCTCGAAGGGCACGTCCTTCTCTCGTTCGAGCAGCCGCAGTGCAGCCATATCGATGTCCATCTCAGCCCTCCTGCTCCTCGGCGTGGATTCCCGCCGACACCTCGCGCGCTGCCGCGCCGCCCGTCCCGGTCGCGCCGGGCCCGGAGGTGTCCGGCGCCTGGCCGTCCAGTTCAGCTTCGTCAAGTTCGGTCTCGTCCAGTTCAGCCTCGTCCAGTTCGGCTGAGTCCAACTCAGCCTCGCCTGCGTCCGGCTCGTCGGTTTCGAGGTCGACGGAGTCACTGTCGCGCGCGTCGAGATCCTCGGGGTCCGGGACGGTGTCTGGGGCGTCGGAGTCCTCCGGACGGGAGAACTCCACTTGGACCCGTCCGGTTCCCACCCCTGGCCAGGCGGCCACCACCTCACGTGGCTTGGTGCCGCGGGGCCCGTCCACCCGGAGCCGGAGCCCGTCCGCATCGGCGTCCAGCACCCGAGCGGTTACCGGCGGAGCACCGTCGAGGCTCACCTCGACGAGCCGACCGCGGGCGCGTTTCCAATGCCGCAGTTCGGTCAGCGGACGGGATACTCCCGGGGAGGTCACCTCGAGCACATAAGGCGTTTGACCCATCGGCTCGGCGGCGTCCATGGCCGCGTTAACCGCCTGGGAGACCTCGCCGAGCCGATCCAGATCGAGACTGCCGGTCTCGTCGTCGGGAAGGTCTGCCACCACCCGGACGAGTCGCCGTTTGCCTGCTGGGGTCACGGTGACCTGCTCCAAGACGAGGCCGGCACCTTCGACGGCAGATTTCACCACGTCGCCGACGCGGTCCTGACTTGACCGGGCCATGGCGCCTCCTTGTCCAGTTGTACGATCCAGCAGCGACTCACGCAGAGGCGGCAAAGCCTCGGCGATGCGCGATGTCACATCTGATGACCTCGCCCGCCGCGATAGCGATATGCGGGCGGATCGTCCTTAATGCGCGTGCACGAGCCGCAGAGGACGATAACCCGGGAGCGAGGCCAAGCCCTAATACTTGCCCAACCCGGGCATCAGGCCGCCTGCCGCGACCCGGTTACCTCTGGCCGCGCCAAACGTCACCAGGGTCACGTTCGGCAGCACCGGGCCGCATCTACCGTCACCCGAACCGGCACAACGTCACCCAGGTCACGTCCGGCACAGGACCAGGCCACCGCCACCCGCCACCCAGCACCGCCAAACGTCACCCGGGTCACCTCTGGCCGAGCCAAACGTCACCCGGGTCACCTCTGGCACCTCCAGGCCACATCTACCGTCACCCGAACCAGCACAACGTCACCCAGGTCACCTCTGGCACCGACCAGGCCACCAACAAGAGCCCCACCCGCCACAGGCACATCGCACGCACGTCCGCAGCTGGTAGCGCGACCGAAAAGCCGCGGCCGCGCACTGGCCACCTCGACGCCGAGCGGGCGGGCCAGCCACCCGGACCCTGTGCGAGGATCGCTGCCGTGCCGACCTTGCCGCCCGTCCCGGGTTCCCCGGGAACCCCCGTGACCCCAGGGTCGCGCTCGGCGCAGTTGAGCCGGCGGCACCTGCTGATCGGCCTCGGCGGGGCACTGTGCACCGCGGGGCTCGCAGGCTGCGGAATCTCCTGGGGAGACGTGCGGCTGGACACCGGCTACTCCCCCTCCCCGCCCGATCTGACTGTCGACGATCTGGCCCGTTTCTCGGCTGTGGACGCGGTGAGCACGTTGCTCCTGCAGGCCCAGTCCCTGGCCGGCTCCGTCGATTCGCCATCCGCCGACGTTGCGGCCGACCTGGTCGCGGCCCATCAGACTCAGCTCACCGCACTCGGCCCGCTCCCGGGGCCGATTCCGTCCGCTTCGGCGACCCCGTCCGGATGGCCGAGCCCGGCGCCCACGAGCGCTCCCCCGGTAGACCTGACCGGCCTGGCCACGGGCGAGGCGGCCGCTGCCGAATCGATGCTGGACGGAGTGGACGACCTCTCCGGCACCGTCGCAGCCCTCATCGTCAGCGTCGCGGCGGGCCTGCAGGGTGCCTCGCAGGTGGCCGCACAAGTGGCCGGGGTGGATGGCCCCGAGCTCAGCGCGGTGCCCACGTTGCCCAGCCGGCTGGACGCCGAATCCAGCCCCGAGGCGATCGCCGCGGTGGCGGCCCTCGTCGCGGCCGATGATGCGGCGGGCTTCGGCTACGCCCCCTACGCTGCGGCGATGGCGGGCGAAGACCGAGCCCGCGCGGTGAGCCTGCTGAGCCTGCACAACCAGAGATCGCTGGCGGTGCGGACCCTGGCGGATGCCGCCGGCTTCGACCTGCCCCCTCCTCCGGCGGCCTACCAGGTACCGCCCACCACCGATCCGCCGCAAGCCTGCGCCGAGCTTGAGGCGGCTTGTGCCCGGGCCGGGGCCGACCTCATCGGCCGTGGCGATGCGGACGCCCGCCGCCTGGGTCGCGCGGTGCTCCTGCAAGCCGGTGTGGCTCAGAGTGCCTGGGCGGGGATCGTCGCCCTGCCAGGACTCAGCTGAGGGCAGGCCCCTAACCAAGGCTGAGCCGACCGGCGTCCGGAGCACCGCACGCGTCCGAGACCGATCTGTGGTCAGCGGACCGCCCCTCTCCGGCCCGATCCGCGCCAGGCTTTCCGTCCACCGGTCGCCGCACCTGGCGCAGTGCGGGACTGGCCGGACAACTGCCTAGGCTGGCGCCGTGATGACGGTGTTCGCGAACGTAATCCTGCCCGTCATCCTGGTCGCAGGTGTCGGTTTCGTCGTGAGCAAGCGGTTTACGGTGGATATCGACAGCGTCAACAAGGTGAGCCTCTACGCCTTCACCCCAGCCCTGGCGTACTCCACCGTGGTCACCACGCGGGTCTCGGCGAGCGAGAGCGGACGGTTGGCTGCGGCTTACCTGCTGGCCACCGTGGCTGCTGCCGTGATCGCCTTTCTTGCCGCGCACACCCTGGCCGGCGGCACCCGCAGCGTTGTCGTGGGCTGCACCATCATCGGCAACAACGGCAACTTCGGCCTGCCGATCGCCCTCTTGGCGTTCGGACAAGCCGGCCTGGATCAAGCCCTGGTCATCTTCATCACGTCACTTCTGGTGAACTTCAGCGTCGGCCCCGCCCTGCTGGGCGCGGGCGGCGGGCTCTGGCCGGGCATCCGGCGAGTGCTGCTGCTCCCGGTCACCTGGGCCCTGGCCGCCGCGCTGGTCGTGCGGGCCAGCGGGGTCACGACCCCGACGCCGGTGATGAACGCGGTCGACATCCTCGCGGCCGCAGCCGTCCCATTGGTGCTGCTCGCCCTCGGGCTACAACTCGGCCAGTCGACCGCGGTGCACCTGACCCGGCCGGTGCTGCTCTCGGTGGCCCTGCGCGCAACGGTGACGCCGGCCACCGCCTACGCCGCAGGCCTGGTTCTCGGGCTCTCGGGCCTGGCACTGCACAGTCTCGTCCTGGCCTGCACGATGCCGACCGCAGTCAACGCCTACCTGCTCGCCCGCGAGTTCAGCGACGACCCGGCCACCGCAGCCAGCGCAGTGGCGCTCAGCACTGTGGTCTCGGTGCCGTTGATCATGGTGCTGTTGACGGTCCTGCCCACTCCCTGAGGTCAGCCCGAGGCCACCGACCCGAGGGATCGGCCGACAGGTCCGGGAGGCGGACCGAGTTGTCCGGCCCCTGCGGGTCACGCCTCCCGCCAACCGTGACCCGGGCGACGTTTGGCCTGCGACGAGCAGCACCTACCGCACCACCCACACCAACCGCACCAATCGCAGCCGCCCAAACGTGACCCCGGTAACGAAATGCCGCCGAAGGCGACGCAAGAAGTCACCCCTGCCCGCCAGACGTGACCCGGGCGACGTTTGGCCGGACCCCTCCCCGCCAAACGCGACCCGGGTGACGTTTGGCCGGACCCCTCCCCGCCAAACGCGACCCGGGTGACGTTTGGCCGGACCCCTCGGCACCAGCCGTGACCCGGGCGACGTTTGGCCGGTGACGCTACGCACCAACTGCACCACCCACCCCAACAGCACCCGCCCAAACGTGACCCGGGTAACGAAATGCCGCCGAGGGCAACGCAAGAAGTCACCCCTCCCCGCCAACCGTGACCCGGGTGACGTTTGGCCGGCGCCAACCACATCAACCGCACCACCCACATCACCCGCACCAAACATGACCCCCGGGCGACGTTTGGCGGGGCAACCAAGCAACCGCCCACAACCGCCGAGAAGCCCCTACCCCAGCCCCGACAGGTTCGGGTCGAAGCGAGCACGCACTCGGGCCGACACGTCGGCGGCTCGCACGATCATCCGGGCATCCCCCACCCGGCCGGCGGCGATGACGACGGCACCGGAGTCGCCGGAATCCCGGTGCGCCATCACCCAGTCGAAGAGCAGCCAGTCCACGGCTCCACAGGCTTGCATCGGCTCCACGTGGGGCCCAAGCGCGGCGCGGCACACCGACGCCAGTGCCTCGCGGTGCTCGGTGAGTGCGGCCGCGGTGTCCACTCCTGAGGAGTCATGGCGCAGCATCGACAGGGTCGCGGGCAGCCGTCGGCCGTCCGTGGTGTGGACCAACCAGCGAGCCCCACGCCACGGCACGTCGCGGTCGACCCAGTGCAGGCCGGCCCGGCCGTCGATCACCCCGACTCCCGGGGTGTCCAACTCGCCGTCGAAAGGTGCCGGACCGGTCATCCCCAGCGACCAGCGCAGCCGGATGCCGAGCAGGGCCGCGGTGCCGATGATCTGGCCGGCTCGCAGGTCGTCGGTAAGCCCGGCCTCTCGCTGCGCCTCGGCATACTCCAGCACCCCCCGGTCGATGGCCCGGTACGCCGCCGCCACGTCGTCGTGTTCGCCGAGCCCGGGCCCTCGGGCGCCGCCGAGTATCTCCCCGAACCGGGCGGCCACCTCGATCAGGACCTCGTCCAGGGCCTCGGCATGGGTGGCGAGCCACCTGCCCGGCTCAGCGTCGGGCAGAGCGAACAACTCAACCAACCGGGCCGGGCGACCGTCGGGCGTGCGCCAACCGAAGCCGAAACCGGCTGCAGGCGTGTCGATCCTGGGCAGAGCCATCCCGGCGCCCTCAGCGGGTCCGGGCTGGGTCGGTCAGCCAGGCATGCCAGGCGTCCAGGCCGTCGCCGGTGCGCGCCGAGACCTCCATCAGCCGCGCCCCGGGGTTCACCGAGGCGACATTGCGCCGCAGGAGTTCCAGGTCCACGTCCAGGTGCGGCAGCAGATCGATCTTGTTCACCAGCACCACGTCCACGGAGCGGAACATCACCGGGTATTTCAACGGCTTCTCCTCCCCCTCGGTGATCGCGAAGACCATCACCCGATCGTGGGCGCCCACGTCGAACTCGGCCGGGCACACCAGGTTTCCCACGTTCTCCACCAGGACCAGGTCGAGGGTGGACAGGTCCAGGCCGGCCAGGGCGCGGGCCACCATCGGCGCGTCCAGGTGGCACTCTCCACCGAAACCGTTGCCGGTGTTCAGCAGGGAGATCTGTGCGCCCAGGCCGGTGAGCCGGTCCGCGTCGATGGAAGTCTCGATGTCGCCCTCCACCACCCCCGCGCGGATACCCACCTCGCGCAGGTGGCGCAAGGTGTGCACCAGGAGCGTGGTCTTGCCCGCCCCTGGAGAGGACATCAGGTTGACGCAGCGCGCCCCGGCGGCGTCCAGGAGGGTCCGGTTCGCGTCCGCAGCTCGGTCGTTCTCGTCGAAGATCCGCTCCAGCACGACGACCCGCTCCGGGCCGGTGAGATAACCGGAATGATCTCCCAGGTCGGCCGGGAGGCTGGCCAGGTCGCCTGCACCCCCCGGGTCGGCGTCATCGCCGTGATGGTGGTCGTGGACGTCCTCGTGCGCATGGACGGTCCCGTCATCATGCCGGTGGAAACGGCCCATCAGCCCTCCTCAACAGGGTCGCGGCGCAACGGTGGTGGCGCCTCGACGGTGGTCGTATGCGGCGACGTTCTCGGTACCTATGTCGGGTTCGCTTGCTCCGGCCGCGCTGGCCGGTCTCGACGTGGCCATGCCTCACGGGTGCGGTTCGGGAAGGTCGATGCGAGGCCCCAGGTCGATCGAGGTGACCAGCAGTTCCTCCCCACACACCACGGCGACGTCCCCTGAACCACACGATCCGCACACCAGGACGAGCGCGTGCCCCACCGTGGTGCGTTCCAGGCATGCCCGGCACCGGAGCACGACGCGGACCTGGTCGATCTCCAGGACGGACCCGGCCAACGGTCCAGCGTCGGTGACGAGGGTCCAGCAGTAGCAAAGCGTTTCCGGCACAACCTGTCTGAGCTGGCCGACCTGCAGATGAACGGTGGTGACCGGACGGTCGGCCCGGGCCCGCTCCACCACCGAGGCGATGGCCCGACACAGCGACAACTCATGCATCGGCCACCGCCCGGCGGCGCAGCGTCTGCGACGGAGACTCCCCGAACCGCTTGCGATAGATGCCGGAGAAGTTGCCGAGGTGGGTGAAACCCCAGCGTTGAGCGGCGTCGGTGACGTTCAGCCCGTCTTCGGGCAGTGCCGACATGAGCGTCTGACGCACCCGATCGAGCCGCAGGTCGCGAATGTAAGCGATCGGCGTGGTGTCCAGATCCTCCCGGAAGCCGGCCTGGATCGATCGCGGACTCATCCGGGCATGGCCGGCCAGGTCGTCCAGGCTGATCGGCTCCGCCAAGTGGCGCTCGATGTACTCCAGCGACCGGCGCACCGCTGCCCGACCGCTGCGGCGAGGTTCCCCCACCAGACTCTGGGTGTACGAGTGGGGTTGGATGTACAGGAGCGTGGAGATGATGAGTTCCTCCAGACTGACCGCTCCCACCCCCTGCTGAATCAGTGACGATGGCGACATCACCTCTGCCGAAAGGATGTTCAGCGCCCCGTGCCAGCGCGATGCCGAATCGGCGGTGAGGTCCCCGACGGGTTCGAAGACGATCGGCGCCTCCAGAGAACGTCCCAGCATCCGGGAGAGTTGCCGTTCGACCGCGGTGCGCTCGATCCGGATGATCATCTGCGGGCTGTCGTGCTCGACGTGCAACCGATACGCCATCCGCGGCGAGACGACGAGGGCGAAGAAGGCGGTGATGAGGTGGTCGTCCCCGTCGATCTCCACGTGCGCCTGCCCGGACGTGGTCATATGCACGGTATAGGCGTCCGCAGCCTCCCCGACCGTGATGTCGGTGGCTACCGCGTAGTCCAGATAGGCCATCGTGACGTCGAGCAACTGGACGGCATTGAGAGTGCAGGCGAAGTCGCGACGCGACCCGCGGGCCGGGACCAGACTGGCAGTGCCGAGGAGTTGGCTGGTGACGTGAGCCGCTGCGGTGCAGTCCGTGGTGTAGGCAACCGGATGCGCCTGGAGGGCGTTGGGCACTCCCCTGGACCGAATTCGGCGGCGTACCGGCAACCGGGTGCGATCCACGTCCATGAAGCGCAATCGAGACAGTCTGGGCATGGCTCTCACCTCCACGGACCGTCCGGCCCCCGACGGGGGCCTCGTCGCCCCAGCGTCGCCCGAATTGCGTATGTGAATCAAGAATCTTGCGCAAATTTGATAGTGACTGCGGGATGAGGATAGGCGCCCCAAGCAAAGCGTGCCTACCCTCACCCCGAGGGTTCGACCATGAGCGAACCCGCGGAGGAGGACTCCATGAGTCTGTCGCCCGACACCGCCGACACCACGCCGGCCCCGCCGGCAAACCGTCACGACCCGAGCGCCCAACCCGCAGCAGGTGCCGAGCCGACCGCACTCGCCGAGCGCCTGCAGGATCCGCAGGTGGCCAATGCGCTGGCCAGCCTGCTCGATCATGCGGACCTGCTGGCCATTCTCGTGGAGGGTCTTGACCAGTTGGTCTCCCGCTCGGAGATCATCGGCGACTCCCTGCTGGCCAACATCAGCGATCTACGTACCACCGTGGAGAACGCACCGGGCTTCAAGGATTCCGGGGTTGGGGTGCAGGCGATCGCCGAATCGGCCGCCAGCCTGGCCACCGTCCTGCCGAAGGCGGCGCCCGGGATGGTGGCCGCCGTGGAATCGGGAGCGATCGACCGGCTGCTCTCGAGTGATCTGGTGAGCCCGGACGCAGTCGACCAGATCGCTGTGCTGGCACGTGGTTTCGCTCGTGGCAAGGAGGATTTCGATACCCGTCCGGTCGAAGTGGGTGGGCCGCTGGCGCTGGTTCGCCTGTTGCGAGACCCGGACATCACTCGTGCGCTCAGTTACTTCGCCACCATCGCCAAGGCGGTCGGGCAGGAGATGGCCCGGCCTTCGCCCCACACCCCCCAGCAAGAAAGGACGCGCTGATGTCATCCGTTCTGTGGTTCCAGGCCGGTGCCTGCTCAGGCAACACGATGTCGTTCTTGAATGCCGACGAGCCCAATGTCGTCGACCTCATCGTCGACTTCGGGCTCGAACTGCTCTGGCACCCCTCACTGGGCATGGAGCTCGGCGAGAACGCCACGAAGATCTTCAATGACTGTGCCACCGGAGCCAGGGCCCTGGACATCTTCGTCCTGGAGGGAACCGTCATTCGCGGGCCACACGGGTCGGGTCGGATGGATATGTTCGCCGGCAGACCGATGATCGAGTGGGTACGAGAGTTGGCCGATGCCGCCAGTATCGTCGTGGCGATCGGCGACTGTGCCTGCTGGGGAGGGATTCCTGCGACGGCCCCCAACCCCAGCGACTCGACCGGTCTGCAATTCCACAAGCGGGACAAGGGTGGCTTCCTCGGTTCCGACTGGCGCTCCAAGGCCGGTCTACCGGTGATCAACATCCCCGGTTGCCCGGCTCACCCGGACTGGATCACCCAGATTCTGGTGGCACTGGCGACCGGGCGGGCCGGAGACATCGCGCTGGACGATCTGCACCGGCCGCAGACCTTCTTCAAGACGTTCACCCAGACCGGTTGCACCAGAGTGCAGTTCTTCGAGTACAAGCAGTCCACGATGTCCTTCGGAGAAGGCACCCGCACCGGTTGCCTGTTCTACGAATTCGGCTGTCGCGGCCCGATGACTCACAGCTCCTGCAACCGCATCCTGTGGAACCGGCAATCCTCCAAGACCCGCGCCGGCATGCCGTGTATCGGCTGCACCGAGCCAGAGTTCCCGTTCTTCGACCTCGCCGCCGGCACCGTCTTCAAGACCCAGAAGGTGTCGGGGACGATCCCCAAGGAAGTGCCTGAGGGCGCCGATCACATCACCTACATGGCGCATGCCGCCGCCGCCCGGATCGCAGCCCCGCAGTGGGCCAAGGAGGACATGTTCGTCGTCTGACGAAGATGCCTGGAAGGGAACCCATCGATGACCGCAGTAGAGAACCCCGGATCGATAGATCTTTTCGTCTCACCGCTTGGGCGGGTGGAGGGCGACCTGGACGTCCGGGTCACCATTGAGGACGGCGTGGTCACCTCCGCGTGGACCGAGGCCGCGATGTTCCGCGGCTTCGAGATCATCCTCAAAGGCAAGGACCCGCAGGCCGGTCTGATCGTCACCCCGCGCATCTGCGGAATCTGCGGCGGCAGCCACCTGTACAAGGCCTGTTACGCCCTGGACACCGCCTGGCAGACGTACGTGCCCCGCAACGCCACGCTGATCCGCAACATCGCGCAGGCCTGCGAGACGCTGCAGTCGATTCCCCGTTATTTCTATGCCCTTTTCGCCGTGGACCTGGTGAACAAGAACTATGCGTCCTCGTCGCTGTACGACGAGGCGGTACGCCGTTTCGCCCCGTACGTGGGCTCGGCGTACCAGAAGGGGGTAGTGCTGTCCGGCAAACCCGTTGAGGTCTACGCGATCTTCGGCGGGCAATGGCCGCACAGTTCGTTCATGGTGCCCGGCGGCGTGATGAGTTCACCCAACCTCGCCGACGTGACCCGCGCGACAGCCATCCTCACCCACTGGAAAGACAACTGGCTCGAGGCCGAGTGGCTCGGCTGCTCGGTGGAGCGGTGGCTGGAGGTCAAGTCCTGGGCGGACATGCAGGAGTGGGTGGAGGAGAACGAATCCCAGTACAACTCCGATTGCGGATTCTTCATCCGCTACTGCCGGGACATCGGCCTGGACTCCTATGGCGCCGGAGTCGGCAACTATCTCGCCTGTGGCACCTATCTGGATCCGTCCCGCTATGAGAATCCCACCATCGACGCACGCCAAGACGCCCTCATCGGCAGAGGAGGCATCTACGTCGACGGCACGCACCACGCCTACGACCAACTTCGCGTCACCGAGGACGTGACACACTCCTTCTTCTCCGGCACCCGTCCGTTGCACCCGTGGGACGGGGAGACCATCCCGGTCGACCCGCTGCAGGGTCGCGCGCAGGACAAGTACTCCTGGGCCAAGTCGCCCCGCTACGACGTGCCAGGCAGCGGCAGGATTCCCCTGGAGGCCGGTCCACTGGCCCGTCGGGTGGTGGCCGCGGGCCCGGACGCTCTGCCCCATCAGGACAACGACCCCCTGTTCGCCGACATGATCGCCACCCTGGGGCCGTCCGTCTTCGTCCGGCAGATGGCCCGCATGCACGAGGCACCCAAGTACCTCAGTTGGGCCCTGCAATGGCTCTCCCAGATCGACCTGTCAGAGTCGTTCTACGCCAAGCCGACCGAGCGCGCCGAGGGTAGAGGTTGGGGCGCCACCGAGGCGGCCAGGGGCGCACTGCAGGACTGGATCGTGCTGGACAACGGGAAGATCGAGAACTACCAGGTGGTCACCCCGACCGCCTGGAACATCGGTCCCCGCGACGGAGAAGGGACCCTGGGGCCGATGGAGCAGGCAATGGTCGGCACCCCGATCGCCGACCTCACCGATCCCGTCGAGTTGGGGCACGTCGCGCGCTCCTTCGACTCATGCCTGGTCTGCACGGTGCACGCCTACGACGGCAGGTCAGGGCGCGAACTCAGCACTTTCGTCGTCAACGGCATGGTCTGATTCCCTCATGGACGGATCCGCACCGGAGCGGGCCGCGCCCCACGAGTTGCTCGACGACGGGTACCAGCCCGAGCCGTGCGAGTTGCTGGTGATCGGGTGCGGCAACATCCTGCGCGGTGACGACGCGGTCGGCCCGGTGCTCGTGCGGCACCTGTTCGAGCGCGGTGTGCCGGACGGCGTGCGCCTGGTCGACGGAGGCACCGCGGGGATGGACGTCGCCTTCGGGATGCGCGGCGCGGCCCGGGTGGTCATCGTCGACGCAGCCACGACGGGCGAACCGGGCGGCACGGTGTACCGGGTGCCGGCCGACCGACTGGCCCAGCTGCCGCCGATCGATGGGCTGCACACGCACAACTTCCGCTGGGATCACGCCCTGTCCTTCTCGACCTGGCTGCTGGGCCCCTACCGGCCCAGCGACATCACGGTGTACCTGGTCGAGGCCGAGTCGCTGGAGGCCGGCGCGCCGTTGACCGCCCCGGTCGAGCGTGGGATGGCCCGGGTGATCGAGTTGATCGAGCGCGACCACTACCCGGAGAGCGTCCAGGGCAGAGCGCTTGCAGCGGCTGGGACTCATCCCGCGCCAGGCCCGCGCAGGAACCGGGACGACGACGGGTGCGAGGCAGGTGCCTACCAGGGAGACGACGGCGATGGAGACGGAAGTGTCGACTCACGTAGTGCCCGAGAACGGCCAGTGGACGGTCTACCTCGTGGTCGTCACCCCGGACGGGGTGCAGCGGCGCCCGGTGCAGACCCATCGCAGCCAGGCGAGGGCCCGGCTGGCCGCGGATGTGCTGCGCCGCACGGCGGCCCGACGGCGTTCGCCGCGGGAGGAAACTGATGCCTGAACCGCGCTTCGTCCATCCACAACCGTTGGGAATCTTCGGGGTTCCAGCCGGCTTGATGCTGCTGCCGGACTCACCCGCGGCCGAGCAGGTCCGTCGTGAGCTGCTGGCGGGTCGGCTCCCGGCCCGTTGGCCACCGGAGTTGCGGGTCCAGGAACTGGCCTACGCCGGGGACGAGACGGGGGCGCTGGCGGCCTGTCCGGCGCCGCCGACCAGCAGCGGGATCACCTCGACCGGCACCGGTGGCACCGACCCCGAGGCAGAGTTGTCTGCCGATCCGATCGCCCGCTACCACCGGTGGCTGCTGGACCCGTCCGGCGACGACCCGACCCAGGTTCGTGCCGGGTTGCCCGCGCAGTTCCGCCCGCTCGTCGACGTGGCCCGGGCCGCCGATCACACGACACCCATGGACACCGACGACCAAGGCAGCGGCGAAGGTCACCCGCCGCCCCGGCTGCCCGCAGAGGTGGCGGCGTTGATGCTGGCTGGGCAGGCGGCCCGGCTGGCAGGCCGGGCAGCCCCCGAGCAGGCTGCCGAGTTGCTCATCCGGGCTGCCGAGACAGCCGAGGGCAGCCCCGTACTGGCGGCCGTGCTGCGGGGCAATGCGGGTCTGTTGCGCCGCGAGTGCGGTGACCCGGCCGCCGCCGGTGCCGACCTGGCCACGGCTGCCGATGCACTCGCCAGAACCGACCTGGGTCTCGTCCGCGCCGAACTGTTGCTGCAGTTGGGTTCGCTGGCCCAGGAGGCAGCGGCCAACGTAGCCACCGACTCCCCCGATCTACTGCGCACCGCGATACAGCATTACTACGAGGGCCTGCGGCTGGTGAGCGAAGACAGTGCCGCCACCCTGTGGGCGACGCTGACGATGAACCTCGCCACCGCACACTTGGCCTCTGCGATGACCAGTGCCTCCGACCAACTGCGGCTCGGCGTGGCCACCCAGGGACTGCGCGCGGCCCGACGGGTCTTCGCGAGTCAGCAGGACCGGACCGCCTGGTCGACCGCCACGCTCAACCTGGCCAATGCCCTGGTGTACACACCCTCCACGCATCAGGGCGACAACCTCGTCGAGGCGGTGGAACTCTACGAGGAGGTGCTCGGCTCGGGGATCCGCGATCACGACGCGGCCGGCAAGGCTCGGGTCCTGGCGAACCAGGGCAATGCCCTGGCACACCTGGGCGCCTTCACCCCCGCCACCGCCAAGTTGGTCGAGGCCCGGTACCTCTTCGAGACCGAGGGTGACGACGAATCGGTGCTGACCGTGCGGGGCATCCTGGACGAGATCGCCAAAACCCAGGTGCGCGAGTCGGATCCGACGCAGGCCGAGCTGGCCCGTCAGGTCGAACAACTTGCCCGGATGCCTGTCTCCGACGCCGGACATCGCTCCGGTATGGGCGTGCACCTGCCGGACGGTGTCCTGCCCGGCCCACCGCCCACCCCCACCGTCACCGTTCTGCAGCCGGGTCAGACCCATCCTGATGTGCCCACCCGGACGACGACATGACGACCACACAGCCCCCCACGACCCGGTCTGGCGAACCGCGCGACCAGGTCGACATCGAGACGCTCGCTGCCCGGCTGGACGAGACTGCTTCTGCCGTCGAAGGGCTCGACGCTCACTCCCGGCGGGTGGCGGAGACGGCGCTCCGGGCCCATGACGACGTGCACGCCAGGGTGCTGACCACCATCGTGCGGCACCTGAAACAGGATCCACACGGCAAGGAGTTGCTCTTCGAACTCGTCGATGATCCTCAGGTGCGCTTGGTGCTGCTCATGCACCGCATCCTGCGACCCGATCCCGCCACCCTCGCCGGCCGGGTCATCGACCGGCTGCGTCCCGAGATCCGTTCGCATGGAGCCGATGTCGAGTTCGTGCGGGTGACAGAGGGCGTGGTGTCGATTCGGCTGCAGGTCACTGGCTGCTCGGGTACGGCGACCGGACTGGGCGAGCAGATCGAGCAGGCCCTACTCGCTGAGGTTCCCGGGGTCACCAGGTTGGAGGTGTTGCCGACAAGCCCGGCCCCCACTCTGATCCCGTTGTCCTCCGTGCGAGTCCGCTCCGCCGCAACTGACCGCGATTCGGTTGAGCCTGCATTGGAATCCATCAAGACCGGCTCCGAGACCGGTCCGCCCACGCGGTCCGGGAGAGGTTCGCCGTGAGGGTGCGCATCATCTCCTCGAGCCGCGACGGGGGCGCAGGCCCGGCCGCGACGCCGGATCTCCCCCAAGCCTGGCAGGCCCCGAACGGCGCGGCCGTTCTGCCCTCACCCGCCCAGCCGTCGGCCTATCCGGTGAGCTACGCCGACTGGCGTCCTCGCTGCGTGCTCGGCGCAGACTCCCCCGGCGGCCTGCTGCTGCCGGCCGCGCATCCGAGCGCTGCGACGATGTACGGACCCCGCGGGGTGTGGACCGACGGTCAGCGGGTCGTGGTCAGCGACTCGGGTAACCACCGGGTGCTGATCTGGCACTCGATGCCAACCAGGGACGGGACGCCGGCCGATGTGGTGCTGGGTCAGGTCGACGAGCACACCGAGGGCCCGGCCGCAGCCGGTCAGGGGCCCGGTGTCGGGATGCACCTGCCCACCGGCGTACTCGTGCACGATGGCAGGCTGGTGGTGGCCGACGCCTGGCACCACCGGCTGCTCATCTGGGACGAGATCCCGCATGCCACGGGCACTCCGGCCGACCAGGTCGTCGGCCAACCGGGTCGCCTCGAGGTGGAGCCCAACGCGGGTACCGAGCCGGGGCCGGCCACCTTCTACTGGCCCTTCGGCCTGGCGATGATCGATGGCCGGTGCTACCTCGCGGACACCGGCAACCGGCGAGTCCTGATCTGGCGCAACGGCCTGCCCGAACCGGGCCGGCCCGCCGATGTGGTTCTCGGCCAGCCCAGCCCGAACCACCGGCAGGAGAACCGCGGCGACGGAGTCGGGCCCTCCTCGTTCCGCTGGCCGCACGCCTTCGCCTCCGACGGCTCGGGGGGTGTCTGGGTGGCTGATGCTGGCAATCACCGTGTGCTGCATTGGCTTTCGCACCCCGAGCGGGACTGCCCGGCCGACGCCGTCCTGGGACAGCCGGATCTGACCACCGGCGATGAGTTCGCCTACGTGCCTCAGCTCGGCGGGCTCCGCTTCCCTTACGGTCTGACCGACATGAGTGACGGGATCGCGGTGGCAGACACGGCGAACAACCGAGTCCTGCTCTACAGCCATCATGCTGAGGGCCGGGCGACCCCCACAGCGGTTCTCGCCCAGCCCGACCCGGCCGCGAACGGTGAGAATCGCTGGGACCGGGTGGCTGCCGACACGCTGTGCTGGCCGTACGGGCTGGCCTGGTCTTCCGGGGTGCTGGTGGTGGCTGACTCCGGCAACAACCGGGCCGTGGTGTGGGAGCACGCGGGGGCACGGCCGTGACCGCGGTAACCGCCGAAGGCACCGTGCGCCGCCGGATCGAGATCCGAGGACTTGTGCAGGGCGTGGGTTTTCGGCCGTTCGTTGCCCGGTTGGCCACCGAGCTCGGGATCGCCGGCTGGTGCCGCAACGACGCCACCTGTGTCATCGTCGAGGCCGAGGGAATGGCGTCCGCGGTGGCAGCCTTTGAGTCCCGACTGCGCACCCAGGCACCGCCGCTGGCTCGAGTGCACTCCTGCACCGGAATGGATCTCGCGCCGCACGGGACTCACGACTTCGACATCCTGGCCTCCTGCCGCACTGACGGCGAGCGAACTCTCGTGGCCCCGGACACCGCGGTGTGCCAGGACTGTCTGCGCGAGCTGGCCGACCCGGGCGATCGCCGCTATCGGCATCCCTTCATCACCTGCACCAACTGCGGCCCGCGCCTGACGATCACCCTTGACCTGCCGTACGATCGGCCGGTCACCACCATGGCCGGCTTCGCGATGTGCCCGGCGTGTGCCGCCGAGTACGCGGACCCCACCGACAGGCGCTACCACGCGCAACCGATCTGCTGTCACGACTGCGGGCCCCGGCTCCAGGCCCGTACCCCCGATGGCGCAGTGGCCGCTGACGGCACCGAAGCTGTGCTCGAGGTGGCTGTTCGGGCCCTGCGCACCGGCGGCATCGTCGCGGTCAAGGGCATCGGCGGATATCACCTGGCCTGCGATGCCACAGACCACGAGGCGGTGCAGCGCCTGCGCGCCCGCAAGAACCGGCCGGATCAGCCTTTCGCCGTGATGGTCCGGGACCTCGACACCGCGGCCCAGCTGGTTGACATCGGCACGGCCGCAACGCTGTTGACCAGTCCCGAACGTCCTATCGTGCTCTTGCCGCGCCGCATCCCGGGAGCCGATGCCGATCCGGGCTCTGAGGATCCCGACCGGTCGCCGTCCGCGGTGACACTGTCCGGCGCGGTGGCGCCGGGACTCGAAGAACTCGGCATCATGCTGCCCTATGCCCCGGTGCACCACCTGCTCTTCGCCAGCCTGCCCGACGGATCCCCGGGCGCCCCACAGGCTCTGGTGATGACCTCCGGCAATGTCAGCGGAGAACCCCTCTGCCACACCGAGGACGACGCACTGACCCGGCTCGCGGCGTTGGCGGACCTGTTCGTCGTCCACGATCGTCCGATCGCCGTCCCGGTGGAGGATTCGGTGCTGGCCTGGTCGGTCGTCGGCCCGGTCCCGGTACGACGCTCGCGCGGCCTGGCGCCCCTGCCGGTGGGCCCGACGGACGATGGCTCACCCGCCTGTGTGCTGGCCGCCGGGGCAGAACTGAAGAACACCGTCGCCCTGTCCCAGGCAGGCCGGACCTTCGTCTCGGCGCACGTCGGGGACGTGGAGTCGCTGTCCAGCAGGCTCACCCATCGACAGGTCATCGATCAGTTGCTGCGGTTCCACCGGGCCAGGCCGGCGCTGGTGGTCGCGGACCTTCATCCGGGGTACGCATCCCGGGCGGCGGGCCGGAGGCTGGCGGATGAGTGGGGGGTGCCGCTCCTGGGGGTGCAGCATCATCACGCGCACTTGGCGTCGCTGGCGGCCGAGCACGGACGACTTGACGAGCCACTCCTCGGGCTGGTTTTCGACGGCACCGGCTACGGCTGTGACCGCAGCGTGTGGGGCGGGGAGGTGCTGGTGCTGACCAGGGGTGGGGCCGCTGTCGAAAGGGTCGGCCACCTGGGCACGATCCGGCTGCCGGGCGGGGACGCCGGGGTGCGCAATCCGGTGCGCACCGCGGCCCTGGCTTTGCTGGCGGCGGGTGAGAGTTGGCAGGGCACACCGGTTGCCGCGGCCTTGACCGGTCCTGAGACGACCTGGCTGACCGCCGCGCACGAGTCGGCGGCGGGTTACCTGCCCACCACCAGCGTGGGTCGGTTGTTCGATGTGGTCGCCTCGGTGATCGGGGTGCGGCATCGGATCAGTTACGACGCACAGGCGGCCATCGAACTCGAGGCCGCCGCTCATCGGTGGCGTCGGGAGCGTCCGAGCGATCCACCGCCGTACCTGCCCCTTCCGGTGGACGGCGGCGTCCTCGACCCGGACCCGCTGGTGCGTGCGCTGGCGGGCGAGATCCGCGCGGGCGCCGACCCGGGATCCCTGGCCTGGGCCTTCCACGACGCTCTGGCGCGGGCGTCAGCAGCCGCTGCCGCGGACGTGGCAGCAGCCACCGGGCTGGGCGTCATCGGGCTGTCGGGTGGAGTCTTCGTCAACCGGGTGCTGCTCGACCGGACGCGTCACCACCTGGCCGGACACGGCCTCAGCGCCCTGACCCACGCCGCGGTACCGGCCAACGACGGCGGGCTCGCCCTGGGTCAGGTTGCGGTCGGTCGGCGGCGGCTCGCGAACCCGATGCCCGGCGACCTGTCCGCAGGCCCGCTCGATCCTGTCTGCCCCGCATCGCGAACCACCCCCGGATCCAGGCCCGGGAGCTGAATTCGACCACACACCAGGAGGCATGACAGCCGTCGACACCAGCGACCTGCAACGGAGTTCACCCGTACGTCGCAAACCGAGATTCAACCGAACCAGAGGAGTTCCTCATGTGCCTGGCCGTCCCGGGGCGCGTGGTGGAGGTGTTCGCCGAGAGTGGCACCACCATGGCCCACGTCGATTTTGGTGGTGTTCGTAAGAAGGTGTGTCTGGCCTACCTGCCTGAGACTGACGTGGGTGAATACGTCATCGTCCACGTCGGTTTCGCGATCCAGCGGCTTGACGAGGAGTCGGCCAGGCAGACCCTGGAGACCTTCGAGCGGCTGGGCATCCTGGCCGAGGAGTTCGGCGATGACCCGACGGCCATCGCCGAATCCCAGAACCCGTTGCAGACCAGCGCGGCAGGAGGTGCCGACCGATGAAGTACCTCGACGAGTTCAGCAATCCGGACCTGGCCAAGCGCCTGCTCGATCAGATCCACCAGGTGACCACCCGCCCGTGGGCGATGATGGAGGTCTGCGGCGGGCAGACCCACTCGATCATCAGACACGGCATCGACCAGTTGCTGCCAGAGGGGGTGGAGATGATCCACGGGCCGGGCTGCCCGGTGTGCGTGACGCCGCTGGCGATCATCGACCAGGCGCTGGCGATCGCCCGCCGACCCGAGGTCATCTTCTGCTCGTTCGGCGACATGCTGCGGGTGCCAGGCAGTCACGACGATCTGTTCACGGTCAAGAGCGAGGGTGGCGACGTGCGGGTGGTGTACTCCCCACTCGATGCGGTGCAGTTCGCGCGCGACAACCCGGATCGGCAGGTGGTCTTCTTCGGGATCGGTTTCGAGACCACCGCACCGGCCAACGCGATGACGGTGCACCTGGCCCACCGGGAGGGCCTGCAGAACTTCTCGCTGCTGGTCTCGCACGTGCTGGTGCCCCCGGCCATCGCGGCGATCATGGAGTCGCCCACCTGCCGGGTGCAGGCCTTCCTGGCGGCCGGGCACGTATGCAGTGTCATGGGCACGGCGCAGTATCCGCCGCTGGCCCAGCGATACCAGGTGCCCATCGTGGTCACCGGCTTCGAGCCGCTGGACATCCTCGAGGGCATCCGCCGAACACTGGTGCAGTTGGAGAACGGCCGACACGAACTCGAGAACGCCTATCCGCGAGCGGTTCCCGACGCTGGGAATCCGGCGGCGATGGCGATGCTGCAGGACGTCTTCGAGATCACGGACCGTACCTGGCGAGGCATCGGCAGCATTCCCGCGAGCGGCTGGCGGCTGAGCGCCAAGTATGCCGCCTACGATGCCGAGCGGCGTTTCGAGGTGGACGGTATCCACACCGAGGAGTCGCCCTTGTGCCGCTCGGGCGAGGTGCTCCAGGGGCTGATCACCCCACACGAGTGCGCCGCCTTCGGCACCAGCTGCACGCCCCGCAATCCGCTTGGCGCGACGATGGTCTCGTCCGAGGGTGCCTGTGCGGCGTACCACGCCTATCGACGTCTGGACCTGACCCCGATCGGCGGGTCGACCAGGTGAGCCGGCCAGCCCCGTCCAACGACCCGTTCGCCGCCGACGTTCAGGCCCCGCCCAACGGTTCGCCTCGGCCCGACGGTTCGCCGCTGCCTGACGGTTCTCTTCAGCCTGACGGTGCTCGCCGGCCGGCCGAGTCCGGATCGCTCACCGGTCCCGTCCCGCCCACAGGATCGGTGCCGTTCAGCGATCCCGGCCGTTCGCCCGGGCCCGACTTCGACGGATGGACGTGCCCCGCCCCGTTGCGCAACACCCCCGCCGTGGTGATGGGGCACGGCGGGGGCGGGGCGATGTCCGCCGAACTGGTGGAGAACCTCTTCCTGCCCGCCTTCGGGGCAGCCGAGGATGCCGAACTGGCGGACTCAGCCGTGCTACCGGCCCTTCCGGAGCGGCTCGCCTTCTCCACCGACTCGCACGTGGTCAAGCCGATGTTCTTTCCCGGTGGCAGCATCGGTGACCTGGCCGTCAACGGCACGGTCAACGACTTGGCCATGTCCGGTGCGCGGCCGCTGTACCTGTCCGCGGCATTCATCATCGCCGAGGGCACCTCGATGACCGACCTGGCGAGGGTGGCGTCCGACATGGGTGCCGCGGCCCGGCGGGCCGGTGTCCGGCTGGTCACCGGAGACACCAAGGTGGTCGATCACGGCAGCGGCGACGGGGTGTTCGTCACCACCGCGGGTATCGGCGCCGTCCCAGCGGGGGTGCACATCGGCCCGCAGCGAGCACGGCCCGGCGACGTCGTGCTGATGAGCGGCCCGCTCGGACTGCACGGGGTGGCCGTGCTGAGCTGTCGCGAAGGCCTGGGTTTCACCACCGAGGTGCGCAGCGACTCGGCTCCGCTGCACGGGTTGGTCGCCGATCTGCTTGCCACGGGGGTGGATCTGCACGTCCTGCGGGATCCGACCCGGGGTGGCCTGTCCGCGTCGCTGAACGAGATAGCCCGCGCGTCCGGGGTGGGCATCGATCTGGTGGAGCAGGACCTGCCGGTGCCCGCCGAGGTGCGTGACGCCTGTGGACTGTTGGGGCTGGATCCTCTGCAGGTGGCCAACGAGGGCAAACTGGTGGCCATCGTGCCGGCCGACGGCGCGGACGTGGTGTTGGAGGCGATGCTGGCCCACCCACTGGGAGCTGGCGCCTGCCGGATCGGGACGGTGGTGCCGGATCACGCGCCGATGGTGGTGGCCCGCACCGGGCTGGGCGGCACCCGGGTCATCGACCTGCCGATCGGTGAGCAGCTACCGCGAATCTGCTGAGCCGGCTCAGGACCCCGACCGGGGGCGTAGGCCGACGAGGGCTGCATTGCCACGGCGGTCGATCCGGACCACGGCGACCAGGCCACCGTCGGTCAGTTCTTGCTGTACCGATGCGGCATCGCGCTGCGGGAGGAACCAACTGTCCAGGCCGCAGTCGGGTGCGGAGTAGCGCCAGACGCACGCCAGGTAGGGCCCCTGCTGCGGACGTTCCCATTGCCATTGGGTCGCCCGGTAGTGATCACCGTCCGGTTCGAGCACGGCATACCGGGTCCGTCGCCCGTTCCCGGTTGCTGGCCGGGCATCAACCCCGTCCTCGGGATCGGCGCCCGAGTCGGGACCGGGCTCGCCGGGTGGCAGGTCGGGTGAGGTGAGGTCGGGGTAGGCCAGGCTCACGTAGGCGCCTCGGAACGGGTCGATGGGATCCACCGGCTCCACCACGAAGGTGTACTCCTGCCCTGCAAGGCGAGCCGAGAGTTGAGGCGCCACGGCGACGGCGACCAGGAGCATCCCGACGCAGACCACCACGGCGGTGCGCACCGGCCACCGCTGGAGCCTGACGCGGCTCACCGGGCACCTGCCACGTGGACCGCCAAGTGTCGGCGGCCACGGTCTGCCAAGAGCCCGGCGACCATCAGAACGAGGCCGACCGCGAGGAACAACCAGGCACCATCGATGATCGGCGCGATCACCGCGAAGGCCTGCACCGTGGTGAAGATCACCAGCGAGGCCATTGCCATGACGGTGAACCTCCAACTCTCCCGCAGCACCCCCAGCACTGCCACCCAGCCGGACAGAGCCAGATACCCGAGCATCGCGAGAATCGCTCGGAGCCAGTCAATCCCGGTTGCACTCAGAATGTCCGCGGGGGACGGCCAGCAGGCCATCGCAACAACTCCCAGCCCCGCCACAAGGCCCACCGCCGTAGTCTCCAGCCACCGCGCTCCCCGGGCGCGCAGCAGTGCCACGACCACGAGCAATGCCGTCGCCACGCCCAGTATCCGCACCGAGAGTGCGGCACCGGTGAATGCGCCGGTCACGTCGACGGACTCCCCCAGCGGTAGCGCGGCGATGAATCCGGCAACCAAGAGCATCGCCGCACCGAACTCCTGCCACGCGGCCAGGCCTGCCGCCGCCCAGCGCGCCGAGTTGCGGGTCGTCGCCGGGCTCCCCGGCGAGGACAGCTGGGCATCCTCGGACTCATGGCGTCGAGGCTGCGATCCCCGTTCCGCCGCAGCGTGAACCGCCGGGTGCTCACTCGACTCGCGAGCCGGCTCCTCGGTGGCTCGCCGCTCCTGGGTCCGGAACGAGGCGAGCGGGCCCCACCCGGCGAGCGCACCGTGCACGGCGCCGGCGGTGATGGCGAACACCCCGACGACCGTCAGGCCCACGATGACGTCCAGGCTGGTGCCGGCCTGGTCGGCGATGTCGGTGCTCACCCAGACGAGGCCGACGCCGAGGCCGACGACCAGCGGTGGCACCGCCCGGGTGAGATAGGCGTAGCCGACCGCACCCAGGGCCCACCACCCCAGCAGCGCTGCCGAGTAGGCGGGTACCTGCAGGCCTTGCGCGGCTTGGAAGATCACCGCGCCCCAGAGCACTGCAGCCAGCCCTCGCAGAGTTCCAGCCAGAGCGGCGGTGACGCCGGAGGTGCCCGACCGGGTGGCGGTCCATTCCGCGAGCGCGACCACTGCCGTCCATAGCAGGGCCAGCAAGGTGAAACGCACCACGGGTGAGAGCTGGTCGAGGTTCGCCGCTACCAGCCAGATCACTCCCACCCCGACGAAAGCGGCTCCCAGACAGAGCATCAGGGTGATGACGGCGATCCGTCGAGTGGGCCGGTAGCGGGCCAGGATGGCGCCGGCTTGGGCGCTGGTGAGCACACCGTCCGCGCGCCAGGCACTGACCTGCTCGTCCAGCCAGGCGAACCGCCGCGCGGAGACCGGAGTCAGTGGCAGGGGATCCGGGGGCACGGCCGGGCCAGACGGAGGAGCTGAAGAAACGGTCACTCCTCCACTGTCGGCTGGGGCAGTCGCCGATGGCATGAGTTTGGCTACTCACGTACCGGTTCGTCGCCGACTGGACCAGTCCCGCGGGTCCGGTGGGGCCGCGGGAAGTTGCCCCCGGGTCCGGCACTGCTGAGGGCGCGACTCGACGGAGCCGACAGCGCCCCTGTACCGCGGGACGAGTACTCCCCGGGCTGGTCACCCG
>JBKECN010000089.1:0-81379 GCA_047974565.1 Actinomycetales bacterium
CGGCATGCCGCCCGCGCCCGCATGCTATGGTCGAGCTGAACTTCCGGGCGGCGGCCGCGGATGTCGCGAGGGCAGCTGCCACCGGCCACCCCGCCGGACACCTTCAGCCACACCTGCCCCAGCCGCACCGGCACCTCGACGAGGGCATGCCAACCTCGCCGCATTTGACGACTTCGGCATGCCCCACGCATCTCGCACCCGCCCCGGGGGCACCTGAACGTGAGAGCTACGGCCGCAGATGTCGCGAGGGCAGGCGCCACCGGCCACGGCGCCGGACACCTCAGCCACACACGACCCAGCCGCACCGGCACCTCGACGCGGGCATGCCAACCTCGCCACATCTGACGACTTCGGCATGCCGCACGCGCCCGCCAGCGCTGGGACACCTGAGCGTCAGAGCTACGGCCGCGGATGTTGCGAGGGCAGATGCCACCGGTCACCGAGCCGGACACCTTCAGCCACGCAGGACCCAGCCCGCGTCGGCACCTTGACGCGGGCATGCCAACCTCGCCACGTCCGACGACTCCGGCATGCCGCATGCGCCCGCCAGCGCTGGGACAGCTGAACGTCCGGGCGACGGCCGCGGATGCCGCGGGGCAGATGCCACCGGTCACCGAGCCGGACACCTTCAGTCACACAGGACCCAGCCGCGTCGGCACCTCGACGAGGGCATGCCAACCTCGCCACATGTGACGACTTAGGCATGCCGCATGCGCCCGCCAGCGCTGGGACAGCCGAACGTCCGGGCGACGGCCGCGGATGTCGCGAGGGCAGACGTCACCGGTCACGGCGCCGGACACCTCCAGTAACACAGGACCCAGCCGCATCGGCACCTCGACGAGGGCATGCCAACCTCGCCACATCCGACGACTTCGGCATGCCCCACGCATCTCGCACCCGCCCCCGGGGTACCTGAACGCCAGAGCTACGGCCGCGGATGCCGCGAGGGCAGACGCCACCGGCCACCAAGCCGGACATCGTCAGCCACACCTGCCCCAGCCGCATCGGCACCTCGACGAGGGCATGCCAACCTCGCCGCATCTGACGACTTCGGCAAGCCGAAGGCATCTCGCACTCGCCCCGGGGGCACCTGCACGTCAGAGCTACGGCCGCGGATGCCGCGAGGGCAGACGTCACCGGTCACGGCGCCGGACGCCTTCACTCACGCAGGGCCTGGCCGCATCGGCACCTCGACGAGGGCATGCCAACTTCGCCGCATCTGACGACTTCGGCATGCCCCACGCATCTCGCAGCCGCCCCGGGGTACCTGAACGCCAGAGCTACGGCCGCGGATGCCGCGAGGGCAGACGCCACCGGCCACGGTGCCGGATACCTTCAGTCACACAGGACCCAGCCGCATTGGCACCTCGACGAGGGCATGCCAACCTCGCCACATGTGACGACTTCGGCATGCCGCACGCGCCCGCCACCCACTGGACCAACTGAACGTCCGGGCGGCGGCCGCGGCTGTCGCGAGGGCAGACGCCACCGGCCACGGCGCCCGACACCTTCTGCCACACCTGCCCACGCCGCACCAGCACCTCGACGAGGGCATGCCAACCTCGCCACATCCGACGACTTCGGCATACCCGAGCACCCACCACCCGCCGGGACAACCGATTGCCAGCGCCACACGCGTCCTTGGCCTGAGCCCTATGCCTCGTGACGGGCACGCCCAGGCCAGGACACACCCTAGGATGGCGGCGATGAGCGGCGACTTGATCGACACCACCGAGATGTACTTGCGCACCATCCTCGAACTCATCGAGGAGGGGCAGGTGCCGCTGCGAGCCAGGATCGCCGAGCGCCTCGGCCAGAGCGGGCCCACTGTCTCCCAGACGGTGGCGCGGATGGAACGCGACGGCCTCGTGCGAGTCGCCGGCGACAGGCATCTCGAACTCACCGCGTTGGGTCACGAGCGGGCCGTCACGGTGATGCGACGCCACCGGCTGGCCGAGTGCCTGCTGGTGGGTGTCATCGGTCTGGAGTGGGAGTACGTCCACGAAGAGGCATGCCGCTGGGAACACGTGATGAGTGGACGGGTCGAGCGTCACGTCTACGAGCTGCTGGGGCGGCCCCAGCGCTCCCCGTATGGCAATCCGATCCCCGGGCTGGCCGAACTCGACGCCGACACCGGCCCGCAGGAGGACTTCCGGGAGGGGCTCACCAACCTCGTCGACCTGGCCGGTGAGGAGGCTGTCGACGTGGTCGTGCACAGGCTTGGGGAACCCCTGCAGTCCGACGCCGAGTTGCTCGTCCAGCTGCAGCACGCCGGAGTGCGTCCCGGTGGGCGGGTGCGCGTGGCCCGATCGGATCTGGGCGTGAGCCTCGGGCCGGTCGGCGATGCCGACGCGGACTCAGGGCCAGGCGGGGATTCCGTCGGCTCGGCAAGTTTGCCCGGCGCCAGCACTGAGGTGACCGACTCCCTGACCGTGTTGGAACTGGCGAACTCCGTCGCCGTGCACATCTTCGCCCGTAACGTCGACCCGGCCTGAGGCCGACAGCCCGTCCGGTAGTGCGCCCGGGCAATCCTGCATGGCCCGCTGCACACAGAGCAGGAAGCGCCGCCCGGGTGTGTGCGAGGCCAATCTCGGCCGCCGAGTCCTGCGCTATCGGCGGCGGGTACCCAGCTGAACTCCCGGTGCCACCGCGGTGACGGATCCGGCCGATGAGTTCTGGACGACGGGATGCCGGTCCGTGACGCAACTGTCGCTTGTTACCCCAAATCCGCTTGCTATCCCAAATAGTACATATGACCCTCACGCGGGCTGCGAGCGCATCTGTCCCCCTCTCTGACCGGTCTTCGGTCCGTCCTCGGTGTCACGAAGACGCCCCTCCGACATCCATCCGTTACCTTATTTGACCGAATCATCCATATTTCCAGCCAAGAAGTTCGTGACGATCGCAATATTGCTGTAACTCTCGCGTGACTTTCTGCCGAGACTCCATTACGTTGCATGAAGTCCGATCAGCCGATCGGCAACCCGAACGGTACGCCGAGTCCTGCCACCGTTTGCGGGTCACCTGACGAGTACATCGCCGTGGCAGGGGCGGGGGAACCACAGGATTGACGGGCCGGACCGCCTGAGTCGCGGGCAGGCCCTTGGGGTGAAGCCCCGGAAACGCTGAGCACAGCGACCGGGGCCGGGTGACTACCTCCCACCCGAACCCGACAGCTCACCTCGTAGGCGTTGGAGAGAGGCACTTCCTTGGCTAAGCACCTTGCCACGCGCTCGCGCGTGCCCAACCGCGCCCTTCGCCGTGCCACCGTGACCCTGGCCGCCTCCGCGCTGAGCGTGGGCGTCGTCGCGCCGATGGCATCGGCCTACGAACTCAAGGGCGTGCGCCCCGAGTTCGCGCCGGCCGTCCCGCAGTCGCAGGACAAGGGCCAGCAGGTCGTCGACATCGCCCGCCAGTACCTGGGCGTTCCCTACCGCTGGGGCGGCACTACGCCGGCTGGCTTCGACTGCTCCGGCTTCACCCAGTACGTGTACGCCAAGGCCGGCATCAGCCTGCCGCGTACCTCCAGCCAGCAGTCCACCGTCGGTTACCGGGTTTCGGCGGCCAACGCCCGCCCCGGTGACCTCATGTGGAAGCCGGGCCACGTCGGCATCTACACCGGCAACGGGAAGATGATCCACTCGCCGAGCTCCGGCGACGTGGTCAAGGAGGTCTCGGTGTACTCCTCGAGCTTCGTCTACATCCGGGTGGTCTGAGCCGCCCGCGGGCTTACCCGCATTCACAGCCCCTGCCGGTGCCGTACCGGTGGGGGCTGTGTCGCGTTCGCAGGCTGTCACTCGCGGTCGGGCCGCCAAGACCAGCCAGTCCGACGTCCGCGAGCCAAGCTCGGGCGGGATCGCAGAGCGGGTGTGACACACCGCGGACGAAGATCTGTGCCTGGCCATCAGCGCAGACCCAGAACCAGGGTCTGGCGCGCAGGGTCGACAGAGATTACGGTGCGGAGCACCACACCGAAGAAGGCGATTCCCCCGTGTTCCGAAACACCACGCCGAGATACGAGATCCTGTCCGAGGACGCACTGGCCACCCTGGACCGAGGCTGGCGCCGGCTGATGACGGAGGTGGGGGTGCAGTTCCGCGATCAGCGTGCTCTGGACCTATTCGCCGCAGCCGGGCAGAAGGTCGCCGAGGACGTGGTCTTCCTCGACCCGGACTTCGTCCTGGAGCAGGTCGCCAAGGCTCCCAGCGAGTTCGACATGCAGGCGCGCAACCCGGCCCACAACGTGACGATCGGTGGAGACCACATGGTCTTTGCCGGTGCCTACGGGGCACCCTTCGTCCGCGAGGGCGCCGTGCGCCGCGACGCGACGATGGGGGACTATCGGAACTTCCTCAAGCTCGCCCAGCAGTTCCCGACCCTCGATTCCGCGGGCGGGGTGATCGTCGAACCCAACGACGTGCCCTTGGACAGTCGCCACCTCGACATGATCTACGCCCTGCAGACGCTGACCGACAAGATCTACATGGGCAGCGTGATAAGCGGTGCGAACGCCGCGGACAGCATCGCGATGAGTTCGATCCTGTTCGGGGGTGGCCAGGGGGCGCAGGCCGGCCGGGAGAGCATCGAGAAGACTCCGGTGATGCTGAACATCATCAGCTGCAACTCCCCGTTGCGCTGGGACGATCGGATGCTCGACGCCCTCTTCGAGTACGCCCAGGCAGCCCAGCCGGTGGTGCTCACGCCCTTCCTGCTGATGGGGGCGATGTCCCCGGTGACGATTCCGGCGGCGCTGGTGCAGCAGGTGGTCGAGGCGCTCTCGGGGGTTGCCCTGACCCAGCTGATCCGTCCCGGTGCCCCGGTGGTCTTCGGATCGTTCCTGTCGAGCATCGACATGCGCACGGGCGCACCCACTTTCGGCACCCCCGAGTCGGTGATCGGCCTGTTCGCGACGGGGCAGATCGCCCGGCACTTCTCGCTACCGTTCCGCACCGGCGGCACCCTGGCCACCTCGCAGGTCACCGACGTGCAAGCCGGGTACGAGGCGATGATGACGATGATGCCCACGTTCCTGGCCGGGACGAACTTCGTCATGCACACCGCGGGCTGGCTGGAGGCCGGGCTGGTCACCAGCTATGAGAAGTTCATCGTGGACATGGAGATCCAGCAGATGCTCGAAGTGGCCTTCACCCCGATGGACATCGACGAGGCATCGATGGCCTTCGATGCCCACGACGAGGTACGCCACGGCGGGCACTTCCTCGGTGCCGCACACACCTTGGAGCGCTTTCGCACCTGCTTCTACATGCCGATGCTCTCGTCCTCGGACAACTTCGAGCGGTGGACCCGGCTCGGCGGTCTCGACGCCGCCGAGCGAGCCTCGACGATCTATCAGCAGAAACTGGAGGAGTACCAGGAGCCACCCTTGGATCCCGCCATCCGGGAGGAACTCCAGGAGTACGTGGTGCGCCGGCGCCGCGAGCTCGGCGACTGAGCGCACCCGGCGGCCCGCGCGTTTCTCAGGCCTTGATCTCCCGGGATATCGGCATCACCTGCAAGCCCCGCTGGGCTGGGAGCGCACCAGCCCTCCCGATCGGCCGGCAAGCGGCGCCGGCAAGCTGGCGTTCGGTGGCGGGTGAGTCTGGTGTCATGGCCCGGCTCGCCGGTCATCAGGTAGGTCGTGGCGAATTTTCGCTAGGCGTGCGGGGGATTGCTTCGTAGTCTGTTCTCGTCGCCTCCACCCGTCCGCCGGGTGCAGCGCGGCGTGCGCTCCATCGGCGCCAGTTCCCGGCGCCACCGACCACGGGAGATGACATGACCGGCACGCACCTGCCTCGCAGCCTCTGGCGCTGCGGCGTCGGGTGTACCGCCATCTGGATATCGCCACCGGCGCAGGCCCGGACGAGGCCACCTCAACTCGTCCGTCCTGCATCTACCGGGTGCCTCCAGGCGTCGTCCGACCGCGGGCGGCGCCTGTTGCGTGTCCGGGGCCGTTCGCTGTCGGCTCGGGTCACCATCTGCCGCCTGCCACCAGGTCGATCCCACCCCCGACCGCGACCTCATCGTCGAGCACCGAACACCACTGTGAGGCCACCATGCGCACCCTCGTCCTGAATGCCGGGTACGAACCGCTGTCGATCGTCTCGTTCAAGCGGGCGGTCGTCCTGGTGCTTGCCGGCAAGGCCGTTGTGCTGGCCTCCGATGGCGAACCGGTCTGCTCGGCGCACACCTCGGTGGAGCGTCCGTGCGTGATCCTGCTGACCAGGTACGTACTGGTCCCGTTCGGCCGGGCCATCTCGGTGTCCCGCCGTGGCGTGCTCCGGCGCGACCGGCACCTGTGCGCCTACTGCGGGCGTTCGGCCAGCACCGTCGACCACGTCCTGCCGCGCAGCCGGGGAGGGGCCGACTCCTGGGAGACCCTGGTCGCCTGCTGTGTGTCGTGCAACAACGCCAAGGGCAACAAGACGCCGGACGAGATCGGCTGGACGCTGCGGGTGCGCCCGGTCGTACCACGGGGGCCCGCCTGGGTGGTGCGTGGCTCGGAGCGCTACAACCCGGTCTGGGACGAGTTCCTCGCCTCGGCGGCGTGAGCCGTCTGGCGAGTCGGCACCCAGCCTCGGCCGGAGTTGCCGGCGGGGACGGCCTCGTCGGCAACTCAGCCGCATCCGGCGGTGGCCCGGGTGGCAGTCGGTCGTGGGCCGAGACGACTGGGCGGCCGGGTGCCTGATCTGTCAGGTCGGGCCGGGACTCACATCCGGCGAGGCCGGGCCGGATTCAGTCCTGTCACGTGGGGCCGGAGAAACAATGCAGCAGAGCCGCTGCCCGATCGGGCAGCGGCTCTGCTCTGCTTCGGGCCCGCCAGCAAGTGATCGCAGCAGCAATCTACTGGCGGGCCCTGTAGGACAGACTCAGGTAGGACAAACTCAGCTGTCGGTCGTGGTGGAGTCGTCCTGGGTGGCTGAGCCCGGTGCGTCACCGTGGCCCCGGCCGCCGCCGCGTCCCTGGCGCTCGGTGATCGAGGACAGGTCGGCGCTGGCCTCGTAGCGGACGGTGCTGCCGTCGGCGTTGGTGGCCTCGATGTCGTAGGAACCGTCCGGATCCTTCTGAACCGAGGTGACGGTGACGCCCTCGAACTGTGCGGTCACCGCGTCGGTGACGCTGGTGAGTTCGTCGCCGGTGACCTCGGTGTGCTCGTGCCCGCCGCCGGATGCTGCGGACATCGAATAGGTGCCGGTGGAGGACTCGGTGCTGCTGCTTGCCGCCGACGCCATCACGGCGCCCCCGGCGATGAGCACGGCCGCAGCGGCCGCGCCTCCCGCGACGAGGATGTTGCGTTGTTTGGTCGATGCCATGGTGTGTCTCCCGATGTCGATGGAGTTGCGTTCACCGGCCCGGGTCAGGTCGGTCTTCGCTCGTTCTGCACACCAGTGTCAGCACCGAACCTGGGACAGGGCTGGGAGATGGCCGCCTCCAGCCTGGCAATTCGGCTCCCCATCACGCTGCGGCGATCAGGCTCCGGTCTAAGCCACCCGTGCGAAGGTGCCGGTCGTCATCTACCGTCGCCGTGCCCATCCGCTCGGGGAGAGTCCGGCGGCTGGAAGGGCTTCGAGGGTGACTCCGCCTCGGCCTGCCCAGTCGCGTCGCTGCCGGTCGCGGGCCCTTCGGGGCGCGCAGCGGACCCGTTCGCGGTCGGGATTCCCCGATGCTGGGCCGGCTCGCCCGGTGTGGAGGCAGTCGTGGGCCCGGCCGGTCCTCCCGGCTGCTGCCAGCCGGGCGGGTCCTGTTGACTGGTCGGGTATTGCTGGCCGGAAGGGGACTGGTCGGGGGGCGGATACGCCCCACCCTGGAAGGCCTGGTCCTGACGTGGCGAATACTGGCTTGCCGGGCTCGGACCGCCGGTCGACTGCTCGCCGGGGTACTGGCCGGATGGGTACTGGCCAGACGGGTACTGCTGGGCGGGGTACTGCTGGTCCGATGGGTACTGGCCCGAGGGGTACTGCTGGCCGGACGGGTACTGCTGGCCGTGCGGGTACTGCCCGCCCGTCTCGGGGGATCCCGGGTACTGGCCGGGTGGGTAGGCCGCGGGGTATTGGCCTGCCGCGCCCGGATACGGCCCCGGAGCCTGGCCCGCATAACTGGTAGCGGGGTACCCGGCGTCGCCCTGGTACGGCCCCGGTGCCGCGAACTGCTGGTAACCCCCCGCGGCCGGATCGGCCTGAGCCGCGCGACGCCCGCTGACCACCCCGCCCACCGTGAAGGCCGTGGAGATGATCGCGATGATGACGTTGACCACCCCGACCATCGACCACACCCGGTAGCCGGCCGCGCTGTAGACCGACCACCAGGTCGCGACGATGAACATCGCCGAACTCAGCACGGCGAGAGCGAATCCCATGGCTGCGTACCACCGCCAGGTCTGCCTTGGCCCCCGCGGCCCGAGCACCAGGCAGCACACGAGCGCCACCAGGTTCATGACCACGAAAAGGCTACTGTTGAGATACTGCACGGCAGGCTCCCGTCCCGTGTGTGCGAGTGTGCGAGAGCCTCATCGTAGGCTGGCCGCCATGCCTGAGAACCGTTCGCGGAGCAACGCTGCCGCCCCAGAGGTGGCCACCCGCACCCGGCGAGGAGGCTTGGCGACGGCTTCGTCCGCCTCAGGCACGTCCGGTTCCGATGGTTCCTCCGTCCGCCCGACCGCATCCGCGGCCGTGGTTGAGCCCCGCTCCACCCCCGCCGCGCAGGACCTGCTGGAGGGGCTCAACGAATCCCAACGCCAAGCCGTCGTGCACGCCGGATCGCCGTTGCTGGTGGTGGCCGGCGCCGGCTCGGGCAAGACGCGGGTGCTCACCCATCGCATCGCCTACCTGCTCGCCCAGCGCGACGTGCACCCCGGGCAGATCCTGGCCATCACCTTCACCAACAAGGCGGCCGGGGAGATGAAGGAGCGGATCGCTCACCTGGTTGGAAACCGGTCCTCGTGGATGTGGGTGTCCACCTTCCACTCGGCCTGCGTGCGGATTCTGCGGCGCGAGGCCGGCCGACTCGGGGTGCGTTCGTCCTTCTCCATTTACGACGCGGCCGATTCCCAGCGGATGATGGCGATGGTGCTGCGTGAGCTCGACCTCGACCCGCTCAAGCACAAGCCACGCGGCTATTCCCACCGGGTGTCCAATCTCAAGAACGACCTGGTCGATCACGAGACCTTCGCCGCGCGGGCGGGCTCGCCGGAGAGCGAGCCCGGCGACGATGTGCTGGCCGAGGTCTACCGGCTGTACACCGAGCGGCTGCGGTCGGCGAATGCCTTCGATTTCGACGACCTGATCATGACCACGGTGCACCTCATGCAGGCCTTCGAGGAGGTGGCCACCGCCTACCGCGAGCGGTTCCGGCACATCCTCGTCGACGAGTACCAGGACACCAACCACGCTCAGTACGTCCTGGTACGCGAGCTTGTCGGTGGCCGGGGGGCCTCGCACGTGCCCGCCGAGGGGGATGACGGCCCTGCCCTGCTCCCCGGGCCACCGCCGGGAGAACTCACCGTGGTGGGCGATGCCGACCAGTCGATCTATGCCTTCCGGGGCGCCACGATCCGCAACATCCTGCAATTCGAGAAGGACTACCCGGACGCGAAAACCGTTCTGCTGGAGCAGAACTACCGCTCCACTCAAACCATTCTGTCGGCCGCGAATGCGGTCATCGCCCGGAACCCGGATCGTCCGCCGAAGAATCTGTGGAGCGCCGCCGGTGACGGCGAGAAGGTGGTCGGCTATGTCGCGGACACCACCACCGACGAGGCCGCCTTCGTCGCCGAGGAGGTGCGCCGGCTGCACCAGAAGGAGGGCCTGCGGTACGGCGACATGGCGGTCTTCTACCGGACGAACGCGCAGTCGCGGGGCTTGGAGGACGTGCTGGTCCGGGCGGGGTTGCCGTACACCCTGGTGGGCGGTACGCGCTTCTACGAACGACGCGAGATCAAGGACGTGGTCGCCTACCTGCGGGTCCTGACCAATCCGGACGACACGGTGAACCTGCGCCGGATCCTCAACGTCCCCAAGCGGGGGATCGGCGATCGGGCCGAGGGCGCGGTGGCGGCCCTGGCCGAACAGGAGGGGATCTCCTTCGGCGAGGCTCTGGACAACGCCCGCCGCGCACCGGGTATCGCCACCCGCTCGTTGACCGCAGTCACCCGGTTCACCGACATGCTCGCCGAACTGCGTGCGGTGGTGGAGTCGGGCGAGAAGCCCACGGTGGTGCTCGCCGCAGTCCTGGAGCGCACCGGCTACTACGCCGAACTCGCCGCCAGCCATGACCCCCAGGATCAGGTGCGCCGGGAGAACCTGGACGAACTCGCCTCGGTTGCCGGGGAGTTCGAGCAGCAGAACCCGGACGGCAGCCTGGCCGATTTCCTCGAGCAGGTCTCCCTGGTCGCCGACGCGGACGACATCCCGGCCGAGGACGTCGCCGCCGGAGAGGCCGAGGAGGAGGCGAAGGCGGACGATGGCGTGGTCACCCTGATGACCCTGCACACCGCCAAGGGGCTGGAGTTCGACGTGGTCTTCCTCGTCGGGATGGAGGAGGGGGTCTTCCCGCACCAGCGTTCCATCGAGGCGATGATGAAGTCCGGGGACGACGTCGAACTCGCCGAGGAACGCCGGCTCGCCTACGTCGGGATCACCCGGGCCCGCAAGCGGCTTTTCGTCACCCGGGCGGTGGCACGTTCGACGTGGGGTCAGCCCCAGTTCAACCAGGCCAGCCGGTTCCTCGGGGAGATCCCGGCGCCCCTGCTGGACTGGAAGCGCGAGGTGGGTCGCTCGGATTCGGCCACGTCCCTGGGCTGGGGGTCGCGGGGCCGCGACCGGTCGGACTCCTATGGCACCGGGTATGGCTCGTCGCCGGCGGTGGCGCGGCTGGCGGGCCGGCCGGGGGTGCGGACCAAGGGGTCGCGACCGGTGATCAGTGTGGCGGCCGGCGATCGGGTCAACCACGCCTCCTTCGGCCTCGGCCGGGTGGTCTCGGTGACCGGCGAGGGAGACCGGGCCCAGGCGGAGATCGACTTCGGCTCCGAGGGAGTACGGCGGCTCCTGCTGCGATACGCCCCGGTGGACAAACTCTGACCCGACCTGCCGTGACCTGGGTGGGCAGGCACTGAACTGCGAGCTCGGCGCTACGTCCAAGGTCACCACGTCGGCGACGCCGACGACACGGGTTGTGCCGCCTCGAGGCGAGGTGTGGCTTACGCGCGGGCGACCGGTCTGCGTCGTCGAGAAGTCGCGTGGGGAGAAGTCGGGTGCCCGCTGTCGGTGCCGTGGCCTACGGTAAAAATCCTCGCCGCACCTGAGCTGTAGGAGAGCATGAAGGCCTTCCATCGCGTCCTGGTCAACACCATGGTCGCCAACGTCACCACCGGGTACCTGTGGTTCGCCCTCACCTTCTGGGCGTATCTGGAGACCAGGTCGGTGCTTGCCACGTCCTTCATCGGCGGTGCCTTCATGCTGCTGATGGCGCTGACCGGGCTGTGGTTCGGGGTGATCGTCGACCGTTACCGCAAGTGGGCCGCGATGGCCGCCTCCAGCGTGGTCACCCTGGTCGCCTACCTGGCCGCCGCGGTGCTGTACCTCGTCCTGCCGGCCGAGTCAGTCAGCCGCTGGTCCTCGCCGGGCTTCTGGCTCTTCGCCGGGGTCATCCTGATCGGGGCCATCGTGGAGAACCTGCGCAATATCGCGCTGTCCACCACGGTCACCCTGCTCGTGCCCAGTCACGAGCGCGACAAGGCCAACGGGCTGGTCGGTGCCGTCCAGGGCATCGCCTTCATGGCCACCTCCGTGTTCAGCGGCCTGTCGGTCGGCCTGCTCGGCATGGGGGGCACCCTGGCCATCGCGTGCGTGCTCACTGCCCTGGCCCTGGCCGATCTGGTGCTGCGGGTGCGGATCCCGGAGGAGCACGTCTTTCATGATCCCGAGCTGGGCTCAAAGCACGTTGACATCGCCGGCAGCCTGGCGGCGATCCGCTCGGTCCCCGGGCTGCTCGCGCTGATCGGGTTCACCGCCTTCAACAACTTCGTCGGCGGGGTCTTCATGGCCCTGATGGACCCCTACGGCCTCACGCTGTTCTCGGTCGAGGCGTGGGGCATCGTGCTGGGCGTCACGGGCACCGGATTCATCGTCGGTGGGCTGGTCGTCTCGCGAACCGGCCTGGGGGTCAACCCGGTGCGCACCCTGCTGCTGCTCAACGTGGGCATCGCACTGCTGGGGGCCCTGTTCGTGATCCGCGAGTGGTGGTGGCTGTATGCGGCCGGCATCTTCGTCTTCATGTGTCTGATGCCCGCGGCCGAGGCCGCCGAGCAGACGATCATCCAGCGGGTGGTTCCGCTGGAACGCCAGGGCCGGGTCTTCGGCTTTGCTCAAACCGTGGAAACGTCCGCTACGCCGGTCACGGCCTTCCTCATCGGCCCGATTGCACAGTTCGGGCTGATCCCGTGGATGGAGTCCGACGCGGGGCGTGGTGCCTTCGGCTGGTTGCTCGGCGAGGGCGACGCCCGCGGGATCGCCCTGGTCTTCGTGCTGGCCTCCGGGCTGCTGCTGGTGGCGGTACTGCTGGCCCTGGTCAGCCGCCCTTATCAGCGGCTGTCGGCATACCACGCCGCTCAGGTGGCCGCTGCTCCAGCCGAGCCCGACACCACCAAAGACCTGGCCCCACCGGAGACCTGATCCCGCCGCAGACATAGCCCTGCCGGAGACCTGAACGGTCGGGACCTAAGCGGTCGGGACCTGAGCGGCCGCAGACCTGACCCGGCAGGGCTAGGTCCGGTCGAGGGCATGCGAAGGGCCCGGACACTGTCCGGGCCCTGGGCGAGAGGGTGCCGTGATCAGGCGGCCTGAACGGCTCCCGACTCGGCGGTGGCGACGGTGATCTTGCGCGGCTTGGCCTCCTCGGCCACCGGGATCGTCAGCGTCAGGACACCGTTGCGGTAGTCGGCCTCGATGGCGTCGACCGCCAGACCCCGGCCGAGCTGGAGCTGCCGGGCGAAGGTGCCGGTGGCCCGCTCGTGCGACAGCCAGGTCACCTCGGACGGAGCCGCCGGACGCTCGGCGCGCACGGTGAGCACGTGGTCGGTGATGTCGATGTCGATCGAGGACGGGTCCACGCCGGGCAGGTCGATCGCGGCGACGAACTGCTCACCGGAGCGGTACAGGTCCATGCCCAGGACGTGGCCACCGACGTGGCGCTGGGCCTCGGTGAAGAAGCGGTCCATCTCGCGGAAGGGGTCAAAACGGTTGGCCATGTATGCCTCCAAAGGTTGTGAGAGCGGCGCACGCCCGAGGAGTTCGATCCGAGCGCCAGTTACCTGAGTGACAACGACTCAAGTTTGGTTAGCATTCCCCGATCAGGATCGGCAGGTGTTCGTCCACAGCGAACGCGGAACATCGCGCAGCTCGGGGTCCATTGGCCCGGCCGTTCATCTGCCTGCCCGGTGGACCGCTGATCCCCCAGACCGCTACAGCGTGCCGTGCGCGCGTGGCTGCGCAGCCCGGGCGAATCCGCCGTGAGCTTCGTCCCGGTGAGCCACCCCACCCGCTTCGGCGGTGGGGGCGCTCATAGACTGCACCGACAGGCACGCTCAGGAGGCGATGTGGGTACCGATTCCAGCACTGTGGCAAGCGTTCCGGAGGCCGAAGGCTCCGCACCGGCCGGTGACGCGCATCAGCGGCTACGCATCCTCATCGCCAAGCCGGGCCTGGACGGGCATGACCGAGGGGCCAAGGTGGTCGCCCGAGCCCTGCGCGATGCCGGCATGGAGGTCATCTACACCGGCCTGCACCAGACCCCCGAGGCCATCGTCGAGGCGGCCATCGCCGAGGACGTCGACGGGATCGGGCTCTCGATCCTCTCCGGGGCTCACCTGACGCTCTTCGGCAAGGTCCTGGAACTGCTCCAGGCCCAGGACGCCGCGGACATCCCGGTCTTCGGCGGGGGCATCATTCCGGACGCCGACGTGGCCGAACTCGAGCAGGAGGGCGTCGCCAAGATCTTCACCCCCGGTGCGCCGATGCGTGACATCGTCGCGTGGGTGCGGACCAACGTCTCGTCCGGCTGAGCGCGCCTAAGGGTTTCGCCTTTCCCGGGTCGGCACCGGCTGGTCCGCGGCCAGGGCATAACCCGCCCTGGCCGCCTCCCAGGCACTACGGCCGAACGGTAATTGGCGTGTCCACGATGGTCTTGCCCGGCACCCCCTCCGCCGCCATCTCCGAATGCAGTGCTCCCCACCGGGTGGCGTCGGCGTGGACTGTCACGGTGAAGGTCTTGCTTCCTCCTGCTGTCGGCTCGGTGGAGGAGACCACGAGCGAACTCTCGGGCAGGGTCGCGCTCACGTCCCCGGCCCCGGCCTCATTCTCCGCGCCGACCAGGAAGAGTTGACCGTTCGGGTCGCTCTGGGGTTCGGAGTACCCGAAGCTGATGTCGGCGGTCGTCCCGGTTCCGATCCACACTTGGAACTGCCGCAGATCGTCCGTCCCATAGACGTGAACCTGCCACTGAGCCACGATCCAGGAGGAACCGCCACCGGTCAGCGTCGCCAGGCTCACCCCGGGGGCCCTGCTGCCGTCCAGGTCGGTCCAGAGCGGGGCGAGGATGTTGTTGGGCGCGTCCGGCGAGGGACCAGACGGAAGCAGGCAGCACTGGTTGTCGGCCGAAGTGCCCCCACCCACCACGAGATAGCCGTTCGAATCCACACCGATCCGGGTGTATTGGGCTCCGTTATAGGTGAAGGGCGCGACGTCCGCGTTGAGGATCTCCTCGTCCCCGATGGACAACGGCTGCACGTTGAACTCAGCGAGGTCCAGGAACCCGCCTGCGGGGGTCGTTCCGGTTGCCACTGACGGAACTCCGGCTGTCGCCCCCGGCAAGGTCACCCGAGTGAAGGCCCGCCCGTCGGTGAGCCGGGCGCCATCGGCCGAGGTGATCGAGACGGTCCCCGCCGTACCGGTTGTGACGGACACCTGGCGAGGCTCCAGCGACTCGTTTATCGCGGTCACCTCGCAGGTAGTGTCGGACCCCACGACGAGATCAGTGCTCTCGCAGGTCTGCGCCAGGGTGACATTGCCCTGCTGGCGGACGAAGGCCACCGGTAGGCGCACCGTTCCGGCGCTGGTCACCAGACGCACCGCGCCGAACTGCTGCTCGCCGATCGGAGCCCGGGATCGCAGCGTCAGGCTGATGGTGCGTTCCTGCCCGGGCGCGATGCTGAATCGCGAGGGACTGGCCACGAGGGAGGAGTCCGCCGCGAGGTCGGCGGACACGGTGACCCGCAGCGTTCTGTCGGTGACATTGCGCACCGTCCGCGTTGTGGTGAGTCGGCCGGGCATCACGGCTGCGTTGATCGAGGGCAGGTTCAGATCCGTCACCTGCGCGGGGTCGTTGATCAGTGCGGCGAAGGTCTCGGCGTCCTCGGAGATGGTCAGCGGAGCGTCCAGCGCTCGTGCCACGTCGAGGCGGCCGGCACCTTGGTCGAACGGGTCCGCCGGGGTGACCTCGTCCTCCTTGAGTACCCCGCCAACGGCCTGGGTCATCATGGCCGATTTGATCTGCCCAGGTGTCCAGTCCGGGTGCAACGCCCTGATTAACAGGGCTGCGCCGGCCACGTGCGGTGCGGACATCGAGGTGCCCGCGATCGCCTGGTAGTACTGGCCCGGCGGGCCCCCCACGACCTCGTCGGGAGTTGGGGTCATCGCCGCCAGAATCTGCACCCCGGGAGCGGTGATATCCGGCTTGATCACCGGGCCGAGCGGGCCGCGGGAGGAGAAGGACGCCATCACGTCGGCGTGCCCGTTCAGCGAGCGTTCTGCGTCGGTGAAGCTTCCGGTGACCTCACCGTTGCTGGTCATGAAGGCGACCAGCGCGGTGCCGTCCGCGACGTGCACCGTCGGCAGCCAGTGGTTGTCGGTCTCGACATCGGCCAGGCCCGGGTTATACAGGATCATCCCGGCCGCGCCACCGGCGGCGACATTGGCCCCCTTCTCGACCCGGGCGATCTCCCCCCGCTCACAGACCACGATCTTCCCGATCAGGCTGTCCTGTGCCGCGGGGGTGGTGCACAACGCGTCCAGACCGACGGCGGTGGCCAGCACCACCGGCGCGGGTCCGGCGCCCTGAGTGATGCTCGCCCCCGAGACCTCATAGGTCGAACCGTTGCCCGCCCGAAGGCTCAGGCGAGAGGTGAACTCGCGGGCCTGGGTGGAGGCGCCAACGGTGGTGACCCACGGCGCAGCGTGATTGGCCGTCCCAGCGCCCGGTCCCTCGTTTCCTGCGGAGGCCGCGACGAAGATTCCCGCGTTGTAGGCGTCCAGGAATGCGAGTTCGGTCGGGTCACTAGTGGGGGAGGTGCCACCACTGATCGAGTAGTTGAGCACGTCAACGCCGTCGAGCACCGCCTGCTGGACCGCTGACATCGTGTCCGAGTTGTAGCAGCCGCTCGGCCCGCACACGCGGTACTCGATGATCTGGGCACCGGGCGCGATGCCCTGGATCCGGGCCAGCGTCGGGCCCAGGGTCTGGACGTCCCGCACGATGCTGCCAGCGGACGTCGAGGCCGTGTGAGAACCGTGCCCTTCTGAGTCACGTGCCGTCCGCGGGTAGGTGTACGTCAGGCCCGCGTTGTCGTAGGTGGCCAGGAACGAGTAGCCGCCCACGATCTTGTCGTTGCATCGGAAGGGGTCAACCGCGTCGGTCAAGGGGTTGTCGCCGTAGTCGCACCGCAGTTCAGGGCCGGTGTACTGCGGCAGATCGCCAGGGTCTGCGAAGGCCGGGTGCTCGGGCCAGAGCCCGGTGTCGAGATTGGCCAGCACGAGCCCGGCCCCCGCCTTGCCGGTGGTCTCGAGTTGGGAGTAGGCCTCGGTGGCCTTGATGAACTCGGGGCTGGCATCGGTGAGCGGCTGGTTCACCGCGTCGGGCTGCACGGCCACCACGCCCTCGGTGGCCAGCAGTGTGCGGATCGAGTTGCCGGGCACCATCGCGGCCACCCCGCCGTACACCACGTCGTAGCTCTGGGTGATCTGTGCCCGGGGCACGGCGGCCCGCACTCGCTGGCTGATCTGCTGCTCGCGCTGGCCGACCATTGCCAGATACCGGGCCGGGTCGCCTGCGGCACGATCCAGCGCCTTCCCGGTGACGCTCGGGCTCGTGGCGGTGTAGCCACGTACCGAGCCCCGGTAGCTGGCCGCCGCCTCGTAGTCATACTTGATGAGCACCGGGATCAGGGCCGGGTCGGTGTTCTCGCGCAGGCTCTGCGGAGTCTGCGCCATGCTCACCAGACTCCCCTTCGCGGCCGGCTCGCGCGAGGCCACCACCGGCTGCTCGGCGGCCAGGGAGAAGGCGGGCTGCGGCGTCGCGGGCTGAGCCTGTGCGGCCGGCCCGCTCAGCGCCAGCACGGCGAGACCGGCGCAGGCCAGCGCAGCCGTGGCGGCTCGATGGGTTCGCATGTCGACTCCCTCACGTGAGCTCGGCGGGGCTCGCCGCAGCGTTGCTGGCGAGACTAGGGGGGACGCGGTGTCACCGCAATGGGCGATTGACGCTGTCTGTGCACTGTGGCCCCGTCGTGGGTTGCCCTGGGCAAACTGTGTCGACTCCGGCCACCCCGGCCAGCGGGGGGAGGTGAGGTGGGTCTCGTCGCCTACCCGTGGAGCCGGCCGCCCGTCGGGGTAGGCTCGCAGCCGGCAACGCTGCCCACAGAGTCGGGCACGCACACATCCCAGGACGGAGCGCACGTGGATCTGTTCGAGTACCAGGCCCGAGACCTGTTCGCCGAGCACGGAGTTCCCGTGCTCGACGGCCTCGTCGCCAGCACCCCCGCCGAAGCCGAGGAGGCGGCCCGCACCCTGCTCGCCAACGGCGACCTCGTCGTGGTCAAGGCGCAGGTGAAGACGGGCGGCCGGGGCAAGGCCGGCGGGGTGAAACTGGCTCGCAGCCCGCAGGAGGCCGCGCAGGCCGCCGAGGCCATCCTCGGGATGGACATCAAGGGTCACACCGTGCACCGGGTGCTGATCGCCGCCGGCGCCGACATCGCCGCCGAGTACTACTTCTCCATCCTGCTCGACCGGGCCAACCGCTCCCTGCTGTCGATGTGCTCGGTCGAGGGTGGCATGGAGATCGAGCAGTTGGCCGTGGAGCGGCCCGAGGCCCTGGCCAAGGTGGCCGTGGACCCGCTGGTGGGCATCGATGAGACCAAGGCCGCCGAGATCGTCGACGCCGCGAACTTCCCCGAGGACGTCAAGCCCAAGGTGATCCCCGCCCTGGTCAAGCTCTGGGACGTGTACGCCGGTGAGGACGCCACGCTCGTCGAGGTGAACCCGCTGGTGCTGAGCTCGGCAGGGGAGGTCATCGCCCTGGACGGCAAGGTCACCCTGGACGGCAACGCCGACTTCCGGCACCCCGCCCACGCGGAACTGGAGGACAAGGCGGCCGCGGACCCGCTGGAGGCCAAGGCCAAGGCGATGGACCTCAACTACGTCAAGCTCTCCGGCGAGGTCGGCATCATCGGAAACGGGGCCGGACTGGTGATGTCCACCCTCGACGTGGTGGCCTATGCCGGTGAAGATCTGGGCGTCAAGCCGGCCAACTTCCTCGACATCGGCGGTGGGGCATCGGCCGAGGTGATGGCCAACGGCCTGGACGTCATCCTCAACGACCCCGAGGTCAAGAGTGTCTTCGTCAACGTCTTCGGCGGCATCACCGCCTGCGACGCGGTCGCGGCGGGCATCGTCTCGGCACTGGACATCCTCGGCGATGAGGCGAGCAAGCCCCTGGTGGTGCGCCTGGACGGCAACAACGTCGAGGAAGGCCGGCGCATCCTCGCCGAGGCCAACCATCCGTTGGTGACCGTGGAGGAGACCATGGACGGGGCTGCCCGCAAGGCGGCCGAGCTGGCGGCCTCGGCCTGACTGCGCGAGAAACCAAGGGAGACAGCACTAATGGCAATTTTTCTCGACGAGAACTCCAAGGTCGTCGTCCAGGGTATGACTGGTTCGGAGGGTCGCAAGCACACCCAGCGGATGCTTGCGGCGGGAACCACGATCGTCGGCGGCGTGAACCCGCGCAAGGCCGGCGAGAGCGTGGACTTCACCGGACAGGACGGCTCGACCGTCTCGGTCCCCGTCTTCGGCACCGTGGCCGACGCGATCAGCCAGACGGGCGCGGACGTGAGCATCGTCTTCGTCCCGCCGGCCTTCGCCAAGTCCGCGGTGATCGAGGCGGTGGACGCGGGGATCCCGTTGTGCGTGGTGATCACCGAGGGCATCCCGGTCAAGGACACCGCGGAGTTCTGGGCTTACGCCAAGGAGCACGGCGGCACCCGGATCATCGGGCCCAACTGCCCGGGCATCATCAGCCCTGGTAAGTCGAACGTGGGCATCACCCCGGCCGACATCACCGGGCCCGGGCCGATCGGCCTGGTCAGCAAGTCAGGCACGCTCACTTACCAGATGATGTATGAACTGCGCGATTTCGGGTTCACCACCGGTATTGGCATCGGCGGCGATCCGATCATCGGTACCACTCACATCGACGCGATCGAGGCCTTCGAGAAGGACCCGGAGACCAAGGCGATCGTGATGATCGGCGAGATCGGCGGCGACGCCGAGGAGCGGGCCGCAGCCTTCATCCAGGCCAATGTCACCAAGCCGGTGGTCGGCTACGTGGCCGGTTTCACCGCGCCGGAAGGCAAGACGATGGGGCACGCGGGCGCGATCGTGTCCGGCTCCTCGGGCACCGCGCAGGCCAAGAAGGAGGCCCTCGAAGCGGCCGGGGTCAAGGTCGGCAAGACCCCCTCGGAGACTGCGGAACTGATGCGGGAGATTCTGCGGAACTCCTGACCAGGGCGAGAGCCTCGGATCGAGTTCATCAGCAGGGGCGGGGCCAGTAGGCCCCGCCCCTGCTCAGTTGCGTGCGTGGGGTATGCCGAAGTCGTCGTATGCGGCGAGGTTGGCATGCCCTTGTCCGGGGTGCGGGCGTCCAGGTCCTGTGTGCCTGGCGGTGTCGGGCTTGGTGGCGGGTGGCATCTGCCCCACGGCCCCCCGGCATGGTGTGTCCGGCGGCGCGCCTGCCCGCCCCCGGCGCCTCGGCAGGGGAGGATGCCGGGGATGTCCTCGCTCACCAGCTCGCCGGAGACCGGGTCCGCTGAACGCGGCGCGGATGCCCTGCCTACCGCCAAGGGTGCCGACCGGTCTCCAGCCTCGGACGGCGACCTGCCACCCCGCCCGGCGGCTCTGGTCGCAGTCATCGCCGCCGCCCAGGCAGCCGTCGCTGGGCTGCTGGCCATCATCGTCCCGGCAATCGTCATCTGGATGGCCACGCCCCGGATATCGGTCACCTGGGTGGAGTCCGCTCAGCTCGGCGTCAACCTCTGGGCCTTGGCCCAGACCGCCACGCTGGTTGTCGGGCAGGGTTCGGTGAGCCTGGTCCCGCTGGGCCTGCTGCTTCCGATGCTGTGGCTCACCTGGGCCGGTGGCTGCCGGGTCGTCGACTCCTTGGACACAGTGCGGCCGGCCCCGGCCGCCAAACCCGGCACCTCGAGGCAGGCCGCCGGCACCGCCGGACCGTCCTGGCACCGCGGGCAGGCAGCGCTGGCCGCGGGTGTCTTCTGTCTCACCTACGCCACCATCGCCGTCGCCGCCGCAGCACTGGCCGGCAGCACCGCCGTGCGCGCTCCCTTGGGCGCGGCCGGCGTCGGCGCCGCGACCGTGGCCCTGGCCGGCCTGGGCATCGCTGCCGCGCCCCGGCTCTGGACGCAACCTCCCGAGCGGATCAGCCGGGTGATGGCCACCGCCACCGGCGTGCTGCGCGGATGGCTCGGCCTGGGGGCACTGGCGCTGCTAGTCGGCCTGATCGGCGGTGCCCCTCGGATCATCGAGGTGCAGCAGGCCCTGCAGCCGGGTGGTTTCGGGCACGTGCTGCTCGTGCTGCTGCAACTGGTGCTGCTACCCACCGCAGTGGTGTGGGGAGCAGGCTTCGTGGCCGGGCCGGGATTCAGCGTCGGAATCGGCACCCTGGTGAGTCCGATGGCCACCGAACTGGGCCCCCTGCCGGCGGTGCCGTTGCTGGGCGCCCTGCCGGAGCCCGGCTCCCACCCGCTGCTGGCCGCCACCTGTCTATCCCTTGTGGTCGGATTGTCTGCGGTGGCTGGCTACCGCCACCTGTCCGTTCCGGAGCGATCTCGCGGTGCCCTCCTGCTGGACTCCCTCGCGGTGGCCGCTCTGGTGGCATTGGCTGCCGGCCTGCTGGCGTGGTTGTCCAGCGGCGCGGTCGGCGCGGAACGGATGAGCCAGGTGGGCCCGGGGCCGGTGTGGACGGCTGCCGCGCTGTGGGCGGAGTCCTTCGTGGGGGTGCTCGCCGGCGTCATGCTCGGGCCGGCAGTGGCGGCCGGGCGGGTCGGTCACCTCGGCCGACGGCTGGCCGGCCGGGCCGGTAGGGCGTCCGGCAAGGGCCTGGCCCGTGCCGCCGAACAGGTCAGACACACCAGCGGCCAGGCTCGACAGGCTTCCGCGGTCGGGCTCTCCGGCGCCTCCGGCCGGCTTCGCGACTCGGGCCGCCGTGCGGCCGGTCGAGCATCGCACGCGGCCGCCGGGGTGCGGCGCCGCCTCCCGTTCCGTCGCCGATGAAGCACTCGCCCGGCTCCGGCGCAGCCGTCACCGGCCCCCGGTCCACTGCTCCAGGGTGCGCTGCATGGACGTGGTGCACTCCTGGCGGGCCTGCTCGGTGATGGCCGAGTCCACGCACCGTTCCAGTTCGGCTTGCACCGGGTAGAAGGTCATCCGCAGCCCGGCGACCATCGTCAGGATCGTGACCGCCAGCAGGCCCAGGGCGAAGGGCCACTTGGGCGTACCAGGGGCTGAGCGGGTCATCGCGCGACTGCCGACGACCAGCGCCGCGAGGGTGAAGCCGAGGGCGCCGAGTCCCCACGGCAGCGGCAGCAGGGTGGCGACGGCCCCGGCCAGCACCAAGAGCAGCATCGTCGAGATCGGCCGCCGCGGACCCTGTCGAGGGCTTCCGGCTGATGGCCCCTGCCGGCCGGACGAGCGCGGGGGTCGCCTCCGGCCGTAGCGGTCGGTCGAATCGGTGTCATTCGGCCCGGCCTGATACCGCTGGTTGTCCGGCGGGACAGCGGTCGAGCCGGGATCCGCCGCATCCAACCAGCCCGGATTCGCCAAATCCGGGCGTCCTGAAGCTGTCACCCGTACCGCCCCGGAATCTGGAGAATGCGCTCCCTGGAAAACCCCAGAATTGGTCGGCCAGAACAATCCGGAATTCCTCTGTGCCGAGTCCTGAACCTGCGTGCGGTGGCTTGCATTCGCGAATCTCACCCTGCCTCCTGGAGTCGGCTCCGCAGCGGCACCAATGAGCACTCCCATCGGGGCGAATAGCGCGATACCAGGTAATTCGTCGATATGTCATCAGGTGACAGGCGATCCACGGCATCCAGCGATCGGGCATCGAGAGTTGCTCTGCGAGCACCCTCCTCACCCGAACAGCGCAGTCGCGAATAGAACAATTCGCATAAATTGATAGAGCGCGCATACGCTCTGTCAGATCGGACGTACTCTGATTCGGATGCAGGTCGTGTACCTGCACATCTCGCATCAGAAGGTCTGGCGGTCCGGGGGCGGAACGCCGCGGCAGCCGGGAGTCCCTTGATGAAGTCCCTCGTTCGTTCTGCCCTTGCGGGTGTCTTAGCCCTGGGTACCGCCGCCGGTGTGCTCACCGGTCTGGCACCTGTGGCGTTGGCCGATGCCAACTCGCGTTCCGGAGTGGTCGCCGAACGTCCTCGAGACGCCGGCGTACATGCCATCGACGGAGAGGTGCGCACGGTGGCACAGGTCGGCGGCAGCGTGGTCCTGGGCGGCAACTTCACAGCGGTCGGCCCGGTCACCCGTGGCGCGGGTGGCGTGGTCGATATCGCGGGCACGTCGTTCGGGGCCTCCTTTCCCGACGTCAACGGCACGGTCCAGGCGGCAGTTCCGGACGGCTCCGGCGGATGGTACGTGGGCGGCACGTTCGGGACCGTCGCCGGGCAGTTGCGGACCAATGTCGCTCATGTGGACGCCTCGGGCGGCCTCACCACGTTCGCTCCCAGCCTGGACGGCAGCGTCTACGACCTGACCTTGACCGGAGCTGACCTGGTGATCGGCGGTGACTTCACCACGGTGAACGGTCAGTCGGCCGCAGGCGTGGCCCGGATCGACACGGCCGGCCAACTCGTCTGGGGCGCGGACGTGGCCGGAGGTCCGGTCCGTGCGGTCGCGGTATCGAATGACGGTGCACTCGTCTATGCCGGTGGTGAGTTCTCCAAGGTGCACGGCGCAACCGTGCGGCGCCTGGTGGCAGTGGACGCCGGTACCGGGCAGCAGGCGACCGGCTGGGCTGCCGGCTCCCCCAACCTCGGTGTCTACGACATCGTGGTGCGGCCCAGCGGTGAGGTGCTTGTCGCAGGTCAGTTCACCAAGGTCGGGGGCGTGCCGCGTACCCGGCTGGCCTCCCTCGATGGTTCCACCGGCGCCTTGGGGAGCCTGGACGTCTCCATCAACAACCTGGTCAGCGACCTCGAACTCGACGACTCGTCCCAGGTCCTCTACATCGCCGGGAGCTTCGGATCGGTGGCCGGAGCCGCTCGCAGCCGCCTCGCTGGGATCGACCTCACCAGTGGCGCCGTCACCTCCCTTTCGGTGAGCGCGATCACCGGCACCATCCAATCCCTCGCCGCTGACGGCGCGGGTGGGCTGTTCCTCGGCGGCGACTTCCAGATCACCCCGGAGAAGGCGAACCCCGCGATCCTGGCGCGTGTGGACGTGTCCACGAATGCGGTGACCAGCGTGGTGCCCTACGCCCAGACTCCTCGCTCACTCGCCCGTCAACCCCAGACCGGCACCTCGGCCGCCCTGACCCTCGAGCGCAGCGGCGGATCCCTCTTCGTTGGTGGCGACTTCTCCGACTACGGCTCAGTTGCACGATCCGGCCTGGCCGCCTACGACCTGGCGACCGGAGCACTGCGTTCCGACTTCGACCCCGCGCCCAATGGCCAGGTGATGACGGTCAAGTCCTCCGCGGACGGCAACAGCGCCTTCGTCGGCGGAGAATTCGACACCATCGGCGGCCAGTCGCACAGCCGGATCGCCAAGCTGTCCATCGCGGACGGCAGCAACGTGCCGGGCTTCACCGCCTCCGCCGACTCCTACGTCAAGGACCTGGCGGTGCGCTCGGACGGGACCGCCGTCTACGTGGGCGGCAACTTCGCCGTCTTCAACGACGCGCCCGCGTCGCGACTCACGGCGATCAGTCCTACGTCCGGCGCGACCCTGTCCACGTTCAGCATGCCGCTGACCGAGCCGACCAATGACACCAGCGAGGGCGGCCTGCGGGCCATGGCGCTGTCCGCGGACGAGACCCGGCTGATGGTGATCGGCAACTTCCGCAAGATCAACGGTCTGGAGCGCCCGTTGATGGCCCAGATCGATGTTTCCGGGTCCGTCGCCACCGTGACGCCCTGGCAGACCGACGTGTACGACCAGCCCTGCGCCCACGCCGGCAAGATCGGGTACATGCGAGACATCGACATCTCGCCGGACGGCTCGACCGCCTACGTGGTGAGTTCTGGTCACTTCTACTACCCCGCGTGCGACACGCTCAACGCTTTCCCGACCGCGTCCACCGGCGGCAATGTCCAGCCGACCTGGTCGACGAAGATCGGGGACACCCTGGAGGCGGTTGCCGCCGATCGGGACGCGGTGTACATCAGCGGGCACTTCCGCTATCTCGACACCGAGACTCACTCGGACCCGCGCTTCCAGATCGCCGCAGTCGAGCCGGCCACCGGAAAGGGAATCAACTGGGTTCCGAACGCGGGCGGCTACCGGGGCGTCCTGGCCCTGGAACTGGAACCGGCGGGCCTGTTCGCCGGCAGCGACGGCGACGCCTTCGGCGGTGTCAACCACGGTCGAAACGCTTTCTGGCCCAACCCGAACCCGGGAATCGAGGTGCGTAAGGCGCCCAATCGGTCGTTCGTCGAGGCCCCCGACGGTGACTCCGTTCACTACCAGGTGCGGGTGCAGAACACCTTCTCGGACCGCAGCGTGACCCTCACCGGTCTGGCCGACGATCGGCTCGGCGACTTGGCCAGCTCGGGCACGTGCACGGTGCCGCAGACCCTGGCGCCGGGAGCTCAGTACAACTGCACCACCGCCGCCGAGCTCGTCAACGGCCCGCTGTCCAGCCTGGTCGAGGGCACCGTGACGGCCACCGGCCTGGCGGACACGCAGGCGGTCAGCGACACCGACACCTCCCACGTCATCGTCCAAGCGGCGACTCCGACCTTCCGGCTGCGGGCCGTGGCCGGGCCCGCGGTGATCGCCTACCCGGGCGGCACGGTGCGGTTCAGCCTCACCATGATGAACCTCGACCCGCTCAACGCGACCACCGTGACCTCGCTGTCCAACCCGGACTTCGGCGACCTGTCCAGCGAGTGCGGCCTGCCCAAGCAGGTCGGCCCGTCCGAGCTCATCTATTGCCGGATCGACCGGGAGGTCACCGGTTCGGTCGGTTCCCGGCCGGCCTTCCCGTTCACCTCCACGGCGACCTTCACCACCGGCGACTCGCCCGGCCAGGTGAGCGCCACCTCATCGCAGACCCTCACCATCGACCCTCCGGTGGGTGGCACCAAGGTGCTCGCCGTGGTCTCCGACCCCGCAGCCCTGGGTTCGGCGGACCTCAAGGTCACCAGTCAGCTCGATGACGCCTACGCGGTCACCTACGTCGACGACGATCTGGTCGACCCCGCCACGATCTCGCCCGAGTACTCGCTCGTGGTGCTCTACCCGTCGGTGCGCGAGGCCAAGATCGGCACCCGGCTGCGTTCGCTGGACCTGCCTATGCTCGTCCTGCACTCCCGGGTGCTGGACGAGATGGGGATGGCCCAGACGGGCGGTCAGACGATCACCGCCAACCAGGTGGAGATGGTCACCGGGCGGCACCCGCTGGCAGCGGCGCTGGCCGGTACCCAGACGATCAGTTCCAAGCCCAAGACCGTGGGATACGCCACCCCCGAGCCCGGCGCGAGCGTCATCTCCACCGTGGCTGGTGGCGGCGCCACCGAATTCGCCTACACCAAGGGCACCGCGATGGCCGGCGGGACCACGGCGGCAGCCTGCCGGGTCTACATCAACGCGGTGGTACCCGGTGCGCTCAACAACACGGGATGGAACCTCGTCAACCGAGCTGCTGCGTACGCGTCGATGAACTGCGGCAAGAACATGCTGTGGACCGCCGGTGGTAACGGCTCGACCGCGAACACCCCTGAAGGAGCGCAGGCGGTCGCGACCGGGATGCCTGGCCTGTACGGGGTCGCGGTGGACAGCCAGGACCGGGTCTACTACGCCGACGCCAGCCAGCACCGGGTCCGCCGGATCGAGGCGGACGGCACCGTGACCGACATCGCCGGGACCGGGACAGCAGGCTTCTCCGGCGACGGCGGGCAGGCCACCCAGGCCATGCTGCGGGCGCCCTCGCGGTTGGCCTTCGATGCGGCCGGCAACCTCTACATCGCCGACACCTCGAACAACCGGATCCGCAAGGTCGACGTGGCCACTGGGGTGATCAGCACCGTGGTGGGTACCGGCTCGGCAGGCAACACCGGCGACGGGGGGCAGGCCACCGCAGCCCGGCTGCGCACCCCGTACGACGTGACCTTCGCCCCAGACGGCACGATGTACATCGCCGACCGCGGTAACCAGAAGGTGCGCAAGGTCGACACCAGCGGGGTGATCACCACCTTCGCGGGCAATGGCACGGCGGGTTACAACGGGGACGACATCCCCGCCACTTCGGCCCGGCTGTACAACCCGTACTCGGTGGACGTGGCCGCCGATGGCTCGGTGCTGATCGCCGACTACGACAACGAGCGGATCCGCAGCGTGGACGCGGGCGGCACCATCACCACCTTCGCCGGCACCGGAATCGCCAGCGTGGGCGGCGACGGCGGCCCGGCCGCCGAGGCGGGTCTGCACAAGCCGATCTACGTCTACGCCGCCCCCAACGGCGACGTCTACATCGGTGAGTCGAACAACAACCGGATCCGGCTCGTGCACGACGGCCTGATCGACACCTTCGCCGGCAGTGGCGAGTTCGGGTACGTCGGCGACGGCGGCCTGCCACTGTTCTCCACCTGGCGTCGGCCCTCGTCGATCGCCGCGGACTCCCAGGGCAACCTGTGGGTGATCGACCGGTCCAACCGTCGGATCCGGGTGATCAACGCCTCCTGAGCCGTCCCCTTCAGGCTGACTGCAACCGGTCGTCCCCCGCCCCCGATCTCGCCCACTCGCGAGGCCGGGGGCGGGTGCGTGCGCGCCTCACGGGTGCCCCTCCGACCGGACTGAGCAGCGCGGGTGTGTCCACCCGGCCGGTCGGGCAACCCCGCCGGAGTCGACTAGTCTCGATGCACGTGACCCACACTCCCGCAGGCCCGCCGTCTCAGGCCCGTCTGGTGGTGCTGGCGTCGGGCTCGGGGTCGACCGCTCAGGCCTTGCTGGACGCCTCCCGGGACCCGGCGTTCGGGGCCCGCGTGGTGGCCGTCGGCAGCGATCTACCCGGCGCGCCGGTACTCGCCCGTGCCGAGTCCGCCGGGGTGGAGGCCTTCGTCGTGCCGGTCGAGTCGGATCGGGTCGCCTGGGACGCCGCGCTCGCCGAGCGGGTGGGTGGCTATCGGCCCGACCTGGTCGTCCTGGCGGGCTTCATGCGGCTGGTCGGCCCCGCCTTCCTGGCTCGCTTCGGTGGGCGGTGCGTCAACTCGCATCCGGCCCTGTCGCCAGCGTTTCCGGGCACCCACGGCCCGCGCGACGCCCTGGAGTACGGGGTGAAGGTCACCGGGTGCACCCTGTTCCTCGTCGACGCGGGCGTGGACACCGGGATGATCTGCGCCCAGCGGACGGTCGAGGTGCACGACGACGACACCGTCGAGGCGCTGCACGAGCGCATCAAGGTCGTCGAGCGGGAGATGCTCGTCGACACCGTGGGCCGGATGGCCCGCAATGGCTGGACCATAACCAACAGAAGGGTGCATGTTCGATGAGCGACCACGTGGCGATCCGCCGCGCCCTGATCTCGGTCTACGACAAGACCGGACTGGTCGAGTTGGCCACCGGCTTGCACGGGGCCGGGGTGAGCATCGTGTCCACCGGTTCCACCGCCGCCCGGATCGCCGACGCAGGGGTGCCGGTGACCCCGGTGGAGGATCTCACCGGTTTTCCCGAGTGCCTGGACGGCCGGGTCAAGACGCTGCACCCCAGGGTGCATGCCGGCATCCTGGCCGACCGACGCAAGCCCGATCACGTCCGTCAGCTGGCCGACCTGTCGGTCGAGCCCTTCGACCTCGTGGTGGGCAACCTCTACCCCTTCGTCGAAACCGTCCGCTCCGGCGCCGGTGTGGAGGACGTGATCGAGCAGATCGACATCGGCGGACCGTCGATGGTGCGGGCGGCGGCCAAGAATCACGCCAATATCGCCATCGTCGTCGACCCGGCCCAGTACGCCGAGGTGATCGCCGCAGCGCAGGGGGAGGGTTTTGACCTGGCCGCCCGCCGCAGGTTCGCCGCTCAGGCGTTCGCGCACACCGCCGCCTATGACGCCGCGGTGGCCTCGTGGTGCGCCCAGCAGCTCGATCCGCCCGCCGAGGGCTGGCCGGGGTACACCGGGCTCGCCCTGCAGCGGGCCGAGGTGCTGCGGTACGGAGAGAACCCGCACCAGTCCGCGGCTCTGTACGTGGACGAGGCGGCCGAGCCTGGTATCGCGCAGGGCACCGTCCTGCACGGAAAGGCTATGTCGTACAACAACTACGTCGATGCCGAGTCGGCGGTGCGCTCCGCCTACGACTTCAGCGAGCCGGCGGTGGCGATCATCAAGCACGCCAACCCGTGCGGCCTGGCCGTCGGGCAGGACATCGCCCAGGCCCACGCCAGGGCCCATGCCTGCGACCCGGTCTCGGCCTTCGGCGGGGTGATCGCCTGCAACCGCCCGGTGACCCTGGCGATGGCCGAGCAGGTGGCCGAGGTGTTCACCGAGGTGATCGCCGCTCCCGCCTTTGACAACGACGCGTACGCCCTGCTCACCCGCAAGAAGAACATCCGGTTGCTCGAACTGCCCGACGGCTATCACCGCCCGGGCCTGGAACTGCGTCAGGTCAGCGGGGGGATGCTGCTCCAGCAGGCTGATCGGCTGGACGCTGAGGGCGATGATCCGACGACCTGGACGCTGGCTTGCGGCGAGCCTGCCGACGAGGCCCTCTTGGCCGAGCTGGTGTTCGCCTGGAAGGCCGTGCGCGCGGTCAAGTCCAACGCCATCCTGCTGGCCAAGGACGGAGCCAGCGTTGGCATCGGGATGGGCCAGGTGAACCGGGTGGACTCCTGCCGTCTGGCGGTCGAACGGGCCGGCGCCGACCGAGCCCGCGGCTCGGTGGCCGCCTCGGACGCCTTCTTCCCGTTCTCCGACGGGCCGGCGATCCTGCTCGACGCGGGCGTGCGAGCGATCGTCCAGCCGGGAGGCTCGGTGCGCGACGACGAGACCGTCGAGGCGGTGCGCGCCGCCGGGGTGACCATGTACTTGACGGGTTCGCGGCACTTCAACCACTGAGCCCCGACCAAGGCGAACCCCGAGGGCGAGTCCCAGGCCTGACCGGCTCATCGTGGAGGCCTGACCGGCTCATGGTGCCGGCACCCGCCGCGATGTTGTCATTTCCCCGGGGCACGGCCCGGGTACGGAGTACCGTGCTCGGGACAGCTCACCCGCGCTGCGACGGTGGGAAATCCGGTGACCGCAGGCCGGGCCGGTTCGCCAGGCCTGGCCTGGCCAGTACCACGGCCGGATCGCCGAGCCGAGGCCTTCGGGTATGCCTCGGCGCCCACCGCCTGACGACGAACCTTCGAGGATGTGGGTTTCATGACAGGCGCAGAATCAGCCACCGACGCACTCCGCCGCTCGCGTGACCGGCTCATCGAACTCCGGACGCGGTACCAGGACGCGGTCACCGAGTTCAGCTGGCCGGACGTGGGCCCGACCTTCAACTTCGCCCACGACTGGTTCGATGCCTTCGCCCGGGACAATGCGAAGCCGGGCCTGGTGATTCTGGAGGAGGACGGCTCGCGGGCGTCCTACACCTTCGCCGACCTGGTCACCCGCTCGAACCAGGTGGCGGCCGAATTGGCCGAGGCCGGCATCGGCCGGGGTGACAGCGTGGTGGTGATGCTAGGCAACCAGGTCGAGCTCTGGGAGACGATGCTGGCCATCATCAAGATCGGTGCGGTGATCATGCCGACGACGACCGCCGTCGGCCCGGCCGAACTCGTCGACCGGATAGCCCGTGGTCAGGCCCGGGCGGTGGTGTGCAATGTCGCCGACACCGCCAAGTTCGACGAGGTCCCGGGCGAGTATCTGCGTTTCGCGGTCGGGGCCGGCACTCCGGACGGCTGGCGCGACCACGCCGCCGCCTACGCCCGGCCGCAGGCGGGCGTCCCGCACCCGGGCAATGCCAGCACCGACCGGATGCTGCTGTACTTCACCAGCGGCACCACCAGCCGTCCCAAGCTGGTCGAGCACACCCATGTCAGCTACCCGGTCGGGCACCTGTCGACGATGTACTGGCTCGGCCTCATGCCCGGCGACGTCCACCTGAACATCTCCAGCCCGGGATGGGCCAAGCACGCCTGGTCGAACTTCTTCGCACCCTGGCTCGCCGAGGCGACCGTCTTCGTCTACAACTACACCCGGTTCGACCCGGTGGGGCTGCTGCAGGCCATCCGCCGGGAGAAGGTGACGACCTTCTGCACGCCACCGACAGTGTGGCGGATGCTGATCAACGCGGACCTGTCCGGCGGTCCAGGCGACCTGCGGGAGGCGATCGGCGCCGGCGAGCCGTTGAACCCGGAGGTGATCAGCCAGGTCGAGGCCGGTTGGGGCCTGACCATTCGCGACGGCTTCGGGCAGACCGAGACCACGGCCTCGGTCGGCAACAGCCCGGGGCAACAGGTCAAGGCGGGCTCGATGGGCCGCCCGCTGCCCGGAGTGCCGGTGATCCTCGTCGATCCCGCCACCGGGGCCCGGGTGAGCGGGGTCGGCGAGGGGGAGATCTGCCTCGATCTGTCCGCCTCGCCACTGTCCCTGATGACCGGGTACCAGGGCGACGAGGATCGCAACGCCGAGGCGATGCTCGGTGGGGTCTACCACACCGGTGATGTCGCCAGCCGGGACGAGGACGGGTACATCACTTACATCGGTCGCACCGATGATGTCTTCAAGGCCAGCGATTACAAGGTCTCGCCGTTCGAGTTGGAGTCCGTCCTGATCGAGCATCCGGCGGTGGCGGAGGCGGCCATCGTGCCCGCCCCCGATCCGGTGAGACTGGCGGTGCCCAAGGCGTATGTCGTGCTCGTCGACGGGCACCAACCGACCGCGGAGACCGCCAGATCGATCCTGGCGTACGCCCGCGAACACCTGCCCCCGTACCTGCGGGTGCGCCGACTCGAGTTCGGTGAACTACCCAAGACGATCTCGGGCAAGATCAGGCGGGTCGAACTACGCAATCGCGAACAGGAGATCGCCCAGTCCCGTCCGGAAGGGGAGTACCGGGACGACGACTTCGATCTGCGCGGCTAGGGCCTCCCTATTCAAGCCCGTCGCGAGCAGGCGCTGGAGTGGGCCGAGGCGGCAGGAGTGGTGTTCGCTCGCCCGGCACTGGACCGGTGAGGCCGTGGTGGGCGGTCGCGTCACCGCGGCTGGCCCTCAGTCTGGCCACAACTACGCTCTGCACCGATCCGACCTTGGCCCAGACTCATCGCCGCAGTCTCCGGACTGGTTCTGATCGTGGCTGGACGAGTTCGTCGATCCGGCCCACACTCGGGCAAACCCGAGGCGTTGTGAACGTACTTCACCGCCCCAGGCAGACCTATCCGGTGCGACTCAACCGGTCCGCTGCCAGACGAACACATCCGGTTGTTCGTTGGTGTCGCTGGGGACGAGGTTGGATGCGCTGGAGGTGTAGGTGATGTAGTGGCCGTCTGCGGAGATCGCTGCCGCCCAGCTGCGGTTGGTGCCGGGGGTGATGCGGGTGGTGGTGCCGGTGTTGTTGTCCCAGACGAACACATCCCGGTGTCCGTTGGTGTCGTTGGGGACGAGGTTGGCGTCGGAGTGGTAGGTGATGTAGCGGCCGTCTGCGGAGATCGCAGGAGCCCACCTGGAGTTGTTGCCGTTGGTGATGCGGGTGGTGGTGCCGGTGTTCTTGTCCCACACGAACACATCATCTTGTTCGTTGGTGTCGTTGGGGACGAGGTTGGATGCGGCGGAGGTGTAGGTGATGTAGCGGCCGTCTGCGGAGATCGCTGGATACCCGCTGGTGTTGTTGCCGTTGGTGATGCGGGTGGTGGTGCCGGTGTTGTTGTCCCAGACGAACACATCCCATTCTTCGTTGGTGTCGTTGGGGACGAGGTTGGATGCGTCGGAGTTGTAGGTGATGTAGCGGCCGTCTGCGGAGATCGCAGGCTCGTAGCTGCCGTTGTTGCCGTTGGTGATGCGGGTGGTGGTGCCGGTCAGGGGTGGGTGGGGGTTGGGGGTGAGGGTGACGGTGAGGGTGCCGGTGGCTCCTTGGGTGTCGGTGATGGTGATGGTGAGGGTGCGGCCGGGGGGGTCAGTGGCGGTGAGGGTGCCGGTGTTGGTGATGGTGTCGCCGGGTGTGCCGCCGTGGATGGTCCAGGTCGGGGGTGGGGTGGCGCCGTCGCTGCGGGTGGCGGTGAGTGGGGTGGGGGTGCCGGTGGGGATGGTGTCGGGGGCGGTGATGGAGTAGAAGGGGCGGGCGGTGGTGCCGCCGGTGGGGTTGCCCGGGGTGCCTGGTGGGGTGAGTGAGTAAGCCAGTGAACTGATGGTGGCGAGTGTTAGTTCGATGTCGGTGTGGAAGGCGAATAGGTCAAGGGCGAGTCCGACTGATAGGGAGGTTTCCCGCTCGACGCGGAACCAGTCGTCGTTGGGTCCGGCGGTGGGGTTGAAGGTGGCTTTGTAGGTGATACCGGCGGAGGCGGAGGGCCCTGCTGCGGTGTAGAGGGCCAGGATTCCTTGGATTTTCAGGCCGATGCTGCCGGTGAGGGTGAGGTTAGGGCCTCCGCTGGGCGAGCCGGTGACGGTGGGTGGGGTCGACAGGTTGGTGGGGGTGAGATCGCCGGGGGTGCCTGAGTCCCAGGTCAGGCCACCGCCCAGTTGGGCGGCAGCGCTGATGGTCATGATGATGTGGCCTTCGGCTGTGGCGAGTACGACAGCCTTGGGTTGCAGGACGATGGGTACCGGCCCGGCCATGATCGTGGCGGGTGGCAGGCTCACCTCTCCGAGTTTGCGTTCCCAGGTCCCGTAGATCTCAGCCTTCGCCGCGACGCTGGCCTGGGTGACGTTGGAGGCGTCGACCCTGATGCCGTTGGGGATCGCGGCCCAGTTGGTGCGCACGTCGATACCCACGCTGGTGGTGTTCGACACCGACACCTGACCGGACACGCTGACCCCGGACGTGGTGGTGCCCTTGACCTTTGCCTTGGCTTCTACCGCGAAGGTTAGCGCAAGGGTGAAGTCGTTCTGCAGGCCGAAGCGTTCGGTCTGGGGCGCGACTCCTGGGCCGGCTGGGGTGAACGTGTTCTGCCCGGGAGAGGCGTCGGCGGTGGGGCTGAGGGTGGTGGACAGGGTCATGGTGGTGAAGACCTGGTCGAGGGTGGCGGTGCGGGTGGTGGTGTGTACGCCGAGCCTGTCGCGGGTGATGCCGGTGATTTCGACGAGGAGGCCGTTGGGGGTGCCGGTGGTGGCGGGGGCTACGACGATGGATCCGGTGGTGAGGGTGCTGGTTTGGGTGGGTGCGGGCGCGGGCCAGTCGAGTCGGTTGCCGGTGACTTCGGCGGCGGCCGCGGTCGGGGTGGTCAAGATGATGACGCCGGGCTTGACCTCGACGAGGGGGGTGACGGGGTCGTCCAGGACGAGGGGGTCTCCGGGTCCGGCGGCGTTGACCGCGGTGATGGTGATTCGGTAGACGGCGCGGGTTTGTTCGAAGTCGGTCAGGGTGGTTGAGGTTGCCCCGGTGACAGTCGTGGTGTGCACGGGTGCCCCGGTGACGGGGGTGAGGGCGCCGTTGGCGCCGGTGGTGACCTGCTGCCAGGCCACCTGGTAGCTGGTGATGGGGGAGCCGCCGTCGTCGCCGGGTGCCGTCCAGTCCACGGCGATGGCGTTGGCGCCGTTGGGGTGGGCGGTGCCTTGTCCAGGGGGTGCGGGCGCCCGGGCCAGGGTGGGGGTGCCGGTGATCGTGGTGGTGGGTGAGGTGCCAGCGGCGTTCACCGCGGCCAGGTCGAGGGTGTACTCGGTGTCGTTGGTCAGGCCGGTGATGGTGGCGGTCACCGCGTCGGCGCCGGGTTGCTGGGTGGCCACGACCTGCCCGGCGGGGTCTTTGACGGTGAGGGTGTACCCGGTCACCTGCGATCCGCCGTCGAAGGCTGGTGGTGACCAGGCGATCTCCAGGCGGGTGTCACGCGATAGGAGCCCGTCCAGGAGTGGGGGGCGTGGTGGTTGGGTGGTCCACGGCACCGCCGGCCCCGACGCCGCGGAGGCCGGGGAGGTGCCGGCCGGGTTGGTTGCGGTCATCGATACCCGATACACCACCCCGGTGCAGACCCCTCGAACCCAGACCAGGGTGAAAGACGCCTCGACCGTGGTGGACCGGGACGTGGGTGCGGGACACTCGGGCGTGCTGGAGCCGGTGTCCGGGGTGGCCGTGACCCGGTACGAGGTGACCTGCTCGACGGGGTCGTTGGGTTCCCAGGTGACCATGACGGAGGCACCGTCACCCTCGACCGTGTCCAGCACGGGCGCGGCGGGCAGCAACGCCGTCGCGTAGTACTCGCTGCTGCCGGCCAGGTTCACCGCCAGGGCGATGTCGCCGAGGGTCAGGACCTGCTCTGCCCAGTACGCCAGACCACCGGGGTCCGGGGCCCGACCCAACAACGCCTCATACAGTCCGGCTACCCGGGTTTGGCGGGACTCCAGGGATTGGTAGAAGGCGTGGGCCACGGTGTATCGGCCTGCCGTACTGGTTTGGTCGATCCAGTAGGTCAGGCCATTGGTGTCTGGGTCGCGGTGTAGGAGTTTGGTGTAGAGGTCGCTGATCCAGGTGCGGGTGGTCCCACCGCCGATGGTGGTGAAGTACTCGGTGGAGGAGTAGAACGCGGCCGCGACTTGGGCGACTGTGAGTTCGCCGCGTTGGATCCGCCCGGACCAGTAGGCCAGGCCTCCGGCGTCTGATCCCCGGCCCAGGGTGTCCAGGTACATGTCCTCGACGATGTGGTTCACCCACTCCGGGGATTGGGCCAGTCCCAGCAGGATTTGTCCGCGGGTCGTGCCGGTATTCAATGCGGCTGTGGTGGTGGTGATTTCGGTCGTGGTGGGGGCTCGGCCGAGGAAGTCCTGGTAGGCGGCGTGGATGAATCGCTCTGGTCCGCTCATCGCGGCCGCTGTTCGCGGGGTGGCGGCCGCGGCGGGGGCGCGCGTGTTGGGGATTCCGGTGGTGAGCACGGCCGCGATCAACGCGAGTGCCAGGATGAGACGGCCACTTACTGTGGCGGAACGTCGCGTGGACATTCTCAACCCCCCTCAGGTCATTCATGAGAACAAACCCACGTTCTACCGCAAAAGGAGCAAATCTGGCTAGAGGTGCGCCCAGGTCTTGGTGCTCGATGTCGACGCGTAGGGGGCATGCCGGGTTAACCGGGTGAGAGGAGGTGAATCCCCCGGGCGTGTCCCGAGGATCCAGTTGTCACTGGTCATCAACAGCCAGGGCCGAACCGGATCGCCCGAGCCACGCAGCTTCCACGCGTATGCCGAAGGACACCCCCGGCGGTCCAGGAAAGCGGCAAGATCGCGGGTCAGGTTGGGGGCACCCGCTCCTCGATCTCTGCCAGCCAGGCCGCCGGCGAGGCGTCGGAAGGCATCCGCCAGTCGCCCCGTGGGGACATCGTGCCTCCCGGGCTGACCTTGGGTCCGTTCGGCAGCGCCGAGCGCTTGAACTGACTGGCGAAGAAGCGCCGGGTGAAGACGACCAGCCACCGGCGGATGGTGGCCAGGTCGTACGCGACCCGTCGTTCGGCCTCGATCCCGGTGGGCCACTCGCCTTCGTCCGCGTCCCGCCACGCGTGCCAGGCCAGGAAGGCGATCTTCGAGGGCCGGTAGCCGCGACGCAACACGTGAAAGAGCGTGAAGTCCTGCAAGGCATACGGTCCGACGCTGTCCTCGGTGGCCTGCGGACGTTCTCCGTCCCTGGTCGGCACCAGTTCGGGGGTGATCTCCCCGGCGAGGATGTCGGTGAGCACCTGCGCAGTCCGCTCCCCGAACTGGCCGGACGAGATCACCCAGCGGATCAGATGCTGGATGAGGGTCTTGGGCACTCCGGCGTTGACGTTGTAGTGAGACATCTGGTCGCCGACCCCGTAGGTGCACCAGCCCAGCGCCAACTCGGACAGGTCACCGGTGCCCAGCACGATGCCGCCGCGATGATTGGCAAGGCGGAACAGGTAGTCGGTACGCAGCCCGGCCTGGACGTTCTCGAAAGTGATGTCGTACACCTGCTCACCCTCGGAGTAGGGGTGGCCGATGTCGTTGAGCATCTGCCGGGCGGCCGCGGTGATGTCGAGCACCTCGAAGGTCACCCCCAGCGAGGTGGCCAGGGCCGTCGCGTAGCCCTTGGTGGTCTCCCCGGTGGCGAAGCCCGGCATGGTGAAGGCGTGGATGTCGCTGCGTGGGCGGCCGAGGCGATCCATCGCCTTCGCGGCGACGATCAGGGCGTGGGTGGAATCCAGTCCGCCCGATACCCCGATGATCACCTTCGGGTGACCGATCGCCTCCAACCGACGTTCCAGACCGCTGACTTGGATGTTGTATGCCTCGTAGCAGTCCTGGGCGAGCCGGGCAGCGTCGTCGGGCACGAACGGGAACCGGTCGACCTTGCGGCGTAGGCCCAGATCGCCCGAGGGCGGGTCGAGTTCGAAGTCGATCGTGCGGAAGTCGCGGATTCGGGTGTCGTGGGTACGGCGGTTGTCGTCGAAGGTGCCCTGGCGCAGCCGTTGTTGCTGGAGCCGGTCCAGATCGACATCGGCGAGGGTGATCACCGGGCTCGAGGCGAAGCGCTCACCCTCGGCCAACCGGTCGCCACACTCGTAGATCATCGTCTGTCCGTCCCAGGACAGGTCCGTGGTGGACTCACCCTGCCCGGCAGCGGCGTAGACGTAGGCGGCCAGGCACCGCGAGGAGGCACTGCGCACATGCAGCCTCCGGTCGTCGGCCCGCGCGATGGTGATCGGCGAACCGGACGGGTTGGCCAGCACCGTGGCCCCGGCCAGGGCGGCTTCGGCGCTGGGCGGCACCGGTACCCACATGTCCTCGCAGATCTCCACATGCAGGTTCAGGCCCGGCACGTCCGTCGCGGAGAAGATGAGGTCCGGGCCGAGGGGCACCTCGGCGTCGGCCAGTCGGATCGTGGCACCGCGCCGGTCGTCACCGGGGGCGAAGTGCCGGCGCTCGTAGAACTCCCGGTAGGTGGGCAGGTACGACTTGGGCGCGACCCCGAGGATCCGGCCCGCCTGCATCACCACCGCACAGTTGAGCACCCGGGTGCGATGCCGCAGCGGTGCCCCCACGACCAGCACGGTGCGCAGGTGCGCGGTGCGCCGCGCCAACTCCACGACGGCCTCCTGCGCGGCGTCCAGCAGGGGATCCTGCAGCAGCAGGTCGTCGATGGCGTACCCGCTCAGGCACAGTTCTGAGAAGACCGCGATCGCCGCGCCCGCCTGGTGGCACTCCTGGGCAAGGTCAGCGACGGTGGCGAGGTTGGTGCGCGGGTCGGCGGTGGCCACCGGCGCGGTGCAGGCCGCGATCCGGGCGAAGCCCTGCGCATAGATGTTGGCGAAGTCCACGACGAGAGTGTGCCAGTCATCGCCCGACCTGCCGGTGCGCGGGCGATCCACGCGCTAGCGTGGACGGGTGAGCCAGGCAGACCTCAACCCCACGCCGTCCAGCGGCTGGTTCGTGCTCCTGGTCGCCGTGGTGGTCGCCGTGGCGATGACCGGGTGGTTCTGGGGCTCCACCCAGGCCGGCTACCTGTTCGCGGCCGTCTTCGCCGCGCTCGGCATCGCCAGGCTGGTGTCCCCGCCGGTGCTGCTCGGCCCGCTCGTGGTGCGCACCCGGATGCTGGACGTGGCCATGTGCCTGGGCCAGGCGGTGGCCCTCGGCCTCATCACCTACGCGCTACCCACCTACGGCTGACACTCGCTGACGGCTGATCCTCGCCCACGTTGGTCCTCACCTACGTTGTCCTCACCTACGACTGGGTCGCCTCGGAGCGCTTCGGCGTCGTGTCGAGGCGCCCGGCTCGACGCAGGCGCTGCCGGGCCGTGCTGGACCCGGCACCCACCCGTTGCACCCCGACAGCCTTGCCGAGGCCGAAGTCGGGCATGTCGAGGTAGACCACCTCGTAGTTTCCCGGGGTCGCCCGGTAGGTCTCGTGCCACACCCCGACAACGGGATCTGCGCCCACGCTGCGCATGAAGATTCGCCACGGCTCGGCGTGTGGGGCGTCGGGATCGGCGGCGAAGCGCTGCAGGTGCTCGGGGCTGCGCCAGTAGGAGAGCATCAGGGTGGTGCGGCCGAACCACTCCTCGTGGCCGAGCAGCCCCGCCTCGGGAGTGCGCTCCAAGTAGGCGAGCATCCGGGTGAAGGCCCGCGCCACCGGCACCCACTGGTCCACCCGCCACGGCTTGCGCACCCGCATGCCGATGAGAAAGACCGTCACGTCGTCGGAACCGGACACCGTGTACCGGCCCAGGTTCATCGCAGTCATTGACCCTCACCTTTCCGAAACGATGTTATAAAACAATGTTATCGAACACCGTCATGAAATAGTTGTCAAGTGGCCCGCCCCCCGCTCTATGACGACGATCTACGCCGGAGTCTGCTCGACGAGACCGCGCGGGCGCTGGCCGAGGGTGGCGTGGACGCCGTCTCGCTGCGGTCGGTGGCCTCCGCCGCCGGCACCTCGACCAATGCGGTGTACGCGCTCTTCGGATCCAAGGCCACCCTGGTCGATGCCGTTGTCCGCGAAGCCAACTCGAGCCTGGCCGACGCCCTGGAAGCGACCCCGACGACGCCGGACCCCGTCGCCGACCTGCTCGAGTTGGGCGCGGCGTACCGTCGCTGGGCACTGGCTCACCCGGTGCTCTATGAGGTGATGTTCGGTTCGCGCGTGCCGGTCGTCGGGCAGGCCTGCGCGGTCACGGGCAACGGGCCGTCGATGACGGCGGGTGGGCTGCCGGAGGCCTCGGGTGAGGGCGAGGAGCCGGCGGCGATTGCGGCGTTGGTGCGGATGCTCGCCCGGGCGCTGGATGCAGGCGTGCTGCACGGGCGGCTGGAGGATGCGGTGATGTCCTTCTGGGCGGGTGTGCACGGGATGGTCAGCCTGGAGTTGTCGGGCCGCCTGGCGATCCGCGGGATGCTGGCCGGCGTTGCCGAAGCAGCCGCGCCGGCCGGCGATCCTTGGGCGAGTGCCTCGCCGGACGATGACGCCTGCTATGCCACGCACCTGGAGTCGATCATCCAGGGCTGGCGCTGAGGCCTGGCCAAACCGGCAATGGTGGGACCAACGAGATGTCACCCCGGTGACCAGGCGCGGCCGCCGACGACGCTAGACGCGACCCTGCGCGATCAGTGGTGACCAGGGCACAGATTGCCGCCCCAGGGCTTCCCCGTGGTGATGGTGTGCCCCGATCGGCGGTGGAAGAGCCCTCCTCGCCTGTGCTTGACACGTCGAGCGCGGTGGCTGGTCACTTTCGGTGATCATCAAATCCCTTCCTCATTCACCCAGCCGGGCACGCCCGACCGGGGGACCTATCGCCCGGTGACTCTGGTTCATCACTCGTTCGGCTGACCCGTTTTCCGCATCACGATCACTCTGTGTGATCGTAGTTTCTCGTCCGCAGCGTCGCCGGCGTCTCATCGTCAGGTCCTGCGCGCGGAGGTGAGATCGACCCGGGGGAGGGTTCATGAAGCACGTCGCAGATCTGGCCGAGCGGATCACGGCCGCTGTCGCGGGGGTGATCAAAGGCAAGGACGAGCCGATCCGGATGGCCGTGATCGCCATGCTCTGCGAGGGGCACCTGCTGATCGAGGACGTTCCGGGCACCGGCAAGACCACCCTGGCCAGGGCGCTGGCGGCCACCTTCGACGGATCGTTCTCTCGGCTGCAGTTCACCGCCGACCTGCTCCCGGCCGATGTCACCGGTACCAGCGTGTTCGACGCCCGCACCAGCGATTTCACCTTCCGTCCTGGCCCGGTCTTCGCCAACGTGCTGCTGGCGGACGAGATCAATCGGGCCGCCCCGAAGACGCAGGCGGCGCTGCTGGAGGCGATGGCCGAGCGGCAGGTGAGCAACGACGGCGAGTCCCTGCAACTCCCGCGTCCCTTCCTGGTGCTGGCCACTCAGAACCCCAGCGACACCGACGGCACCTACCCGTTGCCCAATGCTCAGCTCGACCGCTTCTGCCTTCGTCTGTCGATGGGGTATCCGGCCCCGGCCGACGAACTCGACGTGCTTGCCGGACGGCGATCCGCACTGGAGGACGTGCCCGCCGTCCTGGATGTGCCGACCTTGCGGACGGCCATCGCCACGGTACGCACGGTCCGCGCCAGCGACGAACTGTGCTCGTACGTGGTCGCCTTGGCGAACGCCACACGCACCCATCCCGACCTCGCGCGAGGCGCTTCGACCCGGGCGGCGCTCACCCTGCTGGACACCTCCCGTGCCCGGGCGGCCTGCCTGGGACGGGACTTCGTCCTGCCCGAGGACATCAAAGCCATGGCCCCGGCGGTGCTGACCCACCGGCTGGTGCTCAGCTCCGACGCCCACCTGCGCGGCGCGAGCCTGACCAAGGTGCTCAGCGATCTGCTCACCCGGGTTGAGATCCCCACCCGCTCAATGCGCATCGCCGGCTGAACCGTGGCGGTCAAGGCAACCAAAACAGGGCTTGCGGTGGGGGTGGGGTCGGTGCTGCTCGTGGCGGCGGCACTCGGCGGCGGCAGCCGAGCGGTGCTGGCCGTCGGAGCGGTCGGCCTGGGCCTGCTCGCCCTCACCGGACTGCTCGCCACCCGGCCGGCCCGCCTCGAGGTCAGCCGCAGCGTGCCCACCACCGGGATCGGCTGCGGCGAGGAACTCGCCGTCTCGCTGGTGCTGCACAACCGGTCGCGCCTGCCGTTGGCGACGGGTGCGGTCGAGACCGCCGGCTACCTGGACGAGACCCGTCCGGCAATCGTGGCGGAGTTGCCCGCCGTCCTGCCCTCCTGCCGGGCTACGGTGACCTACCGGGTGCCCGCCACCCGGCGTGGCCGGCTCCGGCTGGGTCCGGTGCGCCTTCGTGGGGACGTCTACGGTCTGTGGCGGGCCGCTGGTGGCACCTGCCGACAGGACGATCTGCTCATCACGGTGCGTCCCCGGGTCCATCCACTGCCCGAGCTGGGCGGCGCGGGATCCCCGGACATCGACGGCCGGATCCTCACCCAGCAGGCAGGGGCCACGCAGGCCTTCCACAGCCTGCGCGACTACGTGCCCGGCGACGATCCCCGCTCCATCCACTGGCGCTCAAGCGCGCGACACGGCGAACTCGTCGTGCGGCACACGGTGCAGGTGCACACCCAGCGACTGCACCTGGCCATGGACACCAGGGCGGGGAGTTACCCGCACATCGGCACATCGACCGGACGACGCGCCTTCGAGGACGCCGTGGAACTGCTCGCCAGTGTCGCGGTCGCCGCGGTGCGGGCCGGATGGCAGGTCACCCTGACCACGGCCGGCGGCGTGCACGTGGAGTTGGGCGCGCTGGCGGACGTGTCGGCTGCCCTCGATCTCCTCGCGCTGGTCGAGCCGGACGCCAGCCTCGGCCTCGGCGAACTGGTGGACCGCATCCCGATGCGGGACGAGGTGCTCGTCATCACCGGCACCGGAGCCGACCCGACGAGCATGTCGGTGGTCTTCGCGGCTCATCGTCGCGCCTTGCTCTTGGCGATGTCGACCGGATCGGACGCCCCCTCCGCCCCTTCAGCTGCTCGCAGCGGCCGGGGGATGTCGCGTTCGGCCGTGTCCTCTGGCGCCCTGTCCTCTGGCGCGTCCTCTGGTGGCGCTGTGTCCTCTGGCGCTGTGTCCTCGGGTGGCGCCGGTGCTGGCGCTGTGTCCTCGGGTGGCGCCGGTGCCGGCGCTGTGTCCTCTGGTGGCGCCGGCTTGCCGGGGAGCCGTCCGGGACCCCAGTCCACCGATGACGAGCCCGGCGAGGCTCCCGATCCGGGCGGGGCATCGATCCTGATGGGTCCCTCGACGGTACGCGCGGTAGGCGGGGTAGAGGCCGGCCTGACCGCCTGGCTGACGTGGGCGTCCTCGCGATGAGAGCCTTCGGATCCCGGCCATCGCGATCCCAGACCCCGGCTGACCGGACGCAGGCACCCGTCGAACCCGGGCCGGCGCGCAGCGGCTCGCTCGAGTCCACGACCCACCCTGCCCGGGCCGACACCTCGCCCAGGCGAGAACGTCTGCATCGCACCGCCGCGTCGATCGTCCACTCCGGGTGGGTGTCCGCGGCACCGGGGCCAGGACTCACCGAGGTGCTCCCGGAGGTCCCACCGATCGACGGGCTCCACCCCGGCGGGACACTCGACGAAGACGGGCTGCTCAGCCCAACCCCCGCGGCAGACCCCGATAGCCCCGCGGCAGACCTCGATAGCCCCGCGGCGGCCACTTCGTCAGTAACCGGCTTTGTCACGCGCACGGGTGATGCCACGCCGGTGGGCGAAACTGGGCTGACGGGCGAAACTGGTGAAACTGCGCTGACGCGCGGTGCCGCACTCGATCTGGCGGACCACCCGCGGGTCTCGGCCGGACCCCGATCCGGGGTGGCGATCGCGGCCCTGGCCGCCGTGTGCGCCGCAGTCGGCCTGCTGCCGGTGGTCTCGGACGGCACCTGGCTCGCGCAGATCTGCGCGGTGGCCACCTTCGCACTGTGCTGGGCGCTGGCCACCCGGGCACTGCTGATGACCCTGGCGTCCACGCTGGTGCCGGTCGCGGCGTTCGGCTGGTTGTGGGCGGTCTCCGGTGCCGGTCAGGTGACACCGCTGCTCGGCGGCGCCGGGTGGTTCGGCACGGCCTGGCGTGACCTGCTGGCCGGTGACCTCCCGCTGCCCGGGGAACCTCGATTCGTCCTGGCGCTCAGTCTGCTCACCTGGGTGGCGACGCTGCTCGCGGCGCTGGCGGGCGGGCGCGGCGGTTCGCCGGCGCTCGCCCTGGCCCCGGCCGCCACGCTCCTGGCCGTCGCCGGCTACCTCTCCCCGAACTCGGCTCAAATGGCCTGGGCGGCAGCAGGTTTCCTGGCTTTCGCCGCCCTGTCGCTGCTGCGCCGGCCCGGCACCGCAGGGCCAGGGAGGTCTGCAGCGGACCGGCCCGTCGCCCGGGACAGGACTCCGAAAGCCTCGCCCCGGGCCACCGCTGGCCGCCTCGGCTGGCTCCGCGGGCCGGGTAGCCGGTCCACGGGGAAGGCTGCCTCGGCGCCTTCCGGCACGAGCCGTCGCGGCCGACTTGCCGACGTGGGGCGCCGAGCCGGCCTGCCGACCGCGGTCCTGGTGGGCGCGCTGGCGATCTCGGTTCCGCTGTCAGTCATGATTCCGATGCCCCGCGCCGCCGAGCCCGCCGAACCCTTCGCCCTGGACCTGCCGGTGGCCTCCCCGTTGGCGTGGGTGGCGCCCTGGCAGGCGGGAGTGGGCGAACCGGTCTTCCAGCTCGACGAGCCGCGCCCCGGCGTCGCGCTGCGCTGGGCGACCCTGGACCGCTATGACGGCCAGGGCTGGAGTTCGAGCGACACCTTCGACCTCGCCGGCTCGCATCCCCGGATACAGTCGAGTGCCGAACCGCCGCAAGGAAATCCGGTCTCGCTGACAGTCAGCGACGTTCATCTGCCGGGGCCGTGGATTCCCGGGATCGGGATGCCTGAGTCGGTGCGCTCGAGCACCGCGCTGCTGGTCGCCCCGGGCACCGGAGATCTGGCCACTCGCGAACCGGTGGACGCCTACTCCGTCACCGGCATCCCGATCCGGGCCGAGCGGGCCGGCTTGGAGACTGCCCGCAGCGAACCCCTCGACCCGAGCAGGCTCACTCCCGGCGTGCGGCTCCCGAGCCGGGTGCGAGACCGGGCCGAGGAGGTCACCACGACTGCCGGCAGCGATCTCGAACGACTGGCCATGTTGGCCGGCTGGTGCCGGGAGAGCCTCACCCTCGACCCGGCGGCGGTGCCCGGGCAGTCCACCGAGACGCTGGCCGCCGTCCTGGACGGTCGACCGGGAACGATGGACCAACTCGTCGCCGGGTACGCACTGATGGCGCGTTCGCTCGGTTTCCCCAGCCGGGTGGTGGTCGGCTTCTCCGCCGACGGCAAGCAGGTGCTCAGCCGGGACGTCGTGGCCTGGCCCGAGGTCTACCTGCGCGGCGCCGGCTGGCAGCCGTTCTACCCGGTAGCGCTGGCCGGGCTGGAAACCGACGACGATCTGCTGTCGCCCGGACCCTACGGTGCAGCCGCCGGCCACGCCGGTCCGGACCGCTCCGAAGATCCCGCCGCGCCCGATCGTGCTGCGTCAGATCCCGCTTCGTCAGATCCTGCATCGGATCCGGCACCGGGCGCACCCGACGCTCAGCAGGCCGGCTCCCCATCGCCGGGGGTCCAGCCAACGACCCCCGAGCCCCGGCAATCACCGGGCAGGGTGCTGGTGCCGGTCGGTGCGGGAACCGGTGGCCTGCTCGTCATCCTGCTCATCCTGGTGCTGCGTCGCAGGCGCCGGCTGAGCCCTGAGCAGAGAGTGCTGCTCGCCTGGCGACGGGCCTTGCGCAGCCTTGGCCGTCAGGGGATCAGCGATGCCGGCGCGCTCAGCGGAGCCGAGATCGCCCAGGCGGCCGCCCGGCTCGGACCGCAGCGGCAGGAGGCCGCCTCCCGGCTCGCGGCACTGGTCTCCGGCATGCTCTACGGGGCTCAGCCCGCAACAGTCGAGACCGCCCGCGCCGCAACGAGACTGGCCCGCGACGTGGGGCGTTCCCGGTTCCGGCCGGCGCCGCGTCCGGGCCGGGTGACCCCAGCATGAGCGGGCGTCGAGGCTTCCGGCTTCCGACGCTACCCAGGCTACGACCTCGTCCGGGCACCCGCTCGCGCCTGGAACCGCTGCGCCGGGTCGGGAGCCGGCTGGCCGGCGCCCGCGTGGGCCTGGCGATGCTCGCGGTTGCCGCCACTGCCGGTGCCGCGGTTGCCGTCGCGGACCCCACCCCCGCGGTGAACCCGACTGCCGGGACCGGGATGGCCTGGCTGGTCACCGGGCCCCGGGGGACGGTCACCGGGCTCGATGTGGCCTCCGCCCGCCCCATCCTGGACCTGGAACTGGATGGTCAGGGCACCCCGGCGGTGGTCGGCGCCTCGGCCAGTCAGGCCTACGTGCTGGACACCCAGTCCCAGACCCTCACGGTGCTCGACGTTCCCACCATGCGCGCCGGGGAGCCACTCTCGGTCGCCTATCCCGACTTCACGCCGGACACCATCGTGGCCGGCGCCTCCGGTGCGCTGCTGCTCGACGCCGATGGCGGCAGCTATCGACGGGTAGCGACCACCGATGCCGAGCCGGTCGGCCCACTCACCCGGCTCGGCACCCCGATCACCGGGTACGCCGTGGACGGCGACGGGGTCACCTGGCTCGCCCTGGCCGGCGTGGGCAGCGTGGTTGGGGTGGACGCCTCCGGACTCTCCGCACCGGTGCGGCCCTGTTCGGGCCAGGCGGGCTGCCTGCTGGCTGCGGCCGCCGGTCACGCCTGGCTGCTGGACGAGGCCACCGGCCGGGTGAGCAGCCTGAGTTTCACCTCGGCCGGCACCGCCCCGACGGTGCGCAACGTGGCTCGGGTGCGGGCCGGGGCCGGCTCGGGCGGAGACCGAGCAGAGCGGGCCGGACGGCAGGACCGCGCGAACCAAGGCCCCGACCAGGGGGCTGGGAGTCCGGTTTCCAGTCTGATCCTGGTCTCCGGCGGGGACCGGTTGGTGCTGCTGGACCGGCACCACGCCGAGCTCGCCAGCCTCCTGCTCACCAGCAGCCAGGCGCGAGCAGACCTCGTCCCCACCGATCCGGTGCCGGTGCCGGCAGCCGCCGCGGACGCCGTCGCCTTGGCGGTGGTCGGTGACCGGGCCGTTCTGATCGCCGGGGACGGCAGCGTCCAGGTACTCGACACGGCCACCGGCGAGCTCGTCCACGATCCCGGGTTGGCAGGCTGGGCCGGCCCGGGGACCGCGGATCGGAGCCTGGAACTCGTTGCCACCCCGGACGTGGTCATCGTCAACGACCGCGGCTCGGACGAGGCGGCCGTGGTGCTGGGCTCGTCGGCGCGCCCGTTCAGCAAGCTCGACCCGGTGGTCGCCGCCCAGGCGGTACGTGCTGGGAGTCGGTCCGGCGACGAGCCCCAGCCGACCCCGCCGGCCGCACCCGACGAATCCGGGACGACCGTGCCGGAACCCTCGCAGCCGCAGGAGCCGGCCTCCTCCGACCTCCCGCCGGGATGGGATCCGCCCCTCGTCCCGATCACCCAGGTGCCCACCCCGGAGCCGTCCCGACCCTCGCCGGTGGACCCCGCCCCGAGCGCGCCTGCCGGGCCGACCGACCCTCGACCCACCGATTCTGGGGACGGCGCCGGTGCGTCGATTCCGGCGGCGCCCAATTCGCCACCCGTTCTGCCGCCACCCGCTGGGCCGCCACCCGCGCCGCCCGCGCCGCCGCCGCCCGTGCCGCCGCCACCACCCCCGCCGCCCCCACCGGCCCTGCCTGGGGTGCCGGGCGTGCTCCTGATCCCCGGCCCGGACGCCCTGACCGTGGACATCACGCCGGGCAACGCCGGCCCGGTCGATTCCTGGCAGGTCTCCGTGCTCGACGCGGCCAACGCCGTGGTTGCCACCCAGGTGACGGATCGTCCTGCCCGGGTGAGCCTGCCGGTACCGGGCTGTGGACGCTACTCGGCGATCGTCTCGGCCACCGGGCCGGGCGGCACCGTCCAGGCGGCCCCGCCGGCCCCGGTGCTGGTCTGCCCCGACCTGGGGACGGTGGGAACTCCCAGGGTTCGCCAGACCCGGGACGGGTTGGTGGTGCGTTGGCAGTCACCGACCGCGGTGCCCACCACCCAGACTGTGCTGGTCGTCGGCGGCGGCCAGGAGCGCCGGTACCAGGCCGACCAAGCCGGCTCGGCGGTGCTGGCCGGCCTTACACCGAACACCGAGTACCTGGTCACCGTGCTCGTCCAGGACGAATGGGGACGTCAGGCGATGGCCAGCGTCACGGTCACCACCGTGCCCGCCACCGCCGCGGTCTGCGGAACTGCGCAGGTCCGGGTGGGCAAGTACGCGGTGCCCACCAAGAGCTACCGGGTCTGCGCCGCCACCGGAGACCTACGGTTGTACGCCACGGCGGCTCCCGCACTGGGGATCACCGACCGGGTCGTCGTGCTGGACCCGGGCGGGGGCGCGGCCGAGCGACTGGCCGTGCTCGCCCCCGACGGCTCGGTCAGGCCTGACCGCCTCGGCCCGGTCGATCCGGGCTGGCCGGTGGTCGCCGAACTGGGCTACCTGCCGAGCGCGGCGATCCCCGGGGTGGATGCCACCGGCGTGGTCGCCTACTCGGTCTACGACGCGGTGGCCAGCCGGGAGGTCTGGTGGTATCAGGACGACCCGGCCCCGGTGGCGCTGGTCACCGGGACCCAGGTCCCCTTCACCGAGCGTGCCCGCGCGGTCGGCGCGCCATGACCGGCGAGCCAGCGTCGCCGGGCCAGCGTCGCCGAGTCACGCCCGCCGAGTCAGCGTCGCCGGGTGACGCCCGCCGGGTCACGCCCGCCGAGTCAGCGTTGCCGGGTCACGCCCGGCGGGCACAGCGGATGCAGCGGGCCGCCGCCGGGCGGGCCTGCAGGCGACCCGCTCCCACCGGCTCACCGCAGGACACGCAGATGCCGTACCGGCCGATGTCGAGCCTGGCGAGGGCCTCGTCGATCTCCCGTAACTGCTCTCGGCCACGGGTGGCCAGCGAACCCACCAGCGAGCGTTCGGCGGCGATGGTGCTGCCCTCCGGGTCGTGTTCGTCGTCCAGGTTGCTGTCCCTGGCCGCGTCGACGATGTCGGTGAAGGCGGCGTCCAGACCGTGCAGCCGCCGAATCGCATTGAGCCGCAAGGCGAGCAGCCGTTCCCGCGCGGCAGCCCGGGCGCGCCCGGCGTCCCCCGCCGCATCCATCGGCCCCCCACTCATCGCACCAGCCTAGGGTCCGACGACATCGATCCGAGCGTCCGGCATCTAGCACTGCCCGGTCCGTTCACGCCCGGGTCGACCGCTACGTGGGTTGGCCGTGCTGGATCGGTCCGATGCGGAACGGGCGCATCATTTCGTTGTCCTCATGCTCGGCGATGTGACAGTGCCAGACGTACTGCCCCGGCGTCCCGAAGGTCATCCGCAGCGCGGTCACCTCACCCGGGTAGGCGATCACCGTGTCCTTGCGCCCGGACTCGTTCGGTTCCGCCGGTCGGTACGGCCCGGCACCCACGGAGACGTTCGTGCCGTCGAAACTGAACGGCTTGCGCCCGACCACTTCGAAGCTCGTCTCGTGGATGTGCACCGGATGCGCGTCCACCGTGAAGTTGTAGATCTCCCAGACCTCGGTTGCCCCGCGGCTCGGGTTCTCGGTGACGGGGTCCGACCACATCTGCATGACCGGGGCACCGGTGCCCACCGTGGGATCGCCGGTGACCGTGCCCAGCAGTGCTGCGGTGGGGACACCGTTGCCCGCGTGCAGGTGTTCCATCAGGGCTACCCGCCGGGTCGTGGTCGCGGCCGGTTCGGGTGCCAGGCCCGGCAGGGTCATGAACTGAGGGGGTGTGGACGGGTCGGCTGCCACCGCGGGGCCGACCCTGAACTGCATGATTCGGCCGGTGGTGGGTGGGTAGGCCGTCTCGAAGCCGTTGCCGGCCGAGTAGGGCTCGTCCGGTCCGGTGTTGGTCAGCACGTGATTGCCGGCCGGGACGGCGGAGAAGTCCACGATGAGGTCTGCTCGCTCCGAGGGTGACAGCAGCAGACCCGAGCCGGTGATGTCGACCGGGGCGGCCAGCAGCCCGCCGTCGTTGCCGATCTGCCAGGCCGAGACGCCGGGGATGGAGGAGAAGTTCAGGATCAGGAACCGGGACTGGCAGCCGTTGAGCACCCGGAACCGGTATCGGGCCTGCTGGACGTCCAGGTAGGGCCAGGTCCGGCCGTTGACGACGAGGGTGTTGCCGAAGAACTCCGGGGTCCAGACAGGAGAGATCTCGGTCTCGGGGACGAAGGGCCCGTTGTAGGCGTCGAAGAAGGCTCGGCGGTCCGGGTAGAAGAGCGAGCCGTCGGTGTTGAACGCCCGGTCGGCGATGGCCAGCGGAATCTCGAAGTACGTTGCGCCCTCGCCGTCACCCGCGGCGGGCGCCGGGCCGGGCAGCACCGCCGCCGCCCCGGTGCGACTGTCGAGCACCTGGTCGTCACCGGCGTCGCCGCCGCGCACGATCCAGAACCCCGCCAAGCCGGCGTAGAGATTGAGCCGGGTGACCCCGAGGGTGTGGTCGTGGAACCACAACGTCGAGGAACGATTGGCGTTGGGGTACCGCGACTCCTGGAAGCCATGCCCCCACAGCAGCCCCTTCAGCGCTGCTCGCAGCGCCAGGAATGACCACCAGCGACCCTGTCGGGCGTACCCCCAGGGGATGTTGAAGGCAGCGGGCAAGGTCCACGCCTCGGGGTAGCCGTCGCTCTCCCCGCCCACCCGCATGGCGCCGTGGACGTGGGTGGCGATCGGCACCGGACCGGAGTAGGTCGTGTACTGGGTGGCTGGGTCGGTGAACAGGTCCGGCGGGGTGTAGGTCAAGCCGGTGAAGTCCGGCTTGATGTCCGTCGCGCGCACGCCGTCCGCTCCGGCGCGCCGCTCGGGATTCGCCCAGTGCAGAGTGGGGTCCACCGGGAGCAGGTGCGGGCGGTACCGGCCTCGCGAGTCGACCAGGTCGTTGATCCACTTGATCTGGACGGGCCGTCCGGAGACGGTCTCGATGGTCATCGACGGAGAATGGAAGGTGCCGCCGCTGGTCGGGCCGTAGCCCCAGACCGTGGTGGCAGGCAAGCCCGTCGGCAGCATCTGCTGGGAGAACTCGCGGATGGCGATCTTGTAGTAGTCGGCCCGGCCGTCGGGAGTGAAGATCCTCGCCAGCCGCGCCATCACCGGCGGGATGAACAGCGGATCGGTGAACTGGGGGATGGCGGTGGCGGCCAGCGTGCCACCTGCCAGGGGATCGGCGAGAGCGACCCGGCGTCCACCCGGTTCCAGGATCGTCAGGGTCATCGTCCCGGCGGCCGACAGGGCGAAGAAGGCGCGCCGACTGAGACCGGAGCCCGGCTCGGCCGGGTCGGGTGCAGCGGGTATCTCGGTGGGTGGCGTGCCGGTGGCCGTTTCCGTGCTGGTGCTCATGGGGTTCCTTTCGGTGACGGGTGGCGCTGGGCCGGGCAGGCAGATCAGGGGCAGGGCAAAGTGGCCGGGCAGGGGTGAGCCAGGCAGGGCAAAGCGAGCCGGGCAGGCAAAGTGAGCCGGGCAGGGGTGAGCCAGGCAGGGCAAAGCGAGCCGGGCAGGGGTGAGCCGGGCAGGGCAAAGTGCGCCAGGCAGGGGTGAGCCGGGCAGGGCAAAGTGCGCCAGGCAGAGGTGAGCCGGGTAGGCAAAGTAGGCCGGGCAGGGTGAGCGCAGGGCAGGCGTGAGCCAGGCAGGGCAAGTGGGCCGGGCAGGGGTGAGCTGGGCAGGGCTGGGCAGGGTAGGGGGTCAAGCCAGGCCGGGCAGGGGTGAGCTGGGCTGGGCAGGGCAGGGCAGGGGGTCAAGCCAGGCCGGGCAGGGTTGAGCCGGGCGGCGATGGGCAGGGGTAGGCCGGGCAGGGGTAAGCAGGGCAGTGCAGGGTGGTTCGGTGAGGCGGATCCCGGGCCGCAGAGCAGAACCATCGGCCAAGGACCTGCGACGCCGCTGCTCCCGACGCGACGGTCAGGGCACCGGCGTGGCGACCGACCGACGCGGCCCGTCGTGGGCAGCATCGAATCGGCCGTGCTGGCATTTGCGGACGCGGTCGTCGCTCCGTGGAGAGCGTGACCGAGTACATCGAGCGCCTGCACCGCTGGTGCGGACAGGCGGAGCGATTCCTTCCGATTCGTAACGTAGAGCGACCCAACCCATTCGAGATCCTAGCCTGGGCGAGGACGTTCTGACTGCTATGAGTATATCGAAATCATGAAGATTGGTCTAAATGGGTTACAACTGGACATGCAACTCACTACACCTAGTCATGAGTCATTCAGACTATCTCACCACGCTGCGTGACGGTTGCTCCGGTCGCCGGACACGCAAAAGGCCGGCCCGGTTCTCCGGGCCGGCCTCGCGAGGGGGTCAACTCACAGGTTGGCCACGTCCGCGGCCTTGCCCCTGACCGCGTCGGCCGCAGCCTTGAGCCCGTTCAGTTCGGTCTCGGTCAGTGGCGTCTCGACGACCTTGCGCACGCCTTCCCGGCCGATCTCGGCCTCCACGCCCAGGTACACCCCGTCGATGCCGAACTCGCCGTCCACCCACGCGCAGACGGGCATCACGGCACCGGAGTCCTCGGCGACGGCACGTGCCATTCGGGCGGCGGCCGCGGAGGGGGCGTAGAACGCCGACCCGGACTTCAGCAGGGCCACCACCTCGGCGCCACCGTTGCGGGTGCGCTGCACGAGGGCGTCGATCTCCTCGGCCGACAGCACGTCGGCCAGCGGCTTGCCGTCGACCGTGCACTGGCTCGGTACCGGGACCATCGTGTCCCCGTGCGAGCCGAGGGTGAGGGTCTTGACAGAGCCGACCTCGACCCCGCACTTCTCGGCGACGGAGTTGGTGAAGCGGGCGGTGTCCAGCATGCCTGCCTGGCCCAGGACGCGCTTCTTGTCGAACCCGCTGGCCAACTGGGCCAGGGTGGTCATCTCGTCGAGAGGGTTGGAGACGTTGATGATCACCGCGTCGGGGGCGTAGCGGGCGATGTTCTCCGCCACCCCGCGCACGATCTTGGCGTTGACCTCGAGCAGGTCCATCCGGGACATGCCCGGCTTGCGGGGCAGCCCCGCGGTGACCACGACGATGTCCGACCCCTCGATCGCCTGGTAGCCCTCGCCCTCGGGGGTGGTGGTCTGGCCCACGACAAGGGTCTCGAAACCCTCGACCGGGCGGGACTGGTTGAGGTCGAGTGCCAGGCCCTCGGCCCAGCCATCCTTGATGTCGGTCATCACGACCTTGTCGAAGATGTCGTACTCGGCCAGGCGCTGTGCGGTGGTCGATCCGTAGTAGCCGGACCCTACGACGGTGACAATGCCCTTGCGTGCCATGGACGATTCCTCCACCTAGACGTTGTGGTGCTGCGCGGGCCGTCCCCAGCGTCAGCGCGTCTGCGCAGGCTACCGCCAGCACGCCGCGCCCGATCCGGGGGGTGGGCTTGGCCGAGGTGGTGATGGTGGCCGATCGGTTGCGCTGATGACCCGCTGCTCGGCTCGCCTACTTGCCCAGGGTCACCGTCGACCCGGGGGCGGGCTCACCGGCGGCCCGCGGCGGGCGAATCCCCAGGTCGAGGTTCGGCTCGGTGGGCAGCCCAGGTGCCTGCACGACGAGCACCGCGATGTCGTCGGCGGCCACATCGTCCTGGTAACGCAGCACTGCATCCAGGACGCCTTCGGCGATGGTGTGCGCGGATGCGTCGCGCAGTTGCTCCAGCACGTCGGCCAGGCCCTCCTCGCCGAAGAACTCGCGGCCCGCGCGGGCCTCACTCACCCCGTCGGTGTAACTGACCAGGGCGTCGCCGGGACGCAGCAGCACCGTGCTGTCCTCGGTCTCGACCAGGTCGAGCAGACCGATCGCGGTACCGGGCTCGCCGACCGGGCGGATCGGCAGATCCGGGTCGGCGGGGACGAGGAAGGGCTTGGGGTGCCCACCCAGGCACAGGGTCACCTCGAGGTCGTCCCCCCGTCGGCGCATCCGACCGTGCACGAGGGTCAGGTAGATCTCCTGGTCCTCGGTCTCGGCCAACAGCTGGGCGTTGAGGGTCTGCACCGTCTGGGAGGGCGAATCCTCAGGCTTGGTCAGGGCGCGCAGGGTGTAGCGGGCCAGCGCCGTTACCGCGGCGGAGCGGGCACCCTTGCCGGAGACGTCTCCGAGCGCGAAGGCCCAGGAGTCCTCGATCGGGTAGACGTCGTAGAAGTCCCCGCCGATCTCCTCACCGCCGCCGGCCGGACGGTACTCCGCGCCCAGGCTCACCCCGGGCACCTCGGGCAGTCGATCCGGTCGCAGCGAGCGGCTCAGGGTGGCCGCCACCCGCGCCTGCTCGGCAAGCATCGTGGCCCGCTGGCGTTCCATCCGTCGTCGTTCGGAGATGTCCCGCAGCACCACCAGTCGGCCGGTCTCGTGCCCGGCCCGGTGTGGCAGGTCCGAGACCTGCGCCTCGTACATCCGGCTGTCGCTGGGAGAATCGATGCGCACTTCGCTGGTGCCCAGCCGTGTGACGGTAGTGGCCAATGGCACCGGCAACGGGTCGCCGCGCCAGTTGCGCCGGGTCTGCCAGCCCAGGGCCACGATTCCGGCCGGGTTGGCGTCCACCACGTGGTAATCGGGGTCCAGGACGACCACGCCGTCCTGCATGCCCTCCACCACCTGGCTGTGGGCGATCGGCGCCAGCCGGATGAGGTGCTCCTGCACCAGGCCCCAGGTGAGCCCGGCGCAGGACAGGGTGAACGCGACGGGCGTGTAATCGAACTGGTCGAAGGGAGCGATCCGAAGATTGAAGGCGATGCTCGCCATGAAGGGCAGCAGCACGGCTACCGCGAGGATGAAGACCTCGAATCGATACGAATGCGATCGTCGGGCCAGCATGGCGACGAAGCCCACGGCCGTGGCCACCATGATGAGCATCGTGTAGGCCAGGTGGCCCCAGAACACCGGGCCGCTCTGCACCACCCCGTCGGCGTCGGTGAAGCGGACCAGGTCGCGGGTCGAGGGGATGGCCAGTAGCAGCAGCACCAGCACCGGTTCGATCACCATCGCGATGATCACCCAGGAGTTCACCCAGTCGTCACGCCCGGACCAGTACAGGGTGAAGATCAGCCAGGCGATCGGCATGGCTCCGACACCGACATACTTGAAGGCGCCGAAAAGTTCATTGAGGGCGCCGGAGAATCCCAGTTCGGCTGCGTACGACAGCGACCAGACGGTGGCGGCCAGCATCACCGCGACCAGTGCCTGGCCGGCCCGCCCGTCCCGGCGGGCACCGACGAAGGAGGCCAGCAGGAGGTTCACGAGCGAACAACCGACGAGCAACACGATCATCATCGCCGTCTCCACCGCCCACCTCCTTCCAGACCCTCGCCAGCGCATGCCTCGGCCAGACACCTCGGCACTACGCTCATCGGCACCCGCGACGGATACCTTGAGTCCCCAGATTAGTCTGACCGTGTGATCGATCTCGGGTGATCAGGTGACTGTGCGCGCCGTCCGTAAATCGGATCTTGTCCCAAATACTCATAGAAGCCGACCTTGGGCGCCCGTCGGGTGAGGTGGCGGACGGCGAGGCGAGGTGGGCCGCCTGAGTGCGGCCGTGGTCACCCACGGTGACGGTCCCGGGCCCGAGCCCGGCAGGTCCGAAGAGGAGGAGCGATGACGTCCGGCACCAAGACGCCAAGGCCGGGGTCGCTCGGCGGGGTGGGGATCGGCTGGCGCGAGCCGTTGGCGGATCTGCTCACGGATCTGGCGACCAGGGGGCGTCTGGGTTTCAGCGAGGTGATCGCCGAGCGGATCGGGGACCGGCCACCCGAGGGCGTGCGCGAGTTGCTCGACCGGTCGGTCCCGGTGATCGCCCACGGTGTCGGGCTGGGTCTGGCCGGGGCGCATCGCCCCGATCCAGCTCGGCTCGCTCGCCTGACCCGGGCCGCGCAGGTGCTCGGCTCGCCGCTGGTCAGTGAGCACGTGGCCTTCGTCCGGGCGAGTGCGCCCGCCCACGACCCCCGCGCTCGGCTGCATGCGGACGTCCTGGAGGCCGGCCATCTGGTGCCCGGGCCCCGCACCCGCCAGAGTCTGCGGATACTGGTGGCCAATGTGCGCGAGACGATGGCCGAACTGCCGGTGCCGCTCGCCCTGGAGAACCCGGCCTCGACCCTGCCCTGGCCGGAGGACGAACTCGACGAGATCACCTTCCTGTCCGAACTCGTGCAGCAGACGGGCTGCTGGCTGCTGCTGGACCTGGCCAACCTGCGAGTGTCGGCGCACACCGACGCCTTGGTCGGACGGCGGACCGATCCGGTGGAGGTGCTGACCCGGATCCCCTGGGAGCGGGTCGCCTACACGCACGTGGCGGGCGGTGCCGAGCACGACGGCATCCTGCTGGACACCCACGCTCATCCGATCGCCGATGAGGTGTATGCGCTGGTGGCTCAGATGCTGGACGCCTCGCCCGACCCGCCCGGGGTGCTGATCGAGCGAGACAGCCAGATCGATCCGGTACAGACCGAGGCGGAATGGCAACGGCTAGCGCGGATGGTGGACCGCACGACCGGGAGTGCCGGTTGGCCCGGGGCCTATCCGTGAACAGCGGCCTGGGGCCGCAAAGCGCGCTGGGCGGGAACCAATCCGGCGGCCGGTGCATCCATGGCACCATCGAATGGCACATGACATCGAATGGCACATGACCTGGTATCCGAGGAGGGCAGCATGAGGCAGGCGTCGACCATCATGGCCTCGCACCACGTCGGGCCCGCAGCCGACCAGCTGCTGCCAGCTGACACTCTCGAGCGCGAGCGCTGGGAGTTGGGCAGCCGCCAGGCGCAGGTGCTCACCGCGCTGCTCGTGGGGCAGACCCCGGTCGGCTTCCACCCGGATGCCTGCGCCGCCACCGGGCGGGTGCTGCGTGGCAAGCGGTGGCGGTCCGCCCGCACCGCGGTCCCGGGCCTGACCGACCTGCCCGAGGCCCGCGACGTGTTCGTCGAGTTCGCCCGGGTAGTGCCCCCGCGAGGGTGTGCCCATGACGATGCGGATGCCTTCCTGGCCTGGGCCGTTCGGCGGGGTCGATTGGGCCGGGCGGGGGAGGCGTTGTGGCTGCGCCGTGAGGTCCGGGCCTGGCGCCGGTCGATCGCCCTGGTCCGTCACCCCCGGCCGGCGATCATCCTGGCTCTGGGGGATCGGGTCGTCGAGATCGGGCTGTGGCCGTGGGGCGCCCGCCCGGGCACGTGCTGAGAATGGGGCTGCGGACATGCTGAGATCGGACACCATCATCGTTGTCGTGCTGCTGGGGGCGCTCTTCCTGCTCGCGGTCGTCCTGGTCGCGGTGGTCTTCGCCACCGCCCTGGCCCGTGGTCAGACCCGCCGGCCACCTAGGCGGTCGGGTCGCCGTCGATTCGCCGGTGGCGACGGGGACTGGGACTCAGATTCGGATTCGGGCTGCGGCTCCGGCGACTCGAGTTGCGGGTCCAGCTGTGGGTCGAGTTGCGGCTCCGGTTGTGGCGGTGGTGACTGAGCCCACAGTCACCACCGGACCCACAGTCACCACTGCACCCACAGTCACCACTGGACCCACAGCCACCGCCGCGGCAGGGTAGCTCTTCCAGTTCGGACCGGCAGCCTCACAGCCGCTCGGCGGCCTCCACGACGTTGGTCAGCAGCAGCGCACGGGTCATCGGGCCGACCCCGCCGGGGTTCGGCGAGACCCACGAAGCGACCTCGCGCACCGAGTCGTCGAGGTCCCCGCGCAGGTGTGACCTGCCGTCCTCGCCCGCGACCCGGGAGACTCCCACGTCCAGCAGCACTGCACCGGGCTTGACCATGTCCTTGGTGATCAGGCCCGGCACGCCTGCCGCCGCGACGACGATGTCGGCCCGGCGGACGTGGTCGGCCAGATCCCGGGTTCCGGTGTGGCAGAGCATCGCGGTGGCGTTGATGGAGCGCCGGGTGAGCAGCAGTCCCATGGTGCGACCGACGGTGATGCCGCGTCCCACCACGCACACCTCCTTGCCGGCCAGGTCGATGTCGTGTCGCAACATCAGTTCGATGACGCCGCGGGGAGTGCACGGCAGCGGGGAGTCGATCCGCTCGTTCACCCGCAGGACGAGCCTGCCCAGGTTCGTCGGATGCAGACCGTCGGCGTCCTTGTCCGGGTCGATGAGTTCGAGCACGCGCTGCTCGTCCAGGCCCTTGGGCAGGGGTAGTTGGACGATGAAGCCGTGGCAGGCCGGGTCCTCGTTGAGGGCGCGCACGGCGTCCTCCACCTCGCCCTGGGTTGCCTCGGCGGGCAGTTCGGCGCGGATCGAGGCGATGCCGACTTCGGCGCAGTCCCGGTGCTTGGCACGCACGTAGGAGGCGCTGGCCGGGTCGTCCCCGACAAGGAGGGTGCCCAGGCCGGGGACGATGCCGCGCTCGGCCAGCGCGGCTACCCGCTCGGTGAGTTCGGCCTTGATGGTGGCGGCGGTCGCGGTGCCGTCGAGCAGTTGAGCGCTCACGTGAGGTCGTTGGTCCTTTGTCCGGTGCGGATGGGGTGCCGGGGCGCCGGACGGGCGGGCCTGAGCCGGTCGTGCGGTGTCCTGGTCGTGCGGTGTCGGAGAAATCTGCCTTCCCGGGGCCCCCGAACGCAAGTCCACTCCTGTCGCCGATACCCGAGCCCGACCGGGATGCTACGAACGGCAGCGTGCCCGCGCCTACATCTGCTCCGGAGCTTGCAGGCCGAGCAGGTCCAGAGCCTGCACCAGCACCCGCTCCACGAGCCCGAGCAGGGCGAGTCGGGAGGCCCGTTCGGCGGGTTCGGCCCGCAGCACCGGACAGGTCTCGTAGAAGGTGGACACCTCTTGGGCCAGGTCGAAGAGATAGCCGCACAACTTGTGCGGGGTGCACTCGGCCGCCACCTCGCTGACCACGTCGCCGTACGTCGACAGGCGCAGCGCCAGGGCGCGTTCGGCGGGCTCGGCCACGCTGATCGGGCCGTCCAGGCTCGCCGGGTCCACGGGCGCGGACAAGCCGGCCTTGCGGTAGATCGAGCGGATCCGGGCGACCGCGTACTGCAGGTAGGGCCCGGTGTTGCCGGTCAGGGCCAGCATCCGGTCGAAGTCGAAGGTGTACTCGCTGTTGTGCGCCACGGACAGGTCGGCGTACTTGACCGCCCCGATGCCGATCTGCCAGGCGATGGTGTCCGCCGCGTCGCCGTGCAGGTCGGGACGCAACTCGGCCAGCACCGTGCGGGCCCGCTGCACCGCCTCGTCCAGCAGGTCCATCAACCGCACCGAGTCGCCCGAGCGAGTCTTGAACATCTTGCCGTCCGCGCCGAGCACCGATCCGATCTGCACATGGGTGACCTCGACGTCGTGGGGCAGCCACCCGGCCTCCCGGGCCGTCTGCCAGACCATCTCCAGGTGCAGGGACTGGGTCACCCCGACGACGTAGAGCATCCGGTCGGCACCGAGCTCACGCACCCGGTAGCGCACGGTGGCCAGGTCGCTGGTGGCATAGCCGTATCCGCCGTCGGACTTGCGCACGATCATCGCCATCGGCCCGCCGTCGCGGCCGGTGAACCCCTGGGGGAAGGCGCACAGCGCGCCGTCGGAGATCCGCGCCAGGCCCTTGGCTTCCAACTCGGCGCAGACCTGGGCGAGATCGTCGTTGTACCGGGACTCCCCGGCCAGGTGCTCGTCGCGCAGGGTCACGTCGAGCATCGAGTAGATCCGGTTGAAGTACACCGCCGAGGCGTCCACCAGTTCGCGCCAGATCGCCAACGTGTCCGGGTCGCCGGCCTGCAGCAGTACCACCCGAGCCCGGGCAGCGTCGGCGAAGGCGGGCTCGGTGTCGAACCGGGTGCGGGCCTGCTGGTAGAAGGCGTTCGGGTCGCTGGTCAGTAGCGCGGCGGTGTCGGAGTCGCGGCCCACGTCCAGCAGGAGTTCGATCAGCATGCCGAACGGGGTGCCCCAGTCACCGATGTGATTCTGCCGGATTACGTTGTGCCCCAACGCCTCCAGGATCCGCACCAGCGCATCCCCGACCACGGTGGTGCGCAGGTGGCCGACGTGCATCTCCTTGGCCACGTTGGGGGCCGAGTAGTCCACCACGACGGTCCGGGCGGGTTCGTCGGCAAGCCCGGCGCGCGGGTCGCCGGCTTGCTCGGTGACGACTCCGGACAGCCACGCCTGGCTGGCCCGCAGGTTGATGAAGCCCGGGCCGCTGACCTCGACGAGGTCGCAGACGTCGTCCACGTCGAGCACCTCGACAAGCCGTGCGGCGATGTCGCGGGGGGACGAGCCGAGCCGCTTGGCCAGCGCCATCGGGGCATTCACCTGCACGTCCGCGAACCGGCTCGGGCGCAGTACCGGGTCGGCGTCGGCGTACTCCGGCCCGAAGGCGGCGGCGAGGCCGGCTTGCAGGCGAGGGACGAGGACCGCGGTGAGGCTGGGCACGAACGCTGAGATTACCGCTCGGTCGGGACTCACCTCGAATGACATCGCCGAGCCTGCCCCTTCGCCCGGCGGGTACCCGACGAAACGCCGCGTGGGAACCGCCGCTGCCTGCGGACGTGGCCCGGCGCGATGGCTCGCAGGCATCTCGGGTGCCTGCCGCCGGTGCGGACGTGCACAATGGCGCCCATGCCTACCCCAGCCACCGGCGCACCCGCCCGCCTGTTCTCCGGCATGCAGCCCACCTCGGGCTCGCTGCACCTGGGCAACTATCTGGGGGCACTGGTCAACTGGGTGCGGATGCAGGACGAGTTCTCGGCCATCTACTGCGTCGTCGATCTGCACTCGATCACCGCCGACCCGCCTGCTCCGGACGAGCTACGGGCCAGGATCCGGGCCACCGCCGCGCAGTATCTGGCCGCTGGTATCGACCCGTCCCGCTCCATCCTGTTCGCCCAGTCGCACGTCCCCCAGCACACCGAGCTGGCCTGGGTGCTCAACTGCCTGGCCGGCTACGGCGAGGCTGCCCGGATGACCCAGTTCAAGGACAAGACGGCCAAGGGCGGCACGGATTCGGCCAGCGTCGGGCTCTTCACCTATCCGGTGCTGATGGCCGCCGACATCCTGCTGTACGACGCCGCCGCCGTCCCCGTCGGGGAAGATCAGCGCCAGCACCTGGAACTGACCCGCAACCTGGCCCAGCGATTCAACCATCGCTACGGTCCGACCTTCGTGGTGCCCGAGCCGTACATCCTCAAGGCCACCGCGAAGATCTACGACCTGCAGCAGCCCACCGCCAAGATGAGCAAGTCCAATGCGGTCAGCGGCACGATCGAATTGCTCGACGATCCGAAGGTGGTGGCCAAGCGCATCAAGTCCGCGGTCACCGATACCGGCCGCGAGGTGATCTACGACCCGGAGAACAAGCCGGGGGTGTCCAACCTGCTGGGCATCTACTCGGCGCTGACCGGGCGCGACCTCGCCGACCTGGAGGCCGGTTACCAGGGGCGCGGCTACGGCGACCTGAAGAAGGACCTGGCCGAGGTGGTGGTCGATGCCCTCACCCCGCTGCGCGCCCGCACCCTGGAACTGCTGGACGATCCGGCCGAGCTCGACGCCATCCTGGCTGCGGGCGCCGACCGAGCCACCGAGCTGGCCGCTCCGAAGATCGCTCAGGTCTATGAGGCGGTCGGCTTCCTGCCACGGGGCCGGTGAGCCAGGGCCCGCCGACACCGGCCACGACACGACGAACGAGTGTGATTGGGTGGGTGAAGTGAGCGGATCACTGCACGCGCCGCCGGAGTCGGGGCCCCGGCCTGGCCCGTCGGGCGGGGCGGGAGCGGCAGTGCTCAGCACCAACGCGGTGCCCGGTCCACCAGGCAACGGCGCCGTGTCGATCGGCGTCGCCATCGCCCTGCCGCAGCGGGTCGCCGACGTCGTCCAGCGGGTGCGCACCCAGACCGGTGATCCGCTCGCCGGGGTGATCCCGCCGCACGTGACGTTGCTGCCGCCCACCCAGGTGCCGAGCCGGGCGTTGCCGCGGATCCGTCACCACCTGCTCGTCGCCGCCGGGCACCTGCCGCAGTTCCGGCTCCGCCTGGCCGGCACCGGCACCTTCCGGCCGGTGTCCAAGGTGGTCTTCCTCCAGGTCACCGAAGGCGCGCAGAACTGCGACGAACTGCAACGGCTGATCAACACCGGGATACTGCACCGGCCCCTGCAATTCGCCTATCACCCGCACGTGACCCTCGGCCACGACGTGGCCGAGGAGCAGTTGGACGCGGCGAGCCGCCAACTCGCGGACTTCGTCGCCGACATCGAGGTGGCCGATTTCGGGCTCTACCGCTTCGACTCCGACGGGCGCTGGCGGGTCGACACGCTGGTCCGGCTGGGATGCGAGCCACGCAACGTCGCGCGAAGATCGTGGTGAACCACCCGCCGCCGACGACCCCTGGAGGCACCCGTGAAGGACCTCATAGCACGGTATAAGGCGTCCCGCCTCGGTCGGACCCTGGATCGTTATGGACAACGCAACGGGGCGGTGCTCGCCGGCGGGGTGGCGTACGCGGCCCTCTTCTCGATCTTCGGTGCCCTGGTGGCTGCCTTCTCGGTCTTCGGGCTGTTGCTGGGCAACAACCAGGCGCTCTTCGACGCGGTGGTGCGGGCCACCTCCGAGGCGATCCCCGGCCTGCTCGATGTCGACGGGAGCGGTGGGGTGCTGGATCCTAACGACTTGGCGCAGTCGAACCTGTTCTCCACGACCGGAATCATCGCCTTCCTGGCAGCCCTGTTCGCCGGCCTCGGCTGGGTGGGCGCCTTGCGTGACGCGGTGCGGGAGATGTTCGACATCCCGCACGATGCGCGCAACGTCGTGGTCAAGAAACTGCTGGACGTGGTGTGGCTTGCCAGCCTCGGGCTGGCCCTGCTGAGTTCGGCGGTGCTGTCCATGGGACTTACCTCGATCGGCGGCGCGGTCCTGGACGCGATGGGGCTGTCCGGGTCGTTCTCCCGGCTGGTGGTGCGCGTGCTGGGTTTCGCGCTCGTCGTGGCGGTCAACGCCGCGGTACTGGTCATCGTCTTCCGGTGGCTCGCGGGTCTGAAGCTGCCCTTCGTGCGGCTGCGCGGGCCGGTCCTGGTCGGTGGGCTGTTGCTCACCGTGCTGACCCAGTTCAGTGGGGTCTTCGTCGGGTCGGTCGGCGGACGGAACCCGCTGCTGGCCACCGGTGCGGTGCTGGTGACCCTGCTGGTGCTGTTCAACCTGATGTCCCGGATCATGCTGTACGTCGGTGCCTGGGTGGCGACCTTCGACGACCCCGCCCCACTGGAGGCGGGACCGTCCGAGGCGGTCGACCTCTCCAAGCCCGCGGTCGAGCGGCAGGTGCACCGCGAACTCGTCGCCGCCGGGGCCGGCATCACCGCCGCCGACCCCGAGAAGGTGCCCGTCCCCGGTGGTGGTGAGCGCGAACTCGTCAGGGTGTCCGTCCGATCGCAGGACCGTGCCGTGGCGGCAGCCGGCATGGTGCTCGGGGCCACCATGGTGATCGGGATACGGCTGCTGCGAGAGGGTTTCGAGGCGGCAGTGGACCTCGTCCGCCCCCGGTGACCGTCCGGCTCCGTCAGCCTCGGCGAGAGTGCCCACGGACCCGATGGGCGGACGGTATTGGGCCGGGGCGCGATCAGCTCGTCAAGCCGCTCGGCTGGCGGTTGCCGGTCAGCCGCTGGGCTGACGATCGAGTGACCAGCCGGGGAACCAGCAGGCTGCGTTCATACTCGCGAGCCGGGTCGGCCATCCGCCGGGTCAGGAAACCGGCTGCCAGATCACCGATCTCGGTGGCATTCTGGTTGATCGTGGTGAGCGAGACGGTGGGCAGCGCCGCCACGAAGGTGTCGTCATACCCGGTCACCGCGATATCGGTAGGCACGCTCAGGCCAGCGTCGGACACCGCGGCGAGCGCGCCGAGCGCGGCCAGGTCATTGAGTGCGGCGATCGCCGTCGCCTCGCGGTGCTGGCGTAGCAGGCCCGCGGTGCCTCGATAGCCGGAGTCCTCGGTGAACTCCGCCTCGGCGACCTGAGTCAGGTCACTGAGACCGTGGACGCCCATCGCCTCCACATAACCGTCGAGGCGGGCTTGAGCGACCGGGCCACCACGGCCCCCCAGATGGGCGATGGCCCGATGCCCCCGGGCGACGAGGAAGTCCACCACCAGCCGCAGGCCGAGTCGGTCGTCGCTGCGCACCTCGTCTGCGGCCAGTTCGCCGGCGTGAGCCGCGGCCACCACCAGTGGTAACGGCCCGAGAAGGCGCTGCAGCCCGTCCAGATCGGGCACCGAACCGACGCTGATGCAGCCGACGATCTGGAGATCCTTCAACGCCGCGACCACCTCTTCGTCCAAGGTGTCCTCGACGCCGGCGGGCGAGGTCGCCACCGGACTGGTGATCAGGGGAGTCAGCCCGGCTGCCCGCAGGGAACGCTCGGCAGCCTGAGCCACGTCGGTGAGCAGCCGATTGGCCAGGTCGGCCACCATCACCGCGACGATGGGCCGACGCTGGCCGGCGCTGGCTCTGGCCGAGGGTGGCGTCCGGTAACCCAACTCCGCGGCCGCCTCCAGGACGCGGCGCCGACGCTCGGGGCTGACCATCGGCTCGCCCCGCATGACCAGTGACACCAGCGATGTGGATACCCCCGCGAGCTGGGCGACGTCACGCATCGCGGGGCCCCGCTTAGCTCGTCCTGACATGTGATGGCCTCCTCGGGCTGGGTCTGCGCTGGGCTAGGTCCGTCGACAGCCTACTTGCACATGTGCAAGAAGATCTGGTCACGTTCGAAAATTTCCAAAGTTCTTGCAGCGCACTCTTGACCAAATGGACGCTGGGCGGGCACGATTGCATACATACAGCCGGTACTTGCAAATGTGCAATAGGCGATGGCTGGCCGGAGTCACTGGTCCCGACTGGGACGAGGGCGAGACCTACAGAGAGGTTGGTTGGGATGGGCACGGGAATGCTGATCGGCGGCCGGTGGCAGCGCGAGGCGTCCGGCGGCACCGAGGAGGTGCTCTCCCCGTTCGACGGATCCGTTGTCGGCACGGTGCCGACTGCCGGGATCGATGAGGTCGACGAGGCCCTCACCGCCGCACAGTCCGGCGCCCTGGCCTGGCGGCGCACTCCGGCCCATGAGCGGGCCCGGATCCTCATGCAGGCCGCCGAACTGGCGGACGAGCGAAGCGCCCAGATCGCGCGACTGATCACCGCCGAGAACGGCAAGTCCAGCGCCGAGGCGAAGACCGAGGCGGGTCGCTGCGGCGACCTGATCCGGTTGGCAGCCTTCGAGGGCAGCCAGCTCTACGGGCAGACCCTGCCGCTGGACGCCAACCCTGGCACGGGTCTGGACAAGATCGGGTTCACGGTGCGTCAGCCCGTGGGTGTGGTGGTGGCGATCACGCCCTTCAACTACCCGGCGCTCTTGGTCCTGCACAAGGTCGCCCCCGCGTTAGCGGCCGGCAATGCGGTAGTGCTCAAGCCGGCGCGCAACACGCCCTTGACCGCCAACGCGCTCGCGGCCTGCTTCGTCGACGCCGGCCTGCCCGAGGGAGTCCTGTCGGTGTTGACCGGGCCGGGTGGGCTGCTGGGCGACGCCCTCGTTGCCGATTCTCGCGTCCGGAAGATCTCCTTCACCGGCTCGACGGCGATCGGTGAGCGGATCGCCGCCCGTGCCGGAGTCAAGAAACTCTCGCTGGAACTGGGCGCGTCCTGCCCGGTGATCATCATGCCCGACGCCGATCTGGAGTTGGCGGCCGCTGCGGTGGCCGCCGGGGGCTTCGCCAATGCCGGGCAGGTCTGCATCTCGGTCCAGCGGGTGATCGCCCATCCGTCGATCACCGCCGACTTCCTCGATGCCCTGGTGCCCCGGGTACAGGCGATCTCCACCGGGGACCCAGCCTCGCCGGAGACGACGATGGGCACGCTCATCTCCGAACAGGAGGCGACCCGCGTCCATCGGATGATCCGAGAGGCCACCGAAGCCGGCGCCCGGGTGGTGACCGGAGGGGACCGGGAGGGCGCGATCGTCACGCCGACGGTGGTGGCGGACGTGGACCCGGGTTCACCACTGCACCAGGAGGAACTCTTCGGGCCGGCCGTGGCGGTGAGTTCTGCGGCGGATTGGCAGGCGGCGATCGCTCAGGCCAATGGCACCGCCTATGGCCTCAGCGCGGGACTGTTCACCTCGGATCTGCCCGGCGCGATCCGGGCGATCCGCGAGATCGACGCGGGCAACATCCACATCAATTGGACGCCGCTGTGGCGGGCCGATCTCATGCCCTATGGCGGGTTCAAGGGCAGCGGTATCGGCAAGGAGGGGCCACGCACCGCCGTCGCCGAGATGACCGAGGAGAAGGTCGTCGTATTGCACGGACGCCCCTGGTGACCACCCGCCTCTGGTGATCGCTCGCCCCTGGTGATCGCCAGCCTCCCGATCAATTCCCCGCAGCGTCACGTACTTCAGGAGACGAAGACAAGAACCTGCCGGGGCTCTATCCGGCCTGCCCGAGAACAACTCTCACGCAATCAATGAATCCCGTGCCATGCATGACCGAATCCCCATGGAGACCACGATGAGCAATTCCCGCTCCGGCAAGACCGTCCGCCTGACGGTGGCCCAGGCCGTCGTCCAGTACCTGTCCAACCAGTACTCCGTCGCCGATGGCTGGCGGCGCCGGCTGATCCCGGCAACCCTGGGAATCTTCGGCCACGGCAACGTCGCCGGCCTGGCTCAGGCCCTGGACCAGTCCAGCGATGTGATGCCCTTCGTCCAGGGCCGCAACGAGCAGTCCCTCGTTCATCTCGGCGTGGGCTACGCCAAGGCGATGCGCCGGCACGCGACGCTGGCCGTCACCGCGTCCATCGGTCCCGGCGCTCTCAACATGGTGACCGGCGCCGGACTGGCCACGGTCAACCGGCTGCCGGTGCTGCTGCTGCCGGGCGACACCTATGCCACCCGACGCCAGGGGCCGGTGCTCCAGCAGCTGCAGCACCCGATTGAGGCCGACACGAGCGTCAACGACGCCTTCCGGCCGGTCTCGCGGTTCTTCGACCGGATCACCCGGCCAGAGCAACTGCTGACCGCCCTGCCTGCCGCGATGCGCGTGCTCACCGACCCGGTGGAGACCGGCGCCGTGGTGATCTGTCTGCCGCAGGACATCCAGTCCCACGCCTTCGATTTCCCGGCAGAGTTCTTCGCCGAGCACGATTGGGTGATCCGGCGCCCGGCGCCCGATGCCGAGGAGGTGGCAGCGGTCGCGGACCTGCTGCGCGGGGCGCAGCGGCCGATGATCATCGCCGGCGGTGGCGTCCTCTACTCCGGCGCCACCGACGAACTCCATTCGTTGGCAGGCCGTCTCGGCATCCCGGTGGTGGAGACGATGGCCGGCAAGGGTGCCGTGCAGCAGCGCACCTGGTGGCAGCTCGGCGGCATCGGCCTGGAAGGGGCGCCGGCGAACAACGAGCTCGTCGCGCAGGCGGACGTCGTCCTCACCGTCGGCTCCCGCCTCACCGACTTCGCCACCGCTTCGCACTCGCTGTTCGATCCCGGAACCCGTTTCGCCTCCATCAATGTCAATCCCCGCGACGCGGATCGACTCGGCGCCACCGGGATCGTCGCGGACGCGCGGCGCGGTCTGCGTGCGCTGGACCAGGCGCTGGCCGGGGCCAGCGGTTCGCCGGCCTGGCAGGCCATCGTCGAGCAGGCCACCGCGGCCTGGGCGCCGATCCGCGCCGCCGCGCTGGACCCGGACACCCCATTCGACCGGGCCGCGTTGCCGGCCGGCCACGATGTGGTGCCCGACACGGGTGCGGTCCTCACCCAGGCCCAGGTGATCGGGCTGCTCGCCGAGCATGCCCAGGCAGGCGACACGATCGTTGCCGCCGCCGGAGGCCCGCCTGGAGATCTGCAGAAGGTGTGGGACGCCACCAACGGCCGCACCTGTCACCTGGAGTTCGGCTTCTCCTGCATGGGATACGAGATCCCCGCCGGGATGGGGGTGCGACTCGCGGACCCGGACCCGCAATCGCGGGTGGTGGTCCTCATCGGCGACGGAACCTTCTTGATGTCGCCCACCGAGCTCGTCACCGCGGCAGCCGAAGGTATCGCCGTCACGGTCGTCATCCCGGAGAACCACGGCTACCAGGTGATCCACCGGCTCCAGATGTTCCGGCACGGACGGGAGTTCGGGAACGAGTTCCGTTATCGGCCTGCCCGCCTGGATCTTTCCGGTGACGCGAACGGTCAACCACGCGCCGACGGGGATTACCTGCAGGTCGACCTGGTCGACGTGGCACGAGGTTTGGGTGCCCGGGCGCTGCGCGCCGAGACCGCGCAGGAGGTGCGCACGGCCCTGGCCGACACAAGATCTCACCAAGGCCCGGTGGTCATCGTCGTCCCTGTCCTGCCGCACGTGGACCTGCCGGGTGCCGGCGCCTGGTGGGACGTCGCCCCTTCCGAGGTCAGCGAGGACGAGACCGTGCGCACCCTGCGCAACGAATACGAACAAGGCCTTGCCGACCAGATCTGGTACGGCTGACAAGGAGACACTGCTTCACGTTAGCCGACCACACCACGGCTTTGGCGATACCTCACTGCCTGTGCAGGGATGACCGTCGCGAATCGTACGCCGTATGGCCTGCTGGCCGAGGAGTCGGCAGCGCCCCGACGGCAGGTCCACCCCGCGGTGCCGCAGCGCCACGCGCGGCAGACCTGACACGGGCCGTCCAGCGTCCACACCCTCCCAGAATTGGAGTACCACGTACATGAACACCGAGACGACCACCTTCCGACAGCTCGGCGTCGGCCTGATCAGCGTCGGCTGGATGGGCAAGTTGCACACCCGCGCCTACCAAAGCCTGCCCAGCGTCTACCCCGAACTCGGCATCAAGCCGCGGCTGGTGCACGCCGCGGACACCGCCCCGGATCGAGTCGAGTACGCCACCAGCGTGTTGGGCTACGAGCGAGGCAGCACCGACTACCGGGCAGTCCTGGCCGACCCGGAGGTCGACGTCGTCTCCATCTGCGCCCCCAACATGCTGCACGAGGAGATCGGCATCGCCGCCGCCCGGGCCGGTAAGCCGTTCTGGATCGAGAAGCCGGTGGGTCGTGATGCCACCGAGACCGCAGCCGTCGCCGAGGCCGCCCGGCAGTCCGGCGTGGCGACCTCGATCGGCTACAACTACCGGCACGCGCCGGCCATCGAACATCTGCGAGGCCTCATCGCCGACGGTGCCCTGGGCAGGATCACCAACATCCGCTCGGTCTTCCTCAACGGTTATGCCTCCGAGCCGAAAGGTGCGCTGTCCTGGCGGTTCCAGAAGGAGTTCGCCGGCAGCGGAGCCATGGGCGACCTGCTATCCCATGTCGCGGACCTCGTCCAGTACGTGGTGGGGCCGATCACCCAGGTATCGGCGATCTCCTCCATCGTCCATGCCGAGCGTCCGATCCTGCCGATGGGCTCGGGCACCCACTTCGCGGTGATCGAGGACGGGGAACTCGGCCGCGTCGAGAATGAGGACTACGCAGCGGTTCTCGCACGATTCGGCTCTGAGCCAGACGGGACCGGAGCGATCGGGACCCTCGAGGTCTCCCGCGTCGTGGTCGGCCCGCAGTGTGGTCTGCAACTGGAGGTGTACGGCACCGAGGGCTCGGCCACCTGGGAGTTCGAGCGGATGAACGAGTTACGGCTGGCCCTCGGGCGGGGCGGCCCGCACGCCGGATACGTCACCGTGCTCGGCAACCCGCACCTGGGGGAGTACGGCCGGTTCCAGCCCGGCCCGGGCAACAGCATGGGGTACGACGATCTCAAGGTGATCGAGGCCGGCAAGTTCGTCGGTGCCGTGCTCGGACGCGACAACAGCGCCTGCACGATCGACGACGCGCTGTCCGCCTCGCAGGTGGTCTCGGCCGCCGTCGCCTCCGCCGACTCCGGCGCCTGGATCAACGTCCCCGAGGTGCCGGGAGCCCGGTACGGCGGCGCTGCGCGGCGCCCCGGACTGGTCGCATCATGACGGGCCAGGAGGCCCCGCCCGCCCCTGCGCCCGGGCGCCGGACGGTGGTGGTGGGGTTGGGTCCCAGCGACGAGTCCGTCGTCACCCGCGTGCTGGGCGACGCTTACGAGTTCGTGGCCACCCCGACTGCGGCGGACCTCGCCGTCGCGTCGGCGGCGATCGTGCGCGCCGATATCGCCCTTGACGCAGCGGCTCTGGGCCAGATGCCCGAGCTGAAAGTGCTGGCCCGCACCGGTGTTGGCACCGACCTGATCGATCTTGAGGCAGCCACCAGCCGGGGTATCCCGGTTGTCATCACGCCCGGCAGCGGCACCCGGGCGGTGGCCGAAGGCGTGATCGCACATGCCCTGCACCTGGCCAAGCGCCTCACCCCGATGACCACCCTGGTCCGGGACGACCGATGGCGGGATCGGACCCTGTCCGGGCCACTGGGTGACCTTGACGGAGCCACCATCGGCATCATCGGCTACGGGCGGATCGGACGCCGGGTGGGCGAACTGGCGAGCGCCTTCGGAATGCGGGTGCTGGCCCATGACCCCTTCGCCGCCCCGGAGCCGCAGGTCAACTGTCCCGATCTGAACCAGCTGGCCGGCGAGAGCGACTACCTCAGCTTGCATGTCCCCCTCACACCGCAGAACGTGCACCTGGTCGATGAGCAGTTCATCGCCCGGATGCGGCCCGGGGCGATCCTGATCAACTGTGGGCGTGGGGCCCTGGTGGATCTGGATGCCGCACTGGCCGGGTTACGCAGCGGCCGCCTTGCCGGGCTCGGCCTGGACGTCTTCGATCCCGAGCCTCCCGAACACCACCCGATCTTCGATCACCCGCACGTGTGCCTGACGCCCCACCTGATGGGCATGACTCGCCGCGCCGGCGAGGCCACCTTCCGCGACGCGGCGCGGGGAATCACCGACGTGCTCACCGGGCGGACCCCACCCGCCGTCGCAAACCCCGGCTGGGAATCCTGCGCCCCCTCACGACCTCAGAACACCCACACCAAGGAGCAACAACCATGCGAATCGGCCTGATTGGGCTAGGACGGATCGGTGCCTTCCACACCGGCACCCTGGTCGACATCCCCGACATCGACTCACTCGTGGTCACCGACCTGGTCCCCGAACGAACCGCGGCCGTCGTGCAGCGTTTCGCCGATCGCGGGGTGCGGGCGGCCGACAGCGTCGCCGACCTGCTCGGCGCTCACCTGGACGGGGTCATCATCGCCGCCGGGACCGACGCCCACACCGATCTGGTGCGTGCCTGCGTCGAGGCCGGCCTGCCGACCCTGTGCGAGAAGCCGGTCGCGCCCACCGGCGCCGAGGGGGCCAAACTCCTTCGCGACGTGGGGTCTTCGCAGGTGCCGGTGCAGATCGGCTTCCAACGTCGGTACGACGCGGCAATCGCCGCAGCCAAGGCCGCGGTCGACTCCGGCGAGCTCGGGTGGATCACCACGGTGCGCTCCACGACTCTCGACCCGGAGCCGCCCACCCCCGAGTACGTCGCCGTCTCCGGCGGCATGTTCAGCGACTGCGGGGTGCACGACTTCGACATCATCGGCTGGATCACCGGGCAGGACGCGGTGGAGGTGTACGCCACCGGCAGCAACCGGGGTGCCGACTTCTTCGCCGAGCACGAGGACGTGGACACCTCGGCGGCCATCGTGACCTTCGCCGACGGGGCCCTGGGGGTGGTGTCAAACACCCGGTACAACGCCCGGGGGTACGACGTGCGGCTGGAGGTGCACGGGTCGAAGGACAGCGTCGCCGCCGGCGTCGACGAGGGCTGGCCGATCCGGGCCACGCAGCCCGGCGTCGACTTCCCCTCAGGGACACCGCACCGGTTCTTCATGGACCGCTTCCAGCCGGCCTTTCGCGCCGAGTTCGAGACCTTTCTGCAGGTCGCCCGCGGCGAGATCGCCTCTCCCTGCACGATCGCCGACGGACTGAAGGCCGATTGGATCGCCGAAGCGTGCACGCGATCGCTACGTGAGCACCGCCCGGTGCGGATCGAGGAGGTGCGAGCAGGATGAGCACTCCATCGAACCTGAAGATCGCCGGAGCTCCCATCTCCTGGGGGGTCTGCGAAGTGCCCGGCTGGGGCTACCAACTGCCGCCCGACCGGGTCCTGGCCGAGATGCGCGAGGTCGGGCTCAGCGCCACCGAACTCGGACCCGACGGCTTCCTGCCGGCCGATCCGGGGGAGATGGCCGCGGTCCTGGCCGGTCACGATCTGCACGCCGTCGGCGGTTTCACGCCACTGCTGCTGCACGTTCCCGGGCACGACCCGGTGCCGGAGGTGGCCCGCTTGCTGCAGGGATACGCGGCCTCCGGCGCGGCAACCCTGGTGCTGTCCGCGGTCAGTGGCCAGGACGGATATGACACCAGGCCGGTTCTGGACGAGACAGGTTGGGACACACTGCTGACCAACCTGACCCGGGTCAGCCGGCTGGCCTCCTCGCACGGGGTAGACGCCGTTCTGCACCCGCACGTGGGCACTATGATCGAGAACGGCGAGGAGGTGCAGCGCGTCTTGGACGGCTCGTCCGTCGCCCTGTGCCTGGATACCGGGCACCTGCTCATCGGGGGTACGGATCCGGCGGAGTTGACCCGTCAGGTGCCCGAGCGCATCGCCCACGTGCACTTCAAGGACGTCGACGCCCGCACCGCACGCGGCGTCCAGGACGGAAGGTACCCGTACACCGAGGGCGTCACCCGCGGGATGTACCGGCCCTTGGGGCAAGGCGACGTCGATGTCCGGGCCATCGTCAGCGTGCTCCAGGGGCGGGACTACCAGGGCTGGTACACCCTCGAACAGGACACCATCCTGACCGGCGAACCCACCGGCAAAGGGCCGGTTGACGACGTGTGGGCCAGCGCCGAGTATCTGCGCACGCTTCTGGCCACGGTGTGACCCTTTGCCCGCCAACGTGATTCGTCGGCGGGCAAGCATGAGCAGCCGACGAAGCGGCTGAGAAGAAACATCAACCTGCAAGGAGAGTTGCAATGGCGCATTCAGCAAGTTCCACAGAAAGTAGTCTGCCCCCGCTCACCCCGGGTCCGCATCGCCGTCGGATCGGTCTCATCTCGGTCGTCGCATGCTTCGGCGGCCTGTTGTTCGGCTATGACACAGGCGTGAGCAACGGCGCCGAACGTCCGATGCAGGCCGAGCTGGGCCTCAGCGACCTCAGGCTCGGCCTGGTGATCAGTTCGCTGGTCTTCGCGGCCGCAGTCGGCGCATTGCTCGTCGGCTCGCTGTCCGACCGGATCGGTCGGCGAAAGACCATCATCATCCTGTCGGTGCTCTTCTTCGTCGGCACCTGCCTCGTGGTCTTCTCGACAAGTTTTGGGATGCTGATCCTGGGACGGGTCTGCCTGGGTATCGCCGTGGGCGGGGCGTCCACCGTGGTGCCGGTGTACCTGGCAGAACTGGCCCCCTTCGAGATCCGTGGTTCCATCACCGGCCGCAACGAGTTGGCGATCGTCTTCGGTCAGCTGCTGGCGTTCGTGATGAACGCGATCATCGGCAACGTCTGGGGACACGTCGAGGGCATCTGGCGAGTCATGTTCTCGCTGTGCGCTATTCCGGCCATCTGCCTCTTCATCGGGATGCTCCGGATGCCGGAGTCGCCGCGCTGGCTGGTGGAGAAGGGCCGCCACGACGAGGCGCTGGCCGTGCTCAAGACCGTCCGGTCCTCCGAGCGGGCGATCGCCGAGCTCGGCGAGGTGGAGCACGTCGCCGAGGAGGAGCAGGACGACAACGCCATCGGGCTGCGCGCGATCCTGAGCAACAAGTGGCTCTTGCGCGTCCTGCTCGTCGGCATCGGGGTGGCAATGGCCCAGCAACTGACCGGCATCAACTCGATCATGTACTACGGCCAGCGGGTGCTCATCGAAGCGGGGTTCACTGAGGGCGCCGCCCTCATCGCCAACATTGCCGCCGGTGTCTTCTCGGTGATCGGCGGAATCATCGCCCTCTACAACATGGACCGGTTGGACCGTCGCAAGACCTTCGCTATCGGACTCAGCCTCACCACCACCTGCCACATCCTCATCGGCATCGCCTCCATGGCTCTGCCGGTAGGAAACCCAGCCCGTCCGTACGTGCTGCTGCTGCTGGTCGTGGCATTCGTCTTCTCCATGCAGTCCTTCCTCAACGTCGCGGTCTGGGTGTGGCTAGCAGAGGTCTTCCCCCTGCACATGCGCGGTGTGGGGATGGGAATCGCCGTCTTCTTCGGGTGGTCCACCAATGCCGTGCTCGCCCTGTTCTTCCCAGCATTGGTCGACAGCATCGGGATCACCGGGGTGTTCTTCATGTTCGCCGCCATCGGCGCGGTGATGCTCGTATTCGTGATAACCCAAGTCCCGGAGACCCGCGGCATCTCGTTGGAGAAGCTGGAGGAGGGCATCACCGACGGAACCGCCTTCGAGGTCCGCAAGAAGGCGCGCGCCTAGGGCGTGTCTCGTAATCCCCGCCCTGCTGCGCAGGACCCTGACGGGCGTGCGGCGGCGTTGTCCTCGACTCGACGTGGCTCTGCCACGCCCTCGCTCGTCCGCCTTGCCGCCCACTCCGTCAAAGCCTGCTCGCGACGGGCTTGCATTACGAGACACACCCTCGGCCGACCTGCCCGCGGGGTCGCCCGGGCGGCGACCCCGCGGGCCACCCGGCCTGCACAGACCGATGCGAATCACTCACCGAGAGGCTATTGAGACCGATGACCAGACCCATCTCGCACGTCGTGAACGTGGGCGACCACGCCGGCCCGTTGGATCGAGGTCGGCTCGCCGCCCGGGTTCGGGCCGGGGAGGTGACCGTCGGCACCTTCGTCGGCGCGGCATCCCCGCTCGTCGCGGAGGTGTGTGCGGCGGCCGGATGCGACTGGCTGCTGCTCGATCTCGAGCACGGCTCGGGTGGAGAGGAGGAGGTTCGGGCCGTGGTCCCGGTGGCCGGGGGATACGGGGTCCCCACGGTGGTTCGCGTGGAGTCCGGCGAGCGGATCCGCGCCGGACGGGTGCTGGACGCCGGTGCCGCCGGAGTCATGTTTCCCCGTCTGGAGGGGGCGCCCGAGGCTCATCACCTGATCCGGAATCTTCGCTACCCGCCCGACGGCCACCGCGGCGTGGCCACATACAACCGGATGTGCCGCTTCGGGTTGGATCCCGGCGCCCTGGATCACGCCGACGACGACGTACTGGGAATCGTCCAGATCGAGTCGGTCGGCGCGCTGCGCGAGGTGGACCAGCTCGCGGCCCTCGACGGAGTCGACGTGCTCTTCGTCGGGCCGCGCGACCTGCGTCGAGCCCTCGAGACCTCCGATCGGCCGGACGCCCCCGGGTATGACCAGGCCCTGGACAGCGTGCTGGACGCCGCTCGACGGCACGGCAAGGCGGCAGGGATCCTGGTGATGACCGGCGCGGATGCCCACGCCTTCATCGCTCGGGGCTGGCGTTTCGTGGCCGTCGGTTCGGATGCGACGATTCTGGCGTCCGCCCTCGCAGCGCACCTCGCGGACGCCCGCCACGACATCACCTCAGGAGTCCGCGGATGACCCCGACCAATGCCGACACGCTGTTCGCCACCTGTTGGACCGTTGCCGGAGACACCGCCCCGGACCTGGCCGATCTGCGTTCCCCGCTGAGCTTCGCCGAGCGGGCCGAGGCGGCCGCCGCGGCCGGCTTCACCGGCATCGGGCTACGCCACGAGGATCTGACCGTGGCTCGGGACACCTACGGCTGGAAGGGGATTCGCACGATTCTCGACGACACCGGGATGCGCGAGTTCGAGGTCGAGGGGCTGCAGGACTGGTGGGACCACGGCCCCGGACGTCGCGAGTCGGACGCCGCCCGCGAGGTGATGCTGGCCGCAGCCGCCGAGGTTGGGGTACGACACCTGAAGGTTCTCCCGGACACCAGCCTGCCGGAGGCTGCGCTCGCTGCGGTTGAGGCATCGGGCACCGGTGCCAGCCCGGGTGGGCGTCACTACCGGTGGGACCGCGATCAGTGGGCGCAGGAGTTCGGAACTCTGGCTGAGCAGTGCGCCGTGGCTGGCGCGCGCCTGGCACTGGAGTTCCTCCCCTGGTCCAACCTCGCCACCCTCGAGGATGCGCTGAGCTTCGTGGAGTCGGCCGGACATACCGGGGGAGGGCTGATCCTGGACGTGTGGCACACCGAGCGCTCGCACGCCCCGTTGAGCCAGATCGCCGGCCTGCCTGCCGAGCGGATTCTGGGCATCGAACTCAATGACGCGACCGCGGAGTTGGTCGGCAGCTACCCCGAGGACACCATGCACCGGCGCCGCTACTGCGGTGACGGTGACTTCGACCTCGTGGGTTTCATTCGAGCCGTACGTCGGGCCGGCTGGCAAGGCTCCTGGGGAGTGGAGATCCTCTCCCACGAACACCGGCGGCTGCCGGTGGGAGAGGCCGCCCTGCAGGCCGCCGACACCACACGCGCCGTGCTCGCCGCCGCCGAGCAGCCCTCGTGAGGCACCCAGGACGGGAAGCCGCGGGGGGACCGAGGTCAGCCATCCGTGATGTCAGCCGCGTCTGTGGCGCGCGTCGCTGAACGACCGAGCAACCAGGCCCCTAACCCGGCCGCCAAGCCGAACCCGACGAGCACGATGACGACCCCCATCCAGGCGGGCAGATCTGCGAACGAGCCGGCCGGTGCCGGGATGGCCTCAGCCCCGTCCTGGCCACTTTCAGCGTCGGCAGCAGCCTGAGAATCGGGGTCGACTCCGGCCGGAGTGTCAGCCACCACCACCGGGGGCGCCGAGGCCCGCACCGAGGCGCCGAGCGTGGTCACCGGCGACGTTGGCGGGGCCTGCCCGAAGGCCCAGTCCAGCAACTGAATGCAGTAGTCGGATTCGCGCCCCTCCGAGTGCAGCATCGTGCACTGCAGGCGTCTGCCGTCCCGTTCGGCGGCACCGACGAAGGAGCCCCGGGCTGCCTGGGTGAAGCCGGTCTTCAAACCCAGCGTGCCGGGGTAGCTACCCACCATCCGGTTGTGGTTGTAGATCGGGTAGTACTCGCGTCCCGGGCCGAAATCCATTCCGGCCTTGGGAAAGTCGTAGACAGGCCGAGCCACGATCGGCGCCAACCGCGGATCGTTGAGAACAGCGCGCCCGAAGAGCGCCAGATCGCGCGCGGAGGTGACCTGGCCGGGCCCGTCCAGTCCGGAGGTGTTCACCGCGACGGTGTCGGTGGCGCCGAGCCGGGCCGCCTCGGCCATCATCAGGGTCGAGGTCGGGCCGTCCCCGCCGCCGAGGTCCGACAGTGCGACTGCGGTGTCATTGCCGCTGGACATCAGGAGGCCGTTGAGCAGGTCGCTGACCCGGTACACCGAACCCGCCACCAATCCCACCCGGGTGCCGTCCACCGCCTCTGTCTGCGGGGTCGCGGTGTACTCCTGGTTGTCGTCGGGCAGTCGGGGGCTCATGGTCAGCGCGGTCAGCAACTTCAGGGTCGAGGCGGGCATCAGCTTGGCTCGGGCGTTGCGGGCCGCGTACACGACGCCGCTGTCCACGTCGACGAGCATCCAGCCGGTGGCCGGAATCTGCGGTGGCCTGGAGAGTCCCTCGCCCACCAGCAGCCCCGGCCCGCCGAGCACGTCGTCGTCCGGGTCGACGACGATGTCGATCGGCAAGGGCTCGGTCGGCGTCGGGGTAGGCGTCGGCGTCGGGCGGGCGTGCACCGGGCCCGTCGCGAACAGGCCCGTCGCGAGCAGGCTCAGGAGCAGCGCGAGCATGGCGACCGCCGAGGTGCGCCGCGCCCAGGCAGCCCGCAGCACCGTGGCAGGTGAGCGCGAAGGGCCGGACATGGTGGCAGACACTAGCGGGCGGTGCCGCGGAATCCGTCGACCCGTATGCCATCGTGGGCGCCATGGCTGACATCTCGGCGGATCAGGGCGCTGGCCCGCACGTCGCGGATTCCGGTCCGGGTCCGGTCGCGGGCGCTGCCTCGCTGGGCTCGGATGACCGGTCGATTCCCGGCTTTGCCGCGGTCATCCCCGCCGGCGGTGCGGGCACCCGATTGTGGCCGCTGTCCCGGGCTGCGGCGCCCAAGTTCCTGCACGATCTGACCGGCGGCGGTCGCACCCTGGTTCAGGCCACCTATGACCGGGTGGCGCCCTTGGCCGGCGACGGGGTACTGGTGGTCACCGGGGCGGCGCACGTGCGGGCGGTGAGCGAGCAGCTCCCGCAGGTGCCTGCACAGGACCTGCTCGCCGAGCCCTCCCCACGCGACTCGATGGCTGCGATCGGCCTGGCCGCCGCAGTGCTGGCCCGGCGCAACCCGGATGCGGTGCTCGGCTCGTTCGCCGCCGACCATGTCATCACCCGGCTCGCCGACTTCGAGTCCGCCGTGGTCGAGGCGGTGGCCGCCGCCCGGGCCGGGTACGTGGCGACGATCGGCATCACACCCGCCTTCCCGGCCACCGGTTTCGGCTATATCCGGGCCGCCGGCGACCTGGGTGCACCTGGCACATCGACCGCTCAGCGAGTCGCCGAGTTCGTTGAGAAGCCCGACATCGAGACCGCCTCGCGCTACCTGGCCAGTGGCGAGTACTACTGGAACGCAGGCATGTTCGTCGTCGGAGCACAGGTACTGCTGGACCATCTGGGCACCCAGCTGCCGGCACTGCGCGACGGCCTGGTGCAGATCGCGCAGGAGATCGAGGCCGGCAATGCCGACAAGGCCTTCACCGAGATCTGGCCCGGGCTGACCAAGATCGCGATCGACCACGCGATTGCCGAGCCGGTCGCCGCCCGCGGCGGGGTGGCGGTGGTCCCCGGCACCTTCGGCTGGGACGACGTGGGGGACTGGCACTCCCTGGCCGACCTGCTGCCCGGCGGCAATCGGCCCGGCGGCCTGGCTCTGCTGGGAGACGCCGACCGGGTGGTCACCCAGGACGCCAGCGGCATCATCGTGCCGGCCGGCGAACGGCTGGTCGCCGTGGTCGGCATGCAGGACGTCGTCGTGGTGGACACTCCCGACGCAGTGATGGTGACCACCCGCGGGCGCGCCCAGGACGTGAAGAAGATCGTCGATCAGCTCAAGAGTGCTGGCCGGACCCACCTCGTCTAGCCAAAAGTGGCCCTGTCGGGTCGCCTTTCCGGGCTGTAGTTCGATCCGCGAACCTCTCTCCGTGACATCAACCCACCAGCGGCCACTTCCGGACTAGGCGTGCCCCTTTGGCCAAGCCCGTCACGAGCAGGTGCTGGCGGAGCGGACCCGCCAGGTCGGCGAGACCTGGCTTGACGTCAAACTCAGCGGCTTGACATCGGCCCCAGGGCCATGGACACCACGTCGAGTTGAGGGCCGTACCGCCGCGCGCTTGCCAGGTCGCTTGCGAGGGGTTCTGGGTAGCCGGGCTGGGATCAGAGCGCACATCTGGATGGTGCCTGCTTGAGCGGTTCCGATTGGCTCAGCGACCAAGGGGATGTATCGGTGCCGTTCAGTCAGCGCGGTCTTGCCAGGGGGACTCTGGTCGTGGGGCCCGTTCCGCGTCGGCTCCACCCCAGCCCACGAGGTTGCGATACGTCGCCGGCGGCGTTGTTAGGAGAGCAAGGCCGCCGTACGCCCGCCAGGGCTCTGTGGGGCGGGGCACATCGAGAGCACACCCATAGGGGTTGGTGTGCTCCAGCCTGGGGGCGCTGGTCTGGATGATGCCTGCTCGAGCGGTTCTCATTCGCTCGGCGATGTACGGGTGCGGTCACGCCGGAGCGGTCTCGCTGAGGGGACACTCTGGTCGTGCGGGCACTGTTGCCGCGTCGGCTCGTCCCCGCGCACGAGGCGCCCAAGCGCCGCAAGCGCGCGCCACCCGTGTGATGCGATCAGCCGGACAGTTCGCCAGCCGCCCGCAACGACTCCGTCAGATCGCAGGCCTTCAGGATCTCAACGACATCAGCGCCAGACTTCATCCAGATCCTCTCCGGTTTGATGGGCGATTCAGCACCGCCGTCAAACGACGAGGATCACCCGAACACGCTGCTGCAGCGTGCCGGGCACCCAACAGAGTGGGCAGAACCCGTGGCCATCAGTGGGCAGACATTCTGACCGCCCACGGGCACGTGACTGGCCACCCTCGGGCAGTTACTCGTGGCCGCCGCCCCGAACGCTCGTTCACGCCCGCCGGCCCTGCCCATGGTGCTCAGCATCCGACCCCGAATCACCTATGGGGTCGCGGTGGGAACACATGGAAAGGCTCGGCGGTCTCGCTCCTTCGAGTATTAATCGGACATAAATGAACTGAAACAACTTCAAATCTCCTATTGACTCGTACACGTGATCTATCTATTATCGAATTATGTCTGATCGCGAGGAGGCGCCCACCCGGGCTGGAGTCGGTCCTGTCGACGGTGTCGACGGTGTCGGTCCAGCCGACGGTGCCGGCATCCCCGGTGTACCTCGCGGTGGTGACAGTGCCCCGGCGGGGTCGTCGGGAGCGGCGGCGGACTCCGAGGTAGTGGAGGTCATGCAGGTGGCCCAGCGTGCGGTGGGGGTGGCGCAGGCGATGCAGGCGATGGCGGTGGCTCGCCTGGCGGATCAGCGGTTCGCGCAGGCCTGTCAGGATGCCGATTCGATGGTGGGCGGATCGCCGGATGAGGCGCGCGGGCTTGATTGGGACGGGTCTGTGGAGGTCGGGTTCGTCACTCGTACCGGTCGGGGGGCGGCGCAGCGGTTCGTGCATCAGTGCACGCGGCTGGTGGGTTGGATGCCCGGGATGTTGCGCCTGCTGGTGGCGGGGCGGGTGTCGTGGGCGCATGTGGCTGCGGCTGTTCGGGAGACAGCGGAGGTGGCCGAGGCCGAGGTGATGGGATTGATTGAGGCGGACGCGTTATGTCCGTTCGACACCGATCCGCAGGTGTGGTTCACCCCTGCGGGCTTGGCCAAGCGGTTCCGGGCGGCGGTGTTGCGGGTGGATCCGGACGCGGTCAGAGCCCGGCGGGAGCGGGGTGCTGACGAGCGCAGTGTGTGGACCGAGCCCCTGCCCGATGGGCTTGCCCGGTTGGTGGCCGAAGGTCCGGCCGAGTCGATCCAGGCGATGTACCAGGCCGTGTGTGCCCTGGCCGACACCCTCGGCTGGCGCCCCGACACCGGTGACGATTCCGGGACGGCTGCTGGAGCCGCCGCGGATGCGGCTGAGGGCGCTGACGCCGGCCACCCCACGCGAACGGCTTCAGAGGGTGGTGCCGCGGGCGCGGGTCCGGGCTCCGTGCCGGCGACGACTGCCGACCGTAGGGCGCAGACCACCACCCCAGATGCGGCTGAGTGCGGTGGCACTGGTCATCGCTCGCGAACGGCTGGAGACGGTGGTGCCGCGGGCGCGGGCGCGGGTCCGGGCTCCGTGCCGGCGACGACTGCCGGCGGTAGGGCGCAGGCCACCACCACTGGTGTCACCGGGCACTCGCCCGCCACGGCGCCCGGCAGTCCCGCTCCCACGGGTCAAAAGAGCCCGAGCGGACCCGCCGACCCGGTCGAAGGTACTGCGGCCGAACGGGGAGCAGAGCCCGCCCCGACCCCACAGAGCACGCCGAGCCCTGGCCAGGCCAACGACCGGGAACCGGGATCCGGCGTCGGGACCAGCGCGCGGACCACCCAGACAGCCGCCACCGCGAGTCCGGCGAACACTGTGAGTGCGGCGGGCAGCGCTGCTGCGGCTGCAGACACTATTGGGGCAACGGCTCCCGCTGGTGGGGCGGCCACTGAGCTACCCCGGACTGATCCACCCCGGCCTGATCCAGCCGAGGGACTTACCCGCTCGCCCGAACCGGGCGATCCTGGGTGCGTCGAGCAAGGTCTGCCAGACCCGGGCGGGTTGCTTGGGCCTGGTCATCGGCCGGGTGCTCCCGTGCAGACGTCTGCCCAGCCCCCTGTTGGCGACGCTCTTGCCACCCAGCACCCGGGCTCCGCGGCCGAGATAGCCTCCACCGCCGCGCGGGATGGCGTGGGGTCTGCGGCGCCGGTCTTCGCGCCAGCCGCCACGCCTGGAGCTGGTACCGATTCGGGTCTGAGTGCTGCCGCCGAATCCGGCGCTGGCACTGGTGTGTCCGGGTGTGTCTGGGAGCGGTGGACTCGCCCGGAGTGGTTTGGTGCGGTCACCGATCCCGCCTGCCGGTGGTCCCCGGGACGGGACCGGTTCGATGCCCTGCGCCTGATCGCCGAGACCGTCCTGGCCGACCCCGCCGGGGTCCTGATGCGCCACCACACCACCCCGACCACCCTGA
>JBKECN010000013.1:0-5306 GCA_047974565.1 Actinomycetales bacterium
CGCAGTCAACGAGACCACATGATCCTTCGGCCTGGGCATCAGCACTCCTCCCGATCAACGTATCAATCAGGACCAGCCAACCCCCACAATACCCAAACTATTAGGAACGACACGCTACTAGTAGGCCGGGTGCAGAACCAGGCCGTCCGTGATCCGGATGTCCATGGCCATTGACACCGGAGACCATGAGGCCGCCCGAGGCGAAGTCCCGGACCTGGGCTCCAGCATGAACCCACTCGGCGGAGGGCATGGGATTCGAACCCATGATGACGTTGCCGCCATAACGGTTTTCAAGACCGTCGCACTAGGCCACTATGCGAGCCCTCCTCGCGGCTGAGCCGCCCGGTCAGGGTACTCCGGAACGGGGTGGGGTTCGAAGCCCGTACCAGGCCAGTCGGGTGAGGCTCTCCACCAGGTCGTCCTGGCTGGACCGGTCGGTGCGGGCCATCCAGTCGTCTGCTGCTGCTCGGATCAGGCCTACCAAAGCGGGACCCCACACGGCGGCGTCCTGCTCGCTCACCCCTGCGGACGCCAGGTGCTCACCGAGTTGACGGCCCACTTGGTCGGCAAGGCTGCGGACCGGGTCCGATCCGCTCCAGGAGTGCGGTCCGGAGATGACGAAGCGGTACACCGCGGGGTCGCGCTCGACGAGGCTGAGGTAGCCGTCGATGACCGCCCGGGTGGCCTGCCGGCCGGGATGCCCCTGGCTTGCCTCGGGCCTGCTCAGGGCTCGGGCAACGCTGGCCCGGATGCTCTCGCTCGCTACCTCGGTCACGGCGCGGTGCACCCCACGCTTGTCACCGAAGTGCCGGTAGAGAACGGCTTTCGACGTGCCGGCGGCCTGCGCCATCTCCTCCATGCCGATCCCGGGCCCGTGTTCGCGGATCGCCCTGACGACAGCGTCGGTGAGTTCTGCGCGGCGTTGATCCCGATGCGCGTCCCAGCGACGGTGACGACCGTCCCGGGTGCCGTCCGCCTCCGGCGATGACGCCGTGCTCGAACCAGCGGCTCCGGCGCCTGGGTCGCTCGTCACGGGTTCACGTCCTCTCATACGGTCGGCAGGTGCGGTTGGCGAATGGGCTTGATCGGCCGTGCCCACCCCGGCGACCGGCCGGCGCGACCCGACGTGGCGCAACCCACCTCGTGCCTGATACTCACGGTATCGCATACCTAACATCTACCTGATACTTTGAGTATCGATAACTATCGACAGCGCGATAACTATCGACAGCGCAGGCCTACCCGCCGCATCACAGACCCGTCGGAGGATCTTCATGCCCGTTGCCGCACCCCGCCCGGTCGCCATCCTGGGCGGCAACCGCATCCCCTTCGCGCGTGCCGGAGGCGCCTACGCACAGGCCACCAACCTCGACATGCTCATCGCCGCGCTCGACGGCCTGGCCGCCCGGTTCGGGCTGGCCGGCGTCCAGATCGGCGAGGTGGCCGGGGGCGCGGTGCTCAAGCACCCCCGCGATTTCAACCTCACCCGCGAGGCCGTGCTCGGATCTCCCTTGAATCCCCTCACTCCCGCCTTTGACCTGCAGCAGGCCTGCGGCACATCGCTGGAGACCACCGCGGTGCTCGCCGGCAAGATCGCGCTCGGCCAGATCGACTCCGCGATCGCCGCGGGAGTGGATTCCACCAGCGACGCACCCGTCGTGGTCACCGACGATCTGCGGCACACCCTCGTCGCGCTGCAGCGCGCCAAGACCCCCCGTGACCGGCTCAGGGTGCTGTCCCGGCTGCGGCCATCGCACCTCGCGCCGGTCCCGCCCCGCACGGACGAACCCCGCACGGGGCTGTCGATGGGCGACCACATGGCCCTGACCGCCGCCGCCTGGGGCATCACCCGGCAGGCTCAGGACGAGCTCACCGTGGCTTCCCATCACAATCTGGCCGCCGGGTACGAGCGCGGCTTCTTCGACGACCTGATTACCGAGTACCTGGGCCTCACGCGGGACCAGAACCTGCGCCCGGACTCCTCGATGCAAGCGCTGGCCAAGCTCAAGCCGGTCTTCGGCACCGATGGCGCCGACCCGACGATGACGGCGGGCAATTCCACGCCGTTGACGGACGGGGCCGCGGCCGTCCTGCTCTCCACCGATGAGTGGGCCCGCGAGCGCGGCCTGCCGGTGCTGGCGCACCTGATCGACGTTCAGACCGCCGCTGTCGACTTCGTCCACGGCGAGGAAGGGCTGTTGATGGCCCCCGCCTACGCCGTCCCGCAACTGCTCGCCCGAAACAACCTGACCCTGGACGACTTCGACTTCGTCGAGATCCACGAAGCCTTCGCCGCGACACCCCTGACGCATCTGGCCGCCTGGCAGGACGCAGACTTCTGCCGCACCCGCCTGGGTCTTCCCGGCCCGCTGGGCTCCATCGACCGGGCTCGGCTCAACGTCGTCGGTTCCTCGCTGGCCACCGGCCACCCCTTCGCGGCCACCGGCGCCCGCATCGTGGCGACCCTGGCGAAGCTGTTGCACGAGAAGGGTTCTGGTCGTGGCCTGATCAGCATCTGCGCTGCTGGCGGGCTGGGTGTGACCGCGATTCTCGAGGCGGCCTGATGAGTGGCCGCTCCGTCCCCGGGGCCGCCCCGGCACGCAGGCATTCCGGTGGCTCCGGATCACGCGACTCCTACGCCCGGCTGGTGGAATCCGGCCCGGCCGGCTTCGTCGCCTCGCGCCTCGGGCTGCCCCGTCCCATTGAACTGCGGCGTCACGCGGCGGACGGTCCGCTGATCCCCGGACGGGTTCTGGTGCTGGGCGACACCGGCCGCAGCGCAGGCATTCTCGCCGACCTGTCGGCCGCGGGTGTGCTCACTTCGACCAGTGCCGAGGGCTGGATCTCCGGCGTCATCATCGACGCCGTCTCCGCATCGAGGATCAGCGCACTGGACGACGTGCGTTCGGCGCTGCACAACACCCTCACCCGCCTACAAGCCAGTGGGCGAGTGGTGATCCTGGGCCCCGTTCCGGACGCGGTGGACCCGGTGAACACCGAGTCCGCAGCGGTCGCCCAGGCTCTGGAGGGGCTCGTCCGGTCCACGGCCAAGGAACTGCGCAAGGGGGCCACGGCGAACCTCGTCCAGCTGGGAACCGGTGCCGACCCATGGCCTGCGGTGCGGTTCCTCCTGTCCGGCGGCAGCGCCTATGTGGACGGCCAGGTCCTGGTTGTCGGGGCCGCCGCGTCCGTGCAGGTGGCTCCCGAGCAACCTCTCGACGGGCGGGTGGCCGTGGTCACCGGCGCGGCCCGGGGGATCGGTGCCGCGATCGTCGAGACGCTTGGACGCGATGGCGCTCGGGTGCTCTGCGTGGACGTGCCCGCCGCCGGGCAATCCCTTGCCGCAGTGGCGAACTCGGTGGCGGGCACGGCACTGCATCTGGACGTGACGCGAGCCGACGCCGGCCACCGGATCGCCGAGGCAGCCGCCCGGCTCGGGGGCCTGGACATCGTCGTCCACAACGCCGGCATCACCAGGGATCGACTCGTGGTGAACATGGAGCCGAGCAAGTGGGCTGCAGTTCTGGAGGTCAATCTGGCGGCCCAGGTTCGAATCGACGACATCCTGCTGGCCGAGGGCTCGCCGCTGGCCTCCCAAGCACGCTTCGTCGCCGTCTCGTCGGTGTCGGGCATCGCCGGTAACCGGGGCCAGACCAACTATGCGGCGAGCAAGGCCGGCGTCATCGGTGCGGTCCGGGCCCGCGCACGCCAGTTCATCGACCCGGACGGTTGCCCACACGCCGGCCGCACCTACAACGCCGTCGCGCCGGGCTTCATCGACACCGAGATGACGGCGCGGATGCCGTTCGGGCCCAGAGAGCTCGGACGGCGACTGAACAGCCTGTCCCAGGCCGGTCTTCCGGTCGACGTGGCCGAGGCCGTCGCCTTCTTCGCCCGGCCCGACAGCGGCGGGGTCAACGGCCAGGTGCTGCGGGTCTGCGGCCAGTCGATTCTGGGCCGCTGACCTGAGCCCACCCACCGGGGGCCCTTCACCTAGGCATGCCGAGTTCGTCATCTGCGACGACTTCGGCATGCCCGAAGCACCTTTCAGCACCCGACGACACCTGAACTGACCCGACGCCGCCGGCACCCGACCGCGGAGCCACCTCCACAGTGACGAACGGCATGCCGAGTTCGTCATATGCGACGACTTCGGCATACCCCAAGCACTGCCACCACCCTGAGGACACCTGAACTGACCGCGACGCCACCGATATCCGCCGCGGAGCTACCTCGACAGTGACGAACGGCATGCCAAGTTCGTCACATGCGACGACTTCGGCATGCCCGAAGCACCTGCCAGCACCCGACGACACCTGAATCTGACCTGATGTCGCGCATGCCCCGACCGCGGGGCCACCCGAGGCCCACGAACGGAATGCCGAACTCGTCACATCCGACGACGTCGGCATACCCCGGGGCCCGAGCCCCACGAAGGGCATGCCGAGCTCGTCACATCCGGCGACATTGGCATGCCCAAAGCAACCATCACCGCGACAGGACACCCGAACTGACCGCGACGCCACCGACACCCACCGCGGAGCCACCTCGACAGTGACGAACGGCATGCCGAACTCGTCACATGCGACGACTTCGGCATGCCCGAAGCACTGGCACCACCCTGAGGACACGTGAAACTGACCTCGATGCCGCGCAGACCCCGACCGCGGGGACACCCCGAGGCCCACGAACGGAATGCCGAACTCGTCACATCCGGCGACGTCGGCATGCCCCAAGCACCTGCCAGCACCGGACGACACCTGAAACTGAGCGCGACGCCGCGAAGACCCCGACCCCGGAGCGGCCCGACAACGAACGGCATGCCGAACTCGTCACATGCGACGGCATCGGCATGTCCCAAGCGCCTGTCACCACCCTTGGCCACCTGAACTGACTGGGATGACGCCAGCATCCCGACCGTGGAGCCACCTGACACCCACGAACGGCATGCCGAGTTCGTCATATGTGACGACTTCGGCATGCTCCAAGTGCCTGTCACCACCGGACGACACTTGAACTGACCCGACGCCGCCGGCCCCCGAGCGCGGAGCCACCTGACACCCACGAACGGCATGCCGAGTTCGTCATATGTGACGACTTCGGCATGCCCCGAGTGCCTGTCACCAGCGGACGACACTTGAACTGACCCGAGGTCGCCGGCCCCCGAGCGCGGCGCCACCTGACGCCGATGAACGGCATGCCGAGCTCGTCATATGTGACGACTTCGGCATGCCCCGAGTGCCTGTCACCACCGGACGACACCTGACCTGACCCAAGGTCGCCGACACCGCAACCGCGGCGCCGCC
>JBKECN010000018.1:0-5013 GCA_047974565.1 Actinomycetales bacterium
TGCCGCCACCGCGCCCCGGGCCGACCCAACTGGCGCAAGCACCACAAGTACCTGACATTGGTGTCCAACCATGCCGACTCGACCATCGTGTGGGGCGCCCCAGGCAAGGACGCTGCCACCCTGGACGGGTTCTTCAAGGCGCTGCCACCCGGCGGTGCTGACCGGTTGAAGGCAGTGTCGACGGACATGTCCGGGGCCTTTCCAGAAGTCGGTACGCGCCCACGCCCCCAAGGCCGTCATCTGCTTCGACCCGTTCCACGTCATCGGCCTCGCCACCGACGCCCTGGACGCAGTGCGCCGCAGGCACTGGCAGCAGGCCCGTCTCAACCCCGACCCAGGACTCACCCGACTGCTCAAAGGAGCCCGCTGGGCCCTGCTGAAGAACCCCCAAGAACCTCACCTACCGCGCATGTGTCGGGCCCCGTCCGCCGGTCGCGTTGTATCAGCATCAGGGAAAACAGCGTTGGGACTGACCGGGGGAGCTGCTGCTCAATCCGCTCATTGGGTGAAATCCAACGTGGGCGTTCCGGAAGAGTCTCGGGTTACGTTCCAGTTTAGGTCAGTCCAGTCGCCCCAGTTGTCGAAGGGCGTCCATTCAACTCCGGCGGCGCCAGCGCCGTCCTGTCGAATCACCAGACGCCGTCGCGCCACCTTGTCGACCCCATATTCATGGATGGTGTAACCGGTGACGGAACCATCGGGGTAGCGGCGGTTGAAGCTAGCTACGCGATTCACTGTGCGGTATCCCAGTTGCCACCGAATGGAGCTCTTGAGATTGGTGGACCGTCGTTCCTTTGTTACCAGCGGTACGGTTACGCTCGGATCTGATGTTGCTACCTCTGTCCAGGCGATGAGAGGTGGGTTGCGGTCCGACGTTCCGAGGTCCACCTCGGTTTTGCCTGCTATTGCGGCCTGACGGATGACGTCGGGGGCGCTGTCATCCAAGGTATGAAATGCGCTCCCGATTTCGTTCGCTCGCTGCAATACAGGAGGTCCCCACGCGTAGTTAGTGCCGCCCTCAATGGACGTGCACGTCGTGTCCACAGGCTGACCGATATTTCCGTTGGAGGCGTTCTCGTACAGTGTGGCGCACACTTTTCCGTTATGGGCCCTAATCTTTTCCTGCACTCGATCAGCTGCGTAAGTGCAGCCGTCTTGAACCGGTTGGACGTCGTCTTCATAGGTCACCCACGATCCGGGTGCCACGTCGGCGCCGTTCACCGTGCTGGTGGCGGCCCCCGAGAAGGTGGCCTGCTTGGACAGGTCAATATGCCAGTTGCAGGTCTCCTGAGGGTCTCCCGGTATCGGTGACCGAGCCTTTTCGAAGTTGGCGCGCAGGTAGTCGATGTCGCCGCCGTTTCCCCTCACCTCGAGACAGAGCGCGCGCGTATCGGGGTAGCTGCAGCCGCTTGAGTCCGCATGCGCAGCCGTGACCGGCAGTGTTGTCACGCCCGAGATGACGAGCGGTGCTGCAAGCCACAGGGCCAGTCGATGGCTAGCGGAACGCACTTTGTCGGCGACCAGCCCGGGGTTCTGGGCTGGTTGTGTCTGCTGCGGCGCGTGGTGATCGGAGCTAGGGTGGCTTGTGTTCATGGTGGTTTAGTCCTTCGAGATGTCGATGCAGGCCTCGGCTTGGTCAGAATCGTGGGTGATGAAGACGGCGCAGACGCGTCCGCCACTGTCGGGGAAGCTGTAGCCGGAGCTTCCCGGGGTGCTGCTGGTGGCCTTGACTTCGCTGGTACAGCCCCCGACTGGGCCCGTTGCGGAGACGGCTAAGCGGTCCCGCTGGACGATGTGGAGGTTTCCGTCGTTGTCATTCGTCTTGTACCGGAATTCAATGACGCCATTGCAGATCCCGGGGAACCTCGGGTCGGAGGCGTCGGCATCGACCGCCGTGACGTGTGTGCTGTCACCGGTGACGTGCACGCACACCTCCGGGTTCCCGTCGAACCAGGACCAGCTGTCGTTGCAGCCGTCCGCGCTGGCGTGGGCGGGTGCCGTGCCGGCGAAGAGCAAAGCCAGCCCTAGGGCCGCGCTGAGCGCGAATCCGCGTCCGCGTGTCGGGCGGGAAAGTGTGACTCTCATGTCAGGGTCTCCTTGGTTGTTGGAGGAGGGCGTGGTGGGGTAGAGAAGGCATTGAAGTAGAACGGGCATGTCAAGGTGCCGATGTGCGTTGCGGCGGGGCGGGTGTCACTCCCCAGTGGCGAATCGGTGCAGCTGAGTCAGCGATCCGTTGAAGACATCCTGGTCGCCGGGCAGGTCTCCGCGATCGGCGGTCTGCCAGAAGGTGTAGTAGTCCCAGCCGGCGGGCAAGGGTCCCGGGGTAGTGGCCCAGCTAGCTAGCCACAGCGGGTGGCGCTTCGCAGCATCCGTCCAGTGGTCGGTGCAGGTGTTCCACCAGCTGGTGCTCGTATAGATGACCGGGTCCCGGCTCGTGGCAGCTCGGTAGGTGTCAGAGAAGTCCGTGATCCAGGTGCGCATCTCACCTGGTGAGAGCCCATAGCAGGACTGGCGGTTCGGTAGTGGTTCGAGGTCGAGAGCGCCCGGCAGGGTGCGTCCGTCGTTGGACCAACCACCGCCATGGGAGAGGAAATACTGGGCCTGCTTGGCTCCGGATGACCGGTCGGGCTCGGCGAAGTGATACGCCCCCCGGATGATGCCCGCATCGTAGGAGCCGTTGTACTGCTGCGCGAAATGCTTGTTCCGGTACTTCGTCGCTTCGCTGGCGTAGATGTACACGAAGTGCGCACCGTCGTGTCTGGCGCCGGTCCAGTCGACCCGTCCGGTGTAGTTGCTCACGTCGTGGCCGGTAGCCGGCATTGGCTTGTCCTGAAGCATCTGGATCGCGGTACCGCTTAGAGAATCTGCGGTCGCGGGCGCCACGGGAGCGGCGAGAAGCAGGCTCGGTGCTACGGTCGCGGCGATGAACCGAACCACTCGGGTGGTCAGTCGAGCCGTGGTCTGTCGGGTCGGGCGCATGGTTTTACCTCCTGGTCGGGTCGGTGCTGATCGTTGGGGAGTCTGTGAGGGGTGCGGACCCTGTTGGAGAAGGCGGCGATGTGACCACAGGGGTGGCTGTGCCATCTGTTCCGCCGTCGGCAGGGCAAGCCTGAGGCTCAGGTGGTGCATTCAACGGGGACGGCGCGGAGCCCGGGCCAGCCGGGGACCTCTCCGGGGTGCATTCTCCCGTCGGGGCGGCCGGGCCCGGGAGCGTGCTGGCTCGCTCAGTCGACACCGAGGTGACGTCCGGAGCGGACGTGTTGCTGGCTCGCGGAGTCTGCGTGGAGGTGATTCCGTCACTGAGTCGAGGCTGGGGGTGCGTCGCCTGTGTGGCGCGGGTCGTCGGGATGGGCGATGGCGTCCGCTCGCTCCTCGCGACGTGCCCTCGCGGGCTCGGACCTGAGATCCGTACCGTTGGAGCCGGGGTTTTGGTCGGAGTGATGGTCCTGGTTGAGATGTGGGTGGTCGTCGGCACGGGTGTGGTCGGGTTGGGGGGCGTGGGCAGCACGATGACAGTGAGCGAGTCGTCCACCAGGGTGTGCGTGACCGGTGTTTGGATGACTAGGGGCTTTGGCGGCAGAGTCTGCGTCGCCAAAGGCTTGGGGATGGTGTCAGTACCGGCGGCTGGCGACGCGGCGCCTGAGGCCGACACCCTAGGAGTTGCCGCGGTGTGGTCGGCCGACGGCGCGCTGGCCGAACAACCGCCCAAGATCGCGCAAGCGGCCGCCAAGGGTAGTATAGACAGGCTGACGAGGTCACAGCCGCGCAGTGCCATAATTGACTCCCCTCCAATGGGTTTCGGGTTCCCCGCGGGTACCCGGTGGTCTTAAGAGAAGACCACGGAAGGGCGTTTTCGTCACTGACAGAGGCTGTCATCGCAATTAGCAGCCCCTGCTATTGCGTTAGTAGCGCGTCGCATCTAGCCATCCTTGGTCGCTCGGGGGGGTGTCCCTATGAGGTTGTCAAGCGGCTGGGGCCCGAGTGTGGACGGGTGGGGTGTAGTAGGTGCTGTTGCGGAGCATGGCGTGCAGGACGTCGATGCGGCGTCGGGCGAGGCAGATGAGGGCGGCGTTGTGTTTCTTGCCTTGGGCTCGTTTGCGGTCGTAGTAGGCGCGGGAGACGGGGTCGTGCAGGGCGGCGAAGGCGGAGAGGAAGAACGCGCGTTTGAGGTTTTTGTTGCCGCCTCGGCTGGGGTGTTCTCCGCGGATGGAGCTGCCGGAGCGGCGGGTGACGGGGGCCAGGCCGGCGTAGGCGGCGAGGTGGCCTGGGGTGGGGAAGGACGAGCCGTCACCGACTTCGAGCAGGATGCGGGCACCGGTCCTGACGCCGATGCCGGGCATCGAGGTCAGGACCCCGGCAAGAGGGTGGGCATCGAGCATGGCCTCCAGTTGGGCGCCGGCCTGGCGGCGTTGGTCGAGCAGGCCGGTCAGGGTCCGGGCCAGTTGGGGCAGGACGATTTCGGCGGCAGCGGTCCCGGGTACGGTCACGCTCTGGGTGTCCAGGGCGGTGAGGATGTCATCGACCAGGTGGGTGTACCGGCGCGGAGCTAGTGGCCGAGCGGTCGCGAGCAGTCGGGCACGGCCAGCCTTGCCCAGCCCGGTCGGTCCACCGAATCGGGTCAGCAGTTCGCGGGTGGCGGCCTGCTGCACCCGTGGCCCCAGAACCCGTTCCAGCGCTGGATGGACCTGTGTGAGAAGACCCTGTGATCCTGTTCGCGATCCGGGTGACCTCCCCAGCGAGGTCGTCGTCGTAGCCGATGATGACCTCCAGATCGGCCAACGCCTCATCGCCGGTGTCCACCCGACGCAACGCGTGCGGCATGCTGCGTGCGGCCTCGGCGAAGGGTGTACGCGTCGCGGGCATCGGTCTTGGCGTTGCCCGGGTGCAGGTCCGCGATCCGGCGCATTGCCAGGCCCGGCAGGTACCCGACCTCGGCGCCGACCGCTCGGGCCACCGCGACCGGCAACGCCCCGATCGAGGCCGGTTGATCGACCACGACCAGCACCGGCCCGT
>JBKECN010000020.1:0-9914 GCA_047974565.1 Actinomycetales bacterium
TGCCGCCACCGCGCCCCGGGCCGACCCAACTGGCGCAAGCACCACAAGTACCTGACATTGGTGTCCAACCATGCCGACTCGACCATCGTGTGGGGCGCCCCAGGCAAGGACGCTGCCACCCCGGGACGGGTTCTTTCCAGGCGCTGCCACCCGGCCGTGCTGACCGGTTGGAGGCGGTGCCGATGGACATGTCCGGGGCCTTCCAGAAGTCGGTACGCGCCCACGCCCCAAGGCCGTCATCTGCTTCGACCCGTTCCTCGTCATCGGCCTCGCCACCGACGCCCTGGACGCGGTGCGCCGCAGGCACTGGCAGCAGGCCCGTCTCAACCCCGACCCAGAACTCACCCGACTGCTCAAAGGAGCCCGCTGGGCCCTGCTGAAGAACCCGAAGAACCTCACCTACCGCCAAGCCGTCACCCTCGCCCGCATCCGCGGCATGGGTGGGCAACTGATCCGCGCCCACCAACTCAAAGAGTCCCTGCGCGGCATCTTCGCCGGTGACCTCACCGACACGAAAACCGTTTTGCGACTGCTCAAGCAGTGGCTCGCCTGGGCATCACGATCGAAACTGCCCGAGTTCGTCACAGCCGCCCGCACCATCGGCTGCCACCTCGACGGCATCACCGCCGCCATCACCCGCGGCATGTCCAACGGCCGCCACGAATGACTCAACTCCAAGATCCGCACCATGCTAAACCGCGCTCACGGATTCCACAGCCCCCACGCAGCCCTCGCCCTCATCACACTCGCCTGCGGACCACACCAACCCCAACTCCCTTATCATAAGCCACAGCCTTCACACCCACGGCAGCAGAGCCAAACGGTCTTGAGGGCGCTCGGCTGAGGGTCGTAGCAGGAGTGTGTCGCCGATGTAGTGCGCCACCCAGTGGCGCACGGATCGTTGGCATGTGGAGGCGCACGGCCAAGCGCAGGACTGGCGAGATCTCGCGCTCCCCAGCAACATCCTGGATTCAAAGGCTCCAAGATCTAGGGTCGGGTCCCCTACGTACTCGTCCGTCAGAACACAAGGATGGTGCTCCCACATACAATGGGTTGGTCTTGCACGGAGAGGGAACATGAATGGGCAATGTAAGCATGCAGTCCCTTGTCCAGCAGCTAGTGCGCGAACCGCCGCTAGTTCAGCACACACAGTGGGGTAGCGGTGTACAACCCAGCGAACTATCCAGATCGGCTCTGCGGATCCTCACCGCAGAGTGGAAGGCCCTGGGAGAGCCGCGGGTGCCTTCCTACACCACGACTTTGAGCACCCGTCAGGAACGCGTTGCAGCCGAACTGTTGGATGGTCTTCGGCCGAGACTGATCCAGATCGCCAGCACAACCGCGCACCTGGTCCAGGCAGTGACGGAACTATGCGAGCGATCCGGCATGAACGTCTCGATGGATCAAATCTCCGGCCGGTGCACCTCAGCCGCGGCCGTCCTCATCGGCAATGGGACGTCACCCAGCCACGACACCCTGCAGGAACTGGCGCTACAGGTGACAGCCAAAGTCGCAGCCATATTCCCCCACCTTTCGCCTGGAGAGTTTGACGATCAGTACGCCCAAGAATACGACCAACAGTGGCAATCCTATGGGGCTATTAACCTCGCGACCTTCCCGCCCTCACGCCTCTTAGTCGGCAGCGATCAACGCCCGCCCCTGCTGCCCAAGAGGGGAACTCGAGAGACCGATGCACACGGAACCGACCGGAGCGTGTACGGCCGCTACACAAGCTACCGCCCCGTACCCGATCATGATCCCGTACCGTTCAGATCGAAGGCCGCCCGCTGTGTACAGCCAGTCACCCGACGCTCGAAGAGCCGAAATATCGGCCTGGAAGAAGTGCAACGTGCATGCATGCCCTATGGCCTGAACGAGGACTTCCATCGCAGAGTATTACGCGGAATTCATGACGGGATGCAGTTCGATGCGAATCAACCATACACGCCCGAGGCCGATACAGACCTAGCCAGGAAGTGCGTGCTGCTACACGACGAGCAATACATCAGCGACGGCGTCCGACTGCTAATCCATAAACGTCTAGCAAACCTTCGTGATAGACCAGAAACCGGACTCAACTTAGACGGTTTCCACTGGGAGGTCGACCTGACTTCACCCTCCCTATATGCAGGACACGTTGACCGCGTGACTCAGGTCCTCATCCGTCGCACTTGGAAAGCCGCCCACAACCTGGAAATGTACGTCGAAGAGAGAATGTGCTCGTGCTGTCTACACGCAGTCGTAAGCACCACCTTCGACAGGGCCGTCCCCACGCTACTGGCCACCTGGGATGACTCCGCCTGGAGCCGGCCAGAGCATGCACCAGAGAACGACCGTTCCGCACCCAGTCGCGAGATCGAAGCCCTCATCACAGCTCAAAACGAGACCAGCCACCTACTCGCCACCCAAGACGCCCAGATCGCAACCAGACTCCTAATGCTACGTCCGGGTTGGCGCACCGAGTACGAGGCGTTGATCGCACACGACAGAGCAAGATACCTCCCCACAGAAGAGTTCTCGAAGTGGTGTGAAGACATGGTGCCCGGCGCCTACGACCAGGACGCCAGCCCAGAGGTGGAGGGACAATGACAGGGACGTGGCGAAGTAGTCAGGTGCAGGTTCGCCTGCTGGCCAGTGGCGCCGTGCGGGTCGGCCCCTACACAACATCCCCGGCGGGTGCCGCCCGGATCTGCGTGCCAGGAGCAACATTTGTCATAGACCCGATGCTTCCTCACTACCCCCCCATAGTAGAAATATCTGACCACTGCTTCGCCGACGATACCGTCCGTGTTCTTTTCGGGGATGAAGTCGCGACTGAAGTCCATCTGTGCGCACAGCAGCAGACGCCCACAACTACCCTAAGCAGTGTCACATTCAGCCCTCAACTCTACGACTTGAGCCTGCTCGGCCACCTTGTGTGGCTTTACCACGCATCCCCATGGCCAATGCCGGCGGCGGTACTCTCTGCCGAACTCACCAACTTCGCTGGAAGATGCCACCATCTCGTAGATGACCCCGCCGCACTATCTCGAGTTATCGCCGATCAAGCAGGATCTTTCACAGGAGCACTGGCCGCCGTCTCGCACGCCACCGGATACCCACCCGGCGTCACAAACCTCCTCCTCCAGGCCGCAAGAGTCATCTCACACCACATCCCTATAGGACACCCCGACCGTGACGCGCTCCTAGGGGCAATACACGCACTGAGCGCAGCCGATCCACCGACCTCACGGCAAACGAACGCTCAGCCGCTAGCAGCCGTCGTCAGGTCCTGCACACCAACCGCGGCGGTCCACGCTGGTGACGATGGCCGACTCTTCACCGGGTCCGTCACTGCTGACTGGTCGCGCAACAGTCACGGCGTGATAGCCCGTGACGAAGACGCCATCACCTGGGCCGTAGAGACCGCAGCATCACAGGCACACCTCACAGTGGTTGCAACCAAGTCCGCCCCACCACCACAAATCGGCTCCCCCGCATTAGCGCCCATATCTGCAGACGGCCTCGTCTCGATTGTCTCAGACCTCACCAAGACAAGTGCCACGGCCGCGGCATGCAGCTTTCACACCCCAGCCTGGCCACTGGCACTCACAGAAGTTCTGCTGTCGCCTCAAGCCAACACCGGGAACCTCACCGGCTCCACCAGCCTTTCCCAGCCCGCATCCGTGGCACTAGCCAAAGCGCTACGACAGGGCACCCTCATCGTCGACACCCACGACGCGGGGTGGAGATTCCCCCACCTAGCCCGACTGAGCCCAACCGTCGAAGCCGCACGACGTTGGACCATCAGAGCCACCTGCGCCACCCGCGTCTGCCTCACGGCATCCAATCCCGATCTCACCCGAGCCGCCGAGAACGCCTGGCGGCGCGCGCTGGCCCTGTGGCGCCACACCGGCCGGGATAACCAATCACTTGCCGACGAGCGCGTCCGGCACTGCACCGCCTGGCTACACCTTCTCGACCCCGAGAACGCCCCCCGCCAGACCCCGCTGATCGACCTCGCAACGCCCATCTCGTCAACCGCAACACCCATCACAACAACAGCGACCCCCGACATCACGCCGACGACAAGCGAAATCCTCGCTGCGGGTCTGGCCCGACCGTCGTGACATCGACTCCCACCCTCCCCACCGGCTGGCTCCTTACCGTCGAGCCTCTGGGCTCATCGTTGGGATGGTCACTCATCCGCAACGACGGTAGAGCGGAACTCATCGACGCCGGGTACATCCCCGATGCTCAGCCGCTGCACGCGATCGCCTCCGCCCTACACCCCTCGATACAGGCCCCGCCAAATGGTCACCGTCGTGCCGGGCTATGGGCGTCGAACCTGACCAGCCCTGACGATGAACTTGCTGCCGCGTCCCTCTTGGGCCGCGCACTATTGCCGCAACCCTTGTCCACAGCACTGTGCCGACCATCCACCTCGACTGCCCCGGACACCGTCACGATCGCCACTAGGGGATGGACCTCCTCACTTCCCTGGGAGCTACTCATGATCGACGAGACCGGTACCCGCCTGCTGGAACGCGCACTGGTCATCGGTGGACTCACCCCTGTTATACCGGCCAGCCGCACACGGATAGCACCACAGGCCGACCCGAGTTCACCTGGCTGCGCCGTGGTCGACCCCGGCCCCCCTACCGGAGCCGTGCCCCCGCTGTACCCATCCGGATACCCCGACCGCCTCACTCGCGAGTTCAACTCAGTCGCCGATGCAATCACTCCCGCGGGAGTGGGTACCACCAAAGACGACCTTGCCTACCACTTGCATAGGATGCCGTCCAGGTTCCTATACCTAGGTCATGTCCGTCCCGGCACCGATGCGGACAACGCCGACACCGCGCTGATCCTGAGCGGACAAGGACCGCGCGGCGACCATCTCACCGCCCGCCAGTGGCTTTCAGAGGCACATCACTGGCCGGCCCCAGCCCGAGTCGCCCTCATCGGCTGCGCCAGCGACGACACATCAACATACGAACAAACCGGCCTGGTGGTATCCGCGATCAACGCAGGAGCCCGACTGGTCACATCGACCCGCTGGCCCCTACCCGCAGACCACCCGCATCCACGCGCGTGCACCCCGACACAACCACTCAACCACGAGTCCCTCACCGATCTGGCCATCGCCATCCATGACGCACACACCAAGCCGACCGCGCTCACCCACCTACGGGCGTGGCAACTGTCCCAACTCACGGCATGGAAGCACAGCGGAGACCTCCACCACTCCCCCCTTCTGTGGGCCTCACCCATCTCATACATTTCGACTAGCGGAATGGGCTCCAAATGACCAAACCAGAGGCCCTGGCCTCCACGGTCGCTTCGTGGGCACGTGGCGACATGACAGATCAGATCCGACACACACTCAGCACCAGCCCTGATCGGCACTACCTCGCCACCATCTGCGCAGCCACAGACCTCGACCTCCCCGACGACCTCATCGCGCTTGTCACCCAGGTCCTCGCTTCCGATCCCCTGCGACAAAGAGTCGAGAATACATTAGGTGACATGTCGTGCGGGCTGGCACCCGTCAACGAATCGACCTTAGCAACGTTGATCCAGCAAATCCTCGACCGCCCAGACAACTCTGCATTCCAAATGCTACTCGCCGACGACATCCTGGACTTCTTGTTCGATGATGAAAAACCCGCTCCCCCTGGGATAAGAGACAAATTTGCTCTGGTATGCACGACCATGGCCCGCCACCTACCGGACCCGTCATTTGCCCCCGTATTCCTAGCTCATGCCATAGCTACCACCGACCCACAAGAAGTAAGGATGGCACTGCGAGACTGCTGGACTCGAGCTGTCCACCTAGACGACGAAACACTCTGTAGCCTCGCCGTAGATATCACCTCTCTGGTCGACGACGCGGCAGACACCGACCTCGCTTCCGAAACACTGGAGACCGCGCTACGGCTCATCCCCACGTGCGACCCACAACTTGCCAACGACCTAGATTGCCTCTCCCACTTACATATTCGACTGATCGTCATCTACGCGAGCACAAACAAGCCAGCTGCGTACGCATACGCTGACACCATCTTGAACGACCAGCCAGCATTCGAAGCGACTCCCATCGCGGACTGGTGGTTCGCGGATCTACTGGGCCGCATCGCCGGAGCCAAGGAGGGAACACCAGCAGAAATCGGAGACAACATCGCTGAACTTGAAGCACACCCGCACCGATGGCCCAAACATGACATCCCCATGATCGCAGGTGCCTCAATCGCCCTAGCTCGGTACTACCTCGCTGCGAACCAACCAGAACGCGCCCGGCCATGGATCACGGGCGCACACCAGTACCAGACTCAGGCAGAGACTAGCTTCCCCGGCTACTGCGCCGAACTCGCCATGCTCACCGTCGAGGAAGCACATCTCAGCGGAGACATAGACCGCATGGAAGCAAAGCTGCGTAAAGCCGCACGGTTCGTGAAGCAAGCGGACGAGGATGACTACCGCCTCCGATGGGCAATCCTGGCTCAGGCAATCTCCTCCACATACCGCGATGACCAGTTGTCGGCAGCAGCCGCCGCAGTTATCGCACAGGTCACCGACGGAAACCAAGACACCGTCGCCGGATACCACACCGACGAACTCCGTAGAAACGTCGCGCTGCAGGGAAAAATCATGGAAATCCACGGTGAATTCAGCGCAGGTCGACACGACCAGGAAATCTACGACGACATCACCGCTCTGTGCGGCGAAATTCCAGTGGAAATCCCCACCCTACACCTAGGTGCACACCTCATGGCAGCTTTCATCGCTGCTACCCGACAAGACACCTCAGCGGTCGAGTCTCATCTAGAGCACATCGCCACCTGTCTAGACCAAGTGCAAGGCGACAGCCCCGGCGGTTTCGCGATCTCTATGCTTGAATATCAACTCAACTTCATACGGCTAGAAACTCAGAGACAGCGTGACGGAATCACCGAAACTCTCATCACCGAGGTCGAACAGGTGCGAAACGAATACACCGCCAAGTCATGGCATCTGCAAAGTTACCTCACCACCCGGACTCTTATGAGTCTGCACACATCACGTGGCCGGAATAATGACACACTCCGGGAAGGCATCCGGGCTTTGTCGTTTCACACAAAGCGAACCGCGCTCGTACCCGACACCCGCGAACGAGCAATCATGCGCGACCATCTCCACACAGTGGCAGAAATGACGCTCTGTGCAGCAGTGCAAGCCGGGAACCTCACCACCGCAGCCGAACTTCTCGAGGTCATCCGAGCCCAACCGATACCTGCCGCACCCAACGCACACTCCGACCACACCCACGATTCATTCATGAATCTGGCCACAGGACTTCTCCTTCAGGAACAACCACCTCACGTGTGGAGCGGTACCTGGTCGCCCACCGAGCCGATAACTGAACCCGATATGAAGAATCACTCACTCCTGGACGAGGCGCCGCTACTGCTGAGCGGGCTGCCAACGATACGCATGCCCTGGGGTGTCGCCCTCCACGATGCGCTCCGCGACCCGAACCCAACTGTCGGTGAGGTAGAAGTCGCCGTGCTTCGAGGTGACCCCGGCATCTGAAATCGGGACAGGTGATACATGGCGAAAGGAGGACGCCATGTTGTACCTGTTCATCCAGTTCGCCACGTTGTGCCTCATGTACCACGGCTGACGACACCGCTATGAACTCTGGGAGAGCCACATCCACGGCTCTCCCAGAGTTCCGCGATTGATGGGGGCTGAAACTCCCGCGTTCCGCGAGTGAGGCAACGATATCAACGCACACACCCATCCCGCCAAGTCCATCGCAATCCATAGATCAGGCCAGGCGTAAGGTACTGAAACTCTACGGTCGGCTGTGGATTCTCCTCCACGTCCAGTCGGCGACCGCTCGGGGTCACGTCGTTCACAGTCGGCGGCGGCACACCATCCAAGACCCAGATCTGATCGGCGAGCCCGCCTAGGTGGACCGTGGTGGAAAAATGCAGACAGTCCCGCCGCGGCGCCATCACCGACATCGGCGGGGCATAACTCCGGTCGGGAAGACGCACCGCAGACCAATACTCGATCAGTTCTCCGCACGTGTAGGTGCGATCCAAGGTCATCTGAGATGCCCACGTCTGGGGATGGATGCGTTGCACAGTGTCAAGCCGAACGGCTCCCCCGGCAGCAAACCCAAGTTCGACATCCGTCCCGTCACCCGGCAAACTGACCTGCTCGGTGATCCGTGAAAGCACTGGCGCGGTGACGACGAGGGTGTAGTCGGCGTGGTACACGGGCTTGGATTCCCGTAGGTCGACATTGATCCGGAGCCTCTGAAGGAACCAGCCCTTATCGTCCTGGGTATCTTCCAGCAACCTCAACGCAACAAGACGGTTGGCCTCAACTGTCCGCCGACGAGCCACCTCGATGCTGCGGTCAATCTGATTCGCGGCGATGCGCAGGCGTTCTGTCAACGTCGATTTGTCATCAGGTCGAGTCGCGCACGCGCGAGCGAACAGCAAATGCAGGTCGGGCGGGAGCCCCTCAGCGGCGCGCAGCAACTGACGCAACAGAGAACCCCGAGCCTCAACTCCTCGGGCGGAACTAAACCCCGTCACTTGAGCCAACGCAGGACCGACCCGGTCAGCCAAGGAGCCCGACTGAAGACCCCGATTGCGCTGCAACTTCGCCAGATCAGCAGCCACAGCCGCCTCATCCACTTCGCCGCACCCCCAACCCACAGCCAGGCTGCAAAAAAAGGCTCCGGATGCGATCGCCACTTCCCGCATCCACGCCACACCCCAGCATAGTCGATGGGCCGGGCTGGATGTATATGCCCCGACGCACTAGGTCCTCAACTAGAAACCGGATCCGGCGAGCCGGCAGCGGGGGGCCCTTTGAGGTTGTCAAGCGGCTGGGGCCCGAGTGTGGACGGGTGGGGTGTAGTAGGTGCTTGTTGCGGAGCATGGCGTGCAGGACGTCGATGCGGTGTCGGGCGCGGCAGATGAGGGCGGCGTTGTGTTTCTTGCCTTGGGCTCGTTTGCGGTCGTAGTAGGCGCGGGAGAAGGGGTCGTGCAGGGCGGCGAAGGCGGCGAGGAAGAACGCGCGTTTGAAGGTGCTTGTTGCCGCCTCGGCTGGGGTGCTCTCCGCGGATGGAGCTGCCGGAGCGGCGGGTGACGGGGGCCAGGCCGGCGTAGGCGGCGAGGTGGCCTGGGGTGGGGAAGGACGAGCCGTCACCGACCTCGAGCAGGATGCGGGCACCGGTCCTGACGCCGATGCCGGGCATCGAGGTCAGGACCCCGGCAAGAGGGTGCGCATCGAGCATGGCCTCGGCTTGGGCGCCGGCCTGGCGGCGTTGATCGAGCAGGCCGGTCAGGGTCCGCGCCAGCTGGGGCAGGACGACTTCGGCGGCAGCGGTGCCGGGCACGGTCACGCTCTGAGCGTCCAGGGCGGTGAGGATGTCATCGACCAGACGGGTGTACCGGCGCGGCGCCACCGGCCGAGCGGTCGCGAGCAGTCGGGCACGGCCGGCCTTACCCAGCCCGATCGGTCCACCGAACCGGGTCAGGAGTTCGCGGGTGGCGGCCTGCTGCACCCGTGGCCCCAGAACCCGTTCCAGTGCCGGATGGACCTGTGTGAGAAGACCCTGTGATCCTGTTCGCGATCCGGGTGACCTCCCCGGCCAGGTCGTCGTCGTAGCCGATGATGACCTCCAGATCGGCCAACGCCTCATCACCGGTGTCCACCCGACACGCAGCGCGTGCGGCATGCTGCGTGCGGCCTCGGCGAAGGGTGTACGCGTCGCGGGCATCGGTCTTGGCGTTGCCCGGGTGCAGGATCGGCGATCCGGCGCATTGCCAGGCCCGGCAGGTACCCGACCTCGGCGCCGACCGCTCGGGCCACCGCGACCGGCAACGCCCCGATCGAGGCCGGTTGATCGACCACGACCAGCACCGGCCCGT